>JADYYG010000043.1 GCA_020853755.1 Dehalococcoidia bacterium | reverse complement strand
GAACCTGCTCGGCAAGCGCGTCGACTATTCCGGCCGCTCCGTGATCGTGGTCGGTCCGGAACTGAAGCTGCACCAGTGCGGCCTGCCGAAGCGCATGGCGCTCGAACTGTTCAAGCCGTTTGTGATGCACTCGCTGGTGGCGAAGGGCCTCGCGCATAACATCAAGAGCGCCAAGCGCATCGTCGAACGGGCCCGGCCCGAGGTCTGGGACGTGCTCGACGAGGTCATTCGCGACCGCCCGGTGCTCCTCAACCGCGCCCCCACGCTCCACCGCCTCGGCATCCAGGCATTCCAGCCCGTGCTCATCGAGGGTTCGGCCATCCAGCTGCACCCGCTCGTCTGCTCGGCGTTCAACGCCGACTTCGACGGCGACCAGATGGCCGTCCACGTGCCGCTCAGCCGCGAGGCTGTCGCCGAGGCCAAGCAGATCCTGCTGTCCAGCCGGAACCTGCTCTCGCCGGCCAGCGGCGACCCGATCGTCGCGCCGTCGCTCGATATGGTGCTCGGCTGCTACTACATGACTGACATCGATGTGAAGGCGAAGGGCGCTTATCGCCAGGTCGGCGGCGGCCGCCCGGATGAAGGCGTTTTCGGCTCCTTCGAAGAGGCCAAGCTCACGTTTGACCTCGGCATGCTCGACCTTCGCGCCCCGATTCGGGTCCGCACCGAACTCCCGGTGAGCGGCGATGCCAGCGCCGTGGACGAAGCCCCGGTGGCCGGAGACGGGACCGTCCGGCCCCGGTTCATCGAGACCACGGTCGGGCGCATCATCTTCAACGAAGTCCTGCCCGAGGGCTTCGCCTTCCAGAACGTCATCATGGACCGGCCGAACCTTCGCAAGGTGGTCGCTGAGTGCTACCGCACGATGGGCAGCGAAGAGACCGGCGAAGTCGTCGACCGCATCAAGGCGACCGGCTTCCACTACGCGACCCGGAGCGGTATCACCATCGCCATCCACGAGATCCAGGTCCCTGCGAACAAGCAGCGGCTCCTCGACGAGGCCGACCAGCGCGTCGACGAGTTGACCGAGCAGTACCAGATGGGCCTCATCACGGACGACGAGCGGTACCAGGAGACGGTCAACATCTGGGCAGACACCACCAGCCAGGTGGAGAAGGCCATCAAGGACCGCATGCCCGAGTACGGTTCGCTGTACTACATGGCCAGCTCGGGGACGAAGGGTAACATCACCCAGATTCGCCAGATGGCCGGTATGCGCGGCCTCATGACCGACCCGAACGGGAAGGTCATCGAGCTCCCGATTCGCGGTTCGTTCCGCGAAGGTCTCACGGTGCTCGAGTACTTCATCTCCACCCACGGCGCCCGCAAGGGTCTCGCCGACACCGCACTCCGCACGGCCGACTCCGGCTACCTCACGCGCCGCCTCATCGACGTCGCCCAGGATGTCATCATCCTTGAAGAGGACTGCGGCACCACGAGCGGCCTCTGGATCGAGCGCGAGACCAAGGGCGACGCGGTTGAACCGCTTCGCGCCCGCATCATGGGCCGCTACGCCGCCATGGCGGTGGTCGATGAAGAGACCGGCGAAGTGCTCTGCGAGCGCGACGAAGAAATCAGCGAGCAGGTTGCCAAGGAAGTCGACGACCGGCGCGTTGCCCGCGTCTACGTTCGTACCCCGATGTCCTGCGAAGCGGTCCGCGGCCTCTGCCGCCTCTGCTACGGCCGGGACCTGGCCCGCGGCGAGCTCGTCAAGGAGCGTACCGCCGTCGGCATCATCGCCGCCCAGTCCATCGGTGAACCCGGCACGCAGCTGACGATGCGCACGTTCCACACCGGTGGCGTGGCAAGCCAGACCGACATCACGAGCGGTCTCCCCCGCGTCGAAGAACTGTTCGAAGCGCGCGCTCCCAAGGGCGAAGCGATCATCAGCGAAACCGACGGCGTGGTGGAGGTTGTCCAGGAGAACGAGCGCCGCGTGGTGCGCGTCTCCAACGTCGACACGCTCGTCGAAGAGTACGAAGTGCCCGCAAAGGGCGAAGCAACCGTGAAGGACGGCGACCGTATCGTCGCCGGCCACGTCATCGCGGTCGGCCCGACTCCGAAGAAGAGCACGGAAGTCGCCGAGTCCGTTGCCTCCCGTATCTCCGGCATCGTTCGCGTCTCCGGCAAGAACAAGCTCTCCGTCGTGTACGAAGAGCGCGAGGAACGGGAGTACCCGATCCCGGCAGCAGCCCGCCTGCTCGTCGAGACCGGCCAGATGGTGTACGCCGGCGACCAGCTCACCGAGGGCGCCCGCAACCCGCAGCACATCCTCCACATCCAGGGCCGCGACGCGGTTCGCAAGTACATGGTTGATGAGGTCCAGAAGGTCTACAAGGCCCAGGGCGTGAACATCAACGACAAGCACATCGAAGTCATCACGCGGCAGATGCTCCGCCGCGTCAAGGTGGACCACCCGGGTGATACCGGCCTCCTGCCGGGCGACCTGGCTGACCGCCGCGCCTTCGAAGAACTCAACGACAAGGTCATCGCTGAAGGCGGCGAGCCGGCAACGGCCCAGCCCGTCCTCCTCGGCGTGACCAAGGCTTCGCTGAACACGGATTCGTGGCTCGCAGCGGCCTCCTTCCAGGAGACCACCCGCGTCCTCACGAACGCCGCCATCGATGGTTCGACCGACAAGCTCCTTGGCCTCAAGGAGAACGTCATCATTGGCAAGCTGATCCCGGCGCGGAGCGACATCGAAGTGCCGAAGCGCGAGCACTACGCCGAACTCGACGTGCCCGAGTCCCTTCTCCTCGAAGAGGAAGAGGACCTCGAGCGCATGCTCGCCGAACGCGAGGCGTCCGCATACCGCCGTCCCGGCGCCGTCGGACTCCTCGATGAAGACGACGACGAGATCGGCGCGCTGCCGCTCGACGAAGACGAGGACGACTTCACCATTGGTGATGACGACTAAGTCAGGGTCGTAGCCAGTAACCAAAACGGGCCTCCCGAAAGGGAGGCCCGTTTTCTTTCGCACGAGTTTGCTGGCCGCTTAAACCATCTCTACCGCTTCGCCCTCGTAGTTCCGGGCGCCGCGCTTCAATTCGACCAGCTTGCCGAGCTTCACAACGCAGTCGGCGACGCCGTCTTCCCCACGGAGCGCGTCGAAGTTCTGCATGCCGCAAACGTTGCAGGAGCCGTGGTGGCAGTCCGGGACCGTCTTGACCGAATGCACGTCTCGCCACTGTCCGCGCAGGTAGCTCTTCGCCACTCCACAGTCGATGTGGTCCCAGGGCAGAACTTCCTGCGTGTCCCATTCGCGGTGAGCGATCCAATCGGCGTCGATGCCGGTTACCGCGAAAGCTTCGCGCCAGTGCTCAGCGCGGAAGTACTCGCCCCATGCATCGAACTTCGCGCCGCGCCGCCACGCTTCGTAGAGTGCGGCGCCCACGCGCCGGTCGCCGCGGCTGAGGACGCATTCGATGAAGCTGTCGGCCGGGTTGTTCCAACTGAACTCGACGCCAGCCGAGCGGCAGCCGTCCTTCAGCAGGAAGTGCTTCGGCTGGAGCTCGTCGTGGGTGTCCTGGCGGGCCCACTGGAAGGGCGTGTGCGGCTTCGGCACGAGGTTGCTGGTGCTGACACGGACGCGCGCGCGGCCACCCACGTGCTTGCGGCCAATCGCCTTCACCTTCTTCCCCATCTCGACGATACCTTCCACGTCTTCGCGCGTCTCGGTCGGCAGGCCGACCATGAAGTACATCTTGATGCCGGTCCAGCCGCGTTCGAATGCGTTCTCGGCGGCGCCGAGCAGGTCGTCCTCGCTCACCAGCTTGTTGATGGCGTTGCGCAGGCGCTGGCTTCCCGCTTCCGGAGCGAGGGTCAGCGTGTGCTTCTTCCCCTTCGCCACTGCATTCGCGACATCGACCGAGAAACTGTCGACGCGCGTGCTCGGGATCCCGACTTTGAGGTTGTCGAACGTCGATGTCAGTTGGTTCACCATTGGCACAATCTGGCTGTGGTCGGTGGTGCTGAGCGAGAGCAGCGAGAGCTCGTCGTACCCGGTGTTCTGCATGAGTTCGCGGGCTGCCTGGACCACTTCCTCCGGCGAACGTTCGCGCGTGGGCCGGTAGATCATCCCGGCCTGACAGAAACGGCAGCCCTGGGTGCATCCGCGCTGGATCTCCACGGCGGCGCGGTCGTGCACCGTCTGGAGGAAGGGCACGATCGGCTTTACAAGCGCCGGCGGCAGCTTCTCTACGATCCGCCGGGTGATGCGCGGGGGCGCTTCCGGGACGAGCGGTTCGAGGCCTGCGAAGTGCCCCGAATCGTCATAACGCGGCTCGTAGAACGAAGGAACGTAGACCCCGGGGCGCCCGAGCAGGTGCCGCAGGCGTTCGCGGCGCGGCGTCTTTTCGGCTTTCCACGCGCGGACGAGGTCGGTCAGTTCGACGACCGCGTCCTCGCCTTCGCCGAGGAAGAACGCGTCGACAAACGGGCTGAGCGGCTCCGGGTTGAACGACCCGCTGCCGCCACAGATGACGATCGGGTGCTCGTCCGTTCGCTCATGGGCCCACACCGGGATGCCGGCGAGGTCGACCATGTTCAGGACGTTCGAGTAGGTCATCTCGTACTGGAGCGTGAACCCGAAGACATCGAAGTCGCGGATGCGCGAGCGTGTTTCGAGGCTCCAGAGCGGGACGCCTTCGCGCCGCATCTCCGCCTCCATGTCCTCCCACGGTGCGTACGTCCGTTCGCAGACAACGTCGTCAATCTTGTTAAGGATGTCGTAGAGGATGCCGATGCCCATGTTCGACATTCCGATGTCGTAGGCGTCGGGGAAGGCGAGGGCGATGTGGACATTGGTCGAGTCCCAGCGCTTGGTCACGCTGTTCCATTCACCGCCTGAGTAGCGCGCTGGCTTCGAGACGCGGGCGAGCAGGCTTTCGATTGAAGCTGGCATGGAAGCCTCCTTTCCGGGGTACCGGTGCGGGCGAATACCCATAGTACCAGCCATTCGCGACCCTGCAGGTTCAGACCCGTGGTGGCGCACGCCTACAGCGGAACGGCGGCGAATGCTACGTTGCCGCCCATGAGGTTCGACGCGGTGATCGTTGCCGCCGGTTCTTCGACGCGATTTGGGGCCGCCGACAAGCTGATGGCTGACCTTCACGGCCGGCCGGTGCTCGCCTGGTCGCTGGCTACCTTCGCCGCCGCCGACGGTCTCGGGCGCCTGGTGGTCGTCTGTGCTCCCGGCCGCGAAGGAGAATTCGCCGGCCTCTGTGCCAAATGGAGCCCCGGCTCGGACGTACGCGTCGTTGCGGGTGGCGCGCGGCGGCGCGACAGCGTGGACGCTGGTCTGCGCGCCTGCCGGGAACGGTATGTGGCGATACACGACGGCGCACGTCCGATGGTGACCCCGGCGCTCATCCGCCGGGTGGTGGAGGCAGCTGCCGCCGGGGCCGGCGCTATCGCGGCTACGCCCGTCACCGACACCATCAAGCAGGTTGATTCGGGGCGTATCACGGCTCACCCGGACCGCCATCGGTTATGGGCGGCACAGACCCCACAGGTTGTGCTCCGCCAGGCCTGGCTCGATGCTGCGGCAATGAGCGACAACGACGAAACTGACGATGCTGCGATGCTGAGCCGTCTCGGCCTCGAATGCGCGGTTGTCGATGCCGGGACGGAGAACCTGAAGGTGACACGGCCGATCGACATCGACGTTGCGGCTCGCATCCTTGCGGAACGGGAGCAGGAATGATGGCGATACGCGTTGGGCAGGGCGAGGACCTGCACCGGGTGGATGACTCGCGGACGCTGGTCCTCGGCGGCGTCATCATCGAGGAAGGCCCGGGCCTGGCCGGCCATAGCGACGCCGATGTACTCCTCCACGCCATCACCGACGCGGTCCTGGGCGCCGCTGCACTTGGGGACATCGGCCACTACTTTCCGCCGAGCGACCCCCGCTGGGCCCACGCGGACAGTGCCGACTTCCTGAGAAAAGCCCTCGAACTGGCGCGCGATGCCGGCTGGCATCCGGTCAACGTCGACAGCACGGTGCGAGCTGAGCGGCCGAAGCTCGCGCCGTACATCGGTCATATCCGCGAACGCATCGCCGAGGTCATGGGCATGTCCGTTGATGCGGTGAGCGTGAAGGCGAAGACCGCTGAAGGCCTCGGCGAGGTCGGCCGGGGCGAGGCGATGGCCGCGGCGGCTGTTGTGCTCCTCGAACAGGACGACTCGCCAGAGAGCGTCCCGGTCATGTAAGCCCCCTGATACGGCGGCCGCTTCGCGCCGGGGTGTAATAACGGACACGTTCGCGGTCCGCGGACGTCAGCGAGGAGTGATCTGCCATGGCAGGCAAAGTCGTCATCGGGAACCACACCCCGGGAGAGATCCTGGAATCCCTCAACGCCATCGATGAGATGGCCGTCAGCACCCGGGCTGGGAGCAGACTGCGCTCCCGCATGATGCACTTCGCGGTCGACGGCGAGTTCCGTGTCTACGCTGCATCTATGAAGGGTGACCCGAAGACGCTCCAGATTGTGAACGACCCGTCCATCTCGCTCCTCGTGCTCGACCGTCGCACTGATCAGGCGGGATGGCGCGAGATTGAGGTCACCGGCCGCGCCGCGGTGGTCACCGACGCCGAGGAGCGGACAAGAGCCCTCGAGATGGTTGCAGGGCCGTCGCCGATCGTTGCCCACCTGAAGAGCGCGGGGCAGCTCGACATCCTCGATGTCATCCGGATAACGCCTGTTGAAGTGAAGATGCGCATCTTTGGCGAAATCGTCGCCGGCATGCCACCCACTGTCCTCGAGTTCGAAGAGAACGCCCGGGCCGTCAGCGACCTCGCTGAGGTTCGCAAGCGGATCGGAGCGTGGCGGGAGGCCGTGCGGACACTGTCACTCCTCGCGAGCGTTGTCCCAGTGGTCCTCGGGGTCGCCATTGCCTGGAATGTCTCCGGCGCTATCGCCTGGTGGCCGGCCATTTTCACGCTGATCGCCGCGGTCGCGGTGCAGGCGGGTACGAATGTCCTCAACGACTACTTCGACCACCGGAACGGGAACGACGCTGCCAACCGCGAGTTTGTCCGCCCGTTCTCCGGTGGCAGCCGGGTCATCCAGCTCGGCCTGATGACACCGGTCGAAACGCTTCTCCTCGGTGCTGGACTCTGCCTTGCCGCAGGTGTCATCGGGACGGGGTTGGCAGTCACCGGTTCGCCATGGGTCATCGCGTTCGGCGCAGCGGGCTTACTCTCCGGGGTGTTCTACACCGCCCGGCCGATCTCATGGGTCACCCGCGGCCTCGGCGAAGTCATGGTTGCTCTCAACTTCGGCGTGCTGATGACGGTTGGGGCCTACTACGTCCAGGCAGGCGAGGTGACGTGGGATGCCATCCTCGCTTCTCTCCCAGTGGCTCTGCTCATCGCCCTCGTCCTCTTTATCAACGAGTTCCCGGACTTCCGGGCGGATGCTGCAACCAGCAAGCGGACCCTGGTCGTGCGGCTTGGGCGAGAACGAGCCGCGAAGTTCTACCTTTTGCTCGGCGCTGCGCCGTTTGTTGCGGTTGGCGCCCTCGTTGCAGCCGATGTGGCGCCGGTCATGTCCCTCGCCGCGCTGGCTGGCATCCCCCTCTGGTTGAACGCCTCGCGCATCGTGCTGCGCCACCACGAGGAACCATTCGAGCTTGCCCCGGCAAACGCCCTGACCGCCATCGCGCACCTCACCACAGGCCTGCTCTTTGCACTCGGCTATGTGTGGGAAGGTCTCGGACGGGACGGCCTTCCGTTGGCCGCGGCGCTCGCTGCCGCCGGTTTCGCCTATATCGCCTACATGTACCACTCCGTTGAGCGTCAGCGGCGCATCTTCGCCGGGGTGAAGACAGCACTCCGGTAGCCGGCCGTCGCACCTACGTTGGGCCGCCCGTACCCTTTCGAGATGCTGAAGCGCGTCTTCGACGTGGGGCTGACTGTCTTCTTCGCGCCGCTCTGGCTTCCGGTGCTTGTCGTCTCAGCAGTGGCCCTGGCCATCGAATTGCGCGGCAATCCGTTCTTCATCCAGGAGCGTGTTGGACTCCATGGCCGAACCTTCCGCATGTGGAAGCTGCGAACGATGCGCCACGCGCGGCCCGGCGAAGAGGACCACTACCCGGTCGGTGACTTCTCGACGTTTGTGTTCGCGCCCCCGGAAACCCCGAATCCGCGGATCACCCGGCTCGGCGCCATCGCCCGCAAGACGTCCATCGACGAACTGCCGAACCTCCTCAACGTCCTTCGTGGGGAGATGTCACTCGTGGGGCCACGGCCGGAAATCCCGGAGATCGTCGCCCAGTACCCTGAGGCCTATCACCGGCGCCACGATGTGCTGCCGGGCATCGCCGGCCTGGCCCAGGTCAACGGCCGCTCAGATTTGACCTACGAAGAAACCGCTTCCTACGATCTTCAGTACGTGGATCACCATTCGTTATTGGGAGACATCCACATCCTGTTCAAGACCGTCCTCTCGGTCGCTCACGGAAGTGGGGCGCGATGAACGAAACGGAACCCCGCCGTACCCGCTATCTCGGTCTGAACAGTGACAACGCTCGCGCCCTCGGCGCGATGGTGCTGGACGTCTTTGTCCTCGCGATGGCCTACGCCGCCGCCCTCCTTCTCCGCTTCGACGCGGAGGTGCCGCGCCAGAATCTCGACTTCGTGCTCAAGGTCTTCCCGCTCATCGCGCTGGTCTACGTTGGCGCGAACTACCTCTTCGGGGTTTACCGCACGGTGTGGGCCTACGGGAGCCTTGGCGACATCCTCGCGCTCTTTCGCCCGGTATTGCTGGCGACGCTCCTGATCTTCGGCGTGAATTTCTGGGTGAAGGACCGGGACCTGCCGCTGTCCGTCATCCTCATCGCCGGCGAGCTGGTCTTCCCGGGGATGGCCTTCGTGAAGATGCGGTCGCGACTGCTCCTGCGCCTGCCGCGTGTGGCCGTTGCTTCGCAGCGCCTGCTCATCATCGGCGCGGGGCATACGGGCCAGGCCCTCGCCCGGGAACTCCAGAACAGCCCCGGCCTGAACTACCAGCCGATTGGCTACCTCGACGATGACCCGCGGAAGCAGAACCGGCGAATGCACGGTCTGCGCGTCTTCGGGCCGGTGACCGGCCTCGCCAGCCAGATTCGCGCTCACAGCGTCGATGCCGTTGCCATCGCCATTCCACGCGCCCCGGGACCGACAATCCGCTCCATTGTTGCGACCTGCCAGTCGGCCGCCGTGCCCGTGCGTATCGTGCCGGGGGTCGAACGATGGATCTCCAGCGGCAGCACCAACGACGCCCTCCGAGAGATCACCCTGGACGACCTGCTCGGCCGCGAACCGGTGCAGGTCGACTACGTGGCCTGCAGCCAGTCAGTGAAGGACCGCGTGGTCCTCGTCACCGGCGCCGCTGGCTCGATCGGCTCCGAACTCTGCCGCCAGGTCGCCACGTTCCAGCCGCTCGAACTCCATCTCCTCGACAACAACGAGAGCGGCCTGTTCGACCTCGCTGCCGAACTGAACGGCGTGTCACCCCAGACCATCATCAAGCTCTGGCCGGCCAGCGTTGTCGACGAACGGAAGCTGCACGACATCTTCAACCACGTGCGGCCGAACCTGGTCTTCCATGCGGCCGCCTACAAGCACGTGCCGATGCTCGAAGCCAACCCGGACGAGGCCTTCCGGGCGAACGTGATTGGTACCCTCAACGTCGCATCCGCCGCGCGCACGTTCGAAACGGGGACCTTCGTCCTCATCTCCACCGACAAGGCGGTGCGGCCCACGAGCGTCATGGGCGCGACCAAGCGCATCGCCGAACTGCTGGTGCTTGCGCTGGCGCGGGAGAGCGAGCATACGAAGTTCGTCGCGGTCCGCTTCGGCAACGTGATGGGCAGTCGTGGGTCGGCGCCGCTCACCTTCATGCGCCAGATTGAGCGCGGCGGCCCGGTCACCATCACCCACCCGGACATGATGCGTTACTTCATCAGCATCCCCGAGGCCGTGAGCCTCGTGATCCAGGCCGGCACGTTCGGCGGCAGCGGGAGCATCTACATGCTCGACATGGGCCAGGAGATCAACATGCTCGAACTCGCCGAGCGCATGATCCGCCTGCGCGGTTTGCGCCCGAACGAGGACATCGAGGTTGTCTTCACCGGCCCGCGGCCCGGCGAAAAACTGCGTGAGGAACTCGTCGCCGATTTCGAGCAGATGCAGAGCACCGAGCACCCGAAGGTCATGCGCCTCACCGCCTCCGCCGAAGTCACGGAAGCGGAGATCCGCCGCCTCATCGGTGAAGTGGAGGCGGTTGTCCGCGGAGATGCCGATGAATTGAAGCGACGCATCCATCTCGTCGCCCGCAAGTATTCGAACGACCCGGAAGACGCCCCGGCGACCGTCCGGCCGGGCGGCGCATGAGCGTCCGTATCCATCCGACCGCGGAGGTCAGCGACCAGGCGACCATCGGCGCCGGCGCCAGCATCTGGCACCAGGCGCAGGTTCGTGAGCGCGCGTCCATCGGCGAGGGCTGCATCGTCGGGAAGGGCGTGTACATCGGCGCGGACGTCTCGCTCGGCCGCAACTGCAAGGTCCAGAACTACTCCTGCGTATACGAAGGCAACCGGCTTGAGGACGGCGTGTTCGTCGGTCCCGAGGTTGTCTTCACGAACGATCGCTACCCTCGGGCCATCAACCCCGACGGCTCGCTGAAGGCCGCGAGCGACTGGGACCTCGAAGGTTCGGTGGTGAAGTTCGGCGCGGCCATCGGGTCGCGGTCGGTCATCCTTCCCGGCCTGACCATCGGCCGGTGGGCGCTGGTCGCGGCGGGTTCGGTGGTTACGAAGGATGTCCCAGACCACGCCATCGTGGCCGGCAACCCCGCTCGGCCTCGTGGCTGGGTGTGCGTCTGCGCGCGCCCGCTGAACGCCGACCTCAGCTGTCCTGCCTGTGCACGAACCTATCGCACCGCAGAATCCGGCCTCGTCCTCGCCGAATAGCCGAATCCGTCACCCGGTCTTCAGACGCGCATCGAGCTCCTTCAGGGCAGCCTCTACCGCCGAAGCCGGCGGAGCGAGTTCGAGGGCTTCGCGCGCGGCTGCAAGGCGCTTGCGAGAGGTTTCACCGGGGAGCGATTCGACCAGCACGTCGATGAACGCTTCTTTGCGGCTGGCTACGATGGCTGAGGCGATGAATGCGTAGAGGTCGCCCCGCGGAGCGGTGTCGAGCAGGCGGCGGAGGATGGCGCCCGGGCCATCTCCCGGCGGCAGTTCGAGCACGGCATCGCACACCGCCATGAGCACGGCCTCATCTTCCGAACGGGACAGCCCGTCCAGTACCCGTTGCAGAACCTCCGGGTCCAGCCCGCTGAGCCCCTTCAGGGCTGCGGCCGTGACCTCGGCGGTCGGCGCCGCGCCGCTGAGGACGTAGAGCAGGAGCGCGTTCGATTCGCCGGTGGCAGCGAGAACGCGTGCGGCGGTGGCCGCGGGTTCGCCGTTCATCGGGTTGGCCCGTTCGCTGCCGAGGATGATGACGGCCTCGGTCGCCGCCCGTGGCGGGTCGAGCACCGCCAGCAACGCGAGTCCCGCCGCCCGGATCATTTCGCCGTCGCTCTGCATGCCCGGTTCGAACGTGGACCGCGCCTTCAGCGCAAGGTCGATGTCGGCGGAACTCCGGAGATGCCAGAGCGCCTGCAGGACTGCCGTGCGTGCGCTGCCGCCGGGGTCCTTCTTGCCACGGCCCGCATCGAAGTAGGCATAGACCCCGCGGAGAACCTCGCCGTCGGCCGCGCTCACGTGCTCTCCGAGTGCATCGAGCGCGAGCCTGACGATGTCCGGGTTCGCTTCGTCGGCGAGCACTTCCATCGCAAATGCGTGGAGCAATGCCGGGTCACCGCGCAGCGCGCGCAGCCGGTCGACGCGCCGGCGGGCGAGGGGCCGAGCTGAGGCTGTGCGCTTCACGCGGCGGCCTCAGCGCGCGAGATGGTGGCTGCGGGTGACATTGCTTCGAACACGACTCAGACGGCACCATTCTGCCATGCAGCCCGTGCTCGTGGATTCGCATGGTCGCCCCGTGGAGCTGGAGATCGACGTCAGGACATCGTGGCCGCGGCGGGCGCTGCCGGCCAGCCCCTGGCTCTTCCCCGATGCGGCCGAAGCCGGCCCAGGCGGATTCATCGGCTTCGGCGCCGATTTTGCGCCGGCAACCATTGTCGCGGCGTATCGCGGTGGCATCTTTCCCTGGCCTCACCCGGAGGCGGAGTACGCCTGGTTCTCACCTGACCCTCGCGCCATCATCCCGCTGGACGGGCTGCGCATTTCGCAGCGCCTGGGCCGCACGCTCCGGAGCGGCAGGTTCCGCCTGACGGTCGATGCCGCTTTCGGGCGGGTCATCCGTTCGTGCGCGGCAGGCCGAGCCGGGGGCACGTGGATTACGGATGCGCTCGTGGAAAGCTACGGCAAGCTTCATCGCCTTGGCTGGGCGCATAGCGTCGAGGCGTGGTCCGAAGACGGACGGCTGGCTGGCGGCCTTTACGGAGTCGCCGTCGGCGCGATGTTCGGCGCCGAATCGATGTTCCACCGCCAGAGCGATGCTTCGAAGGCAGCGATGGCCGCACTGGTGCAGCACGCAAACGCGATTGGCGTCGAACTGCTCGACGTGCAGGTGCTGACCGACCACACCGAACGGATGGGCGCAGTGGAGATACCTCGAGCGCAGTACCTGGCTGAACTCGCGCGCGTACGCGACATCGAGGTGCGCTGGATGCCTGGTGAGGACTGAGGCCTACTCGAAAGCCTGGTTCACCCCGTACGCCGCGCGCTGGGCTTCGAACTTCGCGACTTCGTGGCTGAGCATGAGCAGGTCGTGCTTGTTGCCGTCGCGGTCCTTCACATGGTCGCGGAGGAGCGCTTCCGGCCGGAAGCCAAGGCCCTCGAAGGTGGCGATGGCGCCTTTCTGGTCGAGGGTCATCTGCGCGACCATCTTGTCGATGCCGCCGGCGAGGGCGGTCGCGAAGGCCTCCTGGGTGAGCACCCGGCCGAGCCCGGCGCCGCGCATCGATTCGGCGACGGTCACCCGCAGTTCAGCGACGTGCTCGGTCCAGCGCAACAGGCTCTTGTGGATGGTCGCATACCCGACGATCTTGCCCGCGCAGTCGGCCAGGATAGTGATGATCTCGCCCGAATTCATCTCTTTGATCCAGTCGTCGACGGCGTCTTCCTGGGTGATGTCCCGCCGCAGGAAGAGGAGGTCGTGCTCCGGCAGCGAGCGGGCGAAATCGAGGATGCCCGCCTTGTCGGCGGCGGTCATCAACCGGATAGTGACGTCCTTGCTGCCAGCCTTGTAGTTCACCGGATACGTGCGTGCGTTGGTCATACGGAACGCTCTCCAAGCCAGGATTCGAGTTGTGGCCATAGGCGGAAGATGGCGTTGCCGCCAGCCACCAGGCTGACGTGCCCGCCCTTCAGCATTACTTCCTTCTTGTCTTCGCTGCCAACCATCGGCACGAGTGGCTTCGCTGCCTCGTAAGGCACGATGTGGTCGTGCTCAGCGACGACGTGCAGGAACGGCTTCTTGATGTTGCCGAGGTCGACTCGCTTGCCGCCGATCTCCATCTCGTTCTTCACGAACTTGTTGTCCCACATCATGTCCTTTGTGACCTGGCGGAAGGTCTCGCCCGGGAAGGGGATCTGGTCGGCAGCCCAGCGGTCGAACATCCGGTACGACTTTACGAACTCGTCGTTCCAGAGGTTGTCCCAGAGTTGGATGTTCTTGGCGACCCTGGCGGCCGGCTTCAACATATCGAACGAGGCGTAGAGCAGTTCCGGCGGAACGTTGCCGAGGGTATCGACCACCCGGTCCACGTCGAAATAGCGCCGGTCTGTCCACTGGCGGAAGAGGACCATGCCGTTTGCATCGACCGGCGTGGTGAAGCAGGCGAGGTTCTTCATCGGGCCGTCCGGGTGGAGCGAAGCGTACATCGTGGCCAGTTGGCCGCCCATGCAGTAGCCGACGATCGAAAGCTCGTCCTCCCCGCTGTCTTTGAGCACGCGCTCGGCGCAGTCCGGGATAAAGTCGAGGACGTAGTCCTCGAGGCGGAGGCGCGAGTCCTCGGGCCGGGGAACGCCCCAGTCGATCATGTAGACGTCGAAGCCCTTCTGGACGAGGAACTCGACAAGGCTCTGCCCGGGTGTCAGATCGAGAATGTATGGCTTGCTGACGAGCGACATAACGAGCATGACTGGCACGCGATACACGTCGTCAGTCTGGGCGCGGTAGTGATAGAGCTTGAGGGTGCCCTTCTGGAAGAGGGTGTCCTTCGGGGTGAGGCCAACGGCCGGGTCTCCGGTGGAGATGTACTCCAACCCTTTGATGCTGCGCTGGATGGTCCGATCGATCGCCTGGCGGACGCGTTGTTCGACGGTGATCTCGGGTGCTGGGGCAGTCATTCGAACCTCCTTCAGGGGTAAGGCGCGTAGCAGGCCAGACGCGAAGTCTACGCTGCGCCCTGCCCGCGAACATCATGAACCGCCGCCGTTACGCCCTCGTCAACGGCGGATGAAGGGCGGATTAAGACTTGGCCGGCTTGCGCGTGCGCGCGGGACGGGCGGCAGGGGCGGCGCCGTTGGTTGGCGCAGCTGCGGTGGCAGCGGCTCGCCCGGCGGCCTTCACGCCGTCTTCGATGGAGATCAGGCGCTCTTCGATCTGGGAAAGCCGCTCACCGACGGCCAGGATGTCGTTCCGGGTGGGAACGTTGATGAGTTGGAGATAGCGGCCCATGACTTCGTTCATCTGCTTCTGGACGTTCAGGTAGACGTCCATCATGCGGCCCATGGTCTGGCTGAACTCGTCGGTGGCCATCGCGTTATTGAGGAAGGAGTTCCACTGCCGTTCGGAGTTCGCCACCCAGTCACGCCAGAGGGCGAGTGGGTCCATATTCACTTCGTTTGCCATGTTCGGGTGCGCCTCCTCGGCGGATTAGTCGCGTAGTCTAGCTTGCGGCGTCTTCGGTGTCTGCGGAGTCACCTTCCGGTGGGATGAAGCTTTCGAGGGCGTTGTGCAGGATCTTCTGGTAGTTCTGGAGAACATCGATCCAGCCGGAGAGGAACAGTTCGCCGGCGCGCGTGAGCGAGTACATGCGGCGCGCGGGCCCGCTCTCGGAGGTATCCCAGAACGAAGAGACCATTCCCGACTTCTCCAGCTGGCGCAGGGTGCGGTAGACGGTCCCGCTGTCGGATTCGGGCAGGCCGGCCGCGGAGAGCTTCTGCGCGAGCTGGTAGCCGTAGGCGTTCCAGCCTTTGAGGAAGGCGAGCAGGCTCGTGGAAAGCATCTCGCCGTGCAGGCGGGGCTTCAGTTCGGGGGTGTTTTCGGGCAACGGTCCGGATCCTTCCTGAGGTACATGCATTATGCAGCTAGCAGCAAAGTGTTGACAAGTCGTGCAGCTATGTGTACTTTGCATCTAGCTGGAGTGCCCCAGGGCGCTCAACCCAAAGTAGAGGAACCCCAAACCGATGGCATCGAACACCTACGTCCAGAAGTACTACGACAGCCTGATCGCGAGCTACGACGTCCTCGTCGAAGCAGTCGCCAAGGCCAACGAACGCGGCATCAAGGTGAGCAAGCAGTTCGCCACTGACGTGGCCAAGGGCCAGCGTGAAGCTCTCGAACTCGGCCGCAAGCTTGCCGGCGAACCGAGCGACCTCGGCCAGTTCTACACGGCCGTCCTCGAAGCGACGACCGCCGCCCAGGGCCGCGCCCTCGCCTTCACCCAGACTGCCTACCAGGAAGCTCTCGGCGCCAGCGGCGAAGCCCGCGAGACCGTTGAGAAGCTCGTGAAGGCGAACCAGGACACCGCCAAGGCCGCCGTCGAAGTCGCCCGTGGCTGGGCCACCGCCAACCCCATGGTCGACATGGTGAAGAAGGGCTTCGAAGCCATGCAGCCCGCTGCCGCAAAGCCGGCCAAGAAGGAAAAGGCCGCCGTCTAGGCTGTCGCCAAACGCCTGAAGCCGGGGTGCTCAGCCCCGGATCGCATGAAATGCCCGGTCCACTGGCCGGGCATTTTTGCGCGTCTGTAACCGCAGCAGTCGTGGCGAACGGAAAGCATCGTTAGCACTGTTTTCTGATGATAAGAATTCGCGGACATGTGCTTCGCCGGCCATTCTCTTCCGGGATAGCAGTCAAGGACGGCGCTGATGTTCGAAGTCGGGACAGACTGTGCCGGACCGAAATTGGTCGCCGGCACAGTCTGTCCCGAGCGTGGAGCTGACGCGGTTGTCCTCGTAGTTCGGCGTTATGCCGGAGCCGCGTGGTGCTCGACGCCTGCCTGCCGCAGCCGCTGGGCCAGCACCCGGTAGACACCGGGATGGAAGGCCATGCCGATGTGGGTGCAGTTCACCTCGTCGTTGAGCGAGGGGTCATCTTCGATGCAGTTTTCCCATTCGACCACGCCGTCGTTCTTCGAATAGATGGCGTAGTGGGCCACCTCGTACTCTTCGGGCGCGAGCATATTCTTGACGAAAGCGCAGGTGCAGTGGCCGCTGAAGCATGAGGGCTTCACGTTCCTGGCCACCGCCCGGCCATGCACCCCGCGAAGGGCTGAGGCAGCGGCGATCAGGACCGGGTGGGCCTTCACAACGTCGCGGAAGGGCGAACCCATGGAGATGACGAGGCTGACGTGCTCCGGATAGTCCAGGGCCACGCTGCGGCCGAGCATGCCGCCGAGGCTATGGCCAACCACGCGGACGCGCTGGCCGGTCTCGCGGTGGGCGCGCTTGATGGTTTCGAGCAGGAGCCCGGCGATGTGGTCGGGGCAGTCGGCGTTGCGGCCAATGTTCGAGAAATATGGCTTGTAACCGATGCGGCTGAGCCACCAGTAGAGCTCGGTGAGGGAGACGTCGCTGGCGAGGAAGCCGGGGACCACCACGACGGGTTCGCCTCCGCCGCGGGGAATGCCGCACCCGTAGTAGACCGGGGAGGACCGCAGCGACACCCAGTCGAGCGGGAACATGCTCTCGCGCCAGATCGGTGTCATCGAGACCTGGAGCGACGGATCCTCGGCGAATGGGTCGGCTGCAGCCGTCGCATATGAATACTGGGCGGTACTCATGTGACTCCCCCTTCTTTCCGCCCGGTAAGTTCAGGTGACCTTACCCGGCAGAACGCTACAGGCGGCCGTGGTAACTCGCAACTTTCGCCAGCGAGGCCCGAACCGGGCAGATTCGCCTGTACCACTATGCAAATCATCGACACGTTCTATGCTAAGCGCGAGAGCGGGGATCCTGAAAGACCCGCGGGAGAACCTCTATGCCTGCCACCAGCCTTCGGCCCCGGATGACGTCCATGGACGCGAGTTTTCTCTATTTTGAGAAGCCATCGCTCCCGCTCCATATCGGTTCGACGCTTGTCCTCGATGAGCCGCTCGACCGCGAGACGCTGGTTTCGCACATCGCCTCACGGCTGAACCGAATCCCGCGCTACCGCGAGCTTGCGGCGTTCGATTCGCTCAACCTGGCCCACCCGCGCTGGGAGCACGACCCGCGATTCGACGTTGGCCGCCACATTGAAGAGGTGACGCTGCCCGCGGGCGCGACCGAGGCGGACTTCCTCGATGCCATCGCCCAACTGCATGCCCAGATGCTCCCGCGAGACCGTCCGCTCTGGAAGATGATCCTGATGCAGGGCCTCCCCGGAGGCGGCAGCAGCGTCACCTCACTGGTCCACCACTGCATGGTCGACGGCGTTTCAGGGATCGAACTCCTGACCGCCGTCTGCGACCTTCAGCGCGACGTAGACCCTGACCCGGAGCACCCGTTCACGCCTGACCCGGAACCCTCGGCGCTGGAACGGTCGCGGGCTGCCTGGCGCGACGCTGCCGAGGACTCGGCTGGCCGCCTCGCTGAGGCGCTGCGCTGGTCACTCGACCCCCAGCAGCAGGCGAACGACTGGAAAGCCATCCTCGGGGCACTGACCACGGCCGCTCCACAGTTCATGCAGCCCGCCCCGGCGACACCCTTCAACCGCCCGGTCGGGCCGAAGCGCAACTATGCCTACGTCGCCATGCCGTTCGGCGAAATTCGAGGCGTACGCGGCGCACTTGGCGGCACCATCAATGACGTAGTGCTGACGGCGCTTTCCGGCGGGCTCGGCGCGTTCCTGCGAGGACTCGGACAGGAAACACGCGGCGTCGAACTGCGCGCAATGGTGCCGGTGAACGTTCGCAGCGAAAGCGACAAGTCGGCCCTCGGCAACCAGGTCTCCATGCTCATCGCGCCGCTGCCCGTGGGAATCGAAGACCATGCGGAGCGCCACCAGGCGGTCATCGCGGGGATGGACCGCCTGAAAGGGGCGAACCAGGCGGGTGGTTTCGTTGTCATGTCGAAGCTCACCGAGCAGGTCCCGGCTTACCTCCAGGCGCTTGCCGCCAACTTCGTCCCGAACAACCAGCCGCTGCTGAACCTCATCTGTACGAACGTCCCCGGACCGCAGATCCCGCTCTACCTCGCCGGCCGGAAGGTAGAAGCGCACTACCCGCTGGTCCCGCTGAGCATGGGACTCGGAATGAACGTCTGCCTGACCAGCTACAACGGCGTCCTCTACTGGGGCCTCGTCGCCGACCCGGAACTCGTCCCGGACGTCGGCGTCATCGCCCGCCACGTGGAAGCGGCCTTCGAGGGCCTGAAGGCAGCATCGATGGCGACGGCCTGAGGATTTTGGATTGTGGATTTTGGATTTCGGATTGGGGATTGGTTCGTGGTGCATCGGTTCCGCTCAGTGAAGCGAGCAGTACCTCGCTCCGCGTTCACGGGGCTCCGTGGGCTTCAATCCACAATCCGAAATCCACAATCCAAAATCACAAATCAACTGTGTCGGTGAGTCCTTCGAGGTCATAGGCCATCACCAGGAGGTCCCTTGTGCGGCCTTTCGCGTCCATCACCCAGTCGGTGAGGAGCGCTTCTGGGCGGAAGCCGAGGCGTTCGAAGGTTGCGCGGGCGCCCGCCTGGTCGAGGGTCATCTGTGCGCTGAGCTTGCGTAGGCCGAGCGAGCGCGAGACGGCGTAGATTTCGTCTGCCAGCATTCGGCCAAGGCCAACGCCCCGGTAAGCAGTACCGGTGAGCAGCCGGATCTCACCGAGGTGGCGCATCCAGTTCGCGAAGTTCAGGTTCATCGAGGCGTAACCGGCCAGGCTGCCGTCTGCCGCAAAGGCGAGAACCACGACGGCGGCGCCTGACTCGATGTTGTCTATCCACCCTTCGACGGCGGCCGCGTCGGTGATATTCCTTCGCAGGAAGAGAAGGTCATCCGGCGGGAGTGCACGGGCGAAAGCGACCATGGAGTTCGCGTCAGCGCGGCCCATGAGGCGCAGTTCGAACGCGGCGTCCCCCAGCTTCACGGTCTTGGGGTAGCGGGATGCGATGTTGGCGGGTGACGAAGTTGACTTTGCCACGGAGCGCTCCTCCTCAGGTTAGGCCGCGAAGGATACCCCTTGTGCGACGCGTTACCAATGGCCGTCCGGGCCGTTAGGCTTGGAGTGTATGGATGAAGCGGCCCTCATCGCCGCATCGCGCACGTCGCCGGATGCGTTCGCACTCCTCTACGACCGCACGCAGCCGGCGGTGTATCGGTTCGCCTACTCGCTTGCGGGGAACCATACCGGCGCCGAAGACCTGACCTCCGAGTGCTACCGCCGCGCACTGGCGAACCTGCACCGCTACGAACATCGCGGCAAGCCGTTCGAAGCGTGGCTGTTCACCATCGTCCGGAACCTTGCGCGGGACAGGGGCCGCCGGCGTGGCCGCGAGGTTCCACTACTGGACCACGACGAAGCGGTCGAGACACCGGTGACCTTCGCCATCGAGCGCGAGGAGCGCCAGGTCGTGGTCCGCACTGCCGTCCGGCGGCTCCCTGACGTGCAGCGCCGTGTTGTGGTGCTCCGCTTCGGCCACGAGTGGAGCGTTCGCCAGGTGGCCGACGAGATGGGCAAGTCCGAAGCAGCGGTTAAGCAACTGACGTACCGGGCGGTCAACCGGTTGCGGGAAATCCTCGTGGAGGCAGGGTATGAGCACGATGGCTGAGAATCCTGAGCACCTTCCGGACCTGCCGGGGGAGATTGTCCTGGGACTACGCTCCGAAGCTGCGCCCGGGTTCGTGGAACGGCTGCGTGGCGAACTGCGGGGCCGGCAGGCGCGAGCGACGGGTAACCTCTGGTGGTTCGACCTCGACCTGCCGGTCGGGACGATCCGCATCGTGCACGACGAGCAGTTGGTTCACCTCGTGGACAACGACATGGAGCGGTACGAGCAGCGCGCCGAGGGCGAACTCGGGTTCGCGCCGCAGCACGGCGAATCGCCCCGAATGCGAACCGCGGCAGAACGGGTCCTCGCGGGCGATGCGCGCGGCGCCGATATTGCCTTCCTCGGGACTCTGACGGCGTTCCAGCAGGCCGTCCTCCGTGCGACCTCGCGCATTCCGCACGGCGCTGTTCGGCCGTACTCGTGGGTGGCGCGTGAAGCGGGCAACGCCGGCGCGGTTCGCGCGACTGGGACAACCCTCGCGAAGAACCCGGTTCCGTTCATCGTACCCTGCCACCGGGTGGTTCACGCCGACTGGAGTCCTGGTAACTATTCGGCCGGCGGGACCGGCGTGAAACTGAGCGTGCTCGAAATGGAAGGCGTGACTGAGCGGCGGCTGGCCTGGATCCAGCACGCGCCGAAGATCCTCGGACAACTGGACTGCATGGAGTTCTGCCTCCCGGCCTGCACCGGTATCGAAGAAAGCGATCCGGCGAACCTGGCTGGGTTCAGCAGCCCGGAGGACGCCGCGCGGGCCGGCTTCACGCCCTGCGAGGTCTGCCGGCCAGTTTGAGCTACCGTTCGGACAGGGCGGAGAGTGCGGCCTCCGCGGCGGCCCGGGACGAGCCAATCACGAAGAGCACATCCGGGCCGGCAGTATCTGCGCGAACGGTCGTTTGGCCGCCGGGGAACACTGCGGTCACGGCAGTGCCGTTGGTAACAACGGCGTTCGCTGCGGCAAAGAAGTCAACCTGCGCCGCCCTGAACTCGACCGCATCGTTCGCAGAGGAGAAGCGGATTCGGAATGCGGCGACTGCTTCGGCGCCGTTCGTGTAGACGTCATAACGGTCGCCGAACCAGCCAGCCGCAGCCTGCGTGGCCGGGAGCGCGGTAAGGCGCAGCTGCAGGTAGTTTCGAAGCTGGAACTCGCCGAATGCGCCGCCCGATTCGTGTTTCCACCCGCTTCCGAGCCGCCCGGAAATGTCCGGCAGGCTCACCTGCTGAGGTTCGAAGCCAGATTCGAAGAGGTCGGGATGGATGACCTCGGCGGTGGTCAGCCGCCTGCCCCCAAGTGCGGCGTCGATGGGCTGATTGCCGGACCGGCTGCGGACAATGCTCACCCATTCGACGCCCGTCGTGTACGGGAAGCGGAACTCGCGTTCGACCGAAGCCGGCGCCGATGCCAGTTGTGGTGCAGCCGCACCCCGGTCGGAGGCGCTGCCAGGCCCCGGCAGCATGCTGCCTCCCGAGCTGGCGCGCTGCCCGCCGGGCTCGACGGCGTGGTCGCGGGTCCAGAGTCCTTCAACGTTCACCGCGTCGCCTTCGAGCACCGAGTTAAGGGCGAGGCTCCAGTCGAGGTCGTCCGCCGCGCCCGCGAACAGCTTCTGAACGTCGAAGCTGCCGTCCTGCAGCGCGTGGGTAAGCTCGTGGGCGATGGTCGACCGTTCCAGCGTGCCGAGTGAAGCGAAGTCAACGGTCTTGCCGTCGACGGTGACGATGTAGAGCGTTCGCTGTGAAGGGGCGTAGAAGCCGATGAGGTTGTTCCCGGCGAACCCGAAATAGGCGTCCTCGTACGTCTCGTTCGGCCCGAGGTGGCCGAGCAGCCGGTAGAGCGTAGTCAGGTGGGCGAAGGCGGTGCGGTCAGTCCCGGTGAGGGTTGCCTTGAGCGCCTCCGGGATCTCTTCGCGGGTGATCGCGGCGGCCCGGACACCATCCGGCGCCGGCAGGCCTCGGAGAGCCGCCACCTGTTCGAGGACGGCCTGGAGGTCCGGCGGTAATGGCCCGCCGGATGCCTGTGTGTCTCCGCCGCTCGAGCAGGCCACGGACAGCGCGAGAACTGCGCAGAGGAGGAGCAGCGTCGCTTCCCGTCCGCGGGCCGCTGCTCCTTGCCCGGTGAGCCCGAATCTGGCTATTCTGATAGATACGGCGCATTCGTCTAGTGGCCTAGGACACCGCCCTCTCAAGGCGGAGATCAGGGGTTCGAATCCCCTATGCGCTACCAGCACCACCAACATGAGCAGGCCAGCCGGCCTGCTCTTTCGCTGTCTGGCGGGCGACGGATTGCGTACCATCACGAGCAGTTCGCACCTCGGTAGGAGGGTGGCATGGCGCTTGCCGATGAATCAACCGCGCAGCTTTACCGGGAGGCCTGGGAGGCCTGGTCCCGGCAACTCGATCACCTCCACCGAGTGTTTCTTGGCGATGAGAGGCCGAAGCCTGACCAGTTGAAGGGACTCCTCAACCGGGAGGCACGGGCGAAGGAACGTTACGATGCGGCGCGCCTCCGGCTTCTCGGCTTCGACAGCGAACCGGAACCATCGCGCGACCCCGATGAAAACCCGTTCCGATGATTACTTTCGTCACTGAACGTGGACGACTCACCGGGTACCATTCGAACTGATGGCTACGCATCGAGCCGCCGGCCGGCCCGTGGGCTCGCGCCGCACGCTCTACCTCATCTTCGCGGTCCTCGCGCTGATTCCGGTCGCCGCTTTCGCCGTCGGCCCGTTCACGAGTTCGAGCTTCAACCTCGAGGGGCCAGCCGGGCCCTTCCTCGCCTTCTCTGCAGGCGTGCTTTCGTTCATCTCGCCCTGTGTCCTGCCGATGGTGCCCATCTTCATTGCCCAGATCTCCGGCTCGAGCATCCAGAACGGGAACTTCACCGCCGACCGGCGCGTGACCTTTACCCACGCCGTCGCGTTTGTCACGGGCCTCTCCATCGTTTTCATCGCCCTCGGCGCCGTCGCTGGCCTGCTCGGCTCCTACTTCCTCGTCGATAGCAAGCGCGAACTCGGCGACATCGCCGGGGCCATCCTGGTCCTGATGGGGGTCCTTGTCGTCCCGCCGCGAGGCCGCAGCGATCCACTCCGCTCGGGTCTGTTACTGCTCGCGCTGACTGCAGTCTTCTTCTTCCTCGCCCAGGTCGGCGGCATCAAGGGCGATAACATCCGGCTCGCGTTGCTGGCATTCGTGATGGTCGCGGTCTGGCTTCGGTTTGCCGGCTATCTCCAGTTGCACCTGTTCGCTCGAACCTTCGAAGTGCGCGTGGCCACGAACCGGCCCGTGGGTTACCTCCGGTCGGCGTTCGTGGGCGGCGCGTTCGGGCTGGGCTGGACGCCCTGCGTGGGACCGATCCTCGGGAGCATCCTGACCCTCGCGGCGGACTCTGGGGGCGCCGCCCGCGGGACGTTCCTCCTGGTCTGGTACGCGCTTGGGCTCAGCATCCCGTTCCTCATCGCCGGGCTCGCCATTTCCGATGTTAACCGCTTCATGAAGCGCATCCAGCCCTACACACCGGTCATCGAAGTGCTGAGCGGCGTAATGCTCATCGCGGTGGGCGTCCTGCTGATTTCGGGGCGGCTGACTGGCCTGAACGACTACTTCTCGTTCGCCGACTTCAACCAGGGGCTATAGCGGCTTTCCGCCGGCACCGCGGGCTGCATTTGCAGGCGCGAATAAGGGCTCGACGGCGGCCGCCCGCGCGGTGGACGGGAACCCGTCCGGGCGAACCAGGCAGGCCGGGAAGCACGAAACCGGCCGTGGTTGCCTGGGGGACGACCGCAACCAGCGAGGGATGCTGAAACACGTGCCGGAGTGACCGGCATCGGCGTCGTCCGTGCGGCCGCCGTCGCAGCCACGCCCAAAGCATGGCCGGGCGGGTATGGGTGGAGATGGCCCGGAAGGGCAACAATCGGGGGACTTGCGGGCCCTCTTTGGCCACTCGGGGTTGAGTGGCGGCTAAGTGCGGGCGGATGCTAGGCTGTTGCTTCGCGGCGCGTTCGTCTAGAGGCCCAGGACGCCGCCCTTTCAAGGCGGAGATCAGGGGTTCGAATCCCCTACGCGCTACCACCACGCTTCCGGAACCCGCGGCGGGCGGGTTCGTCCTCCCGGATCCCCACTCCTACCCCTGCTTCGCCTGCTGCGCCGCCCAGTTGGTCGCCTCGACACGGTTCCGGACGCCGAGTTTCCCGTAGATGTTCGCCAGGTGGCGGGCGACCGTGGCCTTGCTCAGGGTGAACTGCTCGGCGAGTTCTTCGTTGGTCTTCCCAGTTCTGAGGGCCTCGAGAATCTCGACCTCGCGGGGGGTGAGGCCGGTGTGAGCTATGCCGTGAGACACCGTTGGGCCGTGGTCGTCCACCGATTCATTGACCAGCCTTGACCCGCCAAGGAAGTTTCTGAGCATCTCGGCCTCGCCGTGAGTTGCCCAACCCTTTCGTTCGCGGCCGAGGAGGAGCCGGGCGTTCGGGATGAGCCGCGCGAGTTCCTCCGCGGGGCCGCTCGGCGAGCGGGACGTGGCCGCGTTGTGGAAGATCAGGCAATCGGCCCGCACCATCGGCGCCAGGGGCCTGAGGTTGACCTGGCTGTAGTGCATCGCCAGAAACGCCCGAATGTCGTCCGGGTTCGTGGCCGCGAGATAGCGATCCACGAGGGCACCCACCGGTCCCGGAGATCCCCAGCCCAAGATCCACTGGGCCATCGCGCTCCAGAACATGCGAAAGTCCCCGTCGATCATGGCCACCAGCGCGGCTTCTTCCGAGTGCTGCTCCTTCTCCGGATGGAGAGCGGGTTCGGCCAGCAGCATCCTGGTGACCCGTTGGCTCCGTGCCGCCAGCGTCACCGCCTCTGCGCTGCCGTTGGCGATGGCGTAGATCACCAGGCGTTCGAGGCCCGCCGCATCGGCAACGGCCTCCACGTCCTCAACGTAACGATCGACGCTGTGTTCAACGCCCCAGTCCGAGGCGCCGAAGCCTCGCCTATCGTAAACCACCGTCCGTCCTTGCCAGACCCGTTGGACGAACCATCGCCAGGTTTGCGTGGCCAGGGTCGACGGCCAGGATGGGACGACGAGGATGGCTGGCCCAGAACCGACATCCTGCCAGGCGATCCTGGTCCCATCGCGGGAGCGGGTGTACTGGAGCGGATTCCCCGGGCCCATTGCTCGAACCTCGAATGTTCTTGCTCACACTTCGAGAGCAGATAGGTGCGGCACGGGTCAAAGTATGCACCCATCGCGCAAGCGCCCGAGGGTCCTCCCGGCCGGCGCCGCCCATTGGGCCTCTCATCCCTACCCCGATTGGTCCCTGACCTGCGGCCCGCTCGGCGCGACGATAGTCGCGGAGGGTGCGGCATGTTGCGATTCCTGAAAGTGGCGGCCCTGCTGGCTGTGGTCGCCGGGGCGTTCGTCTTCGCATGGACGCGCCTCCCCATCGAAACGTGGTACCGGGATGGCCGGCCAACTCGGTTCGGCAAGGCCACAAACCGGACCATGGGACGGTTCGCCGCCCTTGGCGTGCCTGCGTTCGGCATGGTCACGCTTGAAGTGCCGGGCAGGAAAAGCGGCCGGCCAACGTCGACCGTCCTCGTCCTCGCGAAAAAGGATGGCCGCGAATACCTCGTCTCGATGCTCGGCCCGAAGGTCGACTGGGTGCGAAACGCAGAGGCGGCCGGGTACGACGTCGTCTTGAAGCACGGCCGGCGCAGGCTGGTGCACCTTACTGAGGTTGCCGTCGAGGAGCGCGCGCCGCTGCTCAAGCGGTATCTCGAATTGGCCCCGGGCGGGCGGCCGCACATCCCGGTGGCCGTTGATGCGCCTGTCGAGGAGTTCGAGGCGGTTGCCGCGGACTACCCGGTGTTCTGGGTCGAACCTCGCGCCTGACCGGCCGCGACGATGTGGATGTCCGCAGGGACGATTTCGACCGTGAAACGCTTGCGGCCCGCGATGCCGAGCACTTCGTAGGGCCGCGCGGCGATTTCCACTTCCATCTCGGGACCTGGCCCTACCGGGCGGAGGTGGAGCGTGTGCGTCGACCCGTAGGCGTACTCCGAAACCACGTCGACGAGTATCTGGTTGCGTGCGCTGGCCTCGGGACTCGGTTCGCGCCGCAGGTTCACGCGCTCGGCGCGCACCATGACGTCGACAGGAGTCCCGGGCGGCAGCGGTTCACGGCAGGCCGAGTGGAACGCAGCGCCTTCGACCTCCGCGGCGACGAAACCCTCGCCCGCGGCGGTGACGGTTCCGGACCAGATGTTCGCCGTGCCCGTCAACTGGGCGACCCGCCGCGAGTTCGGCCGCTTGAAGATCTCCTCGCGCGGGCCAAGCTGGAGGATCTTCCCCTGGTCGAAGACGGCTACCCGGTCGGCGAGGAAGTGGGCCTCGCGCAGGTCATGGGTCACGAAGAGGATGGTCAGGCCAAGTTCGGCCCGCAGCCGCAGGAGTTCCTTGCGCATCGCGGTACGGAGCGAGTCGTCGAGTGCGCTGAACGGCTCATCCAGCAGGAGCAACGGGGCCTCGCGGGCGATGGCGCGGGCCAGTGCGACCCGCTGGCGCTGTCCGCCGGAGAGCGTGCGTGGCTTTCGCTTTTCGAACCCGGTAAGGTCGAGCAGGGAAAGCAGTTCGGCCACCCTGCGCACGCGGTCCGCTCCCTTCGGCAGCCCGAAGGCGATGTTGTCGGCGACGCTCAGGTGCTCGAAGAGGGCCAACTCCTGGACCACGTAGCCGACCCGCCGGAGCTGCGGCGGCACGTTCACTTTCGCGTCCGAGTCGAACAGGAGGTGACCGTCGAGGGCGATCCGGCCGGCACTCGGATGCAGCAGACCGGCCGTGAACTGGAGCGTCAGGCTCTTGCCTGCACCGGAGTGCCCGAAGAGCACGAGGATCTCATCGTTCGCGGCGAACTCGGCCTCATACTCGAACGCACCGAGTTGGCGGCGGGCGCGGAACTCGAGGCTCATCGCGCGGCTGCCCGCGAGGTCGCCAGCCGGAAGCCTACGAGGACTGCTAGGGCGACTCCCAACAGGATGAGCGAAAGCGCAATTGCGCCGGCGAGTCCGAGCGCCGAGCCTTCGAACGCGCTGATGACGGCCAGCGGCATGGTCTGGGTCTTGCCTTCGAAGTTGCCGGCGAAGATGAGCGTCGCGCCGAGTTCGCCCATAGACCGGGCCCAGCAGAGGACGATTCCCGCAGCGAGGGCTGGCCGCGCCTGGGGAGCGGTGATCCGGAAGAACGTCCGTACCCTTGATGCGCCGAGCGTGTAGGCAACGCGTTCGACCTGGACATCGACGGCTTCGAAGCCGCTCTTCGCCGCCCGGATGTAAAACGGCGCCGCGACGAGCAGTTGAGCCATGATCACTGCGGTCGTTCGAAAGCCGAAGGTGAAGCCCGTCCATTCCTCGATCGGTTCCCCGAGCAGGCCCCGGCGGCCGAAGGCGGTCAGCAGCGCCACGCCGGCCACGGTTGGCGGCAGCACGATCGGCAGGTCGATGAGGGCATCCACGACAGACACGCCGGGGAATCGCACCCGCGCGAGTGCGTAGGCAATGGGCGTCCCAAAGACGATCGCGAGGGTGACCGTAACCGTGGACGTCCAGAGTGAAAGGATCAGGGCCTGCCGGACCTGGGTCGTCCGGAGGAGCTCCCAGGTGCGCGGTTCATTGATGGCCCTGTCCAGCAACCCGGCGAACGGCAGCAGGAAGAACACGCCGAACGCCAGGCCGAGGACGAGGATGGTGACTGATGTAGCCCGGTCAGTGCTGAGCACGGGCTATTTTCGCATCAAGGCTTGCCGAAGCCATATTTCGCCATGATGGCCTGGCCTTCGGCGCTGGCGATGAAGGCGACCCACGCCTCCGCGCCAGTTGCGTTCTTCGAGGCCTTAATCGTCGCCATCGGGTAGCGGGCGACGACGTTGAAGGCGGCAGGAATCTCGATCAGGCGTACGTTTTTGGCGGCGACCGCGGCGTCGGTGGTGTAGACGATACCGGCGTCAGCTTCACCGAGTTGGACCTTGGAGAGGACAGCGCGCACGTTCGCTTCGTTGCTCTTCAGGTTGTCGAGAACCTTCGCCGAGAAGTCGGCGGAGACACCGGTCGAAGGCTGGGATGCCTTCGTCAGCACCTCACGCGCGTACTTGCCGATCGGGACCTCGGGCGCGGCCAGGACGAGCCGGACACCTGGCTTCGCGAGGTCGGCGAACGTGGTCACCGGCGAACCGCTTGCGGGCACAATCACCGTCGGCCGGTTGGTGACGAAGTCGGCGGGGGCTGAGGCGTTGCCCTTTTCGGTGACCTTAGCCATCTGGGCGGCGTCGGCGCTGGCGAACACGTCTGCGGGCGCGCCCTCGTTGATCTGCGTTGCGAGGGCCGAGCTTGCGGCGAAGTTGAAGGTGACCTTGGCCTCGGGGTTCTTCGCCTGGAACTGCGTGGCCGCCTCCTTAAAGGCGTCCGTTAACGAGGAGGCAGCAAAGACGATAATCTCGCCCTTCACGGGGGCGGTGGTTGGTGAAGCCGCTGCCGTTGCCGGGGCGGTCGTTGCTGAGGCTGCGGCAGTCGGGGTCTCATTATCCGAGTCACTTGAGCCGCAGGCCACCGCGGCGAGGGCGGTGAGGATGGTTATCACGGCGGCAATCGTGACGAGGAAGAGGCGTCTCCCGTGGGACAGTCGCAAGCTAGTTCTCCCGTTTGAGGTCTTGTGCGTGGGACTCGAGCCAGCCGAGGGTGGCCTCGGCAGCTGATGTCTTCGAAAGAGCGACGAGCCGCTGGAACGGCGACTCCTGTGGCCCCGCCTTCACGTGGGCGAGGTATTCGCGGCAGACGTCAATCTGCTCATCCAGCAACTGCTTCATCGCCGGGCGGTCGGTGAGGTCGAGGAAGAACAGCTTGAGGAGGAATTCGAGCCGGACTTCGCGCATGCGTTCGACGGGGCGGCGCAGCCACGCCGCAATAAGGGCCTCACCGGTGGGGGTGAGCGCGTAGGTCTTTCGCGGTGGGCGGTTCCCAACGCGCGCTTCGGTCCAACTCACGAGTCCACGCGCTTCGACGTTCCGGAGGTAGGTGTAGAGCGTGCTCTGCTCGACCGGGCAGACCGCATCGAGACCCTCTTCGGCGAGGAAGCAGAGCATGTCGTAGCCGTGCATTGGCCGCAGGGACAGCAGGCCGAGGACGGCGTATTCGCCGGGAAGCAGCAAGCGTTCGTTCACCGCGCGGCAGGATAACCCGGCGCCTGATTACTTGGCAAGCAACTATATGGGGCCCATCTATGCAAACTTCCCCGTCCCTGCATCGGGCGGCTGGATGGCGCGCGGGCGAGCCCGTGCGAACGCAACAGCCCCGCTTGCGGCGGGGCTGTCATCGTTACTGCCGGGTGGCCGGGGGAGACCCGTTCAGGAGTACTGGAACTCGGGCCCATCGAGGTCGATCGCCGGGATTTCGTCCTTTTCGCGCCAGTAGTCCTGCGTGTGCTGCCACTCGTGCTTTTCGCCGCGCATCGGCAGGATGTCCATCGCCCGCATGAGGTACCCGGGGTTGAAGTTCTCCGGGTCGATCCAGGGGAGGAGCTTCATGTCCTTGTCGGCTTCCGGGATGACGATTTCCACCTTGCTGACGCCCTTCTTCTCCATGTGGGCGAGGAGCCTGCAGACGAAGTCAGCCATCAGGTCGGCGCGAAGTGTCCAACTCGCGCGGAAGTAGCCGAACACCCAGAGCAGGTTCGGGATACCGGTGAACATCATGCCGCGGTAGGTCACCGTGTCGTGGAAGGCGAGTGGCTTGCCATCGATTTCAAAGGCAATGTCACCGAGGGCGTTCATGTTGAACCCGGTGGCGGTGATGATGATGTCTGCTTCGAGTTCTTCACCCGATTTCGTGCGGATACCGCGCGGAGTGAAGGTATCGATTTCATCGGTGACTACCGAGGCCTTGCCCGCCCGGATGCCGCGGAAAATGTCGCCATCGGGGACGAAGGCAATACGCTGACGCCACGGCCGGTAGCTCGGGGTGAAGTGCTTGTCCACGTCGTAGTCCGGGCCGAGGTAGGCGCGGACGCCGGTCAGGAGTTCGTTCTTCACGGTCTCGGGTTCATCGAACGAGCGCTGCGTGAACACGGCCTGGTCGTGCAGGATCTTCCGCCGGACGATTTCGTGGATCCACTCCTCCGGGATGTCGATTTCGCGGAGGATGTCGGCGAGTTCGTTCTGATTCCGGCCGGGGATGAAGTAGGTGGGCGACCGCTGCAGGACGGTGACGTGCTCACACTCGCCAGCGATGGCCGGGACGACGGTAGCGGTGGTCGCGCCGGAGCCGATGCAGATGACCTTCTTGCCCTTGAGGTCGAGGTCTTTGGGCCACGTCTGGGGATGGATGATCTGGCCCTGGTACTGGTCCATGCCGGGCCACTCCGGGGTGTACCCCTGCTCGTGGCGGTAGTAGCCCTGGCACATCCAGAGGAAATTCGCGGTGAACCGCCGGGTAACGCCCGCCTTCGTGTCGTTCGCTTCGATCGTCCAGCGGCTGGTTTCCGTTGACCACTTCGCGGTGAGCACCTTGTGGCTGTAGCGGATGTACTTCGCGAGATCGTTCTCTTCGATGACCTCGTCCATGTAGCGAAGGATCTCCCCCGCGGTGGCGATCGGTGCGCCCACCCAGGGCTTAAAGCGGTAGCCGAACGTGTAGAGGTCGCTATCGGAGCGAACTCCCGGGTACTTGTGGGTCCACCAGGTCCCGCCGAAGTGGTCGAGGGCATCGAGGATGACAAAGGACGTTCCCGGCCGCTGGTGGGTCAGGTGATAGGCCGCTCCGATGCCCGAAATCCCGGCGCCGACGATCAGGACGTCGAAGTGCTCGGTCTCAGCAGCGGGCGTTTCGGCCAGTGTCTGGGTAGCTGTCATGGTCTGTTTCCCTCTTGGTCGTGAGCCCAGGCGCATGGCCCTGCATCGTGCTCGGCGGATAGTGAACGGACGGCTAACGTTCCGGGGAGGCCCATTCGTGCACTCGCCGTGGCCCGGTCGGTCCAAGCGCAGTGTAGCAGGCGTGAACGAGTTTCTCAGTGCCGGCAGCGGCCCCAGCTCGCCGGACGATCCACGAACATCTTCACTGAGCCTAACGATTTTGCATGGCTTTTACAGAGGCCATATTCAGGGTTCACACGTGGCTGGCAGGATAGAGCTTGTAGGGAAGGAGATGGCTCTCTCGCTCTCCCCCACCTTCACCCGCAGCAGGGCGTCCCGAGTCCTGCCAGCGGTAAGCGACAGGGCCATCTCGTTCTCACAAACGCGCCCATCAGGCTCCGCTGGAGCCGCTCCCGTCCTGGTGGCGCCATGAAAAGCTCCCCTTTCGTGGCGCTCACCCACTCTTTCCTGCTCGCGTCTGAATTCTCCAGTCAGACACCAAGAGACATGAAAGCCCACCGCTGGCCCGGTGGGCTTTCTGCTTGTTGCGAGGGTGAGGGGGGTCCGGCCTAGTGCGTCACCGCCGGGGCCAGCGTCTTCGCCTGGGCGATCCAGGCCGTGATGGTCGCTTCCGAAGGCGCCGCGCCGCCGGCTGCTTCCTGCAGCTTCTGGGCCAGGTTCGCGGCGTTCCGCTGGGCGAGTTCGCGCACCGTGTCGACGCCGGCGTTCTCAAGGAGATCGGCCAGTGCCGCGCTGACACCGTCGAGCCGCATCAGGTCGGCGCGGTTTGCCCACTCCAGCAGTTGCCGGGCATCGATGCCGGTCTGGGCTGCGAGCGCCTTGCGTGACTCCGCCGGGCCGGCCGCCGCGAGGTATTCGTCGAGCCACGTGATACCCGCGCCGTTCAGTGTCGTCTTCGCGGCATCATCGACGCCTGCGACGGCCTCGACCGGGACGCGCCCGGATGCCGGTGCCGGCGCCGCAGCTTCGGCCGGGGCTGTAAAGGCCGCGACCGGGGCAGGGGCAGGCGCCGCTGCTGCCGGCCGCGAACCACCCGCCGGCGTGATGGTGACACCGGGGATGTGGCCGTTGCCATAGAACCGGCTAACGGCGCCGCCCTGGGCCAGGCTGGAAAGGTAGACGTGTCCGGCCGGGATGCGGTCGGTCACGGTCGCGCGGGCCGTAATCGTGCCGCCTTCCGCGCTGATGGTCACTTCATCGCCGCTGGTAACGCCGAGGCTCGCACCGTCGGTTTCGCTGAGCTGGATGCGGTCGTAGCGGTGCAGTTTCTCCGCCTCGGGATGCCTCAGTGCCGCGGCGTCAAGCGCGGTGTAGAGGTCGCGCGAGGTGATGACCTTCGCACCGGCGCCAGTGGCGACGGCTTCGACCGGCTGCGCGGAAGCCCTGGAGGACACCGGGACGGCGCGCCGCACACCCTCGCCGATGATGAGGTCCCAGGCGGGCTGGTAGGCGGCGTCGATCTTCGAAATCTCGCCGAGAGCCGCGTCCGGCGTGGCCGGCAGTTCGACGCCGAGGGCAGAACCGAGCGCTGTCAGGGCCTCGAACAGCGGAACCGAATCGCCTTCTGGCCGGACTGCCGCCGAGACCTTCTGAATGCGGTGGTCGCCCTGGGTGTAGGTGCCGGTGCTGGTGTAAGCGCGCCCTTCGGCGAGGACGACAGCGGCGTTTTTCGCTGCGCCGCTGAGGACGTTGTCGACGGCGATAACGGTCATACCATTGAGGGCCGCCTCGGCGCCCGCGAGACGCATCGTCGGGTCGTCGCGAACGAGGAGAACTGCCGAGAGCCCTTCCAGCGGGTTGGGTCCACCGGCCGCGGCGACACCGAGATCGAGCAGGCCGTGGACGTTCACTTCCTGCGGGAGGACGACCAGGTTGTTGCTGGCTTCGGCGCCGAAGAGGGCGATGGCGAGGTTCGCCGCGCCGCCTGCCATCGCGGCCGCGGCCTGTGCGCTCACCGGGTTGGGAGCGCAGATGACGAGCGCCTGGTCCTTTGGAGCTTCATTGAGGATGGCTGCGGCGGCGGCGATGTCGTCGCTGGCGGCGGGCTTGCCGGCCACAGCATCGGCGATGGCGGCCGCTGTTGCGCCCTCCTGGCCGGCGTCGCAGCGAACCCAGAGGCTCGCGAAGTCGACAAGTTCGCTGCGCAGCGGGCCGATGACGATGAGCTTCGCACCATCCCGGACAACCGAGTCCTTGATCCGGACGCTGGCGACGTTGTGGCTCTCTTCAAGGTCGTCATGGACGACGACGATGGCCTTGCTATGGGCGATGCGGGTCATGTCGGCGGCCATCCGCCAGGTCCCGAAGCGGGCTTCGAGGGCTGACTTCCATGCCCGTGTAACCGGGCCGAGCGAGCTATCCGCGGTTGCCTTCAGCGAGGTCGCGATGCGCGAGGCGAGCAGCGCCTCTTCGTTCGTGACGTTCCCGCCGACGAGCACGCCGACCTTTCCGGTCGCAGCCGCCGCCTTCAGCGCGCGGGCTGCTTCGGCGGCCGCATCGGCGAGGGACGCCGGCGCCTGGATGTTGCCGCGGCGGATGAGGTGCTTGCCGAGGCGTTCGCGCGGCTTCAGCGAGTCGTAGTGGTAGCGGCCGCGGATGCAGATCTGGTCGCCGTTGACGGGGTTGCCGTCGCCCGGGCGGACGATGTTGCCACGCCCTTCGACCGAGCCGATGCGGATGCTGCAACCGATTGCGCAGCTGTCGCAGGTGGTCGTGGTCCAGGTGTCCGGCTTGGCCACCCACTTGTTCGGGTGCTCCATCAGCGTCGCTGTCGGGCAGACGTCGATGCAGGCCCCCGAGAAGTCGCAATTGCTCTCGTGGATCGGGCCGCCTGCTCCGAAGGCGATCTGGGAGTCCCAGCCGCGGCCGGAGAGGGTGAGAGCGCCGGTGTGCCGCTTTTCATCGCAGGCGCGGACGCAGCGTGTGCAGAGGATGCACATCTGCGGGTCGAACTCCATGAACGGGTTCGCGCGGTCGGCCGGTGGGTGAGGCGTCTGGTACCAGGAGCGTTCTTCGCCGACCCATGGTTCGTAGCCCGACATGCCGACCATTTCGCAGGTGGCCTGGAGTTCGCAGCGGTAGTTCTTCGAACAGGTCAGGCAGCGGTGCGTCACGATGTCGTCGCGCAGGCAGACGTCGCCCGGGTGGCAGTGTTCGCGGCGATGGCAGGTGAGACAGCGATCCGGGTGGTTCGCCAGGATCAGGGAGATGACAGCCTTCCGGCCCTCCTTGATCTCGTCGGTGTCCGTTCGAACGACCATGTTGTCCTGGACGACGGAGGTGCAGGAGAGCTGGAGGCCCGGAGGGCCCTCGATGTCGACGAGGCACGAGCGGCAGCCGGCGTAGGGTTTGAGGCCGTCGATATAGCAGAGGCTGGAGACATAGAAGCCGTTGTTCTTGAGGACCTCTACGAGCGGTGCGCCCGCGGGGGCTTCGATGACCTTGCCGTCGACGGTGAGTGTTGCCATAGCTACCTGCAGCGAACGCCCCGGGGCACAGCGAAACGGTGCTCAGCGGCGAAGTTGTTCGGGAGGAAGTCTAGCGGATTGTGATTTGGAACACGAATGACACGGGACGCCGCAGATGGCGCGCCCGAAGAACTGTCATCAATTTGGAGGTTGAGGAAGCGCGGGCCGGCCTAGAGCCGGTGGAAGTCGGCCTCGGGGCCGGGCGCCTTCATCCCGTTCGGGTAGGTGTTCGCGTTGCCCTGGAGGAACTTCTGCGAAACACGCGTCAGGGCATGCTTGTCGCGGTACATCTCGTCGAACCGGTAGACAGCGTCGTCCATCGGGCCGCCGGGCTGGATCGCCTCGTAGGGGCACGCCTCAGTGCAGAGGCCGCAATACATGCAGATGCGGAAGTCGATCTCGTAGCGGTCGACATTGCGGCGGCCTTCGGCATCCTGGCTGGTGGCGACGAGGATGCAGCCGTCGGGACAGGCCTGGGCGCAGGTGGAGCAGCCGGTGCACCGCTCTTCGAACCAGAGCAGATTCGTGCGGGCGTACACCGGGATGGGACGAACCTCGTCCGGGTACTCCACCGTCGCCACCGGACGGAACATGCTCTTGAGGGTGAGGCTCATGCCCTTCGCGATGCCGCTGCCGTATGCCATGCGGGGAGTCTAACAAGTGGCGATTGTGACTACAAACACAAGCAGTTGAGTCAGACCTCGCCGAAGCGGGCGCGGAGGTCTCGGAGGTGCCCTTCGCAGTGCCCGGCGATGATGAACCACAGCGCGCGCACCGTCACAGGGTTCCCGCCCGCCATCCCGCCCCGGGAGAGCATCGCCTCGGACAGGGACTCGAAGAAGAGAATCGTGGCAGCCCGCAACGCCAGGAGTTCGCCGATGATGCTCTCGAGCGGCCTTTCGTTCGCCTCCGAGGCGGCGACATACGGATCCTGTTCGAAGGCCTCCACAGGTGTGGCATCGCCTCGCGAGAAGCGGAGCGCGCGGTAGGTGAACATCCGCTCGAAGTCGCTGAGGTGGACGAGCACCTCTTTGAGCGACCACTCGCCGGGCGCCGGGCGGGCAGCAGCGGCGGCCTCATCAACCTGTCCGAAGGCAGCGATTTCGCCGGCCTGGATCGTGAGTTGACTGCCCGGGTCATCCTCGGCGTCGTCCACGTAGGTCGCGAAGTAAGGCACGTATTCAGCGGGGGAAGGCCGTTGTGTCATCCCCCTATGAAACCCGACTCTGCGCATCCCTGCCATGACTCCGCTCTAGAGCCGTGCCAGAATTGCCTGTGCTGCGCGAGATGACCCCGGAGATCCGCGAATTCCTGACTGGCGCGAGGTGGCCCGGCGTCCTCTCGACGCTCAAGCCCGATGGGGCGCCTCGGACGTCGGCGGTTTGGTTCGCGCTTGAAGGCGATGCCATCATCATCTCCACTCCGGCTTCCCGGCCGAAGGCGCGCAACGCCCGGAACGATGCGCGCGTCTCCTTCATCGTCGACACCCGGGAACGCCCGTACCGAGGAGTAGCCATCGAAGGAATCGCAGAGGTCATCGAAGACCCCGCTCGCCGGTCGATGCGGGCGATCGCCGAACGATACCTCGGCCCCACGCTGCCAGAAGAGATGGAGCAGCGCATTGCCGGGGCGGAGCGCGTGATGCTGCGCATCGCTCCATCCCGCATTCGCCCATGGGGGTTCGCGTGATGAAGGCGGTCCTGTTCGACCTCGGTGACACGCTCTTCCGGCTGAAGCCCATGCCTGACGTGACGGATGCGTTCGCGGCATTCCTCGCGGCGGAGGGCCTGGAAGACGCAGAGACCGAAGCACTCCGCACACTCGAGTCGCTCCGCGAGCGCCTGATGGCTGGCTACGCGGCGGGGCAGCTCGACGAGCCGTCCATCGCGGACCTGGTCCGGCCGTTCCTCGGGTCCGGCGACTTCGCTGCGAGGGCTGCGGAACATCTCAACCACCTGCTGGGCGAGGCTGACGTCGCCCGCTGGGAGGCGCGCGACCGTTCGGCGGTGCTGGGCGCCATCCGGGATGCTGGCCTGCCCATCGGATTTGTCTCGAACACGCTGACCGCGCCGGCGGTGATGAGGCGCCGCCTCCGGGAGTTCGAATTGCTCCACCACGCGGAGGCCGCCGTGTTCTCGGTCGAGCAGCGCGTACGCAAGCCGAACCCGGCCATCTATCGCGCCGCGCTCGAGCAGTTGGGTGTCGCTCCCAAGGATGTGCTCTTCGTTGGCGATCGCGTGCGGGAGGATGTGCGCGGTCCGCAGGCGCTCGGCATGCGTTCGGTCCTCACGCACGAGTTCCGGCAAGAAGACCCGGCGGACTCGAACCCCCTGGGAGTGATTGCGGCCCTCGACGACCTGTTGAAGCTCCTCGACTGAGCCGCTGCCACCGGCGCTCAGCACTGCCAGTGGCGGACCAGGTCGTTGTGGCCGCGGCAGGCCATTTCGTAGCTCGAAAGCTGGATTGCCGTGGTCAGGAGCATCGTCATAATGAGGAACAGCACCGCAAAGGCGAAGCCCAGTCCGCTGAACCACTTTCCCGCGACGAAGCCGATGGCCCCCGCAGTGAGCAACAGCCCCACGTGGATGTACACGTACACCAGGTCCCGCTTGCTGGCCTCATGCTTCCCATCCACCTTCGAGAAGTCGACGAGTCCGTGCATCACCGCCACGTACACCGCGATGAGCAGCACGAGCGCGAGCAAGGTCACGGCTGCCTGGAGCCAGGCCGGGCGTGGTTGGCTCGGGGTGATGCGCACGGCGGGAGTCTGGGGTTCCGGAACGGCCGATGCAAGCAAAAAGGCCCCGGCTAACGCACGGGGCCCTCAGGTTCGAAAGGGCGTGAGCCGCTAGCTGAGCTTCGCCTGCATCAGCGAGATCAGTTCATCGACGGTTGCGACGCGCCAGTTGGCCCATTCGGCGCTCTCGCGCTGCCATGTGAGGTACCGTTCGCGGCTCTTCGCGCGCTCGGCGGCAAGCTCTTCCTCGGACGGTTCGTGGCCGAGGCGGGCAGCGATGGCAGCCGGGCTTACATCGCCGATGACGTCCCGGGTGACGTGAATCTGCTCGTTGGCGAGCTGCGGACGCTCGATGAAGTGAACGATCTCCTTCTGATCCTTGTCATAAAAGACGAAGACCGGGATCGACTCGAACTCGCCGCCCTTGAGGTACTCGGCGATCATGTCCTTGTTCTGGTCCCGTTCGAAGAAGCGGAACTCGATCCCCATCGCCTCGGCCATCTTCTGGGCGACGCCCGTGCCGCGGTAGACGTCCGGGCACCAGTCCTCACCGATGACGACGACGCGGCGCGGGCCGTTCGGCAGGGCAACGAGCGCCTTGAGCGCCTTCGCCTGGGCCTCGGAAATGGTGAGACCGTTGTAGTTGTTTTCGAAGAGGTCCTTGTTCCGGATGCCGCTATCGAGGTACTGCTGGAACGACTTGCCCTTCGTGAAGCGTTCGAGCGTGATGACTGATTCAGTGGAAGAAGGCACGGTGACTCCTTGGGTAAGTTGCTGCTTGCAACAGACAGCCTACCCGGCAGCGAACCGCCTCACAACCCGACTCGCTCAACCGCTTTCGCTTCATCCCAGAGTGCGTCGAGCGCCGGGAGGTCGAGGTCTCGCAGGTCGAGTCCCCTGTCCGCGGCCAACCGCTCGACGTGCGCGAAACGCCGCCGGAACTTCGTGTTGGCGCCCCGCAGCGCTTGCTCCGCCTCGATCCCAAGGTGGTCCGCGATGTTCACGAGGACGAACAGGATGTCGCCGAACTCGTCGGCACGTTCGGACGCTCCGTCCGCATGGGCGAACTCGGCGATTTCCTCGCGGAGCTTGTCGAGTGGGCCTTCGATGTCGGGCCAATCGAAACCGACACGCCGCGCGCGCCCCTGGATCGATTGCGATGCCGCGAGCGCCGGGAGGGACTGCGGGACCCCGTCGAGGATGGAGTCGCGCGGCTTCTCCTTCTTCTTGAGCTGCTCCCAGTTCTGGTAGACCTCTTCCGCCGTCGAGGCTGAACCCTCGCCGAAGACGTGCGGGTGGCGGCTGATGAGTTTGCGCGCAATGTGCTCGACCACGTCGGCGAGCACGAACGTCTCGTTCCGGGCGCCGACCTCTGCGTGCATCAGGACCTGGAGGAGCACGTCGCCGAGTTCCTCGGTGAGGGCCGTCGGGTCGTCGCGGTCGATGGCTTCCAGGGCCTCGTACGATTCTTCGAGCAGGTGCGGCCGCAGCGACTCGTGGGTCTGCTCGCGGTCCCATGGGCAGCCGTCTGGTGCATGCAGCCGCGCAACCACGTCAACAAGTCCGTCCATCCGCCGCAGGTCGTCGAGCGCGTCGATCGCCGGGACGTAGAGCGTGTCGAGGTAACCGAACGGCCGGTGGTCCAGCGTCTCGAGAGGCAGGCGAACGATGCGCTCTTCCGGCGTGCCGAGGCCGCTCAGCAGCGTTACTTCGTGTGCAGCCGGGAGGACGTCGAGCAGGGCCAGCTTCAACGCGGTCACCGTGTCGCGGTCGTACACCTGGTGGACCAGGGCCGGACGGCGGGGATCGAAGCGGAAGGCGGTCGCATCGCACACCTGGACGGTCGCGAAATCGAACCTGAGCGCGGCGGCCGCGACATCGACGAAGCTCACTGCCGGGTAGACGCGCGCAGCGAGGCCAGCCTCCGCGGCTCGATCGAGAATCAGTGAGACCGCGCGCTCGGCGAAGAGTGGGTGCCCCGGCACGGCGAAGATCAGGTCGCTGGCCGCGGCCATCGTGCAGGCCCGTTCGGCTACCGCGGCGTAAACAGAGTCGAAGTCGGCGCCGCTACGGTAGAGGTCGTCGCAGTTTGGCGCGCCGGGCGCCAGCACTTCGGCCGATGGGTGGTGGCGTGTGCGCAACAGGACCGGGATGCCGCTGGCGAGCAATTCGCGCGTTTCCAGTGTGACCTGGCGCGGGTCGCCCGGACCGAGGCCGACGATGTGGATGGTGTTCACCGAGTGGCCAGCATAGCAGCGCTCATTCGAGCGGCACGATGCCGCGGGCGCGAAGGGCGGCGATGTAGGAGTCGACGTACTGGTTGGCGCTGGCCCGCCACGAGTAGTCGCGGCTCATCCCGTTCTGCTGCAGCCGCAGCCAGGTTGGTTCGTCACGGAAGGCGCGAACCGAACGCTCGAAGGCGGCGGCGAAGTCCACCGTGCTGAACTGGTCGAAGAGGAAGCCGGTGCCTGTTTCCGGGTGCTCGTCGAGGTCGAGGATGGTGTCGGCGAGGCCGCCGGTGCGGCGCCCGATGGGGACGGCGCCGTAGCGCATGGCGATGAGCTGTCCGAGCCCGCACGGCTCGTACCGCGAGGGCATCAGGAAGATGTCGCAGCCCGCGTAGATGCGCTGGGCGAGGCCTTCATCGAAGCGCGCCACCAGCCGGACGTGGCTGCGGTGCTCATCCTCGAGCCGCTCCAGTTCCTCCTTCAACCAGCGATCGCCATCGCCGAGGACTACGAGTTGTCCGTGGGCGGCGATGATCTCCGGCAGCGCACGGAGGACGAGGTCGATGCCCTTCTGTTCCGTCAGGCGGGTGACCATCGCAAGGACAGGCCCGTCGAGGTCCGGGAGCTTCAGTTCGGCCCGGAGCGCCGCGCGGTTCACGTCGCGCAGTTCGAGCGAGGCGAGGTCGTACTGCTCCATGACGTGCGGGTCGGTGCGCGGATTGAAGAGATCGCTGTCGAGGCCGTTGAGGATGCCGCGCAACGCGTCGCCGCGCAGAGAGAGCAGCGATTCGAGGCCTTCGCCGTATTCGTGAGTGAGGATCTCGCGGGCGTAGGTCGGGCTCACCGTTGTGACGATGTCGCTGTAGTAGATGGCCTGGGCCAGGAAGTCGTTCAGTTCATCCGGCCCGCGGTAGCGGAGGTTGTGGATGGTGAAGACCGAGGCGACGCCGCGCAGCCGGGGATGATTCCACGAGAGGTTGCGCAGGGCGAAGGCCAGCGGCGCCGTGTGCCAGTCGTTGATATGGATGATGTCCGGGATCCAGTCATCGTGCTTGAGCATCTCGATGACGGCGCGGCAGAAGAATTGGTAGCGAAGCAGGTCGTCGGCTTCGCCATAGACGCCCGGGCGGTCGAAGTAGTGGCTCTCAGCGACGAGGTCGACGGGCACACCGCCCGCTCCGCCCACGGTGGCAATGTCGACCTCGCGGTCCTTCCCCGGGAGCGGCACGACGTAGGAGCGATGGACCTCGCTGGCTGCGTGGGCCGGCATCGACTTCCGGTGCGCCGGGGAAACCACTCGGATGTCATGACCAATTTCGAGCAGGCGCTGGGGGAGCGCAGCCGCTACGTCGGCGAGTCCGCCGACCTTCGAGAACGGGTCCACTTCGGCCGACGCGAAGAGGATCTTCATGGCCGACGGCTCTCCACAAGCTCGTGTTCGATGGCGAGCCGGAGTTCGTTGGCTGCGGCGGCACGCCAGCGGGCTTCGTGTTTCACGGACTCGGGCGCTTCGCCCACCGCGATGGAATGGGCGGCGTTCAGGACGACTTCGCTCAACAGCAGCAACCCCCTGTGCACCATCGTAAAGTCCCACATCGGCCGCCGGCTGGCCCACCAGAACTGGCAGCTGTGCAGGGCTGGCTCCAGGCGTTCGCTCGCGATCAGCGCATAGGTGCGGGCTTCGCCGTCTGAGGCATGCAGGCAGGCTGTACGCGTTAGCGCGAGGCAGTGGTCGACGTACTCCCACTGGCGTGCATGGAGGGCGTTGTCCGGCGATTTCCACAGCGGGAACGGGTTGCCGTGCGCGAGGTCCGCTTCGCTCGTGCTCCACGACGCCGAATGCGGCATCACCACATCGCCCGTGGGGTACTCAGCGACAACCGTGCTCGGGAAAGCCATCTGCACGCGGTGCGCTCCCCGGCGGCCCTGGTGCGACAGCAGGCCCAGCGTGGCGTCGAGGAACTCGGTCTCCCAGCCGGCGATGTGGTGCCCGAAGGTCTCGGCATCCATTGCGGTCACCACGTAGGCGTCCTCGTTGCCGCCAACCTCCTGCAGGTCGTGGATGAACGCATCGGGACTGGTCTCACGGAACGAGATCTTGTTGCTCCGCACATCGTCGCGGAAGAGGACGGCCAGACCGGGAGTTCCTTCGATGCGGTGAACCCGGTTCGTTGGCCACGGTCCTGGGCAGCTCACGCCACTCACGATCAGCCATTCGTGACCGCTTGCCGCGATGTCCGGCGCAATCTCGGGACTGAAGCACATCTCGGGTGGGAAGAAGCCGCGCGGCTGCCAGGCGGCCCCGAAAGCCGCGCCGTTCGTAGCGTCGTTGTCGCGGATGGACTGCTGCCGTCGCTCGCGCGGGATGAGCGGCAGGATCGGGTGGTACTTCCCGCTCCCGACGAACTCGACGATGCCACGGTTCGCAAGGTGGGCAAGGCTGTCCACGATGTCGCCCTGGCCGTGCTCCAGCAGCAGTTCCGTGAGTACGCCCTGGATATTCACCGCGACGCGGGCATTCGGATGACGTCCGAGGACCTTCAGGAGCGGGCGGTACGACTCGTTCGCGACACGCACGAGCACCTCATGCGTCTGGGTCGGCGGCTGGTAGAAGTGCAAAAGTTGCGCCCAGTGCGTCACGGGCTGAGCACCCCCTCGGCGGGTGCAGCGAACAGCGAAGGATTGATGTCCGCGAACGGGTTGTCGAGGTGCTCGAGTTGCGCCAGTTCGGAGGCGAACCCGGCTGACCCGCCTTCAATAGCACCTGCGATGGCGTCGAAGCGCGCGCAGTGGCTGTTGAAGCGCTCGATGGCGTACTCGTTCGCCTGCCTGGTCGTCATCAGGAACTGCCAGTCGGATGACTGGAGGAGGAGCAGCTCGCGGGCGAGTTGGCGGCTCAATTCGGAGTTCGTGGCCAGCAACTGGTGGGCGCGCTGCTGGCGGCGCCGAATCTCGGGCCAGGTCCACGCGGTCTGATCGTTTAGCCATGTGCGGTGGTCGCCGCCGGCGCCCCAGGAGCCTTCCGGGAGTTCAATCGAGGCCACCGGCGGGTCGCTGGCGATGACGCTGTCCGCCGTCGTGAGCGCCACGTCCGGATCCCGGGAGAGTGTCCGAAGCACGTGCGTGAGCCACTGCACCCCTTCGAGCCACCAGTGCCCATACAGCTCGGTATCGTACGAAGCCATGAGGTTACCGTGCTCGCCGGCGCCGCTTTCGTACAGGTAGAGCTCGCGCTTGAGCAGGGAAGCGAAGTGGGCAGCGTGTTCCTGCGCCTTCGCCGCCGCCGCCGAGGGGACGTATTCGGCTTTCTCGCCGAGGTCCACGCCGGGGCCGGTCACGCGGTGGTAATGCAGGCCTGAGACCGGGTCTTTGCGGTGGAACTCGCGGTAGGCGCCATCCCCGGGATAGCCGTGGGCCGCCGACCAGACCTGGAGGCCGGTTTGTTCGTTCCGTGCCATCACCGCGACCCGGGAATCACCCGCCCAGTACGGACGGAACGTTGTTCCCCGGTGCGGGCCGGCGTCGGCTGGACGACGGTCGCTCGCGCTGAGCGGCGGGTAGGGGCCCACCATGCCGCCGAGCGCCTTGCCGCGCGCCGTCCCACCGGTAACCAGGTGGGTTTCGACGAAGAAGACCTTGATGCCCGCCGCTTCGAGGAAGCGTTCGATGCCGGGCTTGTAGGCGCATTCCGGCAGCCAGAACGAGCGCGGTGGCCGGCCGAAGTTGCGCTCGTGCGTGCGCACGCCGGTTTCGACCTGGAAGCGCACGGCCGCATCGTCTTCGAGCAATGGCAGGTAACCGTGGGTCGCTGCGCAGGTGGCAATTTCGAGGTGGCCGGAGGCTTCGAGTTCGCCGAACGCGCCGAGCAGGTCACCCCCCAGCGTTTCCCAGAGGTCGCGCACGGCTTCGAACCGCTCGGTATGGAAGAGGGCGGTTTGGTGCAGTTGCGAGCCTGTCGGGAAGCGTGCGACATCGCTATTTGCGCGCCGCAGCCGCTCGCCGAGGTACTCGTTGAAATGCTGCTTGACCAGCGGGTCACCGAGTTGCTCGGCAAGGATCGGCGTGATGTTGATAGTCACGCCGAGGGGCTTCGCGGTTTCGCGGCTGAGCGCCCGGAAGCCGTTGAGGAGCGGGAGGTAGCACTCGAGTAGAGCCTCGTGGATCCATTCTTCTCCGTGCGGCCAGCGGCCAGCCAGTCGGCAGTAGGGCAGGTGCGTGTGAAGGACGAAGGTTGCGGTTCCCGCCATAGGTCAGGGCCTCCTATGCCCAGTGTGCCAAACCGGGCGCAAACGGATCGTGCAGGCCCTCAGGTTGGGGCAGCACGCGGATCGTGTATCCGAGGCGGCCGCTGCCCTGGAACCGCGCGGAACCATGGAGCGTGACGACTCCCCCGGGGCCGGTCGAAACCGGGACGAGGCGAACCTCACCCTGCGCTCGCAGGTCGCCGGCTTCGTTCACGCTGCCGAAAATCAAGTCCACGCGGAGGCTCTCGACCGGGAGGCCGTCAGATTCAAGCGTCGCGGTCACTTCGGCCACGCCGGCGGTGAGCGCGTGTGTGACGCCGGTGACCTTCACGGCATCCCAGCGCTCACGGATGTCGCCGAGATCGGCGGCGAGGGTCCGTGCACGCCGGAGGTTCCCGGCCGTGAGGGCGTGCCATGAACCTACAGCCGGCGCGTAGGCTCGCGCGGCGTATTCGCCCACCATCCGGTTGGTGTTGAACACCGGCCCGAATGCCTGGATCGAAGCTTTCACGCGCCGGAGCCACTCGCGAGGGATGCCGTCGCCATCGCGGCCGTAGAAGGCCTCGGTTACCTCGTTCTCGAAAAGGTCGTAGATGGAGTTCGAGTCGAAGGCGTCCTGCGCTTCGGGGTCGTCATCTACCCGGGAGCGTCCAACGGCCCAGCCGAGCCCGGGCTTGTACGCTTCCCACCACCAGCCGTCGCGAACGCTCATATTGAGCGCCCCGTTCGCGAACGCCTTCATCCCACTGGTGCCGCTGGCTTCAAGCGGGCGCAGCGGCGTGTTCAGCCAGAGGTCGCAGCCCTGGACGAGCGCCCGCGCGATCTCCATGTCGTAGTCCTCGAGGAGGACGAGCCGGTCGCGGAATTCGGGCCGGGCGCTGAGGTTCACGACCTCGCGGATGAGCGCCTTCGCCGGTTCGTCCCGCGGGTGCGCTTTGCCGGCAAAGATGAACTGTACGGGCCGCTCGGCGTGATTCACGATGGCGGCAAGCCGTTCCGGGTCGCGGAAGAGCAGGGTCGCGCGCTTGTAGCCGGCGAAGCGGCGGGCGAATCCAACGGTCAGTATGCGGGCATCGAGGGCCTGGCCGGCGCTTCCTGACGAAGCGGACAGACCACGCGCCATCAGTGCTTCGGCGTGCTGCTTCCGCGCGCGGGCCACGAGCTTTCCGCGTTCCCGTTCGTGGATGCGCCAGAGCTCTTCGTCCGGCACCTCATCGATGCGGCCCCAGTTGGCTGCGGCGGGGTCTTCGCGCCAGGCGGGCCCCACGTAGCGGTCGAACAGGTCGGCTATGTCGTGGGAGACCCACGTCGGCAGGTGGACGCCGTTGGTGACCGAGTCGATCGGCGCCTGTTCGCGCGGGAGGTTCGGCCAGGCCGCTTCCCAGAGGTGCTGGGAGACGCCCCGGTGCAACTTCGAAACTCCGTTCCGAAAGCCGCTCAGTCGCAGGCCCAGCATCGCCATTGAGAACGGTTCGTTCTCGTCGGCCGGGTTGGTGCGGCCGAGGCCGAGCAATTCTTCGCGGGCAAGACCCATCGAGGCCGAATACTCGCCTAGGTAGCGCATCACGAGGTCGGGCGAGAACAGGTCGATGCCTGCGGCGACCGCGGTGTGGGTCGTAAATGCGGTCGCCGCCGAGACGGGCAGACGGGCTTCGGCGAACGTGGCGCCCGCTTCTTCCATCAGGATGCGCGTCCGTTCCAGGCCGAGGAGCGCGGAATGCCCCTCGTTCATATGGCAGGCGGAAGGCGACAGCCCCATCGCCTTCAGCGCCCGGACGCCGCCGATACCGAGGATGACCTCCTGGGCGATGCGCATCTCCGAATCGCCGCCGTACAGCCGGCCCGAGAGTTCGCGGTCGCTTGGGATGTTCGGCTCAACGTCGGTGTCGAGGAGGTAGAGCGGTATCTTGCCGACCTGGAGTCGCCAGACTTCGGCGACGGCGGTGCGCCCGTCCAGCGGGATGTCGACGCGCAGTCGCGAGCCATCGGCGAGGTTCACAGGTTCGAGCGGCTGGAGAGACGAGTCGATGGACCGGTACTCTTCCTGCTGCCAGCCGTCCGGGCCGAGCCGCTGGTGGAAGTAGCCGAAGTGGTACAGCAGCCCCACGCCCACGAGCGGGATGCCAAGATCCGAGGCGGACTTCAGGTGGTCGCCGGCGAGAATACCGAGGCCCCCGGAGTAGTTCGGGAAGCTCTCGGTGAGAGCGAACTCAAGTGAAAAGTACGCGATTGGCTCACTCGCCGAAGCGCCCGGGACCGAGACGATGGGTTCGCGGCGCAGGTACTCGTCGAACGCCTGGCTGACCCGTTCGAGGTGGGCGACGAAGCCCTCATCGGCGGCCAGTTCGTCCCAGGTTTCGGCCGGGGTGCGCTGGAGCACGGCAACCGGGTTGTGTTGGGTGGCATCCCAGAGTGCCGGGTCGATGCGGGCGAAGAGGGCTGCCGCATCCGTGTTCCAGGTCCAGTAGAGGTTCGAAGCGATGCGGGCGAGGCCGGCCAACGGCTGTGGCAGGGCCGGCTCGGCGAAAAAGGTGCGGGAGGCACGGAGACGCATCGTCCGATTGTAGCGCCGGGCTCACTCTGGGCAGGTCGCCCGTGTTTGTTGGCCCGAGGCGAGCACGCGTGCGAACATCTGGACGCCGGCCGCTCTGGGTCAGTGAGGGATGTTCACCGATGGCGTTCCGGGCCGTCCTCTTCGACATCGGCGATACGCTCTGGCACGCCGCGGATGCTCCGCCTCCGGCAAAGTTCCGCAGGCTTGCGGCTGAGCGTGCGCAGGCGTTCCTCGCGTCAATTTCGATGCCTGTGAAGGATCCGGCGCTGGTCGCCCGGGTTGCCTGGGATTCGCTCGAAGGAGCCATGCGCGAGGCGCGCCAAACTGACCGCAGGGAGCCAGACTACGCGGCCATCGCGCGGGACGCCCTTCGTGCGCGTGGCGTGGAGCTTTCGCTCGAATCCGCAGCGGCTCTCATGGAAGCGATTTACGTCTCCGGCCCGGAAGGCGGGAAGGCGGCCTATCCCGGCGCACGGCAACTTCTCGACACGCTCCGCAGCCGCGGCTTCAAACTTGGCATTATCACGAACCGCGCGTTTGGCGGTGAGCGCTTCCGCGACGACCTGAAGGCAGCTGGCCTCGATATCGGCTGGGATGCGAACGTGGTCAGTGTCGAAGTGGGCTACCTGAAGCCACACCCGGCCATCTTCGAGCGCGCCCTGAGCGACCTCGGCGAGACCGGCACGCGGACAGTGATGGTGGGCAATTCGCTTGCCGAAGACATTGCCGGGGCGCAGGCCTTCGGCATGGCCACGGCGTGGAAGCGTTCGAGGCCCGATGCAGAGGGCGTCACGCCAGATTTCACGTTCGATGATGTGTCGGAACTCCTCGAGTGGAGTGTGCTGAAGGGGGTGTCGGTTGGCTGAACAGCGGACCTGGGGCGGGCGTTTCGAAGGCGGGATGGACGAACTGACCCAGGAGTACACGGCGGGCATGGACCGCGACCTCTGGGCGCACGACATTGCGGGGTCGGTGGCCCACGCCCGGATGCTCGGCAAGCAGGGCATCATCCCCGCGGCGGACGCCGAGGCGATCATCGCCGGACTGGGCGAAGTGCTCGCCGACTTCCAGGCTGGCCGCGTGACGTGGCAACCGGAGCTCGAAGACATTCACACGCACGTCGAGTCGCTGCTCCGGGCGAAGATTGGCGCCGCAGCCGGCCGTCTGCATACCGCCCGTTCGCGCAACGACCAGGTCTCGCTGCTGAACCGGATGGTCGTCCGGGAAGCCTGTGACATCGCCGCGGAGGCGAGCGCTGCCCTCATCCGCGTCATCTGCGACCTTGGCGAAAAGCACGCTTCCGACGCAATGCCCGGCTATACGCACGTCCAGCGCGCGCAGCCGATCACGCTGGGCCACCACCTCCTGGCATATGGCGAGATGTTCCTGCGTGACCGTGAGCGGTTCCTCGACTGCCGCCGCCGCACGAATGTGCTGCCCCTCGGGTCGGGCGCTCTCGCCGGTTCGCCGTATCCGCTCGACCGGGAGATGGTGGCCCGGGAGCTCGGCTTCGAGGCAATTTCGCGGAACAGCATGGATGCGACCGCTGACCGCGACTTTGTGGCGGAGTTCGCAGCGGCCTGCGCCATCACGCAGGTCCACATCTCCCGGCTCAGCGAGGACATCGTCCTCTGGGCGAGTGCTGAATACGGCTTCGTGACGCTCCCGGATGGTTTCGCCACCGGTTCGAGCATCATGCCCCAGAAGAAGAACGCGGACGTGGCCGAACTGGCTCGTGGCCGCAGTGGCCGCGCCATCGCCGAGCTGGTGGGCATCCTGACGACCATGAAGGGCCTGCCAATGGCTTACGACCGCGACCTGCAGGAGGACAAGGCGTACATCCTCGGCGCCTCGAACGTGGTTCTTCCGACGCTGCGCATCTTCGCGGCCATGCTGCCGGCGCTCACCTTCAACCTCGACCGGATGCGTGCCGCCTCGGGCCAGGGATTCTCGCTGGCGACCGATATCGCGGACTACCTCGTGAAGAAGGGTCTGCCCTTCCGGGAAGCGCACGAAATCGTCGGCCGGCTGGTGCGAGAGGCCGAATCGCAGCGCTGCGAACTGAATGAGCTGCCGTTCGCGACCTATTCCGCGCTCAGTCCGCTGTTCGCTGAAGACGTCCTCGCCATCACCGTCGATTCCGCGCTGGCTGACCGCGATGTTCCTGGCGGCACTGCGCCGAAGCAGGTTCGAGTGGCCGCTGCCGCCCTGCGCGCTGCCGTCGGGTAGGCTCGCGCGGGGTTGGTATACTTCCCTCATGTCCACCAAGGAACGGCTCCATCAACTCATCGACGAGATGAACGAGGACCAGGCTGCGGTGTTGTTGATGGATCTTGAATGGGAGCCCTCACCGCTCTCCGCGGAGGATCGCGAGGCGATAGCGCGAGGACTCGCCGACTCGGAGGCGGGAAGAACGCGTCCTCACGCCGAAGTGATGAAGAGATTCGGCCTGTCGGGTTGAGAGTCGACTGGACGTTCGAAGCGGTGGCGCACCTCGACGGGATCTACTCCACTCTGTTGCCGTTCTCGGAACGAAGCGCACAAGGATGGGTAGCGCGCATCAACGAGAGGGTCTTGTCGCTGCGCGATTTCCCGCGGCTGGGCCGGATCGTCCCTGAGTACCGGATCGAGCGATTCCGGGAACTGATCGAGCCGCCCTATCGGATTATGTATCAGGTCTTCGCCGACCGCGTCGAGATAGTGGCAATTCGCCATAGCGCCGAGTTGCTACCCGGGGACTAACCACTCACCCCGGAAGCTCCGTCGTGGTCTTTGGACAGTTTAGCCACAGAAGGCAACCGAAGACCAAAACAACAAGAGGCCCCGGTCTAACCGGGGCCGCTTCGTCTGTGCGCTGACGACGACCTCTCAGTTGAGGAGCTTCAGGAGTTCCTTCGTTGCGTCCGCGGCAGCCACGACCTTCGCCTTTTCATCCGCGGTGAGCGGCAATTCGAACGTGCGCTGGATGCCACCTTCGCCGAGCTGGCAAACGGTGCCGCTGAACACGTCGCGGATGCCGTATTCGCCCTGGTGGTAGACCGAGCAGGGGATGAGCCGGCGCTGATCGAGGATGACCGCCTCGGCCATCGTGATCGTCGCGGCGGAAGGCGCAAAGTAGGCCGAGCCGGTCTTGTACAGTTCGCCGATTTCGGCGCCGCCCCGCATCGCCCGTGCCACGAGCGCCTGCACCTGGTCAGCGGGGAGCAGGTCGGCGAGGGGAACACCGCCGATGCGCGTCTGCGACACGACCGGGACCATCGTCGTGTCCGTATGGCCGCCGATGACGTACCCGTGCACGTCGCGAACCGAGACGCCGAGGGCGTCGGCGACGAAGTAGCGGTAGCGCGCGCTGTCGAGGGCGCCGCCCTGGCCGATAACTCGCTCGCGCGGGAAGCCGGTGGCCCTCATGGCCACGTGGCACATCGCGTCCATCGGGTTCGAGAAGATGATGAGGACGGCGTTTGGCGACGCCTTCGCCGCGGCCGACGCCTTTGCGGCGACAATTTCGGCGTTGCCGTTCAGCAGTTCTTCGCGGGTCATGCCGGGCTTACGCGGCGCACCGGCGGTCAGGATCACAACGTCGGAGTTCGCGGTTTCTTCCCAGCCGTCGGTGGCCGAGATACGCATGGAGTAGCCCTCCCAGGAGGACGCCTGGGATTCGTCGAGCGCCTTGCCGAAATGCATGGTGCCGGCGAACTGGGGGTCGTCCTGAAGGACGACATCGCAGATATCGCGTTCGATGAGGCGCTGGGCCATCGCGCCGCCGGTCATTCCGGCGCCGACAATTGTGACCTTCTTTCGAGGCATACAGACTCCAGGGACAGTGGTATTTGCGGTACCCGAGCGTACCACGGCAGCGTGTTACGGCGGATGAGGATTCTCGATGGCTGATTCGTGATTGGTGATGACGGGGAGTGCGAGGAGCGTCGGCCGCCGAAAGCCCCCGCTGTGCGCATCGCATGCGGAGTAAGATGTTGGCATGAAGCGGGCAATAACGATGTATCGCGACGAGGACGGCTGGATCGTCGTCGAGTGCCCGGCCATCCCCGGGTGCGCAAGCCAGGGGCGGACAGAGGACGAAGCCATCGAGAACATCCGGGAAGCTATCGCGCTGTGTTTGGAGGCACGGAAAGAAGCCGGTCTTCCACTTACGATCGATGTGCGCGAAGTAGAGATCCCGGCGCTTGCCTAATCTCCCCAGGGTGTCCGGAGCGGAACCCGTGCGCGCGCTGGAACGGGCTGGGTGGCGTGTTTCGAGGCAACGAGGGAGCTACGTAGTGCTTCTCAAGGAGGGGTCCATTCTCTCGCTATCAATACCGCAGCATCGGGAACTGGCTCCCGGCCTCCTGCCAGACCAGATAAGGAAGGCGGGCCTCAGCGTGGACGAGTTCATCGCACTCCTCTGACGGTGCCGCTTGAGCCGAGTCAACGCCTAACACGGCCCTCCCCTACACTCGTTTCGTGGATCAATCCCGCATTCGCAACTTCTGCATCATCGCGCATATCGACCATGGCAAGTCGACGCTGGCGGACCGCCTGCTTGAAGTGACTGGCACGGTTTCGAAGCGCGACATGGCGGAGCAGCTGCTGGATTCGATGGACCTCGAACGGGAAAAAGGCATCACCATCAAAGCCGCGGCGGCCCGCATGAGCTACACCGCGAGCGATGGCGACACGTACGAACTGAACTTGATCGACACCCCGGGCCACGTGGACTTCACGTACGAAGTCTCGCGCAGCCTGGCTGCCTGCGAGGGCGCCCTGCTCGTGGTCGATGCGTCTCAGGGCATCGAGGCGCAGACGCTCGCCAACGTCTACCTGGCGATGAACCTCGACCTCAAGCTCATCCCGGTCCTCAACAAAATTGACCTGCCGCACGCCGAGCCTGAGCGCGTCTCTGCCGAACTGGAACGCGTCATCGGCTTCGACCAGGACGAGATGATCGCCGCGAGCGCGAAAGACGGTACGGGTGTCCCGGCCATTCTCGAGGCCATCGTCCAGCGCATCCCGCCGCCGAAGGGCAACCCGGAAGCTCCGCTCAAGGCGCTCATCTTCGACTCGAAGTACGACGCCTACAAGGGCGTTGTGGCGCACGTCCGAGTCTTTGATGGCCGGATGTCAGGCCGCGCCGACCTTGCCCTGATGCAGACCGGCTCCGAGTTTGAACCCCTCGAGTTCGGGACGTTTAACCCGGCGATGCGCGCCCTCCCCGCACTCGAATGCGGTGAAGTGGGATACGTGGCGACCGGCATGAAGGATGTTGCGGACTGCCGCGTGGGCGACACCATCACGCTGCGGGGCGCACCTGCGGCTGAGGCTCTTCCCGGCTACCGGCAGGCCAAACCAATGGTCTTCGCCGGCATCTACCCGACGAACTCGGACCAGTACCAGGACCTGCGCGAGGCCCTTGCCAAGCTGGTCCTCAACGACGCCTCACTGGTCTACGAACCAGAGTCGTCGGTCGCCCTCGGATTCGGCTTCCGCTGCGGCTTCCTCGGCCTCCTCCACCTCGAAATCATCGGCGAGCGGCTCGAGCGGGAGTACGGGCTCAGCCTGCTGACCACCGCACCGAGCGTTGAGTACCACGTCCAACTGACGAACAACGAAGAGGTCATCGTCGACAACCCGGCAGACCTGCCGGATCCCTCGAAGGTCATGACCATCTCCGAGCCGTGGGCGAACATCGATGTGATTACCCCTAGCCGCTACATCGGCCAGGTGATGGACCTCGTGACCGGTCGCCGCGGCCAGTTCCTCCGCATGGAGTTCCTCGAGGCCGAAAGCGATGTCGCGCCCGGCGAGGCCCGCGTCCTCCTCGAATATGACGTGCCGATGGCGGAGATCCTGGTCGACTTTTACGACCACCTCAAGGGTTCGACCAGCGGCTATGCGAGCCTCGACTACCAGCTCAAGGAGTACCGTCCGGCCCGCCTCGTGAAGGTCGACATCCTCGTCAACGGCGTGCCGGTCGACGCACTCTCGCTCATTACCCATTCGAGCAATGCCGACCGCGAGGGACGTGTTCTGGTTTCCAAGCTGCGAGACCTTATCCCTCGCCAGATGTTCGACGTCCCGCTGCAGGCCGCGGTTGGCGGCAAGATCATCGCGCGTGAAACCATCCGCGCCATGCGGAAGAACGTACTGGCGAAGTGCTACGGCGGCGACATCACGAGAAAGCGGAAGCTGCTGGAGAAGCAGGCAGAGGGCAAGAAGAAGATGAAGCGCGTGGGCAACGTGGAGATCCCGCAGGAAGCGTTCATGGCCGTCCTCAAACTGCGCGAGGACTGACCCGTCCGAATGGGCGGAAACTCAGGCCTCAACGGCCCATCCGGCCGCCGGGAACATTGGTGCACCCTTGCCCCGCGAAACCTGTCGGAAATCTTCAGATGCTAGGTTGAGCGCATCGCATGGGCTGGAGCCCAGAACGGAGCTGGTACTGTGATCAAAGCGTTCGTCCTGATCGTCGTCGACCCTGCGAAGACGGTTGACGTTTTCGCCAGCCTCCGCGCCGTGGACGGCATCAGTGAGGTCTACCAGGTCATGGGGCCGTACGACATTGTCGCGGTGGTCGAAGTCGCTGCCCTGACCGATGTGCCGGCCGTCATCAGCAAGCACATCCGCGCCGTCGACGGCATCGAAAGCACGACGACCTGCGTAACCTTCCCCGAAGCCGGCTAGTTACCCGGTCCGAAGCCGTCCGTTCCCGGCTCGCTATCCTCGCGGGTCCGGGACGTTGACCACGATCTGTTCCTGGCTGTTCCGCGCGAGCAGCAGCTCGGCCTCGCCGTCCTGGTCCATGTTCTCTTCCATGTGCACTTCATAGGGCGGCACGAAGATGAAGTCTCCCGGTTCGGCGATGGCGTCATGCTCGAGCTTTTCGCCCCAGCGGAACCGCACACGCCCGCGCAGGATGTAGATGCCGGATTCGTTGCTGCCGTGGTGGTGCGCCGCTGAGCAGGCCCCGGGCGAGTTCACGGCGGTGCCCATCCAGAGCCCTTCCGAGCCGGTGAGGGTATTGGAGATACCCGACTGCCGCACCATGCCGGGGGTTTGGGCGGTGCCGCTGTCGCGTTCGTTGGGGCGAATGATTTTGACCATGGTTCGAAGCTTACCGCTCCACGTTGACGCAGCGGTAGCGGTCCTGGTCAGAAGATCGGGCCGCGCTCCGGTTGTTCCTCATTCGTTTCACTCCCCGGCTCTGTGAGGTTCAGGAAACCCGCGCCGTTCATGACACGCCGCCGCGCGGCCAGCAGGCTGGCGTCATCGGCGCCGGCGAGTGCCCGGCGTACGAGTTCGAACAGGGAACGGGCGCTGAAGAGCGCGTACCGGTAGTTCTCGCAGGCGATTCGCAGCGGCGCGCTGAGTTCCTCCTCGCGCTCCTCCGGGTCCTTCTCGCGCCAGCCGTTCGCGACAATGACGCCCTTCAGGAGTTCGCTCTGCTTCAAGAGGTGCTGCTCGAGGCGGCGTTGGAGCCGGATGTAGGGCCATTCCACGACCTGTTCGCGGGAACTTTCGACTTCGAGGAACGCCCGGTGGCCTTCGTGCTCCAGCAAGATGGGGTCACCCGCTGTGTGCTGCACCGTGAATCCGACGAGCCGGAGCGCGTCGACAACGGCGCCGGCGAACTGCGGGCCGTCTTCCCAGAGCAAGCGGCGGTGCTTCGCCAGCAGGTCGTGGCGGTCGCGAACGGCGTCGGCGTGGGCGCGGGCTTCACTGGCGGCGGTTTCGGCTTCTTCCAACTCTGCTTCGACCTGTTCGAGGCCGGGCAGCGCCTGTGCCCGCACCCAGTAGGGCGCGGCCGCCCCGTGCTCGCTGCCTGCGTGCTGGCGGCAGGCGTCGACGAGCGCCTCGGCAAGCTCGGACCGGTTGGCGTACGGGCTGTCGGCCATGATCGGCAGGAAAACCACCTGCCCGCCGAGCACCGGGAACTCCATCGCAATCGGGATGCCGGCGCCGCCCGTGGCGATGACCTTCCCGTGCCGCCGGACTTCGGCCTGGCGGTCGTCGAAGGCGGCCCGGTAGCGAATGTCGTCCCGAGCGCCGCGGAGCACCGCCGTGAACGGGTGGTCTTCCGCAACGATGCGCACGGTCTTGCCTTCCGCTGGCTTCAGGTGGGGCGGACTCCAGGAGAGTCCCGCCGGGGCCGGCAGCCAGTGGTAGCGGTCGCACCCTTCGAACCCGAGAATCCCGCTCTCCGTCGCATCCGGCCGTCCAAGCACGACGACAAGCCCGCCCGCTTCGAGGAGGCGCCGGGCTTCTTCAGCACGCCGCCGAAGTTGCTCCGCTGCTGAAACTGACGAGGCCGTTGTGGGGGCGTTCAGCACTGGCCGGTCGTCGAAGGCGTCGTACTGCGCTTCGCCGCTTGCCAGTTCCTTCGCCACGCGGGTGATGCTGGCCGGGTCGACGATGAGGGCGTCGTAGTCGTTGTAGCTGGGCGCGGTCAGCGCGTTGTAGTTGTCGATGGCAACGTTCGGGAGCGGATAGCCAATGGCGAGAATGCGCATGCGGGTTTCACCCTTCGGCGAGGAGTGGGACCAGGCGATCGCGCAGGGCATCCGAGAGGCCCGGCCGCTCCATGGCTGCGGCAACCGCAGCAGTAAGGTACCCGAGTGGGCGGCCAGTATCGAACCGGCGGCCAGAGAACTGGAACGATGAGACCGTTTCGCCGGCTGCGATCTGGCTCGCGAGGGCGTCGGTGATCTGCAGCTCGCCGTTCGCGCCGGCAGGGATGCGGTCGATGTGGGTAAAGATGGTTTCGCTCAGGATGTAGCGGCCGACAATCCCCAGCCGCGACGGCGCATCCGCGAGCCGGGGCTTTTCGACCACACGGCGAAGGCGAGCAGGATTCGCTGAATCCTCCGGGTCGACGATGCCGTACTGGGGGACATCCTCGTCGGCGACAGGCTCGACGGCGATGACGCTGCCGCCGGTCTGCGCGTACGCGCCGCACAGTTCGCTCACGCAGGAGACCGGCCCGAGGAGGAGGTCATCCGGGAACATGAGGGCGAACGGGGCGCCTTCGAGGTGGGAGCGGGCGCAGTTCACGGCGTGGGCGATGCCGAGCTGGCGCTCCTGGTTGACGTATTCGAAGCTGGCCGCTGCGCCGATGCGGGCGAGGTCCTCGGCGAGCGCTACGTTGCCCGTTTCGCGCACCGCGAGTTCGACCCGCGCACCGGCCTGGAAGTGCTCGCGGATAGCTTCCTTCCCCTTGGCGGTGACGAAGACAATGCGCTTAATGCCGGCCGCGATGGCTTCTTCCACGCAGTACTGCACGAGCGGCCGATCGACGATCGGCAGCATTTCCTTGGGGACTGACTTGGTGGCCGGGAGCATGCGCGTACCGAGGCCGGCGGCGAGGATGACTGCGGTGGTAACGGGTTGCATCGCCCCCATGGTAGGCGTGCCGGGTGGTTGGCGGATATACAGAAAGTGCTCGCGCTGCTATTATCCAAAGCTGTCTATCTTTGTCCGGGGAGCAGTTTGAGGAAGCGATCAAAAGTACCACCGAAGCCGGCGCCGCCCGAGCCGCGGATCAATGAACGGATCCGCGTGCCGGAATTGCGCGTGATCGACGAGGAAGGCCGCCAGATCGGCATTGTGCGGACGGCAGATGCGTTGCAGATGGCCCGTGAGCGCGAAGTAGACCTGGTGGAGGTGGCTGCTCAGGCCAGCCCGCCAGTCGCCCGCCTCATGGACTTTGGCCGGTTCAAATACGAACAGGCCAAGAAAGAGCGTGAAGCCAAAAAGCACCAGCAGAACGTCCAGCTCCGCGAAGTGCGCATGAAGCCCAAGATCGATGAACACGATGTGGACTTCAAAACCCGCACCGCGGCCAAGCTGCTAAAACAGGGAGATAAGGTCAAAGTCACGGTCATGTTCCGCGGGCGCGAAATCACCCACCCGCAGATCGGCAAGGCGTTGCTGGACCGTGTGCAGTCGAGGCTGGAGGACATCGCCGTCCTGGAGAAGGACGCGATGCTCGAAGGGCGACATATGACCATCATCCTGGCGCCCGACAAAAAGAAGATCGCGGCCAAGGCTCGCGCTGCTGCCGCTGCCGCCGAGGCCGGACAGGCCCCGGTGGAGGACGAAGAAGACGAAGCGATCACCGCTGCTGCGGAAGCGGCGCCGGTGGTTGGCGACGACGACTATGAAGACGATGACGCCGCCGTCGATGACGACGACGACGCAGGAGACTAAAGTGCCGAAGCTCAAGACCCACAAAGGCGCCGCCAGCCGCTTCCGTGTGACTGGTGGCGGAAAAATCGTCAGAATGTATGGCAGCAGGAATAACTTCCGTCGGAAGAAGCGTCAGCCCGTGACCGTGAAGTTCGGGCGAACCGTCGAAGTCGCAGCGTCGCACGCGCCGGCCATCAAGCGCCTGCTGTCGGGCCAGTAGAGCCCCGAGGAGTACGAACCAATGAGCCGAGTCAAGCGTGGCTACACGGCGCATCGCCGCCACAAGAAGATCCTTGAACTCACGAAGGGCCATGCCGGCCAGCGGCACCGCCTCATCAAGCGGGCGAACGAGAGCATGCTCCACTCGCTGCGCTACAACTGGGTGGACCGCCGCGACCGGAAGGGCGACTTCCGCGAACTCTGGATCATGCGCATCAACGCCGCTGCCCGCCTCCATGGCCTGACCTACAGCCGCCTCATCCACGGTCTCAAGGTTGCCGGGGTCGAACTCGACCGGAAGCAGCTGGCGGACCTCGCGGTCACCCGGCCCGACGCCTTCGAGACGCTCGCCGGGCAGGCCAAAGCCGCTCTCGCTTAACGCCACTTCGAAGCACCGAAACGAGCGCCCCACGAAGGGCGCTTTTTCGTGCCATGGGCCGTGGCCGCCGCCTTCGATCCGGATACCCTTCCAGCGCCGGGCAGTGATCCTGGCTCTCCACTGCCATCGTGACTTGCCGGGTGTTTCCGGCCGGGGCGTAGACTAGCCGCATGGGCTTTTACTACGGCTCCGGCGAACCACCGAAGAAGGACAGCCCCGAAGGATCGTGGCGCGAGACGTTTGCGATCATCATCGTGGTGTTCAAGACGCTGGCGCTGCCGCTCGGTCTCCTCTTCGGCGCCGTGTTCGGACTCATCCTGATCATCTTCGCGTTCACCGTGAGCGGGTGGCTCGGACTCGGGCTTATCGCCCTCATCGTTGCCGCGCTCGTCGCACGGGGCGTCTGGGAAGCCAAACACCCGCCCGAAATCCTGTGACCAACTCGTCCATCGAACCCCAGACCGTCGTTTCCCGGCTGGCCTCGGTACGTGCCGCCATCGAGGAGGCCTGCGAACGTGCCGGCCGGTTGCCGGAAGACGTCACGCTCATCGCCGTGAGTAAGACCTGGCATGCTGAAGCGGTGAGCGAAGCCATCACTGCCGGGCTGACCGACTTCGGGGAGAACCGCGTGCAGGAGGGTATCGCGAAGGCCTCCGAGGTGGCTTCGCCGGGCGTTCGGTGGCATCTCATCGGCCATCTGCAAACGAACAAGGTGCGGGCCGCTCTCGGCCCCTTTGCTATACTCCACTCGGTCGATTCGGAGCGGTTGCTTCGCGCGATATCGGCCGCCGCAACAGTCCCCGTAGCCATCATGATCGAAGTCAACGTCGCCGCCGAACCGTCGAAGGACGGCATTGCTCCCGCCGAAGTGGCGGGGATGCTTTCGTGCGCGGCGAACCTGCCGAACCTCGACGTTCGTGGGTTGATGACGGTTGCCCCGCATGTTGGCAATGCGGAACTCGTTCGCCCGGTGTTCCGCGAGTTGAGGGAGTTGGCAGCCGCGAACGGACTGCGCGAACTTTCGATGGGTATGACGAACGATTACGAAGTGGCCATCGAAGAGGGCGCCACCTTCGTGCGTGTCGGCCGCGCGATTTTCGGGGAACGCCAGTGAAGGTGTGCATTGTCGGTGGCGGCGTCATGGGCGAGGCCATCCTCGGCGCGGCTGTGACCGATGGCGTGATCGCCCGCGAGGCGGTCACCGTCGTCGAGAAGCTGCCTGCCCGGCGCGAACACCTCCAGGCCACGTGGGGCGTTTCCGTCACCGATGACTTCGCCGCGATGGCCGGCGCCGACCTCGTGCTGCTCTCCGTGAAGCCCCAGGAAGTCGCTTCTGTGCACGGCACGCTGTCCCCCGGCGCTGTGCTGGTTTCGATCATGGCGGGCGTTACCATTGCCAGTCTCCAGTCCGCGTTCGGGCACAAGGCCGTGGTCCGCGTCATGCCCAACACGCCCGCTGCAGTGCAGGCCGGCATGAGCGCCTGGACCGCAACCACCGAGGTCACTGCGGAGCAGCGCGCCTTCGTCGCTCGGCTGCTGGGCGTCATCGGCCGCGAACTGTACTTCGACGACGAGAAGAAGCTGGACATGGCGACTGCGGTCAGCGGCAGCGGCCCGGCCTACGTCTTCCTCTTCATCGAAGCGCTGGTCGAAGGCGCTGTCGCAGCCGGACTGCCCCGCGCTGCTGCGGAAGAGATGGTGCTCCAGACGGTCCTGGGTTCGGCGCAGTACGCACTCCAGAGCGGCAAAAGCGCCGCCGACCTTCGCGCCCAGGTGACCTCGCCCGCGGGCACAACTGCTGCGGGCCTTCACGCCCTCGAAAGCCGGGCCTTCCGCGCCGCGGTCATCGAATGCGTCCGTGCCGCCCATCAGCGTGCGATCGAATTGGGCAAGGCGTGAACGACCAGGTCGCGCTCCTCGTCACGCTCTTCCTCTACTTCCTGATCATCGCGATCATCGTGCGCTCGCTGTTCTCCTGGTTTCCCGTCTCGCGCGACAACGAGTTTGTGCGCCTGCTCGACACCATCACGGAGCCGCTCCTCGCGCCGGTACGCCAGTTCCTCCCGAAAGGGCTCATGATCGACTTCTCGGCGATGATCGTCATCGTCGTTCTGTACGTCATGATTAGCGTGGTCCAGATGGCGGCGAGCCGGTAAAGCGGCCGTTTCAGGAGCGGTTCCCGCGCTCTGGTATGATGGTTGGAACCCGGTTGCCCGCGCTGGAGATGCGACCATAAACCCCTACGTTGCCCAGATAACGCTCTCGTTCCTGAACATCCTGATGTGGGCGGTCATCGCGCGCTCGCTGTTGAGCTGGTTCCCGATCGACCAGTCGAGCCCCCTCTTCCAGGTGCTTCACCGGGTGACCGAACCGATCGTCGAACCCATCCGCCGGGTGATGCCGAACACCGGCATGATCGACCTCAGCCCGATGATCGCCATCATGGTGATCATTGGCATGCAATACATGGTGGCATCTGTCGTCGCGGTGTGACGGCGAACGCGGCGAAGCTGGTTGTTCCTGTCCGCCGGTGTGTGACACTGGGAGTCAATGACTGAGCTGGCAATCCGCGCCGTTGACGTAACACGCCGTTACGGCGAGCGCGTTGCACTCAATGGGTTCTCGCTCGAAGTGCCGCGCGGCAGCGTCTTCGGGCTCCTCGGCCCGAACGGGAGCGGCAAAAGCACCTTCATCGCGATGCTTGCTGCCATGCAGCCCGCGGATTCCGGGACCATCGAGGTCTTCGGTCAGGCGCCAGCACGTACTCTGCTCCGGCGCATCGCCACCGTCTTCCAGGAGAACACCGCCGACCCGCTGATGAGCGTGAGCGAATACCTCCGCTTTTCCGGCCGGCTCTTTGGCGTACCCGCTGCTGACCTGCGCGTGCGAGGCTTCGAACTCCTCGAAAAGTTCGGCCTCGGCCCGCGCGCGAACGATCCGGTCTCCGGTCTCTCTGGCGGGATGCGCCGCCGCCTCGAAGTGGTCCGCGCGCTGCTGCACCGGCCCGAGATGCTGCTCCTTGACGAACCAACGACGGGCATCGACGCCGAAGAGCGCTCGATCCTCTGGCGCGAACTCCTCGATGGCGCCGGTGGCACGACCGTCCTCCTCGCGACCAACGACCTCGGCGAAGCGGACGCCGTCTGCGACAACGTGGCGTTCATCCAGAACGGTCGCGTGGTCGTTAGCGGGACGCCTGCCGCGCTCAAGGCAGGACTGCGGCGTGAGTCGGTTCGCATTGGCCTGACCGACAACACCGCAGAGACCGTCGCCCGGATCGCCGCTATCCCTGGCACGGGCGAACTGGCCCAGGACGACGACACGGTCATCGTGACTACGGATGACGCCTCGACCTTCGTGCCGCGACTGTTCGAAGCGGCGCCGGGCGCCATCCGCTCGGTGACCATCGCGACTGCCTCGCTCGAGGACGCCTACTTCCAGCACGTCCGCCGCAGAGGCGAAGGAGGCGCGCCGTGAACGCAGCGATGACCCTCGCACGCAGGGACTTGATGGCGGTCGTCCGCTCCCGGTCCCAGCTCTACAGCTCGATGCTGACGCCGCTGTTGTTCCTCGTGTTCCTCGGCAACGGGGTGTCGCACGGGCTGCAGCCGGCGAACCTCGAAGCCGGCAACTTCACGGCCTACCTCGTCGCCGGGACCGTCGTCATGACGTCCGTGTTCTCGTCGACGTTTTCCAGCGCTTCCTATTACCGTGACCGCGATAGCGGCCTGCTCCGCCTGCTGCTTTCGACGCCGCACGCGCCGCGAACGCTGCTGCTCGGGAAGTCGCTCGCCGCGCTCGTCATCGGCATTGTGCAGGCACTTGTGGTGCTGCTGGCGGCCGCGCCGTTCGTCGATTCCGAGTGGCAGTACGGCTTCGCCGCCGGGATGGGCATCGCTCTCGCGGCGGTTGTGCTGGTGAACCTGATGCTGACCGGTCTGGCGCAGGCGCTCGCCTCGCGCATCCAGTCGATGCAGGGCTTCCACCTGCTGATGAACCTGGCGCTCTTCCCGCTCCTCTTCTTCTCGGGTGCGTTCTTCCCCATCGATGGCCTGCCGACGTGGCTGCGGGTCCTCGCATTCATTAACCCGCTGACCTACGCGGTCGACGCCCTCGAACTGGCCGCCTACGCAGCCGGGGACGACGGCTTTATCGGGTTGGGCATCGACTTCGTGGTCCTCGGCGCACTGGCTGTGGCAGTGTACGCAGCGGGCCTCGCACGCATGCCAAAGGTGACCTGGAGCGGGGAGTAGGAGTCAGCCAGGCCAACGCTGAACTCGCGTTGGATGGACCTCAGAAAGTGCGGCTCACCCCAGCCCAAGTTCCGCGAGTTGGCCAGCGATGACGGCACGATCCTCGGGGTCAGCGATGTCTGCGAGAGCCACTTGAGTCTGTCGGTAGAACCCCGACGCTTTCGGCTTGTCCCCGAACGCGAGCCAGGCGCGGGCTGTCACCTCGAGTGCGGACGCACGATCCCAGTCTTCGAACCCGTCGCCACCCGCCTCAACCAGCGCCAGACATCGCTGTGCGTGGTGTACCGCTGGCTCACCCCGGCCGAGTGCCGCATAGACGCGCGCACACTGGTTTTCACCTCGTGCAAGGTTGGCCGCGGCGCCGCCGCAGGCACGCCAATGGTGGGCGGAGGCGTGAACCGTGTGGATCAACTCGTCGTCTTCGGGGACTGTCCGTTGGAGAGCCAGAAGCTCCCAACTCCGGTTGAACAGCGAAACGGCGAGCCGCCGATGCGCCTCCCTCGATAGTTCGTTCGAGTCCTGGGCGGTCATCGGCGGCCCTCCGCGATGTGCATGAGGCTGCGGACGTTACCTCATCCGCACTGGTTGTAGAAGCAGTTGTGGCAGATCAGGCAGCCTTCCGCGTAGTACAGCACCGCACCGCATTCGGGGCAGCCCACACCGCTGGCCACAGCGTCGGTATGCTTGTTGGCAGTCACGCTCGCGTTCGTGCTCTCCACCACTTCGCTCGCCGGGATGAGCGTCGGCTGGATGGCGCTGTTCGCCCCATCGAACTTGAGTTCGAGCCAGCGGAAGACGTAGTCCACGATGCTCGTCGCAATCGGGATCTGGCGGTTGCTGGTTGGGCCGCTCGGTTCGAAGCGGGTGTTCTTCAGCTTCGCCGAAAGCTCGCTGAGGGGCACGCCGTACTGGAGCGAGTAGCTCGTCAGCATCGCCACCGTGTCCATCAGGCCGGAGACGGTCGAGCCCTGCTTGTTCACGTTGATGAACACCTCGCCGGGCGTGCCGTCATCGAACAGGCCGACCGTCATGTAGCCTTCCTGCTCGCCGACGCGGAACTTGTGGGTGATGGCCTGGCGCTCATCGGGCAGCTTGCGGCGGACCGGGCCGATGGCCTGCGTGAGGATGGCCTGGGCAGCCTCGACCGCCTTCTCGCCGTCGGACTTGTCGGCGTGCTTGAGCACCTGGAGTTCCCGCGAACCATCGCGGTAGATGGTGATGCCGTTGCAGCCGGTCCGGTAGGCGAGTTCGTATGCGGTCCGCACGTCATCGACGGTCGCGCTGTTCGGGAAGTTGATGGTCTTGGAGACGGCGTTGTCGGTGAACTCTTGGAAGGCGGCCTGCATCCGGACATGCCACTCAGGGGCGATGTCGTGGGCCGTGACGAAGGTCTCCTTCACCCACTGCGGAACCTCGGGCCGCTCTTCAAGGTGGCCGCCTTCGGCGAGGAAGCGGATGAGCTCATCGCTGTAGAAACCTTCGGCCTTCGCCACCGCTTCGAACTGCTCGTTCACTTCGGCCAGCTCGGTGCGCTTCGTCGGGTCGTCCTTGTCGAGGTAGTGGGAGCGGATGAACGCCAGCGAGAACACCGGTTCGATGCCGCCGGAGCAGTTCGCGATGATGCTGAGCGTGCCCGTCGGCGCGATGGTCGAGCGCGTGGAGTTCCGCATCGGCCGGGGGCCTTCCTTGCCGCCCGGGCCGTAGATCGACTCGTTCCATTCCGGGAAGCTGCCGCGGACGCGGGCCAGCTGCTCGGATGCGGCGTCGGCCTCGCGCTGGATGTGCGCCATCACGCCCCGCGCCGTCGCGAGGGCCTGCTCCGAGCCATAGGGGATGCGCAGCTCGATGAGCATGTCGGCCCAGCCCATGACGCCCAGGCCGATGCGCCGGATGGCGTGCGAGGTCTCGGCGATCTCGGGGATTGGGTAGTTGTTCATCTCGATGACGTTGTCGAGCATGTGGACCGTGCGGCGAACCACCGTGCCGAGGGCTTCGAAGTCGATCGTCTTCTGGCCGGGGGCGCCCTTCGTGAAGTGACCGAGGTTAATCGAGCCGAGGTTGCAGGAGTCGTACGGGTAGAGCGGCTGCTCGCCGCAGGGGTTCGTCGATTCGACCGGGCCGCGCTTCGGCACCGGGTTGGCCCGGCCGCCATTGATCCGATCGATGAACACGACGCCGGGGTCGCCGTTCTTCCAGGCGTTCGCGAACATCTTCTCCCAGACTTCGCGCGCGTCCCGCTTGCCAACCACCTGGCCGTTCGTGGGATTGATGATGTCGAACGTCCCGCCGGATTCGACCGCGTTCATGAACGGCTCGGTGACCGCGACGCTGATGTTGAAGTTCTGCAGGGTCGTCATGTCGGCCTTCATCGCGATGAACTCGTCGATGTCCGGGTGGTCGACGCGGAGGATGCCCATGTTGGCGCCGCGGCGGGTGCCGCCCTGCTTGATGGCCTCGGTCGCCGAATCGAACACGCGCATAAACGACACCGGCCCGCTGGCGACACCCATCGTCGACTGCACGCGGTCATTCGCGGGGCGCAGGCGCGAGAAGGCGAAGCCGGTGCCGCCGCCAGACTTGTGGATGATAGCGGTGTGCTTGATCGCCTCGAAGATGCCTTCGATCGAGTCTTCGACCGGGAGCACGAAGCAGGCGGAGAGCTGCTGAAGTTCGCGGCCGGCGTTCACCAGCGTCGGCGAATTCGGAAGGAAGTCCAGGGAGGCCATCAGCCGGTAGAACGACTCTTCCGCGGCGGCGCGATCGCCCTCGGTGCCGCCGAAGCGCAGTTCAGCTTCGGCGAGGTTGCCGGCCACGCGCCGGAACACCTGCTCCGGGCTTTCAACAGCGTCGCCGCCCTCATTGCGCCGGGCGATGCGGCGTTCGATGACGACCTTCGCGTTCTCGGAGAGCTCCCGGGGCTGGAAGTCGCCGCCTCCTGTGCCGCGGATGTCGGGTGTCGTCGTGACCATGGTGTTCCTCCCATTGACTGTGCTTCAGGCTGTGTTTTGAAGACGCTCCCCGCCGGGGTGGGCAGGAAGAATAGCGAACAAGTGTTCTATTTGTCTATCAGGTGACGTACTCCCGGGCGGGGAGCCGCACTTCATCGCTGCGCATGATTACCGGGTCACCGAGGCGGGAGCGCCCCGGGACGAGCGCGTGCCCGGCCTGGCCGGGGGCAGGCGAACCGTAGTAGTTCAGGAGTTCGGCGCTGGCATTTGCAGCACCAAGGTCTGTGACCATCGCGAACAGCTGCGGCGGCCGCATATCGCGCAGGGCAAGAAGGTAGGCCTTCTCGCTGAGCAGCAATCCGTCGATATCGCAAAGGCCCTCGGGCGTGGTGCGCACCGGCGCTGGTGATTGGAGTGCATGCACTTCCCAGATCTTCATGGCCTAGATCACCGACTCGGCGAAGTGGCGGCTTTCGACGTCCTGGAGCAGGCGCGGACCGCGGGGTTCGGCGGTCGCATCGGGCAGCGCGAGTTGGAGGTCGCGTTCCTCGATCGAGGGAACACGCCCGGACTCGAGCGCTTCGACGGCCTCCTTGAGCGACTCGATATCGGTGAACGACCGGTACACGCTGGCGAAGCGGATGTAGGCGATGTGGTCCAGCCGGCGAAGCGCGTCCATCGCAAGCTCTCCCAGGACCTGCGATGGAATCTCGGGCCGGCCGTCGGCATTCACGCGTGATTCGATGTCGGTGACGATTCCCTCAAGTTGCGCCACCGAGATATTGCGCTTGGCGCAGGCGCTGCGGAGGCCGCGGAGCAGCTTCTCGCGCGAGAACTCCTCCCGCCGGCCGTCGCGCTTGAGGATCTGGACGGTCGAGAACTGGACGGCTTCGACGGTGGTAAAGCGCTCGCCGCAGGCGATGCACTGGCGCCGCCGGCGGATGCCGTCATCGTTCGCCCGGCTGTCGGTTACCTTGGAGTCCCGGAAGTGGCAGTAAGGGCATCGCACGGGCGGACATAATCCTTAGAAGCGTATAGGCGCCTGAACATTTCCTTGCGGCGCGCAGCGGAGTATCTATCAACATCTAGTAGGAAGTCAACAGGCGGGCACCAGATATTGTAGCAGGTCTTATGAACAGTCCCGAATCTGGGGACGCCTGCACGCCAATGGCGCCGGCGCTATTTCGGTATGCCCGGGCACTGAAATTGCCCGGTAATCCGGCCCTGGTCCGGCGACGAAATGGTCGCTTCGAGGTCGCCGTTGTCGCCTGGTTCAGCCACGAAGACGTGGGCGTGGCCTTTCTGCTTGCTGTCGACTTCGATGGTGACTTCGGGGCCGCTCCCGGGTACGCCGTCCCAGCTGTACTCACCGGGGCCGGTGTAGCCGTTGATGATGACGCGGAGTGAATGGCGCGCACCAGACATGTAGGCCTGTGCCAGCAGTTGGAAGCGGCCCTTTTCCGGCGTCGCACCGCGGAACCAGGTGCAGCTGGCTTCGGAGTCCGTCATGGCGCCTTCGATGACCCCCTCAAAGATGAGGTTCTGGTCTGCCGGCCCGAAGACGGGGAGGCCGATGCGTTCGACTGGAGTCTGGTCGATAGTCGCGGTTGCGGTCGGTGCGGGCGCGGCGCCATCACCGCAACTGGCAAGCGCCAGCCCGGCGGCAAGACAACCCGCAAGCAGGAGGTTCCGCATGCAGCCAAGGGTAGGGCGAACCCTGGCTATTCGCGACGCACGGTGAAGGTTGTGGAAGGCGCTATCGCCGCGCCGCCGACTTCGTACGTTCGAAGTACTCGCAGGCTGGCGTGTCGCTGTAGGGGTTGAGGATGCCGCTCGCGATGTGGAGGCAGGTTCCGCGCCCGAAGTCGTGGTCTTCCACGAACTGGCGGCAGCTCCCGCACGTTTTCGGCGTTTCCCCGCGGAACATGCCGAAGTCCTGGCGCTGCGTGATGCCGAGGAACGCCATCGGCTCGGGCTGGAGGAAGTCCTCCTCGGTGACCTGCGGCTGGCGGGTCCAGCGTTCCCGCGAATGCTGTTCCTGGCGGCGTTCGCGTTTGCGGTTCTTGCGGCGTCCCATGCCAGAGAGCGTAGCCCGTTGTTGCGCTGGCCGTCTCGCGGGGGTGTGCAGGGAGTACACTGCGGGCAGTTCCTCGGGGGTCGAGTGCTATGCGGCGTGTGCATCGAATGGCGGTACGTTCAGAGGACCAACAGCGGCGGGCCATCCAGCGGCCGACGGCTGCGCACCAGCGGCAGGTTTCACCTGACACGTTGACGCTCGCGGGCAATCGCACGATTAGCCGGATCATCAAGGACGACCCCACTCGGCTCCCCCGCGGGATGCGTACCCGGCTCGAATCGCTCTCGGGCATCTCGCTGGCGGACGTGCGCGTTCACCGGGATTCTCCTGAGCCGGACCGGCTCGATGCGTTCGCGTTTACGGAAGGCGCTTCAATCCACCTCGGGCCGGGCCAGCACGAGCATCTCGCCCATGAGGCCTGGCACGTCGTCCAGCAGAAGCAAGGCCGTGTGCCGGTCACCGGCGAAACTGCGGGCAAGCCGCTCAACCATTCCGCCGCGCTCGAAGCCGAGGCCGACGCGATGGGCGACCGATCGCGCGACGCTGCGCCGGCCGCCAGCAGCGCTGCACTCGCGACACCCGCAACACCGTCACGGGCACCGGTGCAACTGAAGTGCAAGATCTGCGGTGCGAACAGCCATAACGCGAACAAGTGCCCGAAAGCCGAGAAGCCTGAGAAAGAGGAGAAGTCGGGAGGACGGGGTCTGACGGCGGCCAACCCCAAACAGCGCGAACTCTTCGAAGCCATCCTTCCGAAGCTCGATGTCGAATCGATGTACGGCCCCGGGGCCAAGAGCCTCGTGGGCGGCTACAACGGCAAACCGAACGGACTCAGCGAGAAACTCAAGAGCGTTCGGATCGACCGCCAGGGCCTGGGGAACGTCCAGTTCCAGATCGGCGACGACTCGTACGCTTGCGCCGAGTTCGAACAGGATACGGAACCGGAAGCGATTATCGGGGCCCTGCGGCGCTCTCTTCTCTCTGGGAAGAACGAAGCAGCCTGATTCGGATAGCTACCGTTTCACCGTAAACTGGCGCGATGCGCGCAGCAGCATGGAACAGCGCCGGCCGCCTTGAAGTGATCGAACGCCCCGTGCCGGAGGCAAGCGCCGGTGAGGTGCTGGTCCGGCCGCGGGTGGTTGGCATCTGTGGCTCTGACCTGCATTTCTTCCGGGGCGATTTCCCGGCGATGGCTGGCCAGTCCCCCGGTCACGAAATCGCGGGGGTCGTGGAGGGCGGTGAGGGTTTCGAGCCCGGGACGCTGGTCGCCATCGAACCAACGCTGCCCTGCGGCCGCTGCCCGGCGTGCCTGCGCGGCCAATCGCCCGTCTGCCGCAGGCTGCGGCTCATGGGGATCAGCGCTCCCGGCGGGATGCAGGAACTGCTCGCTGTCCCCGCGGGCAATGTGCATCCCCTGCCGGACGGGGTCGGCTGCGACATTGGCGCGCTTGCTGAGCCGCTGGCGGTCTGCGTTCGGGCGCTGAACCGCGCGGAGGTCCCGACTGGCGCCCGCGTGGCCGTCGTCGGGTCAGGCACCATCGGGTTGCTCACCACGTTGCTCGCCTCGCCGTTGGCGTCCGAGGTTGCCGTCACGGCGCGGCACGCCCACCAGGCGGACCTGGCGAGGCGGATGGGCGCCGCACACGTCTTCGAGCCGGGCTCTGCTGAGTTCCTTGAGTGGTCGCGCCGCAACCCCGTGGACGTCGTCTTCGAAACGGTCGGCGGCGCCGCGCAAACGCTCGCCGAGGCGGTCAACGCTGTTCGGCCCGGCGGGACGGTGCTCGCCCTTGGCGTCTTCACCGGGGATACGCAGGTTCCGGCGCGGAAGCTGGTGAACCAGGAGGTTCGCCTCATCGGGTCGCTCGTCTATGGATTCACCGGGAACCGACCAGAGTTCGCGGCCGCCGTGAATCTGCTCGGCCGGTTCGAACCCCAACTTGCCGCACTGAAGACAGCCTCTTACCCGCTCGACCGGGCGAACGACGCCTTCGAACACGCCCTCGATAAGGCGCGCGGGGCGGTCAAGGTCAGCGTCGAGGTAACGCCGGCGTAGCTGTTTACACCAGCTTGGGGAGGACCTTCGTGGTGAACAGCGTGAAGCTCTCGTGGCTGAGCGGCGCGGCGAGCAGGTAGTTCATCGGCAACCGGTCGCGCAGTTCGAGCAACTGGTCGGTCACGGACTCGGGTGTGCCGTGCACCATCACGTGGTTCACGTACCGTTCGACCGGGTCCTCGTGCATCCCCTTTGCGTAGGAACCGACGGTCCAGCGGGCGCCTTCGTAGGCGACCTGCCGCGCCTCTTCGGCCGTTGGCGCGATGGCGATGAGCCGTGCCATGGGAATATCGCGGCCCGCGATCGAATGGCCGTGCTCTTCGAGGACTCGCTGGTACAGCGCGCGCTTCTCACCGATCTCCGAATGCGTCGAATGCGGGTCCATGAGGATAGTGTGTCCTTTGCTGGCTGCGCGATTGATGGCATCGGGTGAGGTCGCGGCGAGCCAGGTTGGCGGATGCGGTCGCTGCATCGGTTTGGGGAGCACTTCGATGCCGTCGTACTGCCAGAACTGCCCGTGGAACGTGAGCCGCTCGTTCGTCCACGCCTGGAGCACGATATCGACTGCCCCCTGGAAGCGGGCCGCGCTCTCGCTGACATCGATGTCGAATGCCCTGAACTCGGATGGGTCGAAGCCGCGGCCCGCGCCCCAGTTGATCCGGCCGCCGGAGAGGACGTCGAGCAGCGCGACCTCTTCGGCCAGCCGCAGCGGGTTGTAGAACACGGCCAAGGAGACCGCGAGCCCGATGCGAAGGTTCCGCGTGCGCGCGGCCACGTGCATCGCCATCAGGTGAGGCGAGGGGCAGACGCTGTAGGTGTTGAAGTGGTGCTCGGCCAGCCAGACGCCGTCGTAGCCGCCTTCGTCCATGATTGCGATGCGGTCGAGGGCGCGTTCGTAGACCGTCTCGAGCGGTATCCGCCGGGACCACGAGAAGAACTGGAGGACGCCAACTTTCATGGCGGCCGAGCTTACGCCCGGAGTGCAGCACTGTCGCGGCGGAAGCCCGGCCCTGCACGGCGCCGGTGTAGACTCGCCGCAAACGTGCGCGGAGGCTGGACATGCCATGGATCGAGGTCGGTGAAACAGACATCTACTACCAGGAGGAAGGCGCCGGTGGGCCCATGGTCTTCCTTCACGGGATGAGCTCCTGCGGCGAAGCCTGGTGGCAGCAGTTCACTCACTTCCGCGACCGGTTTCGCTGCATCGCCTACGACAGCGTGAACCACGGGCACTCGTCGAACTCGCCTCGCGACGCCGACGAACCTGACCGTGCCGACGAACTCGAAGGGTTCCTCGCTGCCCTGGGACTCGAACGGCCGATCATCGCCGGGAACTCCATGGGCGCGAATACGCTGACCCGCTGGGCGATGCGCCACCCCGGCGACGCACGGGCGCTCATCCCTTCCGGCGCGGGCATTACCCTGCCGGGTCAGCCCATCGCACGCTTGCCTGCACCCCAGCCGTTGAGCCCGGATGTCCTCTTCCTCCCGACGGGTGACGCGCTCACCGAGGGATTCAAGGTCAACCAGCCGCGAATGTATGAGCGCTATCTGCGTATCCGCTCGACCGCCACGCGCCTCGAGGCGCTCCGTGCTCCGCGGCGGGTCTCCGCGGCTACCCTCGCCGAACTCAAGACCATGGCCGACGGTGTGACCCGCATCACCTCGCCCATGTGCGTCATTGTGGGCGCGCTCGATGCCGCGGCGCCGCGCTGCGAAACCCTGGCGTCGGCCGTTCCCGGCGCGGAGTTCCACGCCATCGAAGGCGCGCCCCACAACGTCTACTACGAAGCTGCCGAACCATACAACGTGATCGTGGACGCGTTCCTCGCGAAGGTAACGGGATAGACCGCTGCCAGTGACAACGGGGCGCAACCGTTGCGCACCGCCTGGATCACCCGGCAACGAGTCGTTTAGCCGCCTGCGTCCGAAGTGTCCACCGTGTGGGTGTAGCGCCGGTCCCGGAACTTCGCCTTCAGGTAGTCGCGGTTCATCTTGGCGATGAAGTCGAGGCTGATGCCCTTGGGGCAGGCGGCTTCGCACTCGCCGTAGTTCGTGCAACTGCCGAAGTACTCCTCCATGGTGTCGACCATGGCGATGGTGCGGCTCCAGCGTTCCGGCTGGCCCTGCGGCAGGAGGTTGAGGTGGGCCAGCTTGGCCGACGTGAACAATTGCCCGGCGCCGTTCGGGCAGGCCGCAACACACGCGCCGCAGCCGATGCAGGCGGCGGCCTCGAAGGCGAGGTCGGCGGTCGGCTTGGAGATGAGGGTCTCGTTACCGTCCCGGGCCGAACCAGTCGGCGCGGCGATGTAGCCGCCGGCCTGGATGATCCGGTCGAACGCCGAACGGTCGACTACGAGGTCCTTCACCACCGGGAACGAGGTCGAGCGCCACGGTTCGACCGTGATGGTGTCGCCGTCCTTGAAGTTGCGCATGTGCAGCTGGCAGGTGGTGGTCAGCTTCTTCGGTCCGTGAGGGATGCCGTTGATGACCATGCCGCACGAGCCGCAGATGCCCTCGCGGCAGTCATGGTCGAAGGCGATTGGCTCCTTGCCCTGGGCGATCAGAGATTCGTTGACAACGTCGAGCATCTCGAGGAACGACATGTCTTCGTTGACGTCGTCCGGGTTGTAGGTTTCGAAGTGACCTTCGTCGGCCGGGCTCGACTGACGCCACACTTTGAGGAGGAGTTTCAGGCTCATTTGTAGCTCCGCTGGGCAAGATGGACGTTCTCGAAGACGAGCTCTTCCTTGTGCAGGGTGGCTGGCTTCCCGGCGCCGGCGTATTCCCAGGCGCCGACGTAAGCGAAGTTCTCGTCGTCTCGCTGGGCCTCGCCGTCTGGCGTCTGGTGCTCTTCGCGGAAGTGCCCGCCACACGATTCCTCGCGGTGGAGGGCGTCCTGGCAGGTGAGGATGCCGAGTTCGAAGAAGTCGGCAACGCGGCCTGCTTTTTCCAGCGACTGGTTGAAGGATTGGCCTTCGCCGAGGACGCGGACGTCCTGCCAGAACTCATCCTTGAGCTTACCGATGTCGGCGATGGCGGTTTCGAGGCCCGCCCGGTTGCGCCCCATGCCGCAGTAGTTCCACATCAGGTGGCCCAGTTCGCGGTGGAACGAGTCAACCGAGCGGCTGCCCTTGATGGTCAGGAACCGGTTCGTCTGCTCGCGGACGCTCTCCTCGGCTTCCTTGAAGGCCGGCGATTCGATCGAGGGCGCCGGCTCATTGAGGTGGTTCGCCAGTTCGCCGGCGATCGTCGTCGGGAGGACGAAGTAGCCGTCGGCGAGGCCCTGCATGAGCGCGCTCGCGCCGAGCCGGTTCGCCCCGTGGTCGCTGAAGTTCGCTTCGCCGAGGACGAACAGCCCCGGCACGTTCGACATCAGGTTGTAGTCCACCCAGAGGCCGCCCATGGTGTAGTGAACCGCCGGGTAGATGCGCATCGGGTTTTCGTACGGATTCTCGCCCGAGATGTTGTCGTACATGTCGAACAGGTTGCCGTAGCGCTGTTCGATGGTTTCCCGGCCGAGCCGTTCGATAGCCGACTTAAAGTCGAGGTAGACGCCGTTCTTCAGCGGCCCGACGCCGAAGCCGTCATCGACCATGCGCTTCGCCGCCCGCGAGGCCACGTCGCGCGGGACGAGGTTAGCAAACGACGGGTAGATGCGCTCGAGGTAGAAGTCTCGTTCGTCCTCGGGGATCTGGTTTGGGTTGCGCTTGTCGTTCTTGTCCTTCGGCACCCAGATGCGTCCGTCGTTGCGGAGCGACTCGCTCATCAGGGTCAGCTTCGACTGGTAGTCGCCTGAGACCGGGATACAGGTCGGGTGGATCTGGGTGTAGCAGGGGTTGGCGAAGTAGGCGCCCTTTTTGTGCGCGCGCCAGGCGGCGGTCACATTCGAACCCTTCGCGTTCGTTGAAAGGTAGAAGACGTTGCCGTAGCCGCCCGTCGCCAGGACGACCGCGTGGGCCGAGTGCCGCTCAATCGTGCCGTCGATAAGGTCGCGGGTGATGATGCCGACCGCGCGGCCGTTTTCGACCACAAGGTCGAGCATTTCGTGGCGGGCATACATCTTCACCGAGCCGGCGTCGATCTGGCGTTCGAGCGCCTGGTACGCGCCGAGCAGCAACTGCTGGCCAGTCTGGCCGCGGGCGTAGAACGTTCGCGACACCTGCGCGCCGCCGAACGAGCGGTTGTCGAGCAGACCGCCGTACTCGCGGGCGAAGGGAACCCCCTGGCTCACGCACTGGTCGATAATCTGGACGCTGATTTCGGCGAGGCGGTGGACGTTCGCCTCACGCGAGCGGTAGTCGCCGCCCTTCACGGTGTCGTAGAAGAGGCGGTGGACGCTGTCACCGTCGCTCTTGTAGTTCTTGGCGGCGTTGATACCGCCCTGGGCGGCGATGGAGTGGGCGCGGCGCGGGCTGTCCTGGAAGCAGAACGCCTTCACGTTGTAGCCCATTTCGCCCAGCGTGGCCGCTGCCGAACCGCCTGCGAGGCCGGTGCCAACGACGATGACCTGGAACTTGCGGCGGTTCTGGGGGGCGACGAGCTTGGTGTCGAACTTGGTGTTCGTCCACTTGTCTTCGATCGGGCCGGGCGGGATTCGTGAGTCGAGGGTCATTTCGGCAGGTCCACCAATCCAGTCATGACGGCGATGGGGAACGAACAGTTCCCGATGACGATGATCGCGGCGAAGCTCATAGCGAAGTAGCGCCGCCACTGGTTGAAGCGCGGGTTCGCCAGTCCGAGGGACTGGAAGAGGCTCCAGGCGCCGTGGTAGATGTGCATCCCCAGCAGGAGGTTCGCGATGATGTACACGATCGCGACCGGCTCGCGCTGGAAGCTGTGGACCAGGTTCTGGTACGGCTCGCCGCGGGTGTAGTCGGCGCCGCCAACGCCCCAGGTCAGGTCCATCAGATGGAAGAGGATGTAGAAGCCGACGATCACGCCGCTCCAGCGCATCGTCCGGGCGGCGTAGTTCGCGGCGATGTAGTCGCGGCCGCCCTTGTACCCGGTCTTCCGCGACTGCTTGTTCATGATGGTGAGCGTTGCGGCCGAGTGGATGTGGAAGATGAAGGCGAGGATGAGCCCGGCCCGCAGGATCCAGAGGAAGCCTGTGTGCGGCAGGATCGGCTCGCCGATGGTGCGCAGGTACTCGCCGTAGTGGTTCATGTGGTCGGCGTCCTGGTACATGTGCAGGTTGCCGAGCATATGGGCGAGGACGAAGCCAAGCAGCATGATGCCGGTGACCGCCATGACGGCCTTCTTGCCGATGGCCGAACCGTAGAAGTCCAGCAGCCAGAACCGTGGACGCACCCTGCGCTGGCGCAGCGGCCGTGCACCTCGTGCGGAATCTGTGAGCATGCCCACCTCCCGAGAGACCAGTATCGAACGGATTGCCTTCTCCAGGCCCGGGCAATCGGCGCTTCGGCCCGGGCAGGCGCAGCCGCTGTCCCTCGGGAATCCTACGACCGCCCTATGGGGTCAGCAATGCGGTGTCATTCATTACAGCTATAGGACTTTGAATTGGCAGGCGATGCCCGGGTTGGGCCGCGTCCCTCAGCGCCCCTGTGTCGCCCTCCAGCGAAGGATGCCGATAACTGATTTCGCATCGCAGATCTCCCCGCTCTCGACGGCGGCCAGGGCTTCTGCGGGACTTCGTACCTCGACCTCGATGTCCTCGTCTTCATCGGCAGCGAGGGACGACGGGGAGAGTCCGGAACAGACGAAGAGGTGGATGTACTCCGTGGTATACCCGGGCGCCACGAAAAACCCCCCGAGCGGTTCGATACGGCCGGGCTTCTGGCCAACCTCCTCCTGGAGTTCGCGGGAGACGGCGGCGATTGGCTCCTCGCCCGGTTCGAGGGTGCCGGCCGGCAGTTCGAGCAGCCTGCGTCCGGCCGCGTGCCGGTACTGCGTGACCAGCAAGAGGTTGCCGTCCCCATCGACCGGGACCATCGCCACCGCGCCGGGGTGGTGGAGGATTTCGCGGTGGGCGACCACGCCGCCGTCCATTTCGATGGTATCGAGCATGACGTTGAACAGGCGGCCGGTGTAGACCGCCTCGGTGGAGAGCAGGCGTGGGTTGGGCATGCCGCGATTGTGGAGTGCGCCTCGGGGCGTTGTCGAACCGGCCCTACCCGCTTTCGGCATGGTCAAGGCTGCGGGCCGTACGCGACGCGATTGGCGCCGCGAGGACGAGCGCCGTCAGCAGCGTAGCCACGGTTCGCACCATGATCTCGATGCCGACGCCATCGGCGAACGCGCCCAGCGGCCAGGCGGCCAACTGGTTGAACGCCGACGACACCATGCGCAACGACATCACCCGGCCGACGTAGACGGATTCGACCATGACCTGGAGGAGCGACGTCGAAGAGATCATGTTGGTGGTGTAGGCGGCGCCATTGAGGCACCAGAACACTGCCGCCACGGGGATCGATGCGGTGAAGCCGAAGAGCACGAGGCTGGCGCCAAATGCCGCCGCCGACGCAATCACTGTCCAGCCGAGCCCGCGGCTATGCCCGCGTGTCGACAGGTAGACCGTCGCCCCGACGGCGCCGATGCCCCAGCACCAGCCCATGAACGTCCAGCCAACGGCGCCGAGGCCGAGCACTTCGGTCATCCAGAGTGGCGCGAGCGTGCTGATGATCGGGAAGCCTAGCGTGCCGGTGAGCAGACTCAGGACGAGCAGCCAGCCGACTCTCGGCCGGGCCGCTGCGTAGCTTAGCCCGTCGCCGACGGCGCGCAGCAGGTTCTGGCGATGCTGCGGCGGGTACGGCCGTGCCCGCATGATGAGGAGGGCCCCGATGACAACCGCGTGGCCGATGAGGCTGATCCCGAACGCGCCGGCCACCCCGATGGTTTCGATGGCGATGCCAGCCATGGGCGGCAGGAATGCGTAGGAACTGATCGAAGCCGCCGTGAAGAGCGCCACGGCGTTGGCAATGTGTTCGCGCGGCACGAGCTCGGGCAGCAGCGCTTGCCGTGCGGGTGCATCCATCGATTCAATCGAAGCGGAGATGGAGATGAGCGCGAAAGCGACCCAGAGGTTCGCTGCATCGAACGCTACCAACACGGTGAGGACGCCGTAGACCGCCATCGCCGAAGCCTGGGTGACCATCAACATCACCCGGCGGTCCATCCGGTCGGCGAGCGCACCGCCGTACAGGCTGAAGGCGAGCATACCGACCCCGCGCGAGACGCCGAGAAGCCCGAGCAGGGACGCCGAGTCCGTCAGGCTGATGATGAACCAGCCCTGCGCGTAGAACTGGAACATCATCGTGGCGGAAGAGAAGAACATCCCCAGCCAGAGGATGCGAAAGTCGCGGTGCTGGAGCGCCGGGACGCGTCCGCGCCAGCCACCGGCGAGGGCAGGTTCTTCCGCGGCCGGCTGCGAAGCCACAGGCTGGTTCACGCGCGCGAACGGTACGGGTTCACGAAACTCGGCGCCATGATCTGCGTCAGCGTGCGATGGCGAGGCACTCCCAGACCCGTTTTGGACGGCCGTCGCGAAGGATCGTCTTGTGTTCGAGGCTCTCGGCGTCGAAAAGCCCCTCGATGGCCGCCCGCACCATCGCTTCGTCGAAGAACCGCTTGGTGTCGGAGTGGTAGTGCCGCGGGTCGCGGTAGAAGTTGGGCTCGAGCAGTTCGCCCTGGCCGGCGCCGTGCTCATAGTCGTCGGTCGCGTTCACGCGGAAGAGGAACGGCGCGCCGGTGCGCACCACCCGTCGCGCCTCTTCGAACGCCCGGCGGGTTTCGGCCCATGGCAGGTAGTGCAGTGACAGCGACGCCATGGAGCTGTCGAAAGCCCCGGCGCGGAACGGCAGCGCCTGCCGGAGGTCCGCACACAGCAGACGGGCCGCAGGGGCGTTTGCCCGGGCCGTGTCCATGCGGATGTGGTCGCAGGCGGTGACCTCGAAGCCGGCGGCGAGGAGCGTGGCGGCATCGAAACCCGGGCCGCAGCCGAGTTCCAGCAGCCTCGGCCCAAGCGCGTGCAGCCGCCCCAGGAACGGCGAGAGCCAGTCATCGCCCGGGGGCAGTGACTGGCTCTGCTGGTTGTGCTGCTGACTCGTCACGGCGCGAAGCCTAGTCGAGATAGTCCTTCAGCTTCTTGCTGCGGCTCGGGTGGCGGAGCTTGCGCAGCGCCTTCGCCTCGATCTGGCGAATGCGTTCGCGGGTGACGCCAAACTCGCGGCCCACCTCTTCGAGGGTGCGGCTGCGCCCATCTTCGAGGCCGAAGCGGAGCTGGAGGACGCGGCGCTCGCGGCCAGTCAGGCTGGCGAGCACGTCTTCCACCTGCTCGCGAAGGAGCTGCTGGCTGGCCGCTTCCGCGGGAGCGAGAGCGGTTGGGTCTTCGAGGAAGTCGCCGAGGTGGCTGTCCTCCTCTTCGCCGATTGGCGTCTCAAGCGAGACCGGCTCCTGCGAGACCTTCTGGATCTCGCGGATGCGCTCCGGGGTGTAGGCGGCGGCCGCATCAGGCTTGCCCGACTCGGTCATCCCGCGGGCGATCTCTTCGCTTGTCGGTTCGCGCCCGTACTCCTGCACCAGCCGGCGGCTGACGCGGACGAGCTTGTTGATGGTTTCGACCATGTGCACCGGGATGCGGATGGTGCGCGCCTGGTCGGCGATGGCGCGGGTGATCGCCTGGCGAATCCACCACGTCGCGTAGGTGGAGAACTTGAAACCCTTGCGGTAGTCGAACTTTTCGACCGCGCGGATGAGGCCGATGTTGCCTTCCTGGATGAGGTCCAGGAGCGACATGCCGCGGCCGATGTACTTCTTCGCGACCGAGACCACGAGGCGGAGGTTCGCTTCCGTCAGGCGGCGGGTGGCCTTCTGGCCGTTCCGCTTCACGGTATCGAAGTGGTAGCGCAGCTTCTCTTCGAGGGGGGAGATCTTCTCGATCAGGCCATCGACCGGCGGGACGAGGTCGTCCTCGCTCCCGGCTTCCTGGCCCATCTGCGAAACCAGGTCTGACGTCAGGATGTGGGTGACGATCGAGAGCTGGATGATGCGCAGCGCGGCGGCGTCTTCCTCGATCTTCAGCTTGGCCACGAGGTGGCGCTTGAAGTCAGCATCGACATCCTGGTCGATGAGGCCGCGGAACTGCGAGTCCGCGATGACCTCGCTGAACGAGAGGTTCTTGAGCTTTGGGCCGCCGGCCACGCGCCACTTGCGGACGACCGGGGGCGTCTCGCTGTCGTCGTCCTTTTTGGCGGTTACGAGCTTTTCGAAGTCGTCGAGGAAGCGCTTCGCCTCCTTGTACACCGGCAGCAGTTCGCCCCACTGTTCGAGGAGGCTGACGGCGACGCGCGCGGCGGACGGCGGGTGGCCGTAGTTGTTGACGTACTCCTGCTCGATGGCTTCGAGGTGGAGGCCCTCCTCCATCTGGCGGGCGAGGTGCTTCTCGTCGTCGGCGGTCAGGAGGTAGACCTTGCCGATTTCGCGCAGGTACATGCGGACCGGGTCATCGATGCCCTCGGTCTCTTCGCTCAGGAGGGCGAGACTGGCGTCCTCCTCTTCCTCTTCGTCCTCACCGTCTGCGGCGGGATCTTCTTCGTCTTCAGCGACAATCTCGTTGAGCTCGTCTTCGGACGCGTCGTCTTCGCCGAAGCTGGAAAGGCGGCTCAAAACTCCGTCGATGACGGCGCCGTCGCTGGTGGTGGAAGAGCCGGTCAGGACATCCTGGGTCATCGAAATACACTACCTCACTAAGAACAGGGGCGAATCGCTCGGCGCGCAGGGCATACTGCGCCTTTTCCATACTAGCAAGCGTTCAGACGTGATTCAAGGGCAAGATCGTGATAATCGCCGCTCTCACCGCGTCTTGCTACACCAATTACCATCCATCTTACTGGACAGTAGCCACTACGCACTGAACAATCCCGTTCTATGGCTACAACCCGGCATGACCGCGCGGCTGGCGCGCTCCTCGCAGACCACAAAGCACGGCTCCAGCGGGCCTCGCAGGCCCTTGCGGTCTCCGCCGAGGAGGCCCGGTTAGCTCGAAGCCTCCGGGACGCCGCCATCCGCGATGCCGTGGCAGCCGGGCTGTCGCTGCGTCAGATCGGCGGCGCGCTCGGCCTTTCGCCCCAGGGTGTGGCGACCGCGGCCGCACAGGGCCAGCCCATCTACAACACGATCGGCCGCTCCTACAGCCGAACCCGCCAGCCTGACCCGCGCATCCGCGACGCCATCTGGGCTGCCCTTGGCGGCGCTCGCTCGGTCGTGAATGTTGGCGCCGGGGCCGGCTCGTACGAGCCGCCGCAGACGTTGCTCGCGGTCGAACCGTCGCTCGTGATGGTCGCCCAGCGGCCCGAAGGCCTCGCGCCGGCGGCCGTGACCACCGCCGAGCGCATCCCACTGCCCGATGACTCGGTCGATGCGGCGCTCTGTGTGCTGACGGTGCACCACTGGCCCGACGTGGCGGCCGGGTTCCGCGAGATCCGGCGGGTCGCACGCTCGGCCGTGGTGTTCACCTGGGACTTCGAGGTCTCGCGCCGCTTCTGGCTCTGCGACTACATTCCCGCGATCAACGAACTCGATGCCCGTATCGCCCTGCCGATCCCGGACCTTTGCTCCCTCCTCGGAACGGACGACGTCCGGCCCGTAATGGTGCCGCATGACTGCGCTGATGGTTTTCTTGGTGCCTTCTGGCGGCGGCCGGAGGCTTACCTCGACCCCGAGGTGCGCGCGGGTATCTCGTCGCTCGCCCGGCTCGACCAGTCAGTTGCGAACGCAGGGCTGGAGCTCCTCGTCGAGGATCTTCGCAGCGGGGCGTGGCAGCGGCGGTATCAAGCCTTGCTCGAACGGGACGAGTTCGATGCCGGGTACCGGCTCGTGGTGGCGCGCTGGGACCGCTGACCTGCCGCATGGCCCGGCCGGTGATTCGCGCTCAGGGCGGGCCGCGCCTACCCTCGAACCCGTGCCTCGCCGCGGTCATCGCTACAAGGAACCCGCCCAGCCGACGTACCTGACCGTGCGCATCGAGTCGCTCGTGTTCGGCGGCGCCGGGCTGGCCCGTGCGGAGGATGGGCGGGTGGTGTTCGTCTCCTTCGCCGCGCCGGGGGAACTGGTTGAAGCGCTCGTCGAACGTGAATACCCGGACTACCTCCAGGCGGTTGTGTCGCGTGTCATCGAACCCTCGCCGGACCGCGTCGAGCCGCGCTGCCCGCTGTTCGGCGAATGCGGCGGCTGCCAGTTGCAGCACATGCGCTACCCCGCCCAGTTGGCCGCCAAGGAACTCGTCGTCCGCGAGCAACTCCGCCGCATCGGCCGCCTCGATGATTCGGTTGTACGGCCAATTCGCGGCGCCGCCGACCCGTGGGGGTACCGCAACCACCTCCGCTTTTCGACCGGGAAGAAGTACGGCGACGTCGGTTATATCGGCCGCAAGGGGTACGGCCTGCTGCGTGCCGAACAGTGCCCGATCGCCGACCCCTGGGTCGAGGAGTTGCTTCCGCCGCTGCAGGGCCACGGCGCGGGCTTGCACCAGATCCAGGTGCGCCACTCGGCGGAGACCGGCACGTTCCTCGTGAACCCGGCGATCCCCGGGCTCGACCTCCCGACCGGGCAGAAGTCCTACGTCGAAGAGCTCGGCGGGGCGCGATTCGACGTGAGCGCGTCGGCGTTCTTCCAGGTGAACCACGCCCAGGCCGAAGCGATGATCGAACTGGTCGGCGACGCCCTGCCCGAGCGCGGCGAACTGCTCATCGATGGCTTTGCCGGGGTCGGCACGTTCGCGGTCCTGTTCGCGAACCGCTTTGCGCGGGTCCTCGCCATCGAGGAATCGAACAGCGCCGCGAAGGACAGCGAGCGCAACCTCGCGCAGGCGCCGAACGTGGAGATGCTCGTTGGCAAAGTGGAGGATGTGCTGCCGCAACTCGATGAGCGGCCCGACGCGATCGTCCTCGACCCGCCGCGGCCGGGGTGCGCACCGCCGGTCCTCGCCGCCATCCTCGAGTTCCAGCCGGCCACGGTCGTCTACGTCTCCTGCAACCCGGCAACGCTTGCCAGGGATTTGCGAGTTCTCGTTGATGGCGGCTACCGGCTTGATCAGGTGACCCCACTCGATATGTTCCCGCAGACCGGCCACATCGAATGCGTTTCGAAGTTGACCTTTGCCGGCCGCCGCGAAGCGGACGAAGTGGCGGACGGCGAGAGCGCGTGACCCGCCTGATCCTGGCCTCAGCCTCTCCCCGGCGGCGTGAACTGCTCGCAGCGCTGAGCGAACCGTTCGAGGTTGCGCCCTCCGGCATCGATGAACCGCTCGCCGGGTCGGCGGTAGAGAACGCCGTGGCGCTTGCGGCAGCGAAGGCCCGGGACGTGCTCGCTTCGAAGCCCGACGCGGTGGTGATCGGCGCCGACACCATCGTGTTCCTTGACGGTGTTTCGTACGGCAAGCCCGACGACGAGGAGGACGTCCTGCGGATGTGGTGCGAACTCCGTGGACGGCCCCATGGTGTGGTCACCGGCATCGCCGTGGCTGCCAGTGGCGGCGTCGCGACCGGCGCGGTGGTCTCGCAGGTCACGCTGGCGAACCTGGCCGACGACGAGGTCAGACGCTACGCGGAGAGCGGCCGCCCGATGGACAAGGCGGGCGCCTACGCCATCCAGGACGAAGATCTCCCGGCCGTTTCCCGGCTCGACGGGTGCTACTGCAACGTCATGGGCCTCCCGCTCTGGTCGTTGCGGCGACTGTTGCTGGATGCGGGCATCGCCACCGGCGAACCGTCGGACCGGTTCGCCCGCTGTGCAGCCTGCCCTGACCGGTAAGCCAGCCTCTACTCACCATAAGCGTCTCAAACTCTGCCAAGATTGCCACTTGAGATGAGCGTCGGCGAGAGTAGACTGGCGGGCACGGGACGCTGGCGCCTTCCAGGGCGCCGCTCGGGCCGCAACGGGGGAACGCGCTCATGAGCATAAACAGGACTTCCGGCTCGCCGCCGGGCCGCCGCATCCGCGTCCTCGTGGTCGACGACCATGCGGTCATTCGCCAGGGCCTCAAGCTGCTCCTCGAAAGCCGCCAGGAGATCGAAGTCGTGGCCGACTGCGAAAACGGCCGGGAAGCGCTCCTCGCGGTCGAACGCCTGAAGCCGGATGTCGTCCTCATGGACGTCGTGATGCCCGGCCTCAATGGCATCGAAGCGACGCGCCAGGTGCGCAAGGCTTCGAGCTCCACGCGCGTCGTCATCCTCAGCGGGTTCGTGGACGAAGAGCAGATTACCGGCGCGCTTCGGAACGGCGCCTCCGGCTACCTCGTCAAGAACTCCGACGTCTCCGAACTCGTCCTCGCCATCCAGACGGTGCACCGCGGGAACCAGTACTATTCTGCGGCCCTGAGCGAGGGCTTCGACATCCCCGAGTTGCAGCTCCAGGCCCGCCGGCCCGAGCAGAAGACCGGCCTCGACACCCTGACCGCGCGGGAACGAGAAGTGCTCCAGCTCATAGCCGAGGGCCACACCAACCAGCAGATCGCCGACGAGCTGGTGGTCAGCGTGAAGACGGTCGAAGCGCACAAGTCGCACATCATGGACAAGTTGAAAGCGAAGTCGCGCACCGACCTCATCCGCTACGCGCTGAAGCGGGGCATCGTGAAACTCGAAAGCGTGGACGAAGCCCAGCGCAGCCTCGCGAACCTCGGCGCGAGCGAGTAGGGAAGCACTCCTCGGCGCACAAACGTTCGCCTGCCCTTAGAATGGCGTATCCACAGGGGAGCCGCGCCGCGTGTCCACGCCCATCCGCCTCCAGTACCTCGAACTGAAGCAGCGCTACCCCGATACCATCCTCTTCTTCCGCCTCGGCGACTTCTACGAGACCTTCGATGACGACGCAAAGCTGGTCGCCGGCGAACTCCAGATCACGCTGACCTCGAAGCCGATGGGCAAAGACCTGCGCGTCCCGCTCGCCGGGGTGCCCTACCACAGCATCGACGGGCATGTCGCGAAGCTCGTGGGCCGGGGTTACCGCGTGGCCATCTGCGAACAGATGGCCGATCCGGCGGAGGTCAAGGGCCTCGTCCCCCGCGACGTCGTGCGGGTGGTGACCGCCGGCACGGTCACCGCCGACGCGTCGCTCGAGGCCGGCGCACCGAATTACCTTGGCGCTATCGCCGTGCGCGGGAACGACACGGCCCTCGCCCTGGCCGACATCACGACGGGCGAAGTGCGCCTCGCCGCCGGAGCCGAAGCCAGCCTCGAACTTGTGCGCAGCGCGCCTTCGGAACTGCTGGCTGAGGATATGAACGACGCCGCTGCGGGTTCGCATACGGTCATCCGCCCGCAACTGAGCGACCTCGCGGCGAGCGCCGAGCTGGCGCGCCAGTTCGGCGAACACGCCCACGAGTCGATCGTGGCGAACCGCGCAGAGGCCGCCGCCCTGGCCCACCTGCTCGCCTACCTGCGCGAGACCTACGCGGCGGCTCTGGGCGCGCTCCAACGCGTCCGGCGGGTGTCCGAAGCGGGCGTGATGGCGGTCGACCAGCGAACGCTGCGCAACCTCGACGTGCTGCCCCAGCCGGGCCACCAGTCGTCGCTCTTCCAGGTGCTGAACCGTGCGAAGACGGCGATGGGCGCGCGCCTCCTGCGGCAGTGGCTCACCCACCCCCTGCGCCAAGTCGAGCAGCTCAATGGCCGCCACGACGCCATCGAGTGGGCAGTTAGCCACCCGATCGAACGCGAGCGCTGCCAGCTCGTGCTCGGCGGGCTGCCCGACATCGGCCGGATTCTCGGCAAGGTGGGCGCTCGGAGCGCGAACCCGCGTGACCTCGCCGCACTGCGCCAGGGACTTCGCGCCGCGCTCGACCTCGGCGCGAGGCTGCCGCAGGCGGATGTGCCGGAACTGCTGCGCGAGGCGTTGCGAGGCCTCGCCGGTGCGGCGGACTCGCTCGTGACGCTCGACGCGGCCCTCGACGACGACCCGCCCCAGGCCTTCGATGAAGGCGGTGTCATCCGGCCCGGGTTCAGCCCGGAGATCGACTCCCTGCGGGCGCTGACCCGCGACGCCCGCGGCTTCCTCCTCGGGCTCGAACGGCTGGAGCGTGAGCGCACGGGGATCAAGACGCTCAAGGTCGGCCACAACAAGGTCTTCGGCTACTACCTCGAAGTTTCGAGCGCCAACGCCGGCCTTGTCCCAGAACACTACCAGCGCCGCCAGACGCTCGTCGGCGCAGAGCGGTACGTGACCGAAGAACTGAAGGAGCACGAGTCACGGCTGGTCGGCGCGCGCGATCGGCTGGTCGAACTCGAACGGCAGGCGTTCGGGCAACTGGTCGAATCGCTCGCAGCCGAGCTTGGCGCGCTCCAGTTGGTCGCCGACGCGGTTGCCGCGATCGACCTCGCGCTCGCCCTCGGCGAGGTGGCGAGCGAGCGCGGCTACATGCGGCCCTCGTTCGACCCCGGCGAACTACGCATCATTGGCGGCCGCCACCCGGTGGTCGAGGCGGCGGTCGGCCCGGGCGCGTTCGTCCCGAACGACTGCGTCCTCGACGAGACCTGCCAGGTCATCGTGCTGACCGGCCCGAACATGAGCGGCAAGTCGACCTTCCTCCGCCAAGTGGCACTCATCGCCCTGATGGCCCAGGCCGGGTGCTTCGTGCCAGCCGCCGAGGCGCGGCTCCCCCTCTTCGACCGCATCTTCAGCCGGATCGGGGCGCAGGATGACCTCGCTGCCGGCCAGTCGACGTTCATGGTCGAAATGGTCGAGACGGCCACCATCCTCCATCACGCGACACCCGAGTCGCTGGTCATCCTCGACGAAGTGGGCCGGGGCACGAGCACGTTCGACGGCATGGCGATCGCCCGGGCGGTCCTCGAGTTCCTTCACAACCGGCGCGAGGTGGCAGCGCGCACGCTGTTCGCGACCCACTACCACGAACTGACCACGCTTGCCGAGGTGCTCCCGCGGCTCCAGAACCTGCACGTCGGCGTCCACGAGGAGGGCGCGGAGGTCGTCTTCGAACACCGCATCCTGCCCGGGCCGGGCGACAAGAGCTACGGCATCCACGTCGCCCGCCTGGCAGGCTTGCCGAGCGCCGTGGTGACGCGCGCCGAGCACCTGCTCTCGGAATTCGAAGCCGAGCGCCCCGGCGGCATGCCGGCGGTCACGCCTGTGGCGCCGGTCGTGCAGCCGACGCTCTTCGGCGGCCCTTCGCCGGTCGAGAGCGAACTGGCGCGGATGGACATCGACGGCCTCACGCCGATCGAAGCAATCCAGAAGCTGTACGAACTCCGGGCTGCTGTGCGGAGCGGGCTCGAAGGTCCCCGCAAGTGACGGCAGCCGTGCGCGGCGCGATCCGCGTCCTCGCGCCAGAGGTTGCCGCCCGCATCGCGGCCGGCGAGGTCGTCGAGCGCCCGGTCTCGGTCGTGCGCGAACTGCTCGACAACGCAATCGACGCAGGCGCCACACGCATCTCGCTCGAGATCCAGGACGGCGGCCTGACGCTCATCAAGGTTAGCGACGACGGCCGTGGGATCGAGCCGGAGGAGCTTGAACTCGCGTTTGAACGCCATGCGACGTCGAAGATTGCTGCGCTGGATGACCTCGGACACGTCCATACGCTGGGCTTCCGGGGCGAAGCGCTGCCGTCGATCGCCGCAGCTGCGGACCTTGAGGTCGTTTCCCGTGTCGAATCTGAGCCCGTTGGTGTGCTCGCGGTGCTGGTCGAAGGAAAAGTCGTCCGGCGGCAGGCGAAGCCATCCCCGCGCGGCACAACGATCGCCGTCCGGGAACTGTTCGCACGGGTGCCTGCGCGCCGCAAGTTCCTTGGGTCGGCCGGCGCTGAAGCGCGACAGGTTGTGACGCTCGCGTCGCATTACGCTCTTGCCTATCCCGGCATCGCCTTCCACGCCGTGTCTGGCGGACGGCGCGCCCTGGTAACCAGCGGCGATGGCGACATGCGCCACGCGTTCGCCGCCATCTATGGCGCCGAGATGGGCGCCGCCATGCTGGATGTCGATTTCGAAGACGAAGCCGCCGGCGTGAAAGGCCTCTGCGGACCATCGAGTGTGCATCGTGGCAACAGGGCCGCGATCTCGTTCTTCGTCAATGGGCGCTGGGTGCAGAGCCGCCCGTTGACTTTCGCGCTCATCGACGCATACCAGTCTCAGTTGCCCATTGGACGTCACCCCGTGGCTGCGCTGCATATCGCACTCCCCGACGAGGCGGTCGATGTGAACGTCCACCCGGCGAAGGCGGAGGTGCGCTTCCGGGATGAGCGCGCGGTTGGCCGGGCGGTGCGCCGGGCAGTATCGGCCGCGCTCGAGGCCAGCCGGGTCGTCGCGTGGGAGCAGCCCCGCCCGGCGGCAGCGGTGCTGACCCGCCCGCTGCACGAACCGGTCCCCGAGGCGCTTCGCGGGCCACAGCCGGTGCAGGCGGCGATGAACCTCACTCGCGCGCCCGCCGAACAGCCCTCAGGAACGATGAAGCAACGCGCCGTCCTGCCGATGCTGCGCGTGGTGGGCCAGCTCAACGCGACCTACGTGATCTGCGAGGGCCCCGACGGGATGTACCTGCTGGACCAGCACGCGGCCCACGAACGCGTGGTCTACGACCGGCTGATCTCGGCGCCGGTCTCCGGTGAGCGGAGCACGCAACCGCTGCTCGAACCGTTCGTGCTCGAACTCGAGCCGGCGGCGGCCGCGACCCTCGAGGAACACCGCGAATCGCTGGCACGCCTTGGCCTCGAAACGGAGCCGTTCGGTGATAACGCGGCGCTGATCCGCTCCGCGCCGGCGGGCCTCGGCGCCCGCGACCTTGCTGGCGAAGTGCGGGCACTCCTCCAGAAGCTCGAATCGGAACAGCGGGTTGATGACCCCTTCGGCAAGGCCGCTGCGACGGTCGCCTGCCATGCCAGCGTCCGGGCGGGGATGTTGCTTTCGATGGAGGAGATGCGGCGGCTCGTGGAAGACCTTGAGCGCACGGCCTCGCCGCGAACCTGCCCCCACGGGCGGCCAACCCTCGTGCACCTGGGGACGGACGCCATCGAGCGCCAGTTCGGCCGGCGGTAGGCTAGAGCGGCTTGGACATAACGATGAAGTGGGCCGGCGACTTGAGTTCGTGGAGCACATGCTCCGGCCAATCCGCGCGGGCCGTGACTTCGTATCCGAACTTGCGGTAGAAATCGGGCAATTCGCTGCGCGGGCTGGCGACTTCGAGGTCCATCACCGTGCAGCCGTGGTCACGGGCGAACCGTTCTGCGGCCTCGACCAGCGCCCTGCCGAGGCCGGTTCCCTGCGTCGCCGGGGCGACCGAAAGCATGCCGAAGTGGCCCCGGCCACCGGAAACGGAGACCCGAACCGACCCGATGACGGAGCCATCAGCCGCACTCGTGATGAGGAACGTCTCTTCGGAGAGCATCGCAGCAATCTCGGCTTCGTTCGTGCGGTCGCCTACTTTGAAGAAGTCCTCGACGCGGTAGGCTTCGTTGACCACCGCGGTGATAGCCGCTGCGTCAGCAGCAGTCGCAGGGACGATTTCGAATGTCAAACCGGTTTCACCATTTCGCAGTAGTGATGCGGTGCGAGGAACTCCCAGTGGCCCGCGGGGTACTCCCGTTCCCTGATGACGCGGTATCCCTGCCGTTCGTAGTACTCGACGAGGCCGTACTCGCGGACCGTGCCCAGCGCCACCGCGGGGAACCCTTCCTCGCGAGCGATGGACTCCGCTTTCGCCACCAGCATCCGGCCAAGGCCCCCGCCCATCTGCTCCGGGCTGACCCCTGCGAGGCCGAAGTAGAGTGCGCCCTGCCACGGGTGCCGCTCTCCGAACCCATCGTCGCCTTGCTCCATGTGGTCATCCGCAGGCGAGATCATCGCGGTGGCGATCAGAGTCCCGTGCTCTTCCACGGCCAGGATCCGGCTCCTGTCGCTGGCCTCGTCGAGGTATCCCTCGTGTGACGTGCGCGGACCCGTGACAAACGCCGCATAGCGATCGAACGCGCGATTGACGAGGTCGGCTGCAGCAGCCGTATCGGCCTCATGAACCGGAAGAATGCGAAGAGTGACGTTGGCGGAAACGCTCACCATGGCCGCTCCGAGCGTAGCAGACGCTCAGTTCACCGTCCGCAATGAAGCGCACATTCAGGCGCGGGCGTCGAGCCTTCGGCCAACGCGCGGGTCGAGCGGCGGAAGCGCCTCTTTCTCCATTTCGGACTGCACCCGGACGGCCTTCGCGGCCGCGGTGAATGCGATGCGGCCCTGAATGCCTTCGACCGGGTCGACGGGGACGGTGGTCGGCGCCAGTGCGCTGAGGAGATTCATGCCGTCATCGTCGCGCCCGCTGCACTGCATAACAAGTGCGCCTGCGTGACAGCCTGGTGGAAGTAGAAGGCCCGTTAGCCGCCGGACGGCGAACCTTCGCGCGGGTGGGTGGCGTTGTGCTGCCGGATGGCGCTGAGTACTGCCTGGCCTGCCTGCTCCATTAACTCGCGATTGTGTTCGTGCACGAAGTCAGCGGAGCGCTGAACCGGTTCGAGAAGGCCCTGGGCGCGAGGAATGACGTACCGGGCCATCATCTCGTAGCTGCGGTACTGCGCCTCTCGCGATGCCCAGTCGTGGGCGAACCCGATGAGCGTGCCGAATCCGCCGGAGAGTTCCTGGAGCCGCTTGATACCGGTGAGGACGTCCTCCGGGCTGCCGATGAGCGAACCGTCGGCGTTGGCCATGCGCGTGGCCGCGGCGCGGGCGTCAGTGAACGGCTCGGCGCCCTGGCGGCCGAGGATGTGGATGTTGTATTCGTTCTGCCAGCGCTGGAGGCCGTCCGCGATCTCTTCGATGGCCTGCTCCCGCGTTGGGGCAACGTGCCAGTTCGCGTTGATGCGCCACTTCGAGCGGTCCATGACGTTGCCGTGCTCGGCGGCGTAGGTTTCGCCGAAGCTCCACTGGGTGGACAGCGCGGCCAGCCCTTCGGAACTGGTGCTCGCGAGGGAGATGACGCCCACACCGTACTTACCCGCAGCCTTCATCCCCGCCGGGCTGATCGTGGAGGCGCAGACGATCGACATCTCTTCTTGCAGCGGCTTGATCTGGAGTTGGGCGTCGACCAGGTCAAACCACTCGCTGTGGTACGAGAACGGCCGGTCCTCGCGAAGGAGGCGGATGATGACGCCGAGCGACTCGTCCATCCGGTTCCGTTGCACCGCCGGGTCGATGCCGAGCGTCCGGGCGTCGGATGGAAGCGCTCCGGGCCCGACGCCGAGCATCGCCCGTCCGCGGGTCAGGTGGTCGAGCTGGACGATTCGCTGGGCGACGTTGAACGGGTGGTGGTACGGCAGCGAAACGACACCGGTTCCAAGCATGATCCGGCTTGTTCGCTCGCCGGCTGCCGCAAGGAACATCTCCGGCGAGGCGATGGTTTCCCAGCCGCCTGAGTGGTGTTCGCCGCACCAGAACTCGTCGTAGCCGAGCCGGTCGAGGTGTTCGACGAGCTCGATGTCGCGCCGGATCTGGAGGGTCGGGTGTTCGCCGATGGGGTGGTGGGGCGCAAGGAACGCGCCGAATCGAAGCCTTGGCATGGGCTGTCCTTCGTGCTTGCTGGCCCCGGTGCGGGGCCGTGGAGGCGCATTCTCCCACGCACCGAGTTGGCCGTCAGCCGCGGAAGGCTCAGCGCCCTTTGAACACCGGCTCGCGCTTTTCGAGGAACGATTGGCGACCCTCGGCGGCGTCTTCGGTGGCGTGCGTGTAGCCCTGCAGGAACTGCTCGAGTTCGATCTGCTCATCGAGACCGCGCGACATGCTCTCCTGGGTGAGGCGTTTCATCAGTTCGATGGCGATCGATGGCCCCGAGGCGATCTCGTGGGCGAGCTCGCTGGCACGCGCATCGAGTTCATCGGCCGGGACGACTTCACTCACAAGACCGATGCGCAACGCTTCCGCCGCGTCGATGATGCGGCCCGTGTACATCAGCTTGAGCGCATTTTCGACGCCGACGAGCCGGGGCAGGAACCAGGTGCAGCCGGTATCCGCGACGATCGCGCGCTTGACGAAGATCGCGCTGAAACGCGCCGCTTCCGAGGCGATGCGGATGTCGCAGGCCATGGCCAGCGAGAATCCTGCCCCGACGCTCGCCCCGTTCACCGCAGCGATGGTGGGCTTCCGGCAGTGATAGACCTGGGCGGTGCCAAGGTAGCGGGAGCGCATCAGTCCGGGCCGCCCGGCGAGCGGCCGCTCCGGCCAGTCTGACTCGCGAGTGCCGGTGGTCAAGTCAGTCCCGGCGCAGAATCCGCGGCCCGCTCCCGTGATGAGCACCGCCTTCACGTCGTCGTCGTCGTCGGCTGCGGCGATGGCGTGTTCGATTTCGGCCCACGAACCCCAGGACAGCGCGTTGAGCTTCTCGGGCTTATTGAGGGTGATGCGGGCGACGCCGTGGTCGAGCGAATAGAGGATGTCGTTGAAGTGCATGAGGGACCTCCTGCACGGCCAAGGCTAGCCGTTCTGGGGGCGCTTCGCACTCCCCGCGGCCGTTAGGATAAAGGGATGAACAACGTCCGCATTCTCGCCGCCTATGGTCATCCCGATGACGAGGGCCAGGTAACTGGTACGCTCGCCTCTTTTGTTTCCCGTGGGGCAAAGGTCACCCTCGTCTGTGCCACCCGTGGCGAGGTTGGCGAAATCAGCGACCCTGCCCTCGCGACGCCGGAAACGCTTGGCTACGTGCGCGAACTCGAACTCCGCGCCGCGATGGCCCAGATCGGCCTCGGCGATGTGCGCTTGCTCCCGTACCGCGACAGCGGGATGGCCGGGACACCCGAGAACGACGATCCCAGGTCGTTGCACCAGCAGCCCGCGGAAGCGGTCGTGGCTCAGCTCGCGACGATCATCCGCGAGGTGCGCCCGCACGCCGTTTTCACGTGGGACCCAACTGGCGGCTACGGCCACCCGGACCACGTCGCCGTCCATAAGCACATGGTTGCCGCCTTCGACGCCGCCGGGGACCCGGCCCAGTTCCCGGCGGCCGGCGCCGCCTGGGCGGGCGGCCACCTCTACTGGGGCGCCTTCACGATGAAGCGATTCGCCAACATGTGGCTTGAACTCGAACGGCGGGGACTGATGCCCGAAGCGATCGAGCCAGACCGCCGGGCGCGTTTTGAAGCGGCCCTCCAACAGCCGGATCCGCCTCTGACGCACATGGTCGATGTGTCGGCCTTCATCGACCAGAAACGGAGAGCCGCCTCGATGCATCGCAGCCAGTTCGGCGAAAGCAGCATGATGGCGCGCATCCCCGAGGACCTGCGGGCGATGTTCTACGGCGAGGAGCGGTTCCTTCGCGCGCGGCCGGAAGCGGCGCCGCCGGGCGCTCCGTTGCGGGGGCTTGAGGCGCTCCTCCCGAACCCCGTTCTCTAGTCTCTGAATCGCTCCCTGCGTATGCTTTCGAGGCACGCGGGACGCGACGCTCCCGGCTGCAAGTGAGATGCCGCACATGGACTACGGAACGCTCCGGGTGGCGACCCCGGACGGTCAGATTCGCGAGTACCCGATCACCGCGCCGTCGGTGATGATCGGCCGCGCCGACGGGAACCAGGTGGTCATCGACCACGTTTCGGTTTCGCGCCGCCATGCCCAGCTCGTGATTGAATCCGGCCGTATGACGATCGAAGACATGGGGAGCGGCACCGGCACGTTCGTCGGCAGCCAGCGGATCGATGCGAACAAGCCGAACCTCGTCGAGAGCGGCCAGACGATGCGCTTCGGCGACTGCGAGGCGCGGTTCATTGCCGCCGATGCAGCCGCGCCGTCGCCGCTCTCGGCCCCCGGTTCGAACGAAGTCGAACAGACCATCGGCGTCGCCCTTACGTCGCCTTCGCAGCCGGTGTCGGCAGGGTCGCCGACTACGGCGACGGTGAACGTCCAGAACCGCGGCAATGTTGTGGACGAACTGACGATTGCGATCGTCGACCTGCCCGCGGGCTGGGCGAAAGTCAGCCGGCCGACGCTCTCACTCGTCCCCGGCGCCCGCGACGAAATCACGGTGGTCATCCAGCCGCCGAAAGACTCGACCGCTGCCGCGGGGGAGTATCCGTTCTCGGTGGCGGTGACCTCGAAGGTGCACGGCCGCGAGGTGCGCGCGCTCGGCAAGGTGACTGTCCGCGCGTTCGAAGGCTTCCGCGTGACCATGGAGCCGGCCCGCGCTGCCCGGGATTTCGCCGTCACCGTCTCCAACAACGGAAATGTGGCGGCCAACGTCACGCTGGCTGCCGTTGCGGACGCCAACGACATGGAGTTCGCTTTCGAAGAATCATCGTTCGAACTCGCGCCGGGCGCCGACAAGCGTGTCGCGCTCGTCGCGAAGCCGAAGGCGAAGAAGAACTTCGGCCCAACCGTGAACCGGCCCTTCCGGGTGGAAGCTCGCCAGTCCGGGGTCCAGCAACCGGCAACGACCGGCGGCCAGCTGATCGTCAAACCACCGTTGGAGCCGTATAAGATCCCGGTCCTCGCGGTCCTCGCGCTGTTGGTGCTTGGCGGGATCGGTTTCGCCGCGCTCCAGTTGTTCGGCGGGAGCGGATCGAAGAAGGCCAGCCCATCGCCGACGGCGACGGTGGCCGCTGCGGTCTCAGCCACCGCGCCTGCGGCGACGGCGACGCCGGCGGGCCTGCATGTTGGCGGTAACGGGGTCATCGTGAACTCGGACCCGGTGCCCACCAACACCAACTGCCTCGCCGTTCGAACCACGGCGACACGGAACGGCGACAACATTTCCGGGCGGCTCTGTTCGGGTGAGAAGGTTGCCATCAAGGGCGGTCCAACGACCGCCGACGGTTTCACCTGGTGGCAGATTCAGAGCGCAAGCGGACTCTCCGGCTGGGCGGCCGAGAAGAGCGCCGATGGCGCGACGCCGTTTATCCAGGCTGCACCGTGAACTCCCGGAGTTAGTCTTTCGGCGAGGTGCTACGCGCTCGTTATCTCGAGCGTGCAGGCGGCGAAGGCTGGCTTCTCCGCGTCGATGATGCTTTCGATATAGCTGCGCTCGATTCCCGAGCTGGTGGGAATGGCCATCCGGACGGTGAACCGGAACGCCTGGTTGCGGTTCGAGGCAATGTCGCTCAGGCCCGGCTCCGAGATATCCGGTTCGATGCCCGTGTAGAGCCGCAGGTATTCCCGCAGGCCGCGTTTGGTGCCGCGCCAACGGTAGAGTTCGGGCGCGGAACGCACGAGTTCGCGCCGGCGCTCCTCCGGCACGCGCGCATCGAGCACAACGCCGAGCCACGAGGCCAGCCACGGAAGTAGCTCGGAAGGGGTCACGTCCGGGTCGAAGAAGTGCGACACGTTGCCGATCGTCCGGTCAACGGGCGAAAGGATGTGTTCGAAGATCAGGAGGAAGCGGCCGAGGAAGTCGCTTTCCTGGTAGAGCCCCGGCAAGTAATCGAGGTACGTGCTGCGCGTTGTCGGGACGCCCGGGGGGGCGGGTTCCCAGTGCCCCTGCGCGAGGGCGCGGTTGCCGGACGGCGCCGGCGGCCCGCCGTTGCGCGAGATGACGCTCACGCCGACTGGCTCGGTCGTCGGCGTCGTCACCGGTTCGAGACCGTTACCACGTGTTCGTACGACAACAGGAGGACGTCGTCGGCGACCGTGATTTTCTGGCCGGCTGCGCGCGACTGACCGGTCTGGATGTCGACCTGGTAGAGGGTCACGTCCTGGGCGTATTCGACGCCCGGCACGCTCTGGACAACCGACTGCATCTCGGAAAGGTAGAGGTCCCGGCCGAATGGCCAGCCAGTGCCATCCGGCCCGCCAAGCAACGGATCGAGGTACTCGCGGATACGGGCGGCGACAGCGGCCCGCACGTCGTCGCCGTTGCGATGGCGCTCGACGAGGATGCGGGCTTCGACGCTGACCCCTACGTAAGCGGGCCCGTCGACAACCAACTGGGTGCCGAGGATGCGCCGGTCATCGAGGAACTCGCGCACAGCTTCGAGCAGTTCCGGCGGTGGCTGCAGCGATTCGATCGTCCGCGGATGATCCGGCGGGACGAGCGGCACGATGAGCAGTTCGACCGTTCCCGGCGGGACGGAACTCGCAGTCGAATCGGTGCGGACCTGGATGCAGCGCGCGCGGGCAACCCGGCGCGACGCTTCAAGCGCGAGAAATTCGAAGTCCGAGGCGGTGATTGCCCGGTCGCGCGTCTTGATGGCGAGCGGCGCCCGGAAGCGAGCCGCATCAACCGACTCAGGGTCGAGGCCGCCAGCTGCGGCGACTCGGTTTACAACCCTGGCGACGTAGGGGATGGACGACTTGAGAACCGTCAGCGTGGAAGCCCCGACGTTTCCCTGCGTGCCCCCGCCGTACCGGTAGCGGCCAATGCGCAGCGCGGACCCCCGGGGCGGCGTGCGCCCGTGGACGTGCTCCAGCCCATCAGGTTCGCGGATCGTGGGACCGAAGCTGATAGTCCCGGTCACGCTGTCGAAGACGTAGTGGTTGTCGTCCGGCCCGGAGTCGCGGAAGGTTTTGACCTCCGTCCAACGTTCCCAGTGCTCGGCCTCGGGTTCGAACACCTCGAGGAACTCGTCTTCGGTCCGCGGCAGCACAGGGGTGTGGATGACCGTGAACGATTCGCCCTGGACGCCGGTAGTCCGGCCGAGGAGTTCGTTGCCCGCGATCGCCGAGTGGGTGCCAGGCGCGGTGCCGCCGATCGACGTTGGCTCGATTGTGTTGATCCGAGGCGACCGGGAATAGGTTGGCTGGCGCGGTCTCGGCTGGATGACGCGGAGGCGCAGCCAGTGCAATTGCAGCCGGCTGAGGACTCGGGCTTCCATATTCGAAGGCAGGCTGAGGATGACGGCGCCGTCGGTGTTGAGGCCGCCCGTCTCGTCGCGGTCCACGTGGCAGCGAACCCAGCCGCGGGTATCTCCGCACCAGGCTTCCCAGGCGAGCGGCGGGTCTCGCGGGTCAACGCCGATCCCTTCGACATTCGCGTCGATGAGGAGGCTGAGCGTGTGGTTGCTGAGGTTTTCGACGAAGCCGAAATGGAGCGTGTCGCCGGGTAGCGGCACCTGCTGGAAGGCGTCGAAGAACTCACCGTCGAGGGTCAGGCGGCTCGTGTAATCGCTGAAGTTCACATCGTCAGACGAGAAGAGGCACTGGCGCAGCGTGGGCGGGACGATCGTCAGGTCGTGGTCGGTGGTGAAGGTAATGGCAGGTGTGTCGGCCGACTCGAGGGTGGAGACTTCGGCCCCTCGCACGATGGTGACGGGCCCCGGTTGCGGTGCTGAAAGCAGGAAGCTCAACGATGTCCTGGCCGGGACAGCGTCCTTCAGTTCCATCCCGATGAGGTCCATGAACCGCAGGTAGTTCTTCTCCGGGACACGGTTGAGCCGGAACAGGAGCATGTCCGTCATCCAGGCGAACAGCTCGATGAGGGTGACGCCCGGGTCCGAGACGTTGTGGTCGGTCCACTCCGGGCAGTACCGGGGGATGAGGCCCTTGGCCTCGTTCACGATGTCCTGAAAACGGCGGTCGTCCAGTTGCGGATCTGGTAGTGGCATGCGGCACGATGCTCCTGACGCGACATTCTAGCCCGAGTCGCGACGTAGTGCCGCGCGCATTTCGGTTCCTGGAGCGACCTCAGTCCGGTTCGATCAGATAGAACGGGTAGACGAGCGAACGGGCGTCTTTCGTGCCCCGGACGGTGTAGCGCACCCCGATGTTCATGCGGCCCCGCTCGGCCTCAGCCGCGTCCAGCGTGACGACGACCTCGTTCACGTCGATGCGCGGTTCCCACATGCCCAGGGCTTCTTCGACGTAGCGCCGGGCGAGGCCGACCGTTTCCGCCGTATTCGGCGAGAACACCAACTCGTGGATGCGGCAGCCGAATGTGGGGCGCATCACCCGTTCACCGGGGCTCGTGCCAAGGATGATGGTGATCGACTCCTCGATTTCCGGCTGATCCTGGGAGAGCTTGAGCCCTCCCGTCGTATCAACGCCGAGCGGGAAGGACCAGCCGCGTCCGATGAGGATGTTTTCGTTCGCCATCAGTTAATCTGCACCATCGGTCCACTGATTTTGACCGTCCCCGAGCCGTTGATGTCGACGACGGGCGCCTTGAGTGCGAGTTTCGCCGAAGCCTCGACGCTGACGGATGTACCGGCCATTTTGACGTCGCTCCCGGCCTTGATATCGACCTTCGCTGCCGCATCGATTTTCACGTCTTGCTTGGCGACGACATGGATCGGCCCTTCCGCCGTGATCGAAATCTTGTTCGAGGCGGCTTCGATGACAATCGAGTTCTTGCCGGTCGCGTCGATCAGTTCGATCTTTTCTTCGCCAGCCTTGTCTGTGAAGCGGAGGATGTTGCCGAGGCGGGTCTTGAGTTGGCGGACAACGACCTTGCCGCTCTCAACGGGTGCAGGCGTGGGCGGCGAATCCGCGCCGTTCCAGACCCCGCCGAGGACGTACGGCTGGTTCAGGTCCCCGTTGGCGAAGGCGACGAGGACCTCGTCGTTAATTTCAGGGACGATGATGAGACCCCGGTCTTGTGCCGCGCCGGGAGAGACGACTGGGGCCCAGGTGCTCTCCTCGTCTTCGCTGAGCCAGGGGAACTTCACCTTCACCCGCGCCAGGTTTTGGTCGTCGTTGTTGTTCGTGACGATGCCAACGGCGACACCCTGCGCCAGGTGGCTGCGCGAGGCCACGTCAGTGGGGTCATCGTGGAGGAGGGTGTTGACCGTGCCGCTGGTCATGCCGCCAAGCCAGAACTCGGTCCGGAAGGGATCGTCGGGAGTGAAGGTGTGGCGGACGCGGCTGATGAGGTATTCGCCGCCAAATCGTGTCCCAACTCGACTGACTGTCATTTTGGCGCCTGGTTTGATCGCAGGGTTGCCGCGCGCCGCGCCTTCAGCGGTGAAGTCGCCTGCGGCCATCCGGTCGAACACTGCCTGGGCCAGCGCATCGGCTACCGGCGTCAGTTGCACATGGTCGCCGACGTGGAGTTTCGCCGATTGGAAGGCGGCCTGAGCGATGGCCGGGCCGCCGTTTGGAGAGAACCCGGACTGTACGAGCTGGTGGTCGACCGCGTTCTTTGTGCTGGTGACGGCTTGCTTGGTCTTGGGGTCCCAGCCCTGCACCTTCACTTCATTCACCTGCCCCGCGGAACTCAGCACAGGCCGGAACTCCACCAGGTCGTCGCCATATGAGAGTGCCACGGCGGAGAAGGTAAAGGACTTCACCGGCTTCCAGTGGAGCGTATCGTTATCGCAGTAGGCAACGAAGCCGTTCCGGCGAGCGAGCGCCTGGACAAAGTCATAGGGGGTCAGGTCACCCTGGAAGATGTGCTCGTGCCGCGCGGGCGTTGACTCCACCTGGACAGACAGCCCGGCAGCACCGGCGATTGTCCTCACGATGTCCGAGTCGCTCGATTGCATAAAGGTCTTGGTCCCGGTGCCGCGGTGGAGGCCGTGCAACTTGTCGTAGGCGCGGATCACCAGGATGCAAGGCAGACCGGTCACCTCGTAGTGCGCCTCAATTGAGGCGACCATCCCCTTGAAGATCACGACAGCAGATGGTGGCGTCTCGTTGATCTGAACCGTCCGGACGACGCCGATCTCGATTGCCGCGCCAACTTTGAAGCGCGCGTCATCAACCAGTTCCAGCTTCGGATCCATGAGCTCGAAGACGGCCATGCCGGGCATGTGCAGGCTCAGATCCACTTCCACAGAGCGAAGCTGTTTGACGACGTTGCCGGGCAGGTCGACGCCGTCAAGCTTCACATAAAACTGAGGGAGGAGGACGTCGACCATGGCCGGCTATACCTCTGAAATCGGTGGAAGGGTGAGGATGGTTCCCGGGCGCAGGCGCATCGGGTCATCGATCCCGTTTGCTTCGGCAATCTCGCGCCAGTAGCGGGAGCTGCCGTACTCCTCGGCCGCGATGTAATCCAGGGTCTCGCTCTGCTGCACGATCCGCCGCTTGTAGCCGGCCACGCCGCCCGATGTTGGGTTCTGTGCGGGGAAACTGCCGGGGTCCGCAGCCTGCTTCAACGATAGGTCGACGGTTGCCCGCGTTGGCGTGCCGTCTTCCTTGAATAAGGTGAAGTTGGTGTTGATCGAGGTGACCACGGCTTCGAACGACCATGCGCTGCCCCAGGCGAACATGCAGCGCGGCGGTCGTCCCTTGTTCGTCTTCGGGTCGAGCCGCTGGCGGTTGACCATCGCGAGGTCCCAGAGCGCGTTCGTATACCGTGCTCGCACATCTTCGCCGGTGTCGTTCGTATCGAAGAACAGCTTGAGCGAGACCGTTGCCGGTTCGCCGCCGGTGAACTCGAGGGCAGGCACGTTGGCGCCGCGCTCGGTGGTCTGCGCCCAACTCACGGCTTTCGTGAAGGTGTAATCCGTCGGGTTGAACATGCACGTCACCGCCGAACCGGTGTCGAGGTTCGTGATAGTGGCCTTTACGAGTGCCATGGGAACACCTCCGGGGTGCGGCCTTGCGGGGCGCGGTTAGTACGGCAATCCACGTTCACGCTCCCTTTCGATACGCAGCTTACGGCGGATTCGTGGCCAGACCTCTTCCGCCATCCGATCAAAGTCGATGGGCTGGGTCGAGGGCTGCTCAGGTGTTTTCGCGCTGGGTTCATTCTCAGGGGGGACGCGTTGGATCTGACCGGTCGCGTTCCCTGCGGGAATTGCCGCCTCCCGCTGCGCGGGCGCGAGCGGCATGTCGACCGGAGCCGCCGAGCGCAGCACCTGCCGGGGGGCCGGCACGAATGAGGATGCGGGGGGCTGAATCGCTGTCGCGGCGGCCGGGATGGCCGGGGGAGCGAACATCGACGGCGCCGGCTCGGCGGCGCGCTGTGCCGATGGCGGCGCGAACGACGGCACGGCCAGCAGCGGCACAGTCTCGATCCCCGGCGAATCACGTTGTTCGGGCGTCACCACCACGCGTTCACGCGGCGCAGGGGGCATCTCGCTCGGCGGATCCGGTTGGGCGGCCGCGGTCGAGGTCGCCTCGCTGCTCGATGTGGCCGGCGCCGGTGTGGCAACAGTACGGGCGATGACCGGAGCGCTCGGAGCTTCGGCGGCGGCAGGTCCCGCGGGCCCCGCATTTGTCGCGCCGGCGGCCCCGATGCCTGCCGCCTGGGCAGTCTCGCGAACCGCTGCGGGCATCGCTTCGGCGGCTCCGTAGCCTGGCGAGACCGCGGGCGTGTCCTCGAGCCTGCGCACCGTCGGCGGTGAGGTTGGAGCGACCGAGGTCGCCGCACCGGTGGGGCCCTGGCCACCATCCGCTGAGACCGTGTTCACCGAAGCCGGACCGGCAGCCGGACCTCCAGGTGGAGGGGCTGCTACCACTGGCGCCGGGGTTTCGCCGGTGGGCACGGAGGTTGTGGCGGCTGGCAACGGCGCGGCTGCCTGCTCCGGGGCGGCAGTCGAACGGGGCGCATCGAGCAGCTCCGGCGTGTCGTCGAGGTCCGAGGCAGGCGTCGCCGCCGTGACCAAGCGCTGGACGGATGAGCTGGCAGCGGCCTCGGGCGAGGTTGCTGGAACCCTTCCCGGCGCCGCATGCGCTGGCGTCCCCGAGGACTCGCCTGGCGCCGCGGAAACGGAGGCTGGCTCAGCGGAAACGGGTTCAGTAACGCTTGCGAACGGCGTGATGCCCGTGCCCGCCGAATCCCCCGGGTCACTTGGAGCAGGTGTCGGATCGGTGCTCGTGGCTGCTGGCAGGGTGGGGCCGGCTTCGGCAGCCTTCGACGCCGGTAAATCTGCGGCGGTGGGCGTGCCAGGATGCTGCGGCGAAACCGCGACCGTACGCTGGGCAGGTCGTGGTTCGGCCGCCGCTGCTTGTGTTTCTGATGTGGCCGCCCGATCTGCCGTCGCAGGCGGCGCTGCGGCAACTCGTTGTGCCGGACCGGGCCTTCCCGCAGTGGGTGGCGCCGCTGAAGTCCCGGCGCCGTCCGCTGTCAGGCGAGCCGGCTCGTCGACAACTGGTGCGCTCGCGTGGGAGCCTGGCGCCGCGGTTTCCGGTGAGCTGGCGGAGTCGCCGGCGAGTGGCGGCGGCTCTGCAACGACCCGCTGCACATCTCCCGAAGCGGAAGAAACAGGTGCCGGCGGGGTTTCGCTCGTCGATCCAGTTGCGCTGGAGACGGCCATCGGCGCCGTGCCGCCAACCGCTGCGGTGGCTTCGATCGGCGGTGCGTCCTGGCCAGGCGGAGTTCTGGCTTCGAGTGCGGCTGCGGGACCGTCGGTAGCTGGCGATTCGCCGCGCGCCCTGGGCTGCGGTGCACCGGTGACTGGCGCGGGAACGGTGTCACCGAGCCCATCGACCGGTGGTTCTGGCGTCGCGAGTCTTCGCAGGGGAGCCGCCCCCGCCTCAGTGCGCTGTTGAACCGGTGAGCCGCCGCGATCCACCGCACCCTCCGGTGTGCCGGGCGCCGGTGTCCGTTCTGGGTCCTCAGTCTCGGGCGCTCGCGCGGAGAGTGGGGGCGTTCCGGACGAGCTCGCTGTGGGGACAGGTGGAGTACCCGCGGCCGGGCCTGGATCTCCGAAGGTCCGCTGAAGCGGGGCGCTCGAAGCTGCCGTGGACTCAGCGGCGGGTTCCGGCGTGGGAAGCGTGAGTGCGTCGTGCTCCTGTGGGGCGACCGGCGGCGAAACAGCGACCTGCTGGGCCGCACGCTCGGACGACTGGCCCGCGCCCGAATCGCTGTTCGCTTCGGTAGACCGTTGGACTGGCTCATCGACCGGCGCCCCAGGCTGAGATGGCTGCTGCCCGGTGGGCTCATCGCTCGCGCGGGCGCCGGCCGCCCCGGGTTCTGAAGGTGGAGTTGCCGAAGGCCCGCTTACCGGGGCCGCCTCCGAGCTTGAGTCCGGCGCTGGAGGGTTGAGGCCCAGTGTCGCGGCCCTTCGAGCCACAGTGGAGGTGTCCCGAGTGCCGTCGGCGCCTGGCCCACTGGGCGCCGGGCCCGCGGAAGGCGTCACGACCGCCTCAACAGTGCCGCCTGCTGCCTGTGCCGCTTCTGCGCGAATCGCGGCGGGTGTTCCGGTCGGGTCGTCGTCGGAAGTCCTTGCCGGGGGCGATGCATCAACTCTCCTGCGAATCTCTGGCTCATCAATGGCGTCGAGCGCCAGGGCCGCGCCTGGCAAGTTGTTCTGCTCCTGCGAAGGGATGTCAACCGCGGCGGGAGGGGACCCGGTGGGCGTCGCTACGGCCGGCACTGGGGATGGGTCGGCGGAAGGAGCGCGCTGTGCAATGGGCGCAGGGGGCGGTGCTGCCGGCATTTCGGCTGGTGTGTCAGACGCGCCTGCCGGGCCGAGGTCGATCACTGTCGATGCCGCGCTGTTTTCGGCTTCGGGTGGTGCTGGTTCCGCATGCGAGGTCGCTGGCACGCGCCGTGATTCCAGTTCGACGCCCGCGGGAGCAGGCGGGTCCGCACTCCCGGGACCGGGTGCTGTTCCCTGTGGGGGGCGCGAAGGGCCTGGTGTGACGCGCCGTGCGCCCTGTCTGCCCTCATCGGGCGGGTCCTGCCGGTTGGCAGGCTGAGTAGCGACAACCGAGCGCCGAACCTGCGGCGCCGCTTCGGTCCCCAGCGATTGGGATGCGTTCGCGGCGGCCTCCATTGGAGGAGATGTGGCGGGCAGCGCGGGTTGGGCCGCAGTAGTGGTCGAACCGGCTGGATCGGGAGTGCCCGGCGCGGCGGTAGCTGCCGGCGACGGGTCCGTGAGTCGCTGAACCGGCGCGTCGCCGGGGTTGGATGCCCGCTTCCCGCGGCGGCGTTGCATGAGCGGCGGGCCGAGCGTTGGCTCTGGGGCCGGGATCGACTCCGCGCGCTGGATGGCCGCGGCGACGTCCATTCCTGCCGGGCTGGCGGCTGCCTCGGAGTTGGCCGTCGGCGCAGCCGCTTCGACGGGGTCGCCGGCCGGGGGGGTGGCAGCGGGCGGCACAACCTGGCGCTGGGTGTCGAACTCCACCCCGGCGCCCGACATCTCGTGGACGACCGATCGTCTCCGGACGGGGGCATCCCCGGAGACAGCCGCCGGCGCTGCGCGGTCGATGCCCAGGGCTGCTTCGATCTCAGCAGCTGAAGGGCCCGTCACGAGTGGTGTGGTCTCCCGCTTGCGTTGTTCGATCGCAGCCTGGCGCTGTGCCATCCGGGCGAACCAGTTGTCGCTCCCGAACTGGATGGGACCGGCAGGGGCCTGTGGTTCGACTGCAGCCTCCGGCGCCTGATCGGCCGTGTGATCTGGATGGCCGCTGGCTTCTGGTGCGGCCTCACGGTGGACCGGAGGGGGCGCCGGTTGGTCCTGGCCGGCGCGGTAGGAGAGGAGGCTCTGGAGCGAGCCGTTGAATTCCGCAGTGCGGTTCACCACGTCCGTTCCGGCGGCGGAGGCCCCGATGGGCACATCGCGAAGACTGGCAAGGCCGAGTACGCCATCCTGGTACGACCTCAGGCGCCGTCCGAGGAAACCACCGAAGTCGTCGGCTGGAGTTGGGTCTTGCGGCAGGTCAGTCTGGTCGGCCATCGGTTATCGCTGCTGGAGCGTGAACTCCTGGTAGGCGAGTTCGAGTGATTCGACATAAATCGAAGATTGTTCGGACTGCATCGAAGGGACGCTCCACTTCACCGGGAAGGCGGCGATGAGGTTCCAACGGAGTTGTTCTTCGCCTTTCCCGTTGCAGAGCACGACAGACATGTTCTTCTTCTCTTCACTCTTCGCGGCGGCGGTTGAAAGGCGGTGGAGCCAGTCCCACAGCTCGATGGAGTTCACCACACCGCGCTTGAGGGTCACGTTCGTGTAGCTCTGGCGGCCCGGCAACTTGTGGACGAAGTCGTTGAGGCCGCCCTCCTTGTACTCCTCGACGTCGAGCTTGGTTTCGAACCCGCTGCACTCGAGGAACTGGGCATCCTGGATCCCGGCGATCTCGACGATGAACCGGAACCCGGGCAGGGGATCGGGCATTAGACGGCCTCCGCTGAAGCTGCTCTACGATGAATATCGGCTACTTGCCTCACCCACAACCGCCGATCCTTGTGCTCCATGGCGAGGAGCGTGTCGTGCTGCCAGTGCAGATAGTACGCGAGGTAGGCTACCTCCTCGTGAATCCGTTCGAGGGGGTAGCCTACGATCCCCCCAGGCGCGAAATGTCCACATCGATGGGCGTCGAGCACTCGGGGCAGGTGACCGGCACCAGCGTGGTCCCCTGTTCATTGATCTGGCGGTAGAGGCGCTGAAGGAAGGCGAGATCGCCGCTGAACAGGTGCTCGATTTCGAACGTGGTCACATCGGAGATGTTCCCCAGTCGCGTCACCACCCGCGAAAGCAGGATGATGACGAGGTAGGCCTGGTTCTCACGCACCCGCGGGTCCCGCAGGGGCGCGATCTCGTCCATTGCCGTGGCAAGGCGCATCGCGCCGTCGCGATGGAGGTTCCCATCGCGGTCGACATATCCCTGGGGGAGCGTGAACTCGAACTCTGTTTGCATTGCTCTCTCGCGCTGTCACCAAAACGGGGCAGGGAACTTCCCTGCCCCGCGGTATGGGTCTCCATTCGCCCGGCAGGGCTTACTTCACCCGCTTGATGCCTTCGTGGACGATGGTCAGGTCTTCGATGCCGACTGCGTTGCCGTCCGCGGAGAGCGACGGTCCGCCGATCTTGGACGGCCAGCCCTTGGTGAAGGTCCACTCGGCGACAGCCGTCATGGTCTGGTCGTACATGATGATCGTGCCATCGAGGCGGGCGGCTTCGACCTGGCCCTGTTCAACCTGCTTGCGCCAGTTGTAGAAGTCCAGGTTCTTGGTGATCCCGCGCTTGAGGGTGATGTCCCCCCACTTCAGGCGGCCAGGGATCTTTCGGATGATGGATTCCTTGGCGCCTTTTGCGATGATCTTGTGATCGACCACTTCGGATTCGGAGCCGAGCCCCGAGACCTCAGTGAAATAGCCGGTAATCGCACCCACCGAAACTTCGAAGTGGGCGCCGATCATCGGGTCGCCGGTAAGGCCGTCGTTGGTTGCAGCCATAGCTACGTCTCCTCAGTGTGTGTGAATTAGACTTCCGGCGCGTACTGGCCGATGCGGAAGATGACGAATTCGGCGGGTTTCACCGGGGCAATGCCGATATCGATGATCAACTGGCCGACGTCACGCGTCTCCTGCGGGTTGTTCTCCTCGTCGCACTTGACGAAGAACGCCTGCTCGGGGGTTGCGCCGAAGAGCGCGCCCTCGCGCCAGACATTCTTGAGGAAGGCGTTGATGTCGCGCCGCATCTTGCTCCAGAGCATCTGGTCGTTGGGCTCGAAGACGGCCCACTGGGTGCCGCGTTCGATCGACTTCTCGACGTAATTGAACAGGCGGCGCACCGAGAGGTATCGCCAGGAGGCGTCGCTCGAAAGCGTGCGGGCGCCCCAGATGCGGATACCGCGGCCGGCGAACACGCGCAGGCAGTTGACGCCGTTCGGGTTCAGGACGCTCTGCTCGGAGTTGGTCAGGTTGATCGGCAGCGAGATGACGCCGCGAATGACTTCGTTGGCGGGCGCCTTGTGCACGCCGCGTTCCGTGTCATTGCGGGCCCAGACGCCCGCGATGTGGCCGGAGGGCGGGATGCTGATCGTCGTCGACGGCGCGTTCGGCGTCGGGTCGGCGACGTTGATCCACGGGTAGTACATCGCGGCGTACTTGGAATCGTACCCGGCGACGTTCATTCGCCAATCCTGCACTTCCTGTGCATTGAGGTCCGGCGGGGCGTCGATGATGGCGACCCGGTCACCCATCCGTTCGCAGTGAGCGATCATCCCGAGCTGGATGGCCTTGAGGCCGTCCATATCGAGGATGCCCGCCTTGTAGGCGGCCATCGCATCCGGGGCGAGGACCATCGTGATTTCGTCGACCGCTTCGAGGCCGCCGAGGCCGTCACGCTGGGTGACATCGCCCTCGTAATCGGCCGGGGTCACCGGCACGAGCGCCGTGGTCGTTGAAGACGGCAGCGCCAGCGGGTAGGTGCCCGGCGCCGGAGCGCGCTCGGCAAGGTTGAGGCCCGTGACCTTGAGTTCCTCGAGCTGGACGAGGGTGGAGCCCTTGTTCACGACATCGAACGCGTTCTTCGCGCCCTTGCTCAGGTTGAGCCCTTCGAACTTCTCTTCGGTTGTGCCGGCTTTCACGGTGATGGTGAAGCTGTCGTCGTCACCAGCGGTGACGCTGACGCTGACGCCTTCCGGAGCGCCCGGCTTGGGGAGCGCCTTGATGGTGGCCTGGCCACCCTTCGCGGTCAGCTGCGCCTGCGGCTGCGGGGCGGCGCCGCCTTCGGCTTCGCCGCCGATGCGGACGACGTAGGCGAGCGTGCCGCCGTTGTTGAAGTAACCATAGACGGCGTGTGCCAGGTAGGCGCCCGGGATGAAGCCGCCGAAGGTGGTGACGAACTGGGTCCAGTTCGCGACCATGGTGGCCTTGCCAACGGGGCCCTTCTCAGCGATGCCGAGGAAGGCTGCGACCGCCGTCCCCACACCCTCAATGGGCTTTGTTCCCCTGTCGACCTCTTCGACGTAAACGCCTGGCGTTAGATATGTGGGCATGCGGGCTCCTTTTCAGTAGTGCGGCACAAGACCGGAGCGGCGGTATATTAGCACCGAAACGGTTCACTGGTGCAAACGATTTTGGCCCGTTCGGCCATTGCCGCGGGATTTATTCGGAACTGTGAGGTTACAGTTCTATGTCGTAGGTGGGGCCGGGCACGGTGACCGCCTTTTCGCCCCTCTGGCCGTCACTTGTTTCGAAGCGAAGAACGCGTGAACCGGGTGGCACGCCTGGGAATGCGTAACGGCCGTCGTCGCCGGTGATCGCCACAAACGCCGTCCCGTCCATGGAAACGCGCACCCCGGACACTGCGCCCGCCAGGTCGCCTTTGGGGCGCACAACCCCGGCGATCTGGATGGAGGTTTCCCGCCATTCCTCCGCGAGCGCGCCGGTGCGCAGTTCGCGCGTGGTGACGAGCGGGCCTTCGATTGGCGCGAAGGCGTCGAGCGGGGCGGTGATGATCCATACGACGCCCGTGTGCAGTTCGTTGTCGAGGACGCCCCAGAGGTCCGCCGGCTTCGTCAGGTGGTCGCCGGGGGCAATGCGGGCAACGAGCGGGTACTCCGAGTCAATCAACGCCCCCTGCAGCCGTTCCGGTGGGAACTCACCGGTTCGGAACATGCTGCCAAGCACGCGGGCGAGGATGCGGTGTTCGTCCTCGGGTTCCCTTGTCCACGCGGTGATCATGTAGCTGAGGTCGATGCGGCGAGCTGGGACGCGCATCCTGTAGCTGCCGTTAGCGTTTTTCTGGCGAAGCATGGTGTCGTCGCGGAAGGCCGTGCGCTCACGGATGTCGTAGAGGAAACAGTTCAGCGTCGGCCGTGTGAGACGCCCGCTCCACTCCCGCGTCGGCCGTTCGAAAGACACGTCGACTTCGCCCGGAGCGATCGGGAGATCCGCGATGAGGTGTTGCTTCAGGGTCTCGTCGACGTCGTTGAACATGCGGGACTGGCGGGCCTAGGGGACCATTTCTTCGGCGCGGCGCTGGGCGTTGCCAGAGAGGACGGCGTCTGCCAGCTGGTCAGCCTCGTGTTCCAGCGGGTCATTCGCCGCGCCAGCTGACATGCCATTGCCCCCGGCGCTCGTGCGTCCCGAACTCTGCTGGACTACGTGGGCCAGTTCATGGCCCATGAGGTGGCTGTCGCCGGTGCTGGCGTCGGAGCGCAGGAAGATGTCATTCCCGGTGGTGAAGGCCTTTGCCGTAAGCTGGCGGTTCAGTGTGTCCGAGTCCTTGTCCTGGTGGACGCGCACGCCGCTGAGGTCCGTCCCGGTGGCCTCTTCCATCTGCGAACGAATGCCATCGGGCACACTCGATCCGGCCCCGCGCATGCCGTTGATCTGGCTTTCGATACTGTCGCCGACGGGACCGCCTTCGAGGCCGACCTGCGGCGTGGGGTCGTGCTTCATCTGAAGCTCTTCCTCTTCGGCCTCGGCCTCTTCCTCACGCTGGATAGAAGGATCGTGCTTCATCTGAAGCTCTTCCTCTTCGGCCTCTGCCTCTTCCTCGCGCTGGATCGAAGGGTCGTGCTTCATCTGAAGCTCTTCCTCTTCGGCCTCGGCCTCTTCCTCACGCTGGATCGAAGGGTCGTGCTTCATCTGAAGCTCTTCCTCTTCGGCCTCGGCCTCTTCCTCGCGCTGGACGGAAAGGTCGTGCTTCATCTGGAGCGATTCCTCGCCGGCGCCGTGGCGCTGCACCATGCGTGCGACGGCCTGGTTGCCGGCGCGCGCCTGCAGGCTGACGAGCGGGTGCTGCGGAGGGGCTGAGGTCTTCTCGAGACCGCGCGCTTCTGCGGTCTGAGGCTTCCTGACGGAGTCGTACTGCGGCAATTGGTAGTCGGCCATCTTGTCTCCTCGCGGGCATCATACTCCCGCGCGCGGTGTTTGGTGGGGGCAGATCCCCCGAATTGTCACTCGAGGTGGCGCATGTACTCCCCGAAGTCGGCCTCGGTCACCATCCGGCCGAGCTTCTGAAACTCGCGGCGCGTTCCCTGGATAAAATGCTTCATCGTCATGAGATTCCCATCCCGGGCGGCGAGGAACCCGGCAGCCAGGACGATGTTTCGAATGTTGCCTCCGCTGATCCGGAATTGGCGGGAGAGGAACGCGAAATCTACATCGTCCCCGAGTGGGGCGTCAGCAGGGACGAGGCTGCGCCAGATCCGCAGCCGGTACGGCTCTTCCGGCATCGGAAAATCGATGACGAAGTGCATGCGCCGGAGGAACGCTTCATCGAGGTTCGATTTCAGGTTGGTCGAAAGGATGACCGGCCCGGCGTATTCCTCAATCTGCTGGAGGAGGTAGGCCGTCTCGATGTTCGCGTAGCGGTCGTGGGCGTCGCGCACCTCCGACCGTTTGCCGAAGAGCGCATCTGCCTCGTCGAAAAACAGGATTGCGTTCGAAAGGGAGGCGTCCCGGAAGATAGCGCCGAGGTTCTTCTCGGTTTCGCCGATGTACTTGGAGACAACGCCGCTGAGGTCGATCTTGTAGAGGTCGAGGCCAAGTTCGGCAGCGATCACCCCCGCGCTCATCGTCTTTCCCGTGCCGGACTGCCCGGCGAACAGAGAGACGACGCCCTTGCCGTTCGAGAGCTTCTTGCCGAAGCCCCATTCGTCGTAGACGCGGTGACGGTGTTCGACCATCCCGCATATCTCGTGAAGTTGGGCCAACGGATCCGGTTCGAGGATGAGGTCTTCCCAGCGCTTCCGTTCCGCGACTTTGCCGGCGAGGCTGCTGAGGATAGGCGCCGAACGCGCCCGTGCCGAGGCGTAGAGATCGTCTACCGTGATGACCGGCGAAGCGGCATCGCGGGCGATTGCCAGGCCGCGTGCGCCGAGAACGGCGGCCTCGATGGCGCCGGTGTCCAACTCGAACTTGCCCGCGATCGTGGGGAGTTCGGAGGCGACGGAGCCGGCGCAGGGAGTGGTTTCGAGGTTCGCGCGCCACTCCGCGAGACGGCCTTCGTAGTCCGGCCGGTCAATCCGGGCCGCGGGCCCGTGCCACGCTGGTTCCCCGGGCCAGGCGAGGATGACGAACGGCGCGGGCGAGGACTCGACGGCCGCGAACACCTCGGCCTGCGTTGGCTGGTCCAGTACGTCGCAGCCGTGGACCAGCAGCGCGAACGACTGGAGCGCGGCTTCTCGTGCGGCCCGGTCGAACACCTCGACGGGGCCCAGTTCGCGCCCCGCGAGCCAGGCTTCGACGACGCCATCGAGACCGGCGGCCTGGGCGAGAGAGGCTGCACTGCGCTGGATGCGCGTCGCGTCCGGTCCGTGGAGTGAGAGTGCCCGTGGTTGCAGCGCGAGCGGGTCGATTGGCGGCAGTTCCGCTGCGCGCCAGGCGCGCGATTCGGCGAGGCAGTGGAGCGCTGCAGCCCCGGCCAACCGCTCGTCGAGGCTGTCCCCTCCGGCCAGGAAGCGGGCGACGCGCGGATCGAGTGTGACCGTGCGCGCAAGCAGCGGCGTGGCCGCCTGCCCGGGGTCATCGTGCAGTTCTATCAGCCGGAAACGGCGCAAGGGCGCTGTCCGGTCGAACGCGGACTGGGCGGCGACGAGGTCGCCCCAGAAGAGGCGCAAGAAGGCCTCAACGCGCGGCCGCTTCCGCGAGACGTCGTCCTGGACGTAGGCGATGAGCCGTTCGATTTCCGGGTCGGTTTCGCCTGCGAAGCAGAGCGCGAGGACGGCAGCCTCGGGCGCCGGCAACGTGAGCAGGCTGGTCAGCCGGGCCAGGGGTTCGCCCATGGCGCGCAGGAGCGCCTCCGGCGATGCGCTGGAGGGCTCGCCCGGGTCGCCGGCCCGGCGGAGGATGCGGTCGGCCTCCTGGTCCGAGATGTAAAGCCCGCGCAGGTCATCTTCGCCGACGGGCACACCCCGGCCGCGGAGGCGTTCAACCTCGGCTTCGAGAAGCTCCGCGGCTGCCTGGGAAAGTGCTGCTGCGTCCATGGGCTACGGTGGACTCGCGTCGAACTGACAGGACATTGACCCGCTCAACCAGTTCGGATCGCCGCTGTACTGCACGGTCAACGGGATCCCGAAGCCGACCTGCCCGTAGGTGATGGTCAGGTACGCCACGTTTTCACCGGGCACGAGCGACTGGCTCCCGATCGGATTGCCGTTGGCGACCCATGTCATGGTGCCAGTTGGGATGGGCTTCGAGCTGTCCCAGTTGGCTACTACGCCACTGATCGTCGCAGGATTGAATGGGTCAATCTGGATACCGCAGAGGTCGGAATCGATGACGCTGACCATTGGTGATGGCGGCGGCGGCGGCACCTGGCCCAATTGCACGCTCGCGACGTTCGACGTGGTGCACACGGAGTTGTAGCAAACCTGCGCCTGCACGGTGATTGTGCCCGTGGCCGGGCCGTACGTCGTGAAGTACTTCGCGCCACTGAAGTCGCTCGTGGGCGAGGCCGGCCCCGTCGTCGTCCAGAGGATGGTGTTGTAGGCCTCGACGAACGAGGTGGTGCAGTCGATCTGGTTGCCTGACCCCGACGGTGTTGCCAGGCAGGTCACGTTTACCGTCGGCGGCGGCCCGGCGACGGCGATGGTTGGCGTGGGCGTTGGCGTGCCCGGGACCGGTGTCCCGGAAGGTGTCGGTGTCGGTGTGCTGAACTTCACGACGACCGGCGTCGAGCCCGTCTTGCAGACGGTGACGTTGCAGGCGGTCATTTCCACGGTTGCGGCTGTATCCGTGGTGAACGTGGTGGAGAACGCCGTCGACCCGGGCGGCACCGGCGCCGGCAGCCCATTGATGCTCCAGCGGGTGGTCGTGGAAGTGCCAGTCACGGACCCGGTGCAGGTGACGCCGGCGCTCGGCGGCGAGGCCTGGTAGACGACGTCGCACTTCACGGTCACCGCGGCAGGCGGGACTGGCGTGGGCGTCGGTACGGGCTTCTTCGTTGGCGTGGCGCTCGGGGTTACCCCCGGAGTTGGCGTGGTGGCGGAAGGGTTCGGGATGACGTTCCCGCCGCCGCCAGGGACGCCGCCGCCCGGGAGCGTGGGTGTCCCCGAAGCGCCGGCCGGGGTGGTCGCACTGCCCGGCGGTGTGCCCTGGATGACCTGCAGGTCCACGCCCGATTTCGCCGGGTCATAGGACATGCCGATGACCGAGAGTCCCGTGGAATCGCGCGTCTCGACGCTCGCCTGGCCGTCCTGGTCGTAACTGTGAATGGCCACACTCGTGCCGCCACTGCTCGGGTTCACGACTTCGATGCGGTAATCGTCCTTGTTGCCCGGCAGGAAGATGGTCGTCGTGCCCGCGCCAGTTGGCGGCGGACTTTCGACGCAGGTGGGGTCACGCCATGCGTCCCGGCTCGAAAGGTACGCTCCATCGATGCCCACGGGCGCTGGTGAGGTCGTCTCGTCAGTGTTCAGCGAACCGACGATCTTGCCCTGCTTATCGGTGATGCGGACGCGGAGGTCTTTCGGCACCGTGATGGCGACGGCCGCGAGGTCGCTGCTTGGCTCGAACTTGACCGAGCTCTTCACCTTTCCCTTATAGGCGTCGAGCGTCTTCCGGTCGGCGTAGTAGGGGTCGTTGATGAGGATCTTGTCGCCGTCCAGGCCGACGGCCGCGATGTAGTGGCCGGGCACTTCGAGGACGATTGGGCGCCCGGCCTGCAGTTCGGAACGGATCTCCTCGTCCGAGCCGACGCCGAAGCCGGCGAACCGCAGTGTCGGGCTGCCCGGCTTCGATTTGGCTATCTGGCCCGAAAGCTCGTTCGCGGCGGTCCAGATGACGTCGCCATAGATGTAGCCGCGGCTGACCCAGCCGCGGCTCGTCTTGCGGGCGTCTTCGTTGAACCAGGCGTTTACGGTCTCCGGAGTCAACTGGGAACCGTCGGGCATCGTGAGGATATTGAAGATCGCCATCACGGTGGCCACCGAAGTCATCGCGCAGCCGCACTGCTCGATGGTGGTGCCGCACCAGTCTGGCCCGAACTCCGGGTCGTCGGCCTTCGCATACGTTTCCTTCGCCCACGCCGGGTTGTTCTGGGCGAACAGCGGCGCGCCCGTCGAACCTGCAGGCAAAGGCTTCACCTTGGCCAGCGATTTATCGCGTTCTTCCTGCGATTTGTCGCACATGTGGACGCCGGCGTAGGCAGCCTCCGGGTTGCCCGCAGCGGCGGCGGTCGTCTTCGTCGACCATGGGATCCACGTCGGGATCTGGTCGCGGTAGATCCACGAAATCCAGAAGGCAATGGCGAGTGCGGCCAGCAGCAGGAGGAGCGCCAGCGGCCATTTCCACCGTTCGAGCGGGGGCTGGACGAGCAACTGCCCTGGCGAATCCGCCGTCGTTGTGCCGCCGGCGGCGGGCGTCGCGATGATGCGGTACGGCTGGGCAGTCGTCCGCCCAAAGAGCTTTCGGCTCCGCTTTCGGACCCGGAACGGGACGCGAACCTCGCGCCCGGGAGGCAGCTCGATCGACGGGCTCGGGAAGTCGTAAAGGAACGCACCCTCATCGTCGAGCCCGGAGAGGGTGTAGCTGACGAGTGCGTTGCCGTTGTTTTTCGCGGTCAGGTTGAAGTCGCGGCGGCTGCGTACGGGCGCCACGCTCAGGGTCGTTGCTTCGAACGGTTCGACCACAAGCTTGCCGAAGTCGACGCCCTCACGCTCGTGTTCGCCCGAGTTCACGACGACGCCGAAGTCGTACTCCCCGGCGAGCGAATCCGGCGACACCGGCGGCTGGATGATGATCGACACGTTCTCGCGCGTGCCGGGAACGATGGCGAGGGTGTTCTGGCTGAAGGTGACCCAGGCGGCGGGGATGCCGGTTATCCCGAGGGTCACGAGGTCGACCACGCGGCCGCGGTTCTGGATGACGGCAGTTGCGAATGCCGCGCCCCCCGGTTCGACTGGTGTCAGCGGTGACGTGACCTGGATGCGGATGGCGGCCGACGGCGCTTCCTCGATCGCCTCAAGCGGCGCTCCGTCGGGGCCGACCGCAGGCTGGTCACCTTCTGTGGCGATGGCCGGCGCGGGGAAGAACTGCGCCTGCACATCGCCGAAGCGCAGTGATTGCGTGTCCTCGACGATGTTCGTTGTGTGCGGATCGATGCGGTGACCGTCGACGAAGGTGCCGGCGGCCGAACCGAGGTCCTCGATAAGCAGGTGGCCAGATTCGATGACAATCCGTGCATGGCGGCGCGACACTGAGAGGTCATCGATGACGATCCCGTTGCCATCGGCGCGGCCAACCACGAGGGACGGCAAGTCCAGCGGGAATTCCTGCGAATCCCCGTCGGGCGTGCGAACCTGGAGCGAACCGAACTTCACGCCCTCTTTGTCCCCCGAGGCATGATGAAGGAGAGAATACGCGCGCGGGCGCGGCGGTGCGAGCGGGTGTTAAGGAACGTCAGGCGTGCACGACTATCTCGAAGTCCGTGAGATCTGAGGACCCTGCGAAGTCCCCCCCGCCGGAGTAGACGGCGGTGATCTGGTAGGTTCCCGCTGCCAGGCTCACCGTGAGAGCCGCCTGTCCGTTGGTAACGGACCGAGGAGCCCCCTGATTGACACCGTTCACCTTGAATTGGACTGTGCCGGAGTCCAGCGAGCTTTGACTCCCAGACCACGTGACGTCGGCGTTGAGAACGGTATCGCTGCCCGCGGCTGCCGCTTGCGTCGCTGTGGCAACGATGGCCGTCGGATGTGCTGTGATAGTCACCGTGCCACTGCCGCTGCTTCCGGCAACCGTCGAGTTCCCGTCGTACACCGCGTAAACGGTGTAGCTGCCAACCTGGAATGCTGTCGTTCCGCCGGTACTGCGCGTCAAAGTCACGATGCCACTCGCCGGGACGTCCTGGCTCGAACCAATGGCTGTTCCCGTGGCACTCCCGAGCCTGAACTGAAGGCAGTTGCTGCACGCGAGTGAGCCGTTGGCCACCGTGATCGTCGCAACCAGATCGATCGAACTGTCAACTTCGACTGATCCGCCTGCCGGCGCGAATGTGACGGTGGTCGACGATGTCACCTTGTTGATGGTGAACGAGTCGCTGTCGCTGTCGCTCGAGACCTTCGCATTGCCGTCATAACTCACCGTGACCCGGCAGGTTCCCGCCGACCGGAGACAGGAGCTTGCCGGCGCACCGCTGCCGGTGGGCAGGGTGAGCGTCGCTGCCGTTGGCCAGTCAAGGTTGGAATAGACGGAGACGGAGCCGCTGCTGCCCAGGACACTCACGTCGACGCAGCCGGTGCAGTCCGGACTGACACCGGATGGGAGCCCGCTGATGGTCACCGAGACAGCGCTATCGCTGCCGATCGTTGTATCAGTGGCGACGACGCTGATGGTTGGAGTGGCCTTATTGATCGAGACGTTGTCGTTGCCGTTCGCGCTATTCACGAGGGCGTTCCCGCCGTAGTGCAGGTAGATGTTGCACGGAGGTGTCGTCGTGGTGCCGTCGAGGCAGCTGCCGCTGGTTCCATTGGTAGCCAGCGGGCTGATCGTGCCGTTCGCCGCGATATTCGTGATCAGTGTCCCGGTCGCTCCTCCGGCCCGGACTTCCACACAGAGCGACTCGTCAACCGTTGTGGTCCCGGCATCGTCGGCGGGGCACGTCACCGGGATACTCGCCGGTGCAGAAACGCTCCAGGTCACAGAAACCGTGCTGCCGATGGTCACCGACGAAGGAACATCGACGCTGACCGTTGCCGTCGCCTTGGAGAGGGACAGGCTCGTCCCGGTCGCGGTCGAACCAGCGTTGAGTGCGCCGTTCCCGTCGAAACTCATGGACAGCGAGATAGCGTCAGTCGTGAGCAGGACTCCGCTATTCGTGTTGAATGCGAACGTGTACTCGCCGCTGGAGTTCAACGTACCCGAGCCAAGATCCGTGGTGACACCCTGAATCGTGGCCTTGAGAGTCACGTTGCCGCCTGCCGCAGAGGGAGTGCCGCCAGGGTTGACGCTCCCCTTAATCGAGTACTGGTCACCGACGCTGTCCGTCCCATTCGGCGCTACATCGGACGTGCGCGTGAGGTTCGAGAGCGTGATGCTCGCGTTTGACTTCTGAATCTCCAGGGCGATGGCGGGCGAACTGGTTGCGCCGTCGTAGTATGGGTTTCCGTTGTAACGCGCCGTCAGGCTATAGGTGCCCACGGCCACGCCGCTGAGCGGGAAGTCAAACGTCCCCGCATCGCCGTTCGAGAGGTTGTGGGACAGCAGGACCGTGGAGCCATCGAGGAGATCGACCGTCGCACCATTGTTGTCGAGGAAGCCATTGTTCGAGGCGGTGATGACAACGTGCGCGCTATTCGTGGCACCGGCGGCCATGGGGCTGCCGCCCGGCAGCGTCAGTACCACAGTCGCGGCTTCCTTGCCGACTGCTACTGCGTAGTCCGCTGAAGTGTTCGTATCGAGCGCGCTGGTCCCGGCGAAGCTGGCGGTAAGGGTGTAATTGCCGGGCGTGTCCATCTGGTCGCTATCGACGCCCGTCGTGAAGGTAACCGTGGCCTGGAACACGCCGGGACTTGTCTCGGTGACCGCAGCGTTCCCGAGTGCGCCGTTGTCCGTCGAGAGTGCGCCGCCGGATGCGGTGACCGTTACCGTACCTCCCGTTGGCGGGAAGTCGGGAACACCGGTCACCGTCGCAACGACGGTGATGGCCTGACCGGCTGTCGGGTTGCCGGGTGTCACGCTGGTAATGGTCACGCTGGATGCGGCGGGGTCGATGTCTACGTTTGCCAGCGGGCAATTCGGGCTGCTTGGTTTGGTGGCAGGCGCAGTGGGCGCGCAGGCGTTTTCCAGCAGGGACGCACCGCCAGTTGTGTAGACCGCGTAGATGTCCGAATAGGTGGTCGCCCGCGCGCCGTCGTCTTTCGTATCGAAAGGGAATCCGCCGCAAGGGGTCGGTGAGCAGGCCGGAGGGTTGATCCCGGCACGCCACGTGATGCTCGCCTTGCCGTCTGAACCGACAGCAACCGGGTTGCCGATGTTGTTCGCGCCCGCCTTGAACTGCACGCTGCCCCCCGAACCATTGAGGTTCAGGCCGGAATCGACCGAGAGAACCTCCGCCGTCAGTGTGAAGTCGGAGCCCATCTGGACTGGCATTGTTGATGTGGTCACGGTGACCTTCGCTGGCGCCAGGATCTTGATATCGGCTAGCGAGTTCGACGGCGGTGTGGCGGCGTACCGGATGTCGTAGGTCTTCGAGTCATACGGCGAGGTCACATCGGCCGGGTCGGGCAGTTCGAGGCCCACGGGGTCGACATATCTGGCGGTGACTGTAAACGGCGTGGTGATCGCCCCAACGGCATCGGTGAGAACCCGCGCTTCGCCCGCGATGCACAACGGCCCGGTGGCAGCGCAAATGCTCGGCGATGGCTGACCGCCGTTCACCAGCAGGACGTTCGCTGGATTCGTAACGAACTCAACGCGGCCCGTGGCGCCGGCCGGCAATTTGGCGCGCAAGACCACCCGGTCGCCTTCGGAGAGGCCGGTGATCTGCGTTCGTCCGGCAAGCGTGAGCGGGTCAGGGCCGTAGGGGTCACCCTGCTTCGGCGGGAGTGAAGGCCAGACGGCGCCGTCGTTCCACATCTCAATCGCCGCGGTGACTGGTTGCCGGACGACTATCCGTCCGACTGAGTTCTCCGGCGGCCCTAGGCCTGGACCGACACAGAAATAGTCGAGGGTCGTGGTCGCCCGGATGTAATAGACGCCGGGTTCCGTTGGCACCGTCATCGGTACTGCAAAGTTTGCCCCTGCGGGCGTCGGCGGGAGGTTGCCTGACACACCGCAGAAGGGTCCGATGCGTGTCGGGGTGGGACCAGGCGGCGCATTGGGGTCCGTCGATGGCGGCGGATCGTACCCGCCGATGCCGAGGTACACCTGCCGGATACATCCGGGGCAGTAATCGGTGCGGCCAGCCGAGGCTGAGACAACAATCGTCGCGCCCGGGCTTGCGACAACCGCATTCGGCGCACCGTCGGTTGTCACCGTTCCGGAACCGCCAGGCGCAATCGAGAGCGAATTCAAGACGGTCCCGCCGCCAAGGTCTTTCGGAGTGGAGAGGGTGCAGGTCCCGTCCGTCACAGTGTCGGTAGGGTTCCCGTTGGCATCTGGGTTCGCGTCGTTGTTGACCGAATCACAGCCGTCAGGCTCTGGGGGAAGGACCGTGATGATCCTCGGTGTGCTGTCGCTGCCGAAGGCGTTGGTGCCGCCCGAGTAGACCCCGATGAAATTGTGGGGACTGCCCGTGCCGCCGGCAGCCGTCGTCGAGAGGCTAGTGGTGTCCACTGGCATGATGGCGACGGCAACGCTGCCCTGGGTGAACAGCGTGGCGCTGTCCCCGATGGCGTTCGCCTTGTCGGTTCCATCGACGTAGAACTGGACGGTGCCGCCCTGCGGGGCCGACTTCCCCGTGCTCTGGACGCGAGCCATGAGGGTGAGCTTGTGCCCCTGATTCACCCTATCTGTCGGGGCAGAGTCCAGGATGACCGTCGTCTGCGCGATGCCTACCTGAGAGGGCTGCGAGGTTCGGCAGACCCCGAAGTTGCAAACCGTGGCCGAGATCTTCAGCGACGCGGGCGTGCCCGGGGCGTTCTTGATCGTCGTGGTGAATGTCTTACTCGTGCCGTTCTTATTTGCGGGGCTGCCGCCGGGGGCCGACCACGAGATGTTCGTGAAGTCGCCCGAGAAGTTCACCTCGCAGTTGAACTGCGCGAGCTGGCCGTCCGGTGTGATCGGGAATTCTGTCCCGCAGACGACGGCAACCTGGCCGGCCGGTGGCGGCGGGGGCGGCGCACCGCCTCCGGTGCCGCGTCCGGCGGTTGTCCCGGTTGTTGTCGTTCCCGCAGTCGGGAAGGTGATGCGCTCGGACTTCGTCGTCGAGCGGCAGAGCGTCTGGTTGCAAGCGGTGAACGCAATACTTGCGGGCGAATCGGACGGGAACGCGTAGATGAACGCGTTCGAACCCGAAAAGTCCGAGATGACTTTGCCGTTGAGGCTCCAGCGGGTGGTCGTGTACGCCCCATCAACGGTTGCATCGCAGATGAATGTGGCCTGCTTGGGGGACGCCTGGTAGAGCGTCGAGCAGTTCAGGATGAGCTCTTTGGGCGGCTCGAGAGGACCCGTGGCTGGCGGGGGGGTGACACCTGGTGGAAGCCCCGGGCCCTGGCCCGGCGGCCGTTGCAAGCGCTGGATGGGTTCGCCCGGGCTGTGCGCGAACTTCAGCGGCGTCGCCAGGATGAACGACCCGAAGCCCACGATGATGTTGTCCTCTTCGTTTGGTAACCCGGGCGCGAAGCGTATCGGGTCGCCCAGTTCGAAGCCGGAGTTCGTCGCCACTTCGACCCGCGTCTGGCCCGGTTCCGCCGAGAGCGTCATCGCAGTGCGCTGTTCGACGAACGGCGTGCCGGTCGGTGTGGGCGAAGCGGAACCGCCGACCGGTGTTGGGGTTGCTTCGTCGTCGGGGCCGCCGCCGTTCCCGCCGCCAGGGCTCGGTGTCCCGCTCGGCTGCGGTGTGCCGTTCGTGGTGATTTTCACCACCGGCTTGTCTGCGCTCGGGTCGTAGCTGAGGTCTGCGGTGGTGCCTTCCTGACCCTCGATGGTGGAGATGGTCGACTTGCCGTCTTTGGCGTAGGTGTGGATATCGACAGCCGCGGGCTGGTCCCCGGTGCCGATGATTTCGACCTTGTAGTCGTCCTTGCTGCCGGGGAGCGTGATCTGGTTCGTGCCGGCGTCGGCCGGCGGGGCCTTCTCGATGCAGGTCGGGTCGCGCCATGCCTTCTTCGTCGAAACCGAAGCGCCCGGGATCTGGTTGATCGCGTTGCTCGCGCTCAGCTCGGTTCCCGTGCCGGTGGCGACGACGCGGCCGTTCTTGTCAGTGATCTTGAACTTCACGTCGGCCGGGGCGGTGATGACGACGGCGCTGAGGTCGGTGCTCGGCTCGAAGTGGACCGAGCTGCGCACCTTCCCGGCGTAGACATCGAGTGTCTTGCGGTCGCGGTAGAACGGGTCATTGATGAGGATCTGGTCGCCATCGAGGCCCACTGCGGCAATCCAGTGGCCGGGGACTTCGAGGATGACCGGCCGGCCGGCTTTCAACTCCGACTTGATGTCCTCTTCCGAGCCGCTGCCGGTGGAGGCGAAGCGGACAGTGCGGGCGTTCGGGTTGATCTTCGCTATCTCTCCCGAAAGCTCGTTCGCCGCCGACCAGATAACGTCGCCGTAGATGTAGCCACGACTGACCCACCCGCGGTCCGTTTTCCTCGCGTTCCCGTTGAACCAGTCATTCAACGTCTTGGGACTGAGCGGTTGGCCGTCCGGCATATCGAGCAGGCCGTAGAGCGCGAGCATGACCGAAACCGATGTCATCGCGCAGCCGCACTGTTCGATTGTGGTACCGCACCAGTCGCGGCCGGCGGGAAGTTCGTTCGAACGGGCGTACTCCTGGTTGCCCCAGCGCGGGTCGTTCTGGGCGAAGAAGGGCGCACCGTTCTTGTCGACTTCGCCGAAGAGTGGGCGGCCGCCATCGGTTGGCCCAACGACGGTGGCGTTGGCGATGGGCTGCGATTGCGCGGCCCTGGCGTTTTTCTGGTCCTGCTTTGCCTTCGCGTTGGCGTCCTCACAGAGGTGGACGCCCGCGTAGGGGTCTTCGGCGCTGGCCTTCTTGGTGCCGCTGTCGGTCACAATGAGGACGGCTGCGAGGGTGGCCAGCAACACAAGCACGGCCGCCGTGTAGAGCACGGGCAGCTTGAAGCGTTCGAGCGGCGGGTTGGTGGCCAACTGGCCGCGCGCGGTCACTTCAGCGCCGGAGTCCGAGTGGCCCACGACTTCGAATGGGAGCGGGATGGCCGGGCCGAACCATTGAGGTTTCTTCGCGACGGTCAGCCCGACCGTTGTCTTCTGGCCCGGCTGTAGCTCAACGGCCGGGACCTCGAAGGCGTAGTCGAACGCCTGCTCGTCGTCGCGCCCTGCCAGGTCGTAGCGCACGGCGTCGTTGCCCTTGTTCTCGGCGATGACGGTGAACTTGCGGCGGCTGCGCACGGCAGCGAGCGAAAGGCTCACGGCTTCGAAGGCGCGTACTTCGACCGAACCCTCGGCATCGACGGCGCCCTCGTATTCGCGGGACGTGACGGTGACGGTGAACGAGTATTCGCCGGCCAGCGAATCCGCCGTCCGCGGAGGGTGGAGCGCCAGCGGGATATCCGCGCGCTCGCCGGGAAGGAGCGAGAACTCGGGCCGGTCAATGGAGTACCACTCCGGCGGGAGGTCTGCGACCTCCACCTGCACGGTATCGACGAGATGGCCGCGGTTCACGACCGAAACGGTGGCCGAGATGCTCTTGCCGGGGTCTACGGCGACGCCCGGCGAGGTGAGGATCAACCCCAGGCCGAAGGGCGCTTCTTCGGGAGCGTCTGCGGCTGGCTCAGGCGAGGCAGCGCGCGCTGCGCGGCTGACTGTTTCGGCGTCGAGGTAGCTGGCTTCGAGGTCACCGAAGCGCAGCGTCGCTCCGGGAGCTACGAGGTGGCGCACGCCCGGTTCGAGCCGTACATCATCGACGAAGGTGCCGCCGACGCTGCCGAGGTCCTCGATAAGGAGCCGGCCGGAATCGATGGTCAGCCGGGCGTGGCGGCGCGAGATCGAGAAGTCATCGATGAAGATCTGCGAGCCTTCGCCGCGTCCGAGAACAGCCGACGGCAGATCAAGGCCGTACTCCTTCAGTACGCCCTCACGCTGGGTAACCTGCAGGGTCCCGAACTTCACCGGGCAGCCCTCTTCGCGGCAAGAGTGCGGCTCATCGTGCCACGCAGAATAGACCCCCGCGCCAGCGTGGGCCATTCAAACGCGTTAACCGGCGGGCTGCGGCGTGCCACCTTTACCGTGTTGTTCGGCTCATGGAGGGGTAACCACCACCCAGGGGACCTGGCCCGTCCCCTGAACTGCTACCCAATAGACGGCGCCCGGCGTGAACTGGCTGAAATCGCTGGCGCCAGGAATCCCTTCCGCGCCGGTAAAGTAGGCCTTCCAGGACGATTCCGCGGAGTCCCAGAGGAAGACAGCCGTAATGCGCTGCGAAAGGTCCGAGGCGCCGGGGACCCCGGTCCCACGGATCGCGTCACTCACCGGGACATTCGCGCCGCCTGTCCAGGTCAGCAGCGTCCAGCGGGCGGACAGGGTGTAGGTCGTGGTGCCGCCGGGCCCCGGGGCTGGCGGTGCGGTGCCGCCGCCCGGCGCATTCGGGCTGACGTATGTGAAGTTGGGCACGATGTCGCTCGTGCCGTTGGCGGTAGTCACGGTGATGACCGTTGGGCCAGAGACGTTGGCCGGCGCTGTGACGGTCAACGAACTATCGTTTGTCACGGTGCAGCTGGAAGCGGGCACGGCCCCGAACTTGATCGAACCGGGGCAAACCGCACCGCTCAGACCCAGCCCGGTGATCGTCACTTCGAAGCCGCCGAAGGTGGAGCCGGAGTTCGGCGTGACCTGGGTGACCTTTGGCGTCGAAGCCACGTACTGGAACTTCGCCGTTGGGCTCACCGGGCTCACATCGGCGCCCCGGGTCACGCGGATATCCGTCGGACCAGCAGTTGGGTTCGGCGGCGAGAGGACCGTGATCTGGGTGGCGCTGTTGATGTTGAACGAAGTCGCGGGCGCCGCACCGAAGTTGATCGTGAGCGGCGCGAGGAAGTTCTTGCCTGTGATGACCACGATGGTCCCGCCGGTCGTGGGCCCGTTGTTCGGGTTCACCGAATCGACAATCGGGCCACTCGTATAGGTGAACAGGTCGTCCGGGACCTGCGTGCTTGTCCCTGAACCGGTACGGACCTGCACGTGGTAGGCGCCCGCGGTCTGGGCAGGGGTCACTGCGGTGAGTGTCGTCGTATCGACGAACACCGGCGTGACGAGGGCGTTGCCGATGATCACCTGGGACGCAGAGGTGAAGTTCGTCCCCTTGATCACGATGGCCGTGCCTCCCGCTGGCGGCCCTGCGTTGGGCGTCACTCCGGTTACCGCCGGGCCGTCGTACTGGTACTGGGTTTGCGGGCCAGCGGCGGTGACGTTCGTGTTCACCGATACCGAGACGTTCACGATGCCCGTCCCGGCCGGGGCCACCGCCACGATCGAGGTCTCGGTTATCTGGTTCGTGAACGCCTGGACATCGCCGAACTTGACGACGGCGCTGGCTGCGAACCCCGTCCCGGTGATGGTGACAACGGTGCCCCCGCCGGACGGACCATGCGACGGCGAGAGCGAGGTGATCGCCGGGCCGACGGTGTAGGTGTAGTTTGCTTCGCTGCGGAAGTCACTCGTACCCGAAACCGGGTGGACGATGGTCACCTGCTGCACGCCCGTCCCGGGAGGCGCAACAGCCTGGATGAGCGTGTCGCTGATCATCGTGAACTGGGCCGCGTTGCCGCCGAACTTCACCGATGTTGGCTGCTGAGACCCGACGAAGAACCCGGAGCCGGAGATGAGTACCGTCGTTCCGCCACCCTGCGGCCCGAAGTTCGGGCTGAGGTTGGTGATGACCGGGACACCCTGGTAGTTGTAGCGCGAGGCCGGCACTGCCGGGGAGTACTTGGAAACCCCGTCATAAACCACCACGTCAACGAAACCGGACAGGTGCGCGGGCGTGGTCACGCGGAACTGGTTGGGCTGCGTGGTGAACTTACAACTCGTCACCTGGGTTCCGCCGAAGGTGACGAGGCTGAGCGGGCAGTCGGTATCGGCGGCGCCGGAAGGGAACTTGGTCCCGGAGACGATGACGCTGGTTCCACCGGTCGGCGGCCCTTTCTGCACCGACAGCCCGGTGACGGTTGGGCCGGTGGTGTAGACGAACTGATCGGCGGGCACGCGGGGGCTCAGGAACGTCGAACTCGGCACCTGCGGAGGCGTGGTGTCCACCTTCACCCGCACGTCGTATGTCGAGTTCAACTGGTTCGGGTAATTCAGGACGTAGTCGGCCAGGAGCGCCGGTACGCGGACATACATCAGCGTCGGCGACATGATCTGCACTTCGGTGCCGGGCACCGGCACGAACGTCTCCAGGTTGCTTGCGAAGAATCCCCAGAACTCGACGGCAATGGTTGTCGACTGGATCGTCGCCCCCTGGACGATGAAGTTCTCGCCCGTAATCGTCAGGATGGCGCCCTCGCCTGCGTAGCTGCCGCCGCTCCCGGGGGAGACGGAGAAGATCCGTGGCGTGCCGCTGCCGAGGAGTGTGATTGGCGCTGTCGTACGGCCGTTGAGCGGTAGCTGTCCTCCGACCGAGACGCTCAGGATTGTCACCTGGATCGTGCGGTCGGCGAACTGCTCCTTGTTCAGCGTCTGGATCATCACCGACTTCGAACTCAGGTTTGAGCCTGCCGGGAAGGTGATGAGCTTGGTTGCTTCTGCAGAAGGGATGTCGAACTCGGTCACGCCATCGACGGCGAGGATGACCTGGACATCCTGGGTGAGTGTGCCGCCATCGGTGCGGACTACCGTGACCTGGACTGCGGTGCCTTCGTTTGTGGCGTAGGCCGTCTTATCGAGTTGGAAGACACCCTCGCCCGTGGCGCGCGCTGGCGGCGCCGCCTCCTGCGCGAAGAGTGCGAACGCCCCAACGGCGATGAACGCAGCCACGCCACGCCACAACCACCCTGCCTGCCACCCGGCTCGTTTTCGCACGTTCAACGGTCGACCCCCGCCTGCATTGTCCAAAGCGCGGCGCCCGGCGTTGCCGGGCATTTCTGGCTCAACGGGTGGGTCGGGGACTGGGCGGGGGCGCGGCATGCCTCGAGACGCCCGGGTTGAGCAGCGCGGATGATACCGGTGCCAGTGCGCCAGCGTCATAGTCCCGGCTGTGATAATCCCTTTCATACCGCGTTGGCGGCCGTCGATTACGGGCAGAAACAGATTCCGCGGCGGGGCTGAATGGCAGAACTGTGAAGATTTGGGTCATGGCGGAAGGCCTGCCGATCGCGGGCCGCCGCTATACTCCCGCCATGCTCTTCCTCGATTCCCCCGAACACGCTGCTTTCCGCGCCGAATTGCGCCGCTTCCTCGCCGCCGAACTGCCCGAGGAGGACTGGAACATGCGCAACGACCGGGACCTCGTCAGCGAGGAGGGCATGGCCTTCACCCAGGCCTTCCGGAAGAAGCTGGCGGCACAGGGTTGGCTCACGATGGGCTGGCCGAAGGACTTCGGCGGCGCAGGCGCCAGCTACATGACCCAGACGGTCTACATGGAAGAGATGAGCGCAGCCGGGGCGCCCGGTGCCTACGACCAGGGGGTTTGGCTCGCCGGCCCGGCGATCATGATGCACGGCACGACCGCCCAGCAGGAACGCTGGCTGCCCGCCATGCGTTCGGCCGACGTTCACTGGTGCCAGCTCTTTTCCGAACCCGGCGCGGGGTCCGACCTCGCCTCGCTCCAGACTCGTGCGGTCCGTGACGGCGATGAATACGTCATCAACGGCCAGAAGATCTGGACGAGCGGCGCGCTGGAGGCGGACTGGGGCATCCTCCTCGCCCGGACCGACCAGGAAGCGCCGAAGCACCGCGGCATCAGCTACTTCATGCTCGACCTGCGAACGCCCGGCGTCACCGTCCGGCCGCTGGTCAACATGATGGGCAGCCACCATTTCACCGAGGTCTTCCTCGAAGACGTGCGCGTACCGGTCGACTGCCTGATCGGCGAGGAGAACCGCGGCTGGTACATCGCAACGACGACGCTCGACCAGGAGCGGAGCTCCATCAATCGCGTGGTGATGACGCGCAGCACCCTCGCCGCGCTCGTTGACTACGTGAAGGCCACGCCGGCGCTGCGGGCACGGACGGAGCTTCGCCACGAACTGGCGGAGCGCCACCTCGAGTTCGAAATCGGCCGGTGGCTCTGCTACCGGGTCGCCCAGATGCAAAGCGAGGGAAAGGTTCCGAACTCGGAAGCCTCGGTCTCGAAAATCTTCGGGACCGAACTGCAGCGGCAGATGGGGATCACCGGACTCCGTGTCACCGGTTTGCCGGGGACGATAGAGCCGGGCTCGAAGTACGCCCCGTTACGGGGCCAGGTTGAACGCTGGGCGATGGCGGCGCCGAGCTACACCATCGCCGGCGGTACCAGTGAGGTGAACCGGAACATCGTGGCGACGCGCGGGCTCGGCCTGCCGCGCGCCTGACTTGCACGGCAGGTCGCTCCGTTCGACGCTTCACGTAATGTCCGATAACACTTACCGAACCGACGGGACCATCGATTCGTTCGAGAACCAGTTCCCGGAACGGGACTACGAGATCGAGTTCACCGCCTCGGAGTTCACCAGCGTCTGCCCGATGACCGGACAGCCGGACTTCGGGACGATCGTCATCACGTACACGCCGGACCGGCGCTGTATCGAGTTGCGCAGCTTCAAGTTCTACCTGCAGACGTACCGGAACCGCGGCATCTTCTATGAGAACGTGGTGAACACCATCCTCGATGACATCGTGGCGGCGATTCAGCCGCGGTCGCTCATCGTGACCGGCGAGTTCAATACGCGGGGTGGTATTTCCGCCCGGATCAGCGCCGTTCATACGGGGGAATGACGATGCCCCCTATGCGCAGCCAGCCGTAGACTCGCCTGCGAGGTATCGAACCATGGCAGTGAAAGCCGACCCGGGCGGGTTTCCCCAGCGCAAGACCTCTGAATCCCGCTGGATTACCGCAGCACAGATGCGCGATGTCCAGCGCATCGCCCAGGAGGAGTTCGGCATCGATATCCTCCAGCTGACCGAGAACGCCGGCCGCTCGGCCGCGACGCTCGCGCTGGCGATGCTCGGCGGCAGGGGCCGCGGCCAGCGGGTCGTCATCCTCTGCGGCAATGGCAACAAGGGGGCGGCGGGCCTCGCGGCGGCGCGCCACCTTTCCAACTGGAGCGTCCGCGTCGACCCGATTGTCTCCGGTGTCGAAGAGGAGGCCGGCTTCACCGTCCGCCGGCAGCTTCAGATCCTTCGCCAGTCCGGGATCATCGAGCCAAGTGATATGGAATCGAGCGAGATCACGGTCGAAGACCAACTCGCCGAAAGCGACCTCGTTATCGACGCCCTCGTTGGATACGGCCTCGAAGGGCCGCCACAGGGCATCGCTGCCGCGGTCGCCCAACTCGCCATCGACGCGAAACGGCCGACCCTCGCGCTCGATGTGCCGACCGGGGTGAATGCCACGACCGGGGAAGTCAGCAGTCCAGCAATCAAGGCTTGCACCACGCTGATGCTCGACCTGCCGAAGAAGGGTGTCCTCCAGGACCAGGCCCGGAACCACGTCGGCGAACTGTTCCTCGCTGACCTTGGACTCCCGGTAGGCGTGCCCGAGCGGATGGGCATCCCGATGGGCGGGTTGTTCAGCGAAGGGCCTATCGTTCGCCTCCGGCGGTAGTCAGTCAGCGGCGCTGAGCTGCTCGCCCCAGTCAGCGCCGTAGCGTGCGAAGAACTCGTCGGCGGTGATCCCGAAGATATGGATGTCCCAGAAGCGCCCGGCGGTGAACTGCGCTTCGCGAAGCACTCCTTCGAGCGTCATTCCGAATTTCCGGTGCATCGAGAGCGACCGCTCGTTGAACGCGTACACGTACGCCTGGGCCTTGTGCAGCCTGAGTTCGCCGAACAGGTAGCGGCAGACGATGGCGACGGCCTCTTCCGCGTAGCCGTTCCCCCAGTGCTCTCGCGCCAACGCGATTCCGTATTCGAACCCGAACCGGCGCTGGTCGGCCCGGTAGTTCAGCGAACCGGCTGGCTCACCGTCCAGCGTCTCGATGATGAACCGCTGGTTCCATGGGTCCGGCGGTTTCGCCGATTCTTCGCGGGCGAACTCGCGCGCTGCTTCCTCGCCCTTGGGCGCCCAGATCTGCCAGCCGAAGCGCCCCGCATCGCTGTCGGTGTCCCAGCGGGCGAAGTGCTCCCAATCGCTGGCGCGTACGCCGCGGAGGCGCACGAGGTGTCCTTCGAACATGTCGTGACTCATTGCCGTCACTGTAACGCACCGCCGTGACACACCCCGCACGCCGGTGCCACACTCCGGGCGTGACTCGTTCCCGACGTTTGTGGCTGGCCTTCCTGTTGGTGGGCAGTGTGTTCGCCAGCGCGGTGGTCCTGGGGTCGCCTCAGGCCCGAGCGGACGCCGGAGTGCCCGTGATTCACGAGCAAACGATCGACATCGTCCTGCCGGGGCCCGTTTTCGGCCACATCACGATGTACGCGCTCGACGAACCGGGGGTCGCGATGGATGAACGCCTCGCTGAAGGCCGGGCGGTGATGCTCGCGCGCTTCCCCGGCGCCGTCGAACTTGATCCCGGGCAGGTCTCCGCGCAGTTCCGGCTGTTCGGAGTGCGCTGGCCGCAGCCGTCGACAAGCTGGCTGTACAACCCGGCGGGCTCGACGCCGGCCATGGACCCGAAATCGGCCACCGAAGCGATCGCCCTCGGCGCGGCCGGCTGGGACAACGCAGGCGGCAGCGGGTTCCATTTCGACTACCTTGGCGACACAGATATCCCGACAGGTTGCAACGGCGACGTGAGCAGCTACGGCCCGGATGGCGTCAACGCCGTTGGCTGGGGCCACATCGTTGGCGGGTACCTCGGGTACTCGTGTTACTGGCGCGGCACGAGCCTGGTGGAGAACACCCCGTACTTCGCGACGCAGGAGTTCGACATCGTCTTCGAACCGCAGTTCCCGTATTCGGCAGCCACGCTTCGCGCCCTGGCGCTGCACGAGTTCGGGCATTCGCTCGGCCTCGACCACACCGAGCCAGCGCTCTGTCCCGGCCGGGCGATGTGCGGAGGCAACGATGCGCTGACCTACAGCTCGCCCCGGCAGGACGACATCAACGGCGTCATCGCCCTCTATGGCGTGGCCCCACCGCCGCCAGCGGTTCCGCCGGGGCAGCGTCCCTACCGTGTCACCGGGCCACTGGTCGCCCGGGATTAGGCTGTGCTCGCTTGTTCGGCGGGATTCCTTAACACTTCTGCCCCTACTGAGGGCCGGATTGCGGGCGTATATTCCAGTAGAGGACGGGTGAACAGTGCGCTTCCCACTTCGACGACAGCAGACTGAGGAACTGGCGCACACGCCGGAGGCCCCGCCGCAGCCCGCGCAGGATCCGATCCCGTTCCCGCCGCAACACGCTGGCGGCGAGCAGTACGCGGGTACCTGGGACGAATTCCTGCCCGGCCGAACCCGGAGCGAACCTCGTATGCGCGGCCAGATGACCTCGTCCGACGCACGCGCCGAGCGGCTGGTCCGCCAGGTCCGTGGGGACGTCGCCGCCCTCCAGAAGACGCTTGCCGCCCTCGCAGAAGCTCACGATGAGATGCTCGAAGTCGGCCCGTCGGCGGTCGCCGCGAACCCCGAGGCCGCGCTCGCGCTGCCGCCGGCGGTTCTTGTGCGCGCCGTCATTTCGGCCGAAACCGAGAACCGGAAGCTACGCAAGCGTGCAAAAAAGGTCCAGGCGCGCCACCAACAGCTGCGCGAACGGATGCATGAACTGCAACTCTCCGAGGCTGCCCGGGCGAGCCGCCTGCAAACCCTCGAAGACGTTATCGCGGCGCTCCACGGGAACCTGCAGGACCTCCGCCAGGAGCGCGAGTTCCTTCGCCACTGGACACCGCCGCAGTTGCCGCCCGGCTCGGACCGGGCGTGATTCGCCTCCCGGCGCCTTCGACCGCGGAGCTTGCCGCTGAGATCCGGCTCGTCCGCGAACAGGCTGCTGCGCGGGTCAGCGAAGTTGACCTCCTCGTTGCCGCGCTGCGAGACCACATCGCGGATCTCCAGGCTGAACGCGACTTCCTCCGGGCCGAACTCGCGCGTGCGCACGAGGCGGTGCGGGTGGCGAACAGCAGCTGGATGCAGCGCGGCCAAAAGTCGAACCGATGATCGCCGCCGGATGACGGCGGGGTGGAACGTGCCCTAAGCTCCTCCCTTCGCTGGAGGCGCTCTATGCCCGTTGTCCTTGTCCATGGAAACCCCGAAACCGCCGCTATCTGGGACGAGCTCCGCAAGGAACTCCGCCGGGATGACGTGATCGCCCTGTCTCCTCCGGGGTTCGGCGCGCCTGTCCCGGCAGGTTTCGGGGCAACGTCCGATGACTACCTCGCGTGGCTGGTGTCTGAACTCGAAGCAATCGATGGGCCGATCGACCTCGTCGGGCACGACTGGGGTGGTGGGCATGTTATGCGAGTCGCCATCGAACGCCCGGACCTGATTCGCAGCTGGTGCACCGATATCGCGGGCTGTTTCGACCCCGAGTACGTGTGGCATGACGCTGCCCAGGCGTGGCAAACGCCGGAAGTCGGCGAGGCTGCCGTCGCCGGGATGGCGGCCGCACCGGTCGAGGCGCGGACGGCCCAGTTCCAGTCGCTCGGCATGACCCCGGCGGTGGCAGCGAACGTAGCCGCCGCTGTCAACGCCGATATGGGCCGCTGTATCCTCGCGCTCTACCGGTCGGCCGCGCAGCCGCGGATCTCCGAGATTGGCGCCGAAGTTGGCAAAGCAAAGGCGAAGCCGGGTCTTGTGATTATCGCGACCGAGGACCACTACACCGGCGGCGAAACCCTCGCCCGCCGCAAGGCCGAACGCGCCGGCGCGAAGGTCGCGATGCTGAACGGCCTCGGCCACTGGTGGATGTGCCAGGACCCAAAACGCGGCGCGGCCGCGCTTAGCGATTTCTTCGCCGGGCTGGCCTGAAGCGTCGGCGACAGCGGCTCAGCTTCGGAAGAGCCAGCCGAGGTCGTGCTCCTCGCCCATAGCGGGCGTCACCGCGGCGATGCCAAGTTCGCGTTCGATGAGATCCTTCATCGCGTCTCGCGGTTCCACGTCGCCGTGGACCAGGTAGATGGCGCGCGGCGGCTTCGGCGCGGTCTTCACCCAGCGAATCAGTTCGCCGCGGTCGGCATGGGCCGAAAGGCCGTGCAGGTTCGCGACCCGCGCGTTGATTTGCACCATTTCGCCGTGGACCTTCACCTGGCGGCGGCCTTCGACGAGGTCACGGCCGCGCGTGCCGGCAGCCTGGTAGCCGACCAGTGCAATCAGGTTCTCGCGATCGCCGGCGAGCCGCTTGAGGTGGTGCAGCACACGCCCGCCAGCGAGCATGCCACTCGAGGAGATGATGATCCTCGGGCCGGGCAGGCCGTTCAGCGCCTGGGATTCGCGAACGGTGCGGTGGAAGCGCACGTTCGCCGGAAACAGCGAGCGGCTGTTGGTGAACGGGATGCCCTGGTCGAGCGATTCGGACTTGATGTAGTGGTTGTAGATGGACGTGACGTCGGAAGCCATCGGTGAATCGATGTGGATGGGGACCTCTGGGAGACGCCCGTTCCCGATGAGGTCACGCAGGATGAGCGCGACGAGCTGGGCGCGAGCGACCGCGAAGGCGGGCACGAGGATGGTGCCCCGGCGTTCGAGCACCGGCTTGAAGGTTTCCTCGATCTGGTCGGCGATCGGGGCGTCGCCGTGGTCGCGGTCGCCGTAGGTCGACTCCATGACGAGGACGTCGCACTCCGGGAGCGGGTCAGGGTCGGAGTGGAGCGGTGCGCCGTAGCGGCCGAGGTCGCCGCTGAACACGATCCGCGCGCCGCCGTGAGGAGCCCGGCAGGTGAGTTCGATGAACGCTGAGCCGAGGATATGCCCAGCGTTGAGAAACCGGGCCGAGATTTCGGGCGCGACCTTCAGTTCCTGGCGGTACTGGGCCTGGCGGAAGTGCCCGAGCGCCCGTTCCACGTCCTTCTCGGTGTAGAGCGGCAGCGCCGGGTGGTGGCGGCTGTATCCCTTCCGGTTGGCGTACTCGGCGTCCTCTTCCTGGAGCCGGGCCGAGTCGCGCAGCAGGATGCCCGCCACCTCTCCGGTTGCGGGCGTCGCGTAGATCGGGCCGCGGAAGCCTTCGCGGACGAAGCGGGGCAACAGCCCCGAGTGGTCGACGTGGGCGTGGGTGAGGAGCGCTGCCGACGGTTCACTGGCACGAAAGGGCGCCGGTTGCCAGTTCAGTTCGCGGAGCCGCTTTTCGCCCTGGAACATTCCGCAATCGATGAGCACCGAAGAGTCACCTGAGCGGACCAGGTACTTCGAACCGGTGACCGTGCCTGCCGCTCCGAAAAAGCCGATGGAGACCGTCACTGCTGCAGCCACCCGGGCTGGTCGGCGCCGCGCCGCTGCCATTCGAGGACGAACGGGTTGTGCTTCTTCTCGAACGCCACCGTCGTCTCCTCCATGTGTCCGGGGAGGACCACCGTGTCCTCCGGGAGGGTCAGCAGCTTATCGCAGATGCTTGCCATCTCCAGTTCGAGACTTCCGCCCGGCAGGTCTGTCCGGCCGATCGACCCGCGGAAGAGGGTGTCGCCGCTGAACAGCATGCCCTCCTCGGCGTAGTAGCTGACGCTTCCCGGCGTGTGCCCGGGGGTGCCGAGGCAACGCAGGCGGAGGCCGTCCACCTCCACGATGTCGCCTTCCTTGACGAAGGCGTCCGGGTCTGGCGGACCGTTGGGGATTTCGATGCCCATCCGCTGGGCCATGCCCTTCCAGCCGTGCCTCAGGAGGTCAAGATCCCCTTCGTGGAGGAGGAACTTCGCTCCCGTGGCCGAATGGATGCCGTACACGCCGAGGATGTGGTCGACGTGGGCGTGGGAGTTCGCGATGTACTTGATGCGCACCCCCATGTCCCGCGCCAGCGCGAGGATCTCGTCCGGCTGGTCGCCGGGGTCGATGCAGATGGCCTCGCCGGTCCGCCGGTTGCCGATGACCCAGCAGTTCTCTTGAAACACGCCCACGACGATGCCGCGGACCATCAGTTCGTTCGCAACTTCCATGGGCGGATTGTCGAGCGTGCCGCCGGGAATGTCGAAGCGGAGCGTAAGCGGAGGGTCGGCTATAACCGTGCCGGTGGACTGGCGCATCGCCCTGGCCGTTATCGTGCTGGCGATGCTGGCCGCCTTCATCCAGGCGCTGTCTGGCTTTGGGTTCTCGCTCTTCATTGTGCCGTTCCTCGCGCTCCTCATCGGCCCGAAGGACACGGTACTGCTCGCGAACATCCTCTCGACGCTGAGCGGGGTGGCGCAGGCGCTCTACCTTCGAAAGCACGCTGAGCGCCGCACCGCCCTGACGCTGATGGCCGGGGCCTGCGTGGGTATGCCGATCGGCCTCGCGGTCCTGTTGATGGTCGATGCGCAGGCGCTCCAGATCATCATCGCCGGGATGGTCATCTTCTTCACGCTGCTCCTTATGCGCGGGGTGTCGCTGCATTCGGCAGGCCTGGCTGGCGACGTGGCCACGGGTGTTACCAGCGGCATCCTGAATACGAGCACGAGCATGTCCGGCCCACCGGTCGTGCTCTACCTCCATGGCCAGGGGCTCGCGCCGCTCCCGTTCCGGGCGACGACGTCAGTGTTCTTCACCGCGACGTCGTCGATTGCGGTCATGCTCCTGTTAGCGAGCGGCGCCGGGAAGCCTTCGATCTTCATCGCTGCGGCGTTGGCCCTACCCGCCGCCTTCGCCGGACAGCGTGTGGGCAACATCGTGTTCAAGTACGTCGATGTCGTCTTCTTCCGGCGGATGGTGTACGCCATCCTGCTGCTCAGCGGGACGGTTGCCATCCTTGGGACGCTCCGGTAACTGGAGTCTTTTCAGGGCGGCCCCTCACAACGTATTGTCCCGCGCATTCCCGGGGGTGATGGAATGCGCGAGACGTTGGTGCCCGAAGCCTTTGGCCCACTCCAGGGCGTCCGGATCCTGTCTACGGGGTCTGTGATTGCCCAGCCGTTCGCCGCCGCACTGGCTGCGCAATGGGGCGCAGAGGTCATCCAGGTCGAGAACCCGCACGTGGAGGACACCTGGCGAACCATTGGCCTGAAGGTGCCGGCCGCCGACGGCTCCCGGGCGGTTGGGACGAGTTGGCTGGCCGAGCGCCGGAACGAATTCAACGTGACGCTCGACATGAGCGAACCGGCGGGCAAAGAGCGCTTCCTCCAGTTGGCCGCCCGGGCCGACATCTGGATGGAGAGCTCGAAGCCGGGGACGTACGACCGCTGGGGCCTCTCCGATGCAGCGGTTCTCACGGCGAACCCGCAACTCGTTATCTGCCACGTTTCAGGGTACGGCCAGACTGGCGAGACCTCGTACCTCGGCCGTGCCAGCTACGACATGATCGGCCAGGCGTTTGGCGGTTCGATGTACCAGACGGGCTTCCAGGAATCGCCGCCGACCCGCGCCGCACCGTGGACGGCGGACTACATCACGGCGCTCATGTGCCTCTCGTCGTCGCTCGCGGCGCACCTCCACGCGAATGAGACGGGCAAGGGCCAGGTCATCGACCTTGCCCAGTTCGAAGCAATCCACTCGGTGCTGGCCGGCACCATGGTCGAGTGGTTCCACCTCGGTGTCACACGCGAGCGCAGCGGCAACAAGTCCCCGGCGTTTCAACCGTACGACGTCTTCGCGGCCAAAGACGGTTCGGTGGTCATCGCCGCTCCGGCCGAGACGATCTTCGAGAAGACCTGCAGGGTGATTGGTCTCGACCCGAAGGACCCCTACTGGGCCAGCGCTCGAACGGCGATTAACGACGTCCAGGGCATCGAGTTCGACGCCCTCCTCCGGGGCTGGTGCGAGGAGCGGACGATGGCCGAGGCGATCGCCGAGTTGAACGCCGCCGGGGTCGCTTGCAGCCCCATCCTCAACTCACAGACCGCGGCCGAGGACCCGCACTACAGCGCCCGTGAAGTCCATATCGAATGGGACGATGAGGTGGTGGGCAGGGTTCGCGGCACGGGTGTCGTGCCGAAGTTTTCGGCCACGCCCGGCAAGATCTGGCGAGGCACTACCCTCCCCGGCGCCGACAACGATCGGATATTCGGGATGCTGCCTTAGCCGACGCCGAGGGCGGCGAAGATCTCCGTGAAGCTGGCGATCGCGCCCGGGTTGAAGTGGGGCAGCACGTATTCGATCCGCCCGTCGGTCCCGATGATGACCACGCCGCGGTTCGACTTGCCCTCGTCCGGATCCCACATGCCGTAGGCTTTCACCGCATCGCCGTAGAAGTCGCTGATCAGCGGGAACGGGACGTTGTCGCGCTCCTGGAACTTGCGGTGCGAGCCGAGTCCATTGGTGTTGACCGCCAGCACCTGGACGCCGGCCCGTTCGAGGAGCGGGTATTCCTGGGCGAAGGCGTTGAGTTCGCGCGTGCAGACGGGCATCCCGTCGTCCTGGTAGAAGATGAGCAGCGTGCGCCCCCGCTCGAGGTAGTCCGCGAGCCGCGCATCGAACTGGTCGCCATCATTCGGGATGGCGGGCAGGACGAAGAGTGGGGCAGGTTCGCCAACGCCGATCGGCTGGTCACGCGGGGTCGGCGCCGGCGCATCGCTCACGGGAGCGCCTCGAAGCCCTCGGGTATGCCCTCGATGCCGCGGGTTGAAGCGAGTACACGGATACGGCCGAGGCCGGCGCCGTCGGTGAGCTGTTCGAGCGCCCTGCGCCGCGCGAAGTACTCGCCCATGTCGCTGCGGGCCGCTTCGACGAGGCCACCGAGGCCCAGCGAGTAGAGGAACTCGCCCTGGGAGACCGGCCCGAAGACCGTCATCCCGGACTCCTCGGCAGCATGTTCGAGGTCGCTGAAGTTCACGTGCGTGGTCATGTCCTGTTCGCCCACGTGGATGTACGGGTCTTCGTGGGCGGTGTGACGATAGAAGCACATGAGCGTGCCGGTTGTCCGCCACGGCGCCCACAGGTCCTCTTTCGGGTAGCCGTAGTCGAAGGTCAGTACCGCGCCCGTTTCGACCAGCCCGCAGAGCGCGAGCATCGTCGGGTGGGCGCGCAGGTTCACCTCGAAGCGGCCGTTCGTGGGCGCGTCGTCGATGCTTGCTACTCCGCCGGGGACTTCGAGGAACCGCTCGCCGTCCCAGCGCACCAGCACTTCGACGGGGCCGCGGCCCCCAGCTTCGTAGATGCGCACCGGGAGAGCGTCAAAGAGTTCGTTGGTGAGGACAACGCCCGCCGAGTACACCCGCTCGGGGCCGTCGCGCCACTCGATGCGCGGGTCACCGCCGGGGTTGTTCGGCTCGATGGCGATGTACCTGGTGGCCCGGCTGAACCCGTCGGTGCGCCCGGCTGCCCAATCGAGGATGGAGCGTGCAAGCGTGCCGTCGCCCGCTGCGGGTTCGATGATGGCGAACTCAGCAGGTTCGCCCGCGCGGCGCCAGATGTCCCGGCACCACCCTGCCACAGCCCAGCCGAACATCGGGTGGATGTGCGGGCTGGTGAGGAAGTCTCCCTGCCTGCCGATGCGGCCCGGCTTCCGGTAGTAGCCGAACTCCGGGTGGTAGAGGGCGAGGTCCATAAACCGCTCGAAGGGGATGGCGCCGCCGGCCATCTCCGCCACGATCGCCTCGATCAGGCGAGGGTTGCCAACCGCCGCGGCGCCGGGGTCGAGGTCGAGAGCCATCGGCTTCGATTCTCCCATCAGTCGCTCTGCCTGTCGCTCGGCCACGATGCCTGCTACCCTGCGGCGAACCCATTCCGTTCCCTCGAGGCCAAGCGTGTCCGTTACTCCACGCCGCACCGAACCAGCCGTCGATACCGCCCTTCGCTACTTCGGCGACGCCCTCAACATGTTCGACCCGCTGCGGTTCCGCGCCTGGGCCGAACTCGGCCTGACCACCGCGCAGCTTCGGGTGCTCTTCCTCGTGCGTGAAGCCCCCGGAGTCACCGCTGGCGCGCTCGCTCAGCGCCTCGGCGTCACCCCGCCGACCATCTCGGGTATCGTCGACCGCCTGGTGCGGCTTGGGCTCATCCGGCGCGAAGACGACGAGAGCGACCGGCGGCTGGTGCGAAACCTGCTGACCGAAAAGGGCGAGGCGGCCTGCAGCCGGATGGAACAGGGCAGCGAGACCTACACCCGCCGCATCCTCGTTGAAATGAGCCTCGAAGACCTGGAAGCGTTCATCGCCGGGATGCGCGCCTTCAAAGAGGCCAGCGAGTACGTCTCCAAGGTCGAACCAAATCTCGCCGAAGTGGCGATGCCAGGATTGTTTTAGTGACCAGTACCCCACGCCGCGTTCGCACCATCGACCTCGAAAACCCGTTCCTCGAGTCGTTCGAAGGTATGTGCGAAGTGCTCCTCGTCCGTCACGGCGAGCAAAAGTTCTTTGAAAACATCCCGCTCGGGCAGGCGTACGACGCACCGCTTTCGGAACTCGGCCAGAAGCAGGCCGAAGCCGTCGGCAAGCGGCTCGCGAACGCCCGAATCGGCCGGGTGTACTGCAGCGATATGCAGCGCGCGCACGACACCGCGAAGGCCATCGCCGGCCATCACGGGATGGAGCCCATCGTGAAGCCCGGGCTGCGCGAAATCGACCTCTGGCAGCGCGCGCCGCAGGACAAGGGACTCCTCGACATTTACACACGGGAGCAACTCGCCGACGTGTACCGCGAGGTCACCCGGACCCGGCGCCACGACGCCTACCCCTTCTGCGAGGACGTGGACGAGTTCCGGACGCGCGTGTTCGCCGCGCTGGACGAGGCCATCGCCGAGAGCCACGGCATGCGCATCGTGGTCGCCTGCCACGGAGGCGTTATCAACGCTGTCCTCAGCCGCGTGCTCGGCTCGAACTTCGACCACCTGGTGCCGGTGCACCACACGTCCATCAGCGTGATGCGCGCGGCCGACACCCGGCGCGTGATTCTCACCGTGAACGATTACTCGCATGTGATGTCCTTCCAGACATCGCGCGGCGACGTGAACGCCTGACGTGGCAGCCACCCTCAAACCTGACCTGTCCTGGTACGAAATCGACCCCGCGTTCTACGAACACGGCGGGGTCGGCCTGAGCCCCGAGGAGGACGATGTCCTCTCTGAGTGCGAGGGCCTGAAGGTGCTCGTCATGCCCGCCGGTGGCGGCGAGGAAGCGCTGTCGCTCGTCAACCTCGGCGCCGATGTCACTGTGTTCGATAACGCCGAGGGCCTGGCGAAGGTGCGGGACCTGCTCGACAAGTCCAAACTCGCAGTGCGCCGGCTGGAGGGTGATCCCACGGCGGATGAACTCCCGGGCGGACCGTACGACATCATCTACAGCGGGTTTGGCCTGCTTGAAACGGTCGGGTCTCTCGACGAGTGGGCGAAGGCAGTCGAGGCGGCCCTGAATACGGGTGGCCGGCTCGTCATCCACGATGTCCATCCGATGGCCTACATCGCAGGCGTCCACAGGGGCCTCTTCACTGTCGCTCATTCGTATTTCGCTGACGAAGAAGACGGGATGGGTCCGGCGTGGACCATGGGCGAGCTCATCACCGAACTGGGACTGGCTGGCCTCGCAACCGTGCTACTCGAGGAATCGCCGGACTCGGAGCGCTACCCGACGCCCATCGACCGCTTCCAGAACATTCGCATCGATGTGCGCTGGCGGTTGGCCGGGGCATTCTTGCTCCTCGCCATCAAGCCGTAGCGCGAACGCGGCGGGACTGACGGTTTCGGCTGTCGCGTTTACATTGGTTCGATGCTCAAAGACACCAATTGTGGCGAACTTCGTTCCGCCGATTCCGGGCGCAAAGTGCGCCTTGCGGGCTGGGTGCACCGCCGCCGGGATCATGGCGGGCTTATCTTCATCGACCTTCGAGACGCCAGCGGCATCGTCCAACTCGTCCTGAATCCGGAGAACGCTGCAGCGCACGCCGCAGCCCATCGTGCGCGCATCGAATGGGTGCTCCAGGTGGAGGGCGAGGTCCGCAACCGCGATGCGGCGACGGTCAATCCGAACATGGCGACCGGCGAGGTCGAAGTCGTCCCCACCACGGTGTCGATCCTGAACGAGGCGGCGACGCCCCCGTTCTACATCAACGAACCGGTCGATGTAGACGAAAACCTGCGCCTGAAGTTCCGCTACCTCGACTTGCGCCGGCCCGAAGTGGCGCGCGTCATCTACCTTCGCCACGAGGTGGTGCGCCACATCCGCGAGTTCCTCTACGCCCGCGGCTTCATCGAGGTTGAAACCCCGACGCTCATCAAGTCCACGCCGGAAGGCGCGCGCGACTTCCTTGTGCCCTCTCGGATGCGCCCGGGCAGTTTCTTCGCCCTGCCGCAGTCGCCGCAGATCCTGAAGCAGTTGCTGATGTACGGCGGCGTCGAGAAGTACTTCCAGATTGCCCGCTGTTACCGCGACGAAGACACGCGCGCCAACCGCGTCGCCGAGCACACCCAGCTCGACCTCGAGATGGCCTTCGTCGACCAGGAAGACGTGATGGCGCTGATCGAGGAGCTGTATACCGGCATCGCGCAGAAGTTCGGCAGCGGGTCGCTCCTCCAGGCGCCGTTCCCGCGCATTGACTACCAGGACGCGATGAACCGCTACGGGATCGACCGGCCGGACCTTCGCTTCGGGCTCGAATTCGTCGACATCGCCGAGCCATTGCGCGGTTCCGGGTTCCAGGTGTTCGCCGGTGCGCTCCAGGCGGGCGGCCAGATCAAGGCGATACGCGTCCTCGGCAGGGCCGACATGACCCGCCGCGACATCGACGAACTGACGGAGATCGCCCGTTCCGGTGGGGCGAAGGGCCTCGCCTACATCGGTTTTACGCCGGGAGAACTGCGGTCGCCTATCGCCAAGTTCCTCAGCGAGACGGAAATCGCTTCCATCAAGACGCTGACCGGGGCCGAGGACGGCGACATGGTCTTCATCGTCGCCGACCAGCCGGCGGTGGTTGCGCGCGCGCTGCACGAAGTGCGGACGAGCCTTGGCCAGCGCCTCGGCCTCATCCCGGAGGGTGTCCTGGCGTTCGCATGGGTGACCGGGTTCCCGCTGCTCGAATGGCATCCGGACGAGCAGCGCTGGGATGCCACCCACAACCCGTTCTGCGGATTCCCTGAGTCCTCGCGTGAGCACCTTCAGCCGGGCGGTGACCCCGGAAAGGCAGCGTCGTTCCAGTACGACCTCGTCTGCAACGGCGCTGAACTCGGCGGTGGAAGCATCCGCATCTCGAACCGCGCAGACCAGGAGCTGGTCTTCTCGCTCATGGGCCATTCGCCGGAACAGCAGGCGGACCGTTTCGGTGTCGTCCTCGACGCCCTCGAGTACGGCGCACCGCCCGAAGGCGGCGTCGGTGCGGGAATCGACCGGCTCATCATGACGCTTGCGGGCACCGAGAACATCCGCGACGTCATCGCGTTCCCGAAAGCGTCGTCCGGTAGCGACCCGCTGATGGGGTCGCCGACGCCGGTGGACGCTGGGCAACTTGAAGAACTGGGCCTGCTGCTGAAGCCATCGGCGCCGCAAGCCTGACTTCGGCTTCGGGCCGGCCGTAAAGCCGGTTTACCGAAGCGTTCAGATTCGAGAATGTCCGCGCGGGAGATTCCCGTGTAACCTTTGCCACCACTGGCTGCGCCCGGGACGGAATCGGGTTTTGCGCGCCAGGCGTACCCACTGCAAGAACTGCCGGCAGGTGCCCATGTCGAACCGGATGCTCACCCTGATGATGGGGTTCGTCGCCTTTCTCATCCTCGCGGTGGGGGTGGTCTTTGTCATTGCGCTTGCCGGTGGTGGGGGCGATGACGATAACGGCGGCACCCCGGCGAGCAGCGACAAGACCCCGGGCGCCAGCGGAAGCTCCGGGAAGATCTGCGACGGCAAGTCGCTGATCGTTCCCGGCGATGATCCCTCGTCTGTGCTCGACCCCATCCAGGTCGGCGACGTGAGCACCAGCGAGTACGTGGTCGAAATCTTCGGCGGCCTCGTCACCCTTGACCCCGACCTGAAGGTCCAGCCCGACATCGCCAAGGAGTGGTCCGTCAGCAACGGCGGTAAGACCTACACCTTCAAGCTGCGCGATAACGTTGTCTTCCAGAATGGGCAGCGCGTTACCGCCGATGACTTCAAGTACAGCATCGAGCGTGCGGCAGACCCCACGAACGCTTCGCCGACGGTCCTCGCCTACCTGGGCAACGTGGTCGGGGTGAGGGAGCGGTTCGTGAACAAGGCGGCGAGCGTCTCCGGCGTCAAGGTCATCGACGAGAACACGGTCCAGATCGACCTCGTGGAACCGTCGGACTTCTTCCTGTCGGAGTTGACGTACCCGGTGGCCTTCGTGGTCGACAAGAAGACGATCGAGAAGAACCCGCGCAACTGGACGCAGAACCCGAACGGCACCGGGCCATTCCGGCTGAAGGAGTTCAAGCCTGCCGAGCGCATCGTCCTCGCGCGGAACGACCGCTATCACCTGGGCGCGCCGAAGCTGGCCGCGGTGGTGTTCGAACTTGCGGGAGGGTCCATCCTCACGCGCTACGAGAATGACGAGATTCACATCGGCTACTTCCCGGCCACCCAGCTTGACTCGGTGAAGGCGGGGACAAGTCCGCTCAGCAAGGACTACCGCGAAGTCCCCGAGATGGCCACCTTCTACTTCACCTTGAACCCGCAGAAGGCGCCGTTCGATGACCCGAAGGTGCGCCAGGCGTTCGCCATGTCGATCGACCGCGACACCATCAACAACGTGCTGCTCTACAACGCCTATCGCGTGGCCGACGGCTTCCTCCCGCCGGAGATGCCCGGGTATTCGGAGGCTGTCCACAGCTACAAGTACGACCCGGCGAAGGCGAAGCAACTCCTCCAGGAGTCGAAGTACGCGGGCAAACTGCCCCGCATCACGCTGACGTACAGCGGCACCGGCGCCGCGCCGGGGGACCTCCTGGTCGCTATTCAAAAGGGCTGGCAGGACAGCCTCGGCGTTGAGATCCAGCTCGAAGCGATCGATTCGTCGGCGGTCCTCCGCGAGCAGCGCAAAGGCGGCTTCCAGATGCACTCCGACGGCTGGGCGGCGGACTACCCGGACCCCGAAGACTTCCTCGGCAAACTGTTCGCCAGCGACAGCCAGCTGAACTACATCAAGTACAAGAACGATGCGGTTGATGCCTTGCTCACGCAGGCGCGAACCGAGCAGGACCGGACGAAGCGGTACTCCCTCTATGCGGATGCCGAGCAGAAGATCCTCGACGATGCGGTGGTGGTGCCAACCTTCTGGCCCGTGAACCACCTGCTCGTGAAGTCCTGCGTGCAGGGCCTCCCGAACACGTCGATGACCATCCCGAAGTATCGTTACGTGGACATCAAGAACTAGGCTGGCCGAAGCATGAGCCCAGGACTCTCCGGTTACATCGTGCGCCGGGTGCTCTGGGCCATTCCGGTGCTCTTCCTGATTTCCATAATCGTGTTCTTCATGCTCCGGCTCGCGCCGGGAGACCCGGTCGATGCCATCCTCGGCTCGCGCTACCAGGAAGACCAGGCGCGCGTGCTCAAGGAGAAGTACGGCTACGACAAGCCGGTCTACGTGCAGTACGTGAAGTACCTCCAGAACCTCGCGCACGGCGACCTCGGCGTTTCGACGCGCCACCGCGATTTCACCGCCAGCGAGGTCATCTGGCCCAAGGTCTGGGTCTCCACGCAGGTCGGTCTGATGGCGATCCTCATCACCTTCGGGCTGGGCATCCCGGTGGGCATCTACGCCGCGATGGCGCGAGGCACGTTCCTCGATCCCCTGACGATCGGCTTCTGGTTGGCGTTGGACGCGATACCGGTCTACGTCCTCGCCACGCTCGCCAGCTGGTTCTTCGCAGTCAAACTCGACCTCGTGAACCTGAGCTACCGGGGCGTCTGGAGCCCGAACATGATCGTCCCAATCATGGTGATGGCTCTGCCCGCGGTGGCGGGAGTGGCCCGGTTCATGCGCGCATCGGTCATCGGCGTCCTCGGCGAGGACTACATCCGCACTGCCCGCGCGAAGGGCCTCCGCGAGCGGACGGTGGTGATCACGCACATCACGCGGAACGCCCTGCTGCCCATGGTGACCGTCGTCGGGCTGACGCTCCCCGGTATCGCGTTTGGGTCGATCTTCATCGAGACGAGCTTCGGCATCCCCGGCATCGCGCGTGAGTCACTGGCAGCGGTGCTCGCCCCGGACTACGACGTCATCCTCGCGCTTGTGCTGTTCGGATCGGCGTTGTTCGTGTTCGCCAACGTCGTCATCGACGTGATCTACGGGGTGATTGACCCGCGGGTGCGCGTGGGGGCGAACCGTGGGCAGTGAGCCGGGCGCCCTGGCAGCCACAGAGATCGTGGTCTTCGAAGACGTGCAGGCGCCCGCGCGCTTCCGCACGGTGCGCCAGGTCCTGAAGAAGAAGGTCGCCATCATCGCCCTCGCCTACCTGCTGCTCTTCTACGCGGGCGGGCTGCTGGCGCCGGTGATCGCGCCGTACGGGCTCAATGACCAGCAACTCTCGGTCGAAAAGCGCCTCCAGAGTCCTTCGACGGACCACATCTTCGGCACGGACCGGCTGGGGCGGGACCTGTTCACGCGCGTCCTCTACTCGGCCCGGACGACGATCATCTTCACCGTGGTGATCACGCTCAGCGGTGGGCTCTTCCTCGGCCTCGGGCTCGGACTGCTTGCGGGTTACCGGGGCGGCTGGATCGATACCGCCATCATGCGCACCGGCGAAGTGCTTTCGGGCATGCCGACCCTGCTCCTGATGCTGGCGATTACCGCCGCGTTCCGGGCCCGAATCAACGGCTGGTCGTTCTGGCTCGAAGACCACACCTTCCTCGGCGAGGACTCCAAGACGCTGGTCAAATTCCTCATCATTTCGATGGCGACGGTGCCGTTCGCATGGCTTGGCAGCTGCCGCATTGTGCGCAGCCAGGTGCTGGCCATCCGGGAGGAGTCGTACGTGCAGGCAGCCGAGAGCATGGGCGCCTCCACCGGCCGCATCCTCTTCAAGCACATCCTCCCGGGGGTTATGCCGCTTTTCCTCGTCGGCCTGACGGCTGGCATGGCAGGCATCGCCGGCGCCGAGGTGGCGCTGAGTTACCTTGGCCTCGGCATCGATGAGCCGGCCGCCAGCTTCGGCAACCTCATCGGGGACGTGAATGGCACCCGCCTGTTCAATGACTACCCCTATCTGCTGATCGTGGGCGCCGGTCCGGTCATCCTCTTTTTCTTCTCCTGGAACCTGCTCGGTGACGCGCTGGTGGATGTTTTCGACCGCCGCCAGAACCAGCGCGGATAGCCCGGGGCAAGGGCGCGCACAACCTGCTCATACTTCTGGCTCCCGGCATTGGACGGGTGGTTTGCTATACTCGAACCCGGAGGTTCGCGAACCAACTGTGAAGGTAACCCTCGAACGGCTCCCCGAGAGCCGCGTTCAGCTTCAGATTGAGATTGACGAGGAAAGACTCGAGAAGTCCCTCGATTCTGCGTACAAGCGCATCGCCCAGAAGAACCGGTTCCCGGGCTTCCGGCCCGGTAAGGCGCCGCGCCCGATTGTCGAACGCGCGGTCGGCCGTGAAGGCCTCATCCGCGAGGCGCTCGACCGGCTCGTCCCCGATGCCTACAACGAGGCGATCGAGACCGAAGACGTCGATGCCATCGGCCAGCCAGAACTGGCAATCGACCAGTTCGAACCCGTGAAGTTCACCGCCATCGTGCCCGTCCGGCCGAGCGTCGAACTGAACGACTACCGGTCCATCCGCGTCGAACGCGAAGCCGCTGACGTGACGCCCGAAATGGTGCAGGAGCAACTCACCCTGCTCCAGCGCCGCCACGCCACGCACGTACCGGTCGAACGGCCGGTCCAGTGGGACGACGTGCTCATCGCTGATGTGAACGGCGAGATCGATGGCGACCAGTTCCTCCAGGACGACAACGCCGAGTTCCCGCTGCGCGAGGGCCAGGTCCTCTTCCTCGATGGCCTGGCAGACGCGTTCGTTGGGATGACAAAGGGCGAGACCAAGCAGTTCACGCTCCCCGTCCCGGAAGACTTCCGGGTCGAGCGGCTGCAGGGCAAGGACGCGGCATTCACGCTGCACATCCGCGAGGTGAAGGAAGAGAAGCTTCCCGAACTCGACGATGAATTCGCGGCGATGATCAATGCCGAGGAGTTCGAGAACTTCGAGGCCCTGCGAGCGCGCATCGAGAGCGACCTGCAGAAGTCCCTCGATCAGGACGCCAGCACGAAGCAGCGCAACGAAGCCGTCGACAAGCTCGTCGAAGTGGCCACGCTCGAATACCCGAAGCTGCTCGTTGAGCATGAAATCGACCACCTGATCGGCGAGGCGACGGGCAACGACCGGGCCCAGTACCAGAGCTACTTGCGCACGGTCGGCCGCTCGGAAGCGGAGTTCCGCGAGACGTGGCGGGAAGCTGCCGAGCTGCGAGTTCGCCGATCATTGGTGCTTCAGCGCCTCCAGGAGACTGAAGGTCTGGACGTTTCGGTCGAAGACATAGATGAGGAACTGGACTCGCTCGTTGCCCCGATGGGTGACGATGGCGAACGGTTTCGCCAGATGTTCGCGAGCGAAGAGGGGGTTGCGACGATCCGCCGCAACCTTCTTTCGCGCAAGACGCTCGACCGTCTCGCGGCGATCGCCTCGGGCGAACTTGAGGAGGAACCGAAGGAATGACAGGCGGCCCAGCGATTCATCCCCTGGTCTATGACGTAATCCCGACCGTGATCGAGTCCGGTCCACGGTCCGAGCGAGCGTTCGACATCTTTTCGCTGCTGCTGAAGGAGCGCATCGTCTTCCTCGGCACGCCGATCGATGACCAGATCGCCAACCTGATCGTCGCCCAGTTGCTCTACCTCCAGCGCGAGGACCCCGAGCGGGACATCAGCATGTATATCCATTCGCCGGGCGGCGTCATCACCGCTGGACTGGCGATTTACGACACAATGCAGCTCATCGAGCCCGATGTCTCGACCATCGCGGTCGGGCAGACTGCTTCGATGGCGACGGTGCTTCTCTGCGCCGGGGCGAAAGGGAAGCGGTTCGCCCTCCCGAACGCGACGGTGCACATGCACCAGGCGCTCGGCGGCGCCCGCGGTCAGGCTTCGGACATCGAGATTGCGGCGAAAGAGATCCTTCGCAACAACGAGATCATCCGGAACATCATCGCTGGCCACACCGGGCAGCCTGTCGAGCGGGTCACGCGCGACTTCGACCGCGACTTCTACCTTGACGCGCAGGGCGCAAAGGACTATGGCTTCGTTGACGAGCTGCTGACGCGGCCCGAAGAAGCGAAGAAGTAGGCGAGGGGGACAGCATGGCAACGAACCGCACCAACCGTGTCCAATACCACTGCTCGTTCTGTGGGAAGAACCAGGACCAGGTCCGCCGCCTCATCGCCGGGCCGGGTGCGGTCTACATCTGTGACGAATGCGTCGACCTCTGCCGCGAAATCATCGACGAAGAGAACGGTGGCGGGACTACTACCGCCACGGCGAAGGGCCCAGCCGGAACCTCCCAGCGCGTGCCCCCGCCAAAGGCCATCTTCGAGCACCTGCAGGAGTACGTCGTCGGCCAGGAACAGGCCAAGAAGGTGCTTTCCGTCGCGGTCTACAACCACTACAAGCGCACCGGCGCGGCCGCCGAACACGATATCGAACTCGAGAAGTCGAACATCCTCCTCGTAGGCCCGACGGGCGTCGGTAAGACGTACCTTGCCAAGACGCTGGCGAAGATGCTCGATGTACCGTTCTCGATCGCTGACGCGACGGCCCTGACCGAGGCAGGCTACGTCGGCGAAGACGTCGAGAATATCCTCCTCCACCTCATCCAGGCGGCTGACTTCGATATCCAGAAGGCCGAACGGGGCATCATCTACATCGACGAAATCGACAAGATCGCCCGCAAGTCCGACAACCCGAGCATCACCCGCGACGTCTCGGGCGAAGGCGTCCAGCAGGCGCTCCTGAAGATCATCGAAGGCTGCGTGGCGAACGTGCCCCCGCAGGGTGGCCGCAAGCACCCGCACCAGGATTTCCTCCAGATCAATACCGCGAACATCCTGTTCATCTGCGGCGGCGCCTTCGAGGGCCTCGAGAACTACATCGAAAAGCGCCTCACTCGCGACCACGTCCGCCTCGGCTTCCAGGCCCAGCGCGGCTTCCGTGGCAGCCAGCGCAAAGACGAGTTGATGATGCACGTCACCCACGACGACCTCCTCGAGTTCGGGCTCATCCCCGAGTTCGTTGGCCGTCTCCCGATGGTGGTCGGCCTCCAGTCGCTCGACGAAGCGGCGCTGATCAAGATCCTGACCGAGCCGAAAAACGCGCTGATCAAGCAGTACCAGCGCTACTTCCAGATGGACGGCGTCGAACTCGTTTTCACGGACGACGCGCTGAAGGCTGTGGCTGAGAACGCCATCAAGCACAAGACCGGCGCCCGCGGCCTCCGCACCGTGCTCGAAGAGACCCTGATGGAAGTGATGTACGAGATCCCCGGCCGGGCGGACGTAAAGAAGTGCGTTGTCAACGCCGACAGCGTGGTCAATAAGACCCGCCCGCTGCTGCTCACGCGTGGCGGCTCCGAGATCGATATCCCGGTGATCAATCCCAACCAGGCAGAGTCTGCCTGACCAACCGCCTGGCCACATGCACGAGCGCCCCGGCTTACCGGGGCGTTTTCGTTTCCGGGCCGGGTCACGCATACTTCCGGGACACTCTGCCGCCGGAGATTGCGATGCTCAGCTACGTCGACCGAATCCAGATGGTGGTGCCCGACCGCAAGGTGGCCGTCGAGCGCTGGAAAGCGGTCTTCGGCGCCGAACAAGTGGGGGAAGACGGCTCGAAGCACCTCAACGCCCACCGGACGACGGTCCAGGCTGGCCGGTCGCTGTTCGAGTTCCTCGAGCCCGCCGGGCCGGGGCCAATCCAGACCTTCCGCGAGACCTGGGGCCAGGGCCTCTACGGCGCCGGGTTTTCGACCCCGGATCTCGGCGCGATGGCGAAGCGCCTGGCCGAGAAGGGCGAAGCGACCGTCGAGGAACAGGGGCGCATCTACCTCACGAACGCGCGCTTCGGAATGCCGACGGTCCTTGTGCAGGAAGAGCCGTGTGAGTACGTCGGGCATATCCGCTGCGTTTACGAAGTGACGAACCCGGTGACCGCCTGGAAAGAGGCTTCGGACTACTACACCGACCTGTTCGGCCTGGCGGAATCGCGGTACTGCCCCATCGGCTCGAAGCTGTACGGTTATAAGGGCACCCTCACCCTGTTCGAACCCCCGGACCGGTTGGACCGCATCGAAGTTGTGGAGACGTACGAAGGCGGCGGCGCGATGGACCGCTTCTACCGGAAGCGTGGGCCGTCGCTCTACATGTGCTACATCGAAACGGACGACGTCGACGCCCTCGCGGCTCGGCTGGAGGCGAACAACCTGCGCTACGCTCCCGGTGAGAATCGCCCTCCCGGGACGAACATTTTCATCCATCCGCAGGCGCTGTTCGGCATGCTCATGGGCGTTAGCAAGACGAAGTACGGCTGGGCCTGGAGCGGCCACCCGGAACTCGCGGGCGCGCCCCTCGGCGATGGGACACACTGACGGTTGGTTTCCGATCCGCCCTCAGCGGTTCGCGATGAGGACGATGAGCGCCGTGGCCACGAACCCGCAGACGGCGAGGATAATCTGCGGGTCGGTGAAGACGATCCGATCCGGCGCATCCGTGCGACGGTCACCGTTGAGCAAGAGGAGATAGCGAAAGAGGCCGAAGGCGACGAACGGGATCGTCAGCGCCATCGCGCCGCTGGCCGGTACGCGGTTCGATTCGATGGTGTAGAGCGCGTAACTGAGCAGCGCGCCGGCGGCGGTGATGTGGAGGAGCTGGCTCAGCACTTCACCCGAGTACCCGGCGAGCGCCGGCCGGTGGCGCGCCGCGTCCGGTCCGAGTTGCCGGTGTTCGGCCCAGCGCTTGCTGGTGGCGAAAAAGAGCGCCCCGAAGCTCGAACAGACGTAGAGCCATGGCGAGATGTGGACGTCGATGGCGGTCGCGCCCGCAGCCGCCCGGGCCACGACGCCCACACTGAGGATGATGATGTCGAGGATGGCGACGGTCTTCAGCCCGAAGCTGTAGAGCGCCATCACTGCCGCGTATCCGGCGAGGATAATCGCCGCCGTCGCATCGATGAGGAAGGTCAGCGGGAGAGCAACCGCAGTGAGGATGACCGCCGTGGTGAGCGCCGCGCCCACGCACACTTCGCCGCTGGCGATGGGGCGCCGCGCCTTTCGCGGGTGGAGGCGGTCATTCTCCCGGTCGCGGACGTCGTTCACGAGGTAGGTCGCGCTCGAAACCATGCACCAGAGCCCGAACAGGGCCGCGGTCCGGCCAAACAGGGGCCAGAAGGAGTCGAGGTCGGGTGGGTCCCAGGCGTCCCCCGCGGAGAACACGAGGGCGGCGAAGACGATAAGGTTTTTCGGCCACTGGTACGGCCGCATGGCAGCGACGAGCGGGGGCAACCGGAGCCGGGCAGTCGCCGTCGCAGCCGCCTCAGTCACGCTGGCGCCTTCACAATCGCGCCCCACTGGCCATTGATCGCGCGAACGAGGTCTTCGGTGCGCGCCGGGAACACAGCGTTCGAATCGCCAGCCGCGGCCCAGATCTCATCGAACCGCTCCAGGCTGTCATCGACCACGATGTCGCACGGCTTCGGCCAGCCCACCGGCGCGACGCCGCCCACCCGGTAGCCGGTGATATCGAGCACCTCTTCGGGGGACCCCATTTTCAGCTTCTTGCGGCCCACGCCGACGAGTGCTGCCAGCGCCCCGGTATCGACCTGCCGGTCACCAGCGACGAGCGCCATCGTCGGGCGGCCTTCGGCCATAAAGAAGAGGGTCTTCACAATTTGGCCGAGTTCGCAGCCGACAGCGTTGGCGGCTTCCTGGGCGGTGTGCGTGCTTTCGTCGAAGATCCGGACCTGGCCGGGGAGGCCGAGGGCTTCGAGCGAGCGTTGGACGTGTTCGGTGGCTTCCACAGCCACAGCCTACAGGGGCCGCCGGGGCTGCGTCATGCGCCCAGCCGCCATTGCCCGGTTGCGAACCGCCCGACTGCTTCGGAGTCGACCAGGTGCATGCGAAGGCCGGCCGGCAACTCTTCAGCCCACGCCATTGCCGCCCGCGAAATCCGGCCGGTGGTGACCAGGGCAGCCCGCGTTGAGCCGCTGGCGACGGCCGCGCCGTAGAGGTCCCTTACCTGCGCCGCGGTGACTGTGGCCGACTCGGCGTAGCGCTTGCACTGCACCGCGAGTGTCTCCCGGCCTCGTGTCGCGAGGAGGTCGATGCCGCCATCGCCTGTTCCGCCACGCTGTTCGACGCGCCATCCTTCGCGTTTCAGCCACCGGCCGACCTCTTGCTCGAAGTCGTGAGGAGGGAGTCTGCGCAGTCCTTCGACGCTGCGGCGCTGGGAGCGCCGCCGAAGCACGGAACGCACGCGCAGCAACGCCAGGAGCAGCACGGCGCCGATGCCGGCGGCGCCCGCCCAGCGGTATCCTGCGGGGTCGAAGGAGAGCACGACTCCGGAAACCACCACGAGCAGCACCACGACACGCGTCATAACGACGAGCATGACGTAAAGGGCGGGAATGGGGAAGACGGTTGCCCTGGGGGTGTATATTTGCCGCTGTGGAGCGAAATTAGCGAGTCTCTCTCTCTCTCTCTCTCTCTCTCTCTCTCTCTCTCTCTCTCTCTCTCTCCACGGAGGCGGAAATGGCGATGCAGGACAGGGAATCGAGTTACGGAGAAACCGACTTGAACAAATCCTTTTTCGTCAAATGGACTCTCGGTCTCGCGGCGACCGTGGCTGTGGTCGTCACTCTTTTGAACGGTCGCACGGTTTCACCGGCGTCAGCGCAAGAGACGATTCCGCTCCGCGTGACCGTGGACAAGGACATCTACGTTGTTGGTGTCGACCCAGGGATCCGGTTCGCCGGGCAGATCGCGGCATGCGCGGGACAGGATCTAAAGGTCGGTTTCTATTCTCGTGGCCCGGCGAGCAAGGAGAACTCGCTTCTGGCCGTTCCGCCAGCTGCGGTAACGCGCGCCGATTCGACCGGTGCATTCGATCTGGAGGTGCTCCTTCCGACAAGCGGAATCGATCCAGTGACGACCTGGGCGGGCGTCTCCGGGGCCTGCTTGGATACGCCCAGATTCGCGAGCGAGACCATTCACATCGGGGTCTCTGACAGCGCGGCAAATCCTGGTGGCGCGACTTCCCTATTCATCCCCAGTTGGGTGCTTGCCGACACGGGCACTTCGCCCGGCGGAACGACGCTCGCCGAGAGGATCGGTTCGCTTACTGTCTTCGCGGACGGTGTCGAATGTACCCGAGCGTCGTTGACTTCGGCGACCGTCGTTGACAAACGCGGAAATGCTCGCATTCGCGTCGGAGGCGCGAACCAGCCGGCCGCATGTGCCCGCTCAGGAGCAATGCTGACAGTGTTTCGAGGCGATAACGGGTTGCAACTCGTGGAACTTCGTTCCGTCGTTCCCGGGGTGACTCAACCCCTTGCAAACATGGCCCCGTTTCCTGCGGGTGCGGGGGGCCAGGTGCTGCCACCCATGACCGGTCAGACCAAGGATTCGCCGGGCCACCGAACTCTCGTGGCCTGGCGTGTTGGGCTCCTGCTCGTTGGATCCGCAGGGTTGGTTGGCGTCACCTGGCGGCTCGCTCGCAGGCGATGAAGTCGTCAACAGCGTCAGCTTCGCGCGGAAGCTTAGTGGCTGCTATCAAGGCGCAAACCGGCCTGGGGTCGGTTCGGGTGGTGCGACGATGGTGGCGGCAGAACCGGAGGTCCAGGCTGGAGTGGGTGACGATGGTTGTGCAATTCAGCAAAGGTACCCCTCTTCAACATGGCCAACCTTTCAATGCGGGTACTAATACAGTAATGAAATTGAATCACAGTGCGACTAGGAGGTGTTTTGTGAAATCAGCATTGACCTTTTCATGCGCTAGTTTCGTCGCGATTATGGTGGGGTTCGGCCTATCTATTATCCTGACGCGTTCAAATGATGGGGCGAGCACGTACAGTGACGTGGATTGGGGAGCGGCCCAGACGCTGCCGTCGCTGATCGAGAAGAGCCCGGTTATCGTGCAGGGAGTACTGCGAACGGAGGCGACGGAAAAGCGGGGACTGGTGTCTCCTCGGACAGGCCAGGTGGCGGGCGAACGCGTGGAGTTAGTACGCACCTTTGAATTGACAAAGGTGCTCCGCGGTCCGTTTTCTCCGTCGAGTCAACTTCGCGTTCGGACGGCGACGTCCACGACGGCCTGGGAGCAGGATCCGGCAACATCGCGGACGTTCGCTATTGAGCCAGCGTCGATGGAAGTAGGAAGGGAATATGTTCTGTTCCTGACCACGTTCAGCCCTGAAACAGGGTCGGATCTTGGCCCTGTCGGTGTCGTGTCTTCCGCTGCAGTGAATGGAGATGAACTCGTCTTTCTTGCACCCAGCGCCTACCTCGACGAACTAGCCGACGCCTCCAAGGAATCGCGTGGCAAGACGGGGCTTGGGGCCTCGTTCGATGTGACTGTCCAGCGCCTGGCGGAGCTGGTGGTGGCTCTGCCAGAACGTCCGGCAACCGGTGGAGACGTTCCGGCGGTCATCGATGCAAGAACGAGCAACGGACAAATTGCGTTCGACCTCGCGGCATCGAGCGAGCAATTCGAGAATGGAGATGCGGTTGTGCGGCGGCTGGCTGAGCTTGGGTTCTCAGCGGAGCCGTTCGATGCGGGGGCCTGCCATAAGATCGAGACAGTGCTGGCTGAGGCGAAGAAGGTGACCGTGGACCTGGGGTGCCGGGAGTGAGAGATTTGGTTCAGGGACGGCTGAAAGCCGCGCGCCTAATCAAGGCGCAAACCGGCCTGGGGTTAGTTCGGGAGGTGCGCGGGTGGTGGCGAGCGAACCGTGAGGCGTGGCTCGATTGGGTGATGGATCAGGGCGGAATGAGCAAAGAAGGGTACGGAAGGTAGGGTGAACAGGGTGCTGAGTTTCAAGAGGTGCGCATTCGCGCTGGTAGTCTTGGGGGTGGCGATCGGGGTGGGCGGGAGCGCAGTCGCCTTACTAACGGAACGTGATTCCGCGCGCTCCGTGGAAGTGCGCGTCGGGGAGTCCTCCACTGTGGTTGCAGAAGAGGACGCTGCTCTTAGGATCGCCTCAGAGAGCGCTGGCTTCAGAGTTGTCGCGGCCGGCGATCCGGATTTCCGACTTGATCACGTCTGGGTTCAGCCGGCCCCACCGCCAGGGCCCCCCGGTTCGCCACCACGTACATTCCGAGTCGTTACGCTCACGTTCAGGACCGGGAACGCAGGTTTTCAGGTCGATGAGCTGAATGGCGGGTTGGATCCGGCGGCATCTGGAGAGCGCGTAGTGCCTGGAGTGACTGACTCGGAGGTGTACTTCCTCGAGACCGAAACCGCCTTCCATTACTCGATGTTGTCTCGGGGCCGGGGATTTATCCTCGTTGCGCCAAAGCCCCAGGGCATTGAGCGTGAGGTCGCCCTCGCGGCCCTGTCTGGGATCGCAAGTCAACTCGACTAGGCCAAGGGTCCCCAAGGTCAGTACGTGGGCGTTCCGCCTGCGAGAATTGGATGGGAATGAGCACTGATTACGGTGTCAGCAGGAGTCGTCCGTGTCGCTCTCGTTGGCGTTGTCGACCAGTGCTGGTGAACTTACTGGGTGTCAGTATCGCGGCAATGGGGTTAGTGGTTGTTGAGGTGCTCACCGATGCGAAACGACTCATCGCGGTTCTGGTTCTGTACGTTGTCGTATCGCTGTCGGCCGCTGCCGTCGGCAGACGACGGGACGTCCTGCTCTTCAACACGTTTCTCGCAATTGGTGTCGCGGTTCTCGGGTTCGCCAGTTACGGAGCGGCACTTCTGCCTGGCATCGCAATTTTGACATGGGGCTGTTTCCTCTCCGAACGCCGCTCTTCGCGTGCGTTCGAGACGATGGCAGCGCTGATCGGATTCGCTGGTGGGCTGTGGTTGGTGATCGCGGTTGCAATCGTGGAGAGGACGAACAGTTGAGGCATGCAGAGGATGGCGACGCGGTTGTGCGGCGGCTGGCTGAACAGTAGTGGAGGTCGAATGGACGGCGCCAGCCGAGGCGCACCTGCGGGGCCTTCACGCCTTTCTCGCACAGACGTCGTTGCGTTTCGCCGAGGCTCCCTGTAACTACAGCCCCGCCAGCAGATTCCGCTGCCCGCTTGCCGCTTCGTACGCGCTCGCGACCTGCAGAATCCGCCCCTCATCGAAGAACTTGCCGATGATCTGGAGGCCGACCGGGAGGCCTTCGCTGAAGCCGCACGGCACGCTGATCGAGGGAAGGCCGGCCACTGAGGCAGGCAGCGTGTAGACGTCGTTCAGGTACATCGCGTACGGGTCGTCGACCTTCGCGCCGATGGGGAAAGCTACCGTCGGCGAGGTGGGCGTGACGATCACGTCGTATTTCGCGAACGCGGCGTTGAACTCGTCGTTGATGACCGTGCGGACCTTCTGGGCCTTGAGGTAGAACGCATCGTAGTAGCCGGCGGAGAGTGCGTAGGTGCCGAGCATGATGCGGCGCTTCACCTCGTTGCCGAAACCCTCGGCGCGCGTATGCTCCATGTTGTCCCACATTGTCGGCCCGGAGCGGTCGCTGAAGCCGTACTTCACGCCGTCGTAGCGGGCGAGGTTCGCGGAGGCTTCGCTCGGGGCGATGATGTAGTAGACGGCGAGCGCGTGCTCGGTGCTCGGCAACGAAAGCGACGTGTCGACCTCGCAGCCGAGTGACTCCAGCGTCTTCAACGCCTCGTCGATGCGGGCCTTCACGCCCGGCTCCATGCCGCTGATGAAGTACTCCCGCGGCACGCCCACCTTCATCCCGCGGATATCGCGGCCCAGGTAGTGGCGAAGGTCGGGCATCGGCTCGGGATTGCTCGTGCTGTCACGCTCGTCGTGCCCGGCGATGCACTGGAGCATCGTGGCTACGTCCTCGACGTCGCGGCCGATGGGGCCAACCTGGTCGAGCGAACTGCCGAAGGCGATGATGCCGAACCGGGAGACACGGCCGTACGTCGGGTCGAGGCCAACCGCGCCACAGAGCGAGGCGGGCTGCCGGATGGAGCCGCCCGTGTCGCTGCCGAGGGCGATGAGGCATTCGCCCGCGGCCACTGCCGCTGCGGAGCCGCCGGAAGAGCCGCCCGGCACGAGGGCCGTGTTCCAGGGGTTGTGCGTGGGGCCGAAGGCGCTGTGTTCGGTGCTTGAACCCATTGCGAATTCGTCCATGTTCGCCTTGCCGACCATCACGGCGCCCGCGCGCCGGAGGTTCTGGTAGACGTGGCTGTCGTACGGCGGGACGAAGTTCTCGAGAATCTTCGAGCCCGCGGTTGTGCGCGTCCCACCGGTAACGATGAGGTCTTTCACGGCGACGGGGACGCCCGTCAGTGGCGTCGCCGTGCCGCTGGCGTACTTCTGGTCGGCCTCTCGCGCCTGCTGAAGGGCGAGCTCGGGTGTGGTCGTGATGTAGGCGTGAACCTTCGGCTCGACTTCGGCCACGCGGTCCAGTACGGACTGCGTGAGTTCGACGGAAGAGATCTCCTTCGCGCGCAGCTTTTCGTGCGCTTCGTGGGCGGTCAGCCGCCAGAGGTCGCTCATTCGAGCACCGCCCGCACGCGGACGTAACCGTCCTCGGTTAAGGGCGCGTTTGCGAGCGCATCGCGCTGGGAGAGCGAGGCTGAAACCAAATCAGCGCGCATGACGTTGGAAAGGGGAAGGGGGTGCGCCGTTGGTTCGACGCCTTCGGTATCGACGGCGGCGAGCGCCGCGAAGTGATCCACGATGGCGGTCAGTTGCGCTGTAAAGCGTTGGACGTCGTCTTCGGTGAGGGCGATGCGCGCGAGGCGGGCGATGTGGAGGACTTCTTCGGACGTGAGCGCCATGGTTCAAGCGTAAGAGAAATGGGGAAAGGGGAAAGCGCGGGGTGGGCATGAATAGCGGTGTGTGGATGGTTAACAAAGATCGGTTTTTCGGGTGGCGCGGGTTTGATACGGTGGCCTTTGTGAGAGTCGAATCCCGTTGCGGGCCCCGGGTCGGTGAGGTTCACGCCCTGTGAGTTCGCTGGTCACGCGGCGAAGGTTGCAGGCTCGCCGCGCCCGTCGCGGCAGCAAGGCCCGCCCGATCCTGGTGGCGTTCGTCGCGCTCCTGGGCCTTGCTTCGGTCTGCGTGGCCGCAGGCGTCGGCGCGCTCTTCACCATCTATAACTCGTACGCACACGACTACGTGCCCATCGAGGAGAAGCTCCAGCAGCGGAACGTCGGGCTGACGCAGATCTACGACCGGAACGGACCGGATGGGGCCAGCGCAGTGCTCCTCGGCCAGTTGACCAACCCGGATGCGCAGTTGCTCGAACCGGTCCCGCTCGATCAGATTTCGCCGTATCTCGTGGCCGCTACCATTTCGACCGAGGACAACTCGTTCTGGGACAACCCGGGCATCAACTTCACCGGCCTCGCACGCGCCGCCTTCGAACGGTATGTCCGTAACCAGTTCGACAGCGGCACCGGCGGCTCTTCGATCACCCAGCAGCTCATCAAGAACGTCTACATCTGCCCGAACATCAACACCGCGCAGGACCCGACGCGCTGCGTGACGGCCGAGCGCACCCTCGACCGCAAGCTGCGCGAAATCGTCTATGCCGTCGAACTGACGAACGACTACACGAAGGACCAGATCCTGACCTGGTACCTGAACCAGATTTCGTACGCGGACCGCTACGTGGGCATCGAGGCTGCCACGCAGGGATATTTCCACAAGCCGGCGAACGACCTCACGCTCGGCGAAGCAGCGTTGCTCGCCGGCGTGCCACAGTTCCCCACGCTCTACCATCCGCGCTACAACTGCATCGCCAACGAAGACGGCACGTGCATCCTCGATGAATTGGGCCGCACAACCGTGGCCGGCGAGGCGAAGAAGCGCCAGGAGGCCGTCCTGGACCTGATGGTCGTCCACGGCCGCACGACAGCCGAGGAAGCCGCTGCTGCGAAGGCCGAAGAGATCCACGTCTACGCGGCCTCGAACCCACTGAAAGCCGAGGCGTGGATCGACAACCAGGTCGAGCCGCGGCTGGTACGCATGTGCAAGGCTGGCCTTCTGCCGAAGCCGAAGGATGTCGATGACTGCGAGAACTGGGTGCACTCGGCGGGGTACAAAGTCACAACCACGCTCGACTACGCCCTGACCGAACAGGCCCGCCAGATGTCGAGCGAGTGGGTTGCCTCCGGCCTGGCAGCGGGTTGCGAGTGTCACAACGCCGCCGTCGTCACCATCGAACCGACGACCGGGCAGATCATCGTCTACTCGCCGAATATCGACCCGACCTACCGGTCTGACCGCCGGGTCGCGGGCGATATCGACCAACTCAGCGAGATCAACCAGCCGGGCTCGTCGTTCAAACCGGCGGTCTACCTGAACTGGTTCGACACCCAGAACAAGGCGCCGATGAGCATCTTCTGGGACACGAGTCCCCTCAGCATCGGCGGGGTGGAGATCGTCAACCCGCGCCAGGGCGGCGCTTCTGAGGGGCTCATCTCGGCTCGCGCCGCTCTCGGCGGTTCCCAGAACGTCGGCGCCTTCCGGGCGGCGGCTGAGGGCGGCATCGACAACGTTATCGAGACGGCGAAAAAACTGGGAATCACCACCCTCGCCCAGGGCTTCGACCCTACCTTCAGCAACCACAAGGCGGTGAACTACGGCGCCTCCATCGCCACCGGGGGCGCCAACATCCGCGCGGTCGACATGGCGTACATGGACGCCACCATCGCGAATATGGGCAAAATGGTGGGCACGCCATCGCTCGCGGAGTATGTCGAGATCAAGACATTGCGAAGCACCGCTGTCGATGTCGGCGCGGAATACGACCTGGCGGTGAAGCAGGCGCTGGAGTTCCAGCGGGGCAACATCCGCATCCCCGGCACCCGTGAACTTGACCCGATTGTCGTGCTCGAGGTTCGCGACAAGGATGGCAACCTCGTCTACAAGGAACCCGATCCGCAGACGAAGCAGGTCGTGAACGCCGGTTCAGTCTGGCTGCTCCACAGCATCATGTCGGACTGCACGGCGCGCTTCATCATCTGGGGTTGTGGCGGCTCGAACACCGACCTCGGCCTCGACTTCTACTCAGATGGAGTAAAGATCCCCTCGGGCATCAAGACCGGCACCCAGCAGGGCCCGCTGCGCGCCAGCGACACCCTGGAGACGTGGATGACCGGCTACAGCCGCCACGCGGCCACGGCCGTCTGGGTTGGCAACGCGAATAACGACCTCGTCAATGACCGAGCCTACGCCTCTGCGAATGCAACAGTACGCCTCTGGAAGTCTTGGATGGGGGCCTACCACAGCGCCCTGAAGGCGCGCGGCGTGACCGATATCGCCGAAGGTTTCAGTGACCTGCAGCCTTCGAACGTGGCCCAGCGTTCCTTCCAGACGCCCGCCACAGACCGCGTCCTCGGGCCAGACTTCAAGTACTGCGACCAGACCGTGACTGCCTGGGTGCGGACCGATGTGACCTACGCCTCCCAGTGCGAGGAAAAAGAGGTCGACACGCGCAACGGCTTCCTCGCCACTGACCAGACTCCGGCTCAGTTCCGCGAGATGAAGAAGTTCGTGAAGCTCCCCACCTTCGCGCCCGAGCCGGCCCTCGAACTGGCGAAGGAGCGCGGTATCCCGATCGTCCCGACAGAAAAGAGCAACGGCCAGTCGGCGCTGGTAATCGGGAACCTCCAGGACGGCAAAACGGTGAGCACCACGTTCCAGGTAGTTGGCTCGGTGAACGCGCCGAACATGAAGAACTGGAAGCTCGAAATCGGGGAAACCGCGAGCCCCAAGGAGTGGAAGACTATCGGCAGCGGGACCGCTGCGGTCAAGGATGCCGCCCTCGGGACCATCGAACCGAAGGACCTGAAGGACAACGCCGTCTACACGGTCCGGCTTAGCACTGACGATGGTAAGGGGTTGAAGATATCGGTGGTCATCAACGTCCGCCGGTCGGGTGTGCCGAACAACCCGTTCGGTTCGGCCACGCCCACGCCGACGGGCAACCCGAACTTCCCCCAGGGAACGATCACGCCGCAGTTGCCGCGCTCGAACTGACGGGCTGAGGTGGGCTGAGGATCACTTCGCCGCGATTGCCGGGCATGTTCCCGCAGTCGTGCGTTAGACTCCGCGCAATCAAACCGTTGGAGGCGCCCATGGCAGGCTATGCCCACCCCGAACTCCTGGCAGAGCCGGACTGGCTCGCCACCGTCATCGATGACCCGAAGGTGCGAGTTATCGATTGCGCCACGCTCGAGGCCTACCGCCGTGCTCACATTCCCGGCTCGGTGCAGCTGCCGGTCCACTACTACATCAAAGAACGGGACCCCGAAGGCAGCGACCACGGCACGCTCGTCATGCCGCCCGCCGAGTTCGAAAGCCTGATGGCGAAGCTCGGCGTCTCCAACGACACAACCGTCGTGACCTACGACGACAACAATGGCCTGGTCGCGGCGCGGCTCTGGTGGGTGCTCAAGTACTACGGGCATACGAACGCGAAGGTGCTGAACGGGGGCTGGCACCGCTGGCTTAGCGAGGGCCGTCCGGTCACCTTCCATGCCACCCGCGCCCCGAAGGGCAGCTTCTCCGCGAAGGCGAACCCGGACATCTATGCCACCGTCGAGTACGTGAAGGAGATGCATACGAACCCTGCCTGCCAGGTTCTCGATGCGCGGACGGACGGCGAATGGGAGGGGACGAACGACCGCGGGAACAAGCGGTCGGGCCGCGTCCCGGGGGCGCACCACATGGAGTGGGTCCGCTTTGTCAGCACCGAAGACGACCGGAAGTTCCTGCCCGCGGACGACCTCGAAGGTCTGCTCAAGAGCGCCGGTATCGAACGCAGCAAGCCGACCATCACCTACTGCCAGGGCGGCATCCGCGCGGCCCATGCCGCATTCGTGATGGAACTCCTGGGCTATGAGCACGTTCGCGTCTATGACGGTTCGATGCGCGAATGGGCGAACCGCGAGGACACGCCTCTGACCACCACGGGCTGATTCCAGGCGGGTGCGAACAACAAAGGCCCGTCAACTAGACGGGCCTTCGGGTTTTCGTCGCAGGACCGCTTGCTAGACGGCAGGCGTTGCTTCGGCCTCTGGCTCGGCTGCCGCGCGCTCGTAGCGCAACAGCGCTTCGAGGGTGAAGCCGAGGTCGGCCTTCTCGCAGAGCGAGGAGCAGTAGGTCATCTTCATGGAGCTGGGGGACTTCCGCCAGTCGTAGCGCAGGTTGCACCGCGCACAGACCTTGATGTGGTTGAGGTTCATCCCGGTGGAGCCGGGACCGATCGGGGTGTCGACCACAGGAGTATCCTTCCGCCCCGGGCTTCCCCGCCCTCCAGTGGAAGGGTCGGGTGCCTTGGGCTCATTCCAGCGTAGAACCCGCCGTGGGTTGCGTAAAGAGACCTACGTCAAATCCGTGTTGGCGCTGGTAAAGGCCTCTGTCAGGCGGCGTTTGCCACGGGCTGGCGCTCGTAGCGAAGCAGCGCCTCGATGGTGAATCCCAGGTTGGCCTGTTCGCAGAGCGACCCGCAGTAGGTCATCTTGAGCGAGCTGCTCGGAGAGCGGCGCCAGTCATAGCGGAGCCCGCAATGGCGGCACGTCTTGATGTTCGCGGGGTCGCTGAAGAGTGAGACGTTGGCTGCCATTGGTGTGCCCTCCAGAGAGCGTGTTTCGTTGTTGTCAGTGTCCCGGATGACGCTGCTCGCTTCTTCGTGCGAGAGGAGCAACGAGGGTCATTCGAAGGGCTGAACCCTGCCTGCCACTCTCGACTGGGCCGTCAGGCGGCGAGCAGGTCGCGCCACTCCCGCGGGAGGACACGCTGGCCGGAGAGGAGCGCTTCGATGGTGAACCCCATGTCCGCCCGCTCACAGAGGGAGCCGCAGTACGTCATCTTCAGCGAGCCGGACGGCGAACGCCGCCAGTCATACCGAAGCCCACAGTGCAGGCAGGTGCGGATATGGTTCGTCATCGCGATAGCTCCCGGCGCCGGTGACCCTGGGGCCGTTGGCAAGCCTGTCATCATCTTCGACACACCTGCCCCGTTCGTTCACTACGGAGAAACCCGAAGTTCGATTTGGGGGTTGCCGGAGGGAACGCACAGTGACCGTCACCGGGCCTTGCCGGCGGCGAAGGTGGTCTGCCAAACGGGTGCACCCGATTGCTACGCACTCTTCCCCTGCCGCCCACCGAAACATAGGGATATCCCCAAGTCGACGGTCGAAAATGGGAGCATGCCAGCGCGAAAGCCCATCCCCTACCGCCCGCGGCGTACTGAGCCGCTCCGGCGTCCGGCCCGGCGGATTATTCGCGCCGGGGCAGTGCTGCTGAGCCCGGACCCCGTGGTGATTGAGCGAAGAGCGCCCGGCCAGAGTTTCGGACTCTCGTTCACTCCCGTACCGTAGGGGCATGCAGGAAGCGCTTCAGAAGTCCATCGCCGCCCGGTCCGAACAGTTCACCCGCGAACGAATCATCGAACGTATCTGGGCGCGCGACCACACGGTCTGGAGGCCCGACCCTACCGAAATCTCGAACCGGCTCGGCTGGCTCGATGTCGCTCACGACCTCCACGCCGAACTTACTGAACTGGCCTCGTTCGCCAGCGGGGCGCACGCGGATGGCCTCAACCAGGTGCTGCTGCTCGGGATGGGCGGGTCCAGCCTTGGCCCGGAGGTGATCGTCGAGACCTGTGGCCCTGGCAGTGGTGTGGCCGCCTTTGAAGTGCTCGACAGCACGCACCCGGACCAGGTCCGCGCGACGGCGGAGCGCCTCGACCTCTCGCGCACGCTGGTCGTCGTCGCGAGCAAGTCAGGCTCGACCATCGAGACGATGAGCCAGTTTGCCTGGTTCTGGGAGCGCATCAGCAACGGGCGGCAGTTCGTCGCCATCACCGACCCCGGGAGTTCCCTGGAGGCTCTCGCCCACGCGCACGGATTCCGCACGCTCTTCCTGAACCAGCCTGACATTGGCGGCCGCTTCTCGGTGCTGTCGCATTTTGGCATGGTCCCTGCGGCCCTCGCCGGCGCGCCGCTTGGGCACATCCTCGAAGACGCGCTCACGATGGGCGACCGCTGCCGTTCTTCGGTGCTGGCCGAGAACCCGGGCGCGGAACTGGGCATCTTCCTCGGCGAGGCAGCGCTGGCTGGCCGCGACAAGTGCACCCTTCGCCTGCCGCCTGAACTCGCGGCGCTTGGGAGCTGGATCGAACAGCTGCTTGCCGAATCAACCGGCAAGGAAGGCCGCGGAGTCATCCCCATCGACGGCGAAAAGCCGCTCCCCGCAGACGTCTACGGCCACGACCGGGCGTTCGTTTGCTACGGCGACTCTGCCGAGGCCGGCGAACTCGAGCGTGCGGGCCACCCGGTGCTACGGCTCGAAGCGGCGGGGCTCGGAGGCGAGTTCTTCCGCTGGGAGTTCGCTACCGCGGTCGCCGGGGCCATCCTCGGCGTCCAGCCGTTCGACCAGCCAAATGTCCAGGAAGCGAAAGACGCCGCCGGGCGCATCCTCGGCGGTGATGCGCCGAGCGCGGCGGCGGTCCCGCTCGAAGCGGTCATGGACGAGGTGAATGCGCACGACTACATCGCCATCAACGCCTTCGTCCCGCGCAATGCGGAGAACATTGCGCGGCTCCAGGCGGTGCGCGACACCCTGGTCGAGCGCTGCGGCGTCGCGACGATGGTAGGGTTCGGCCCGCGGTTCCTCCACTCCACCGGGCAATTGCACAAGGGAGGCCCCAACAGCGGTGTGTTCATCGAAGTGACGCAGCCTGCCGCCGAGGACCTCGCAGTCCCCGGGAAGCCGTACTCGTTCGGGCAACTGATCGCGGCCCAGGCCCTTGGCGATCTCGCGGCGCTGGCAGGCCGCGGGCGGCGAATCGCCCGGGTCGAGGGGATCAAGGCGCTCGAGGAGTGGATTGCCAGCGCACCCCAGTTCGACTGAGCCGCGACGGACGGTAAACGCCGGTTACTCGCAGATATTCGAGATGGGCTCGATACTCATTTCATGGCTCGCCGCAGTTCAGGTGTCCTCCTCCATCCCACGTCGCTGCCGGGCGAGGGCGGCCTTGGCCCGGAGGCGTTCCGGTTCGTGGATTACCTTGCGAGCGCGGGGTGCGGTATCTGGCAGATGCTGCCGCCGTCACCGGTTGGGCCGGGGAACTCGCCCTATGCTGCGCGTTCGGCGTTCGCCCTTGAACCACTCCTGATTTCGCTCGAAACGCTGGCCGAAGATGGGCTGCTCCCGGCGAACTCCACGCTGACGCCGCCCGAGGCCGACCCGCACCGTCACAACTTCGAGCAACTGCGCGCGCACCGCGAACCGCTCCTCCGGCGGGCTTTCGCCGCATTCGATACTCCTGCAGCGGTCGCGGAATTAGCAGGGTTCAGCAAAGACCGGCCCTGGCTGTGGGGATACGCGCACTTCGCGGCGTTGCGAGAGTTGAGCCACCAGCCCTGGTGGCACTGGCCGCAACGCTACCACGACCCCGGTGACATCCCCGCGCCCGATGGCTCCGCTCTCGCCGATGAAGTCCGCTTCCAACTCTTCCTGCAGTGGTGCGCCGAACGCCAGTGGCACGCACTGCGCGAGTACGCCCGCAGCCGCGACGTTGCCCTGTACGGGGACGTCCCCATCTTCGTCGACCTCGATAGCGCCGACGTCTGGGAGCACCAGGGGCTGTTCAAGCTCGATGCCAATGGCGTTCCACACGTCGTCGCCGGTGTGCCGCCAGACGACTTCTCGGCTACCGGACAGCGTTGGGGCAACCCCCACTACGACTGGGAGGCGATGCGCGCCGACGGCTACAGTTGGTGGATTGAGCGAATGCGCCGGACGTTCTCGCTGTTTGACGCGGTGCGCATCGACCATTTCCGTGGCTTCGAATCAGCATGGGAGATCCCGGCCAGCGCGGAGACGGCGGTCGATGGGCGGTGGGTTCCCGGCCCCGGCCGCGAACTCTTCGACCGGATGGCGGAAGCCCTCGGCTCGCTCCCGATCATCGTGGAGGACCTCGGGCTGATTACGCCGGAAGTGCGTGCACTCCGGGACGAACTCGGATACCCGGGTATGGCCGTGCTCCAGTTCGCCTTTGGGGACGACGACCGGAACCCCTACCTGCCGCATAACCAGGTCGCCAACCAGGTGGTCTTCACCGGCACCCACGACAATGACACGACGCTCGGCTGGTACCAGCATGCCTCGGAGTATGTCCGGGACCGCGTGCGCCGCTACCTCTCGGTCAGTGGTGACGACATCGTTAACGACCTCGTTCGCTGCGCCTACCGCTCCGTGGCCGAGACGGTGTTGATCCCGATGCAGGACGTGCTGGAACTCGGGAGCGAAGCGCGCATGAATGTCCCCGGCGCCGCGGATGGCAACTGGGGATGGCGGTTCACCTGGGACCAACTGCACCCCGGCCGCGCCGAGTGGTTCGCCAGTCTCGCGGGCGAAACGTCGCGCCTGCCCTCGATGGTGCCGGTACATTGAGCGGTCTGCGCCTCTCGGTGCTTGACCAGTCCCCCATCCGCAGGGGCGGGACTCCGGCCCAGGCCATCGCGGAAACGCTGGAACTCGCCCGGCTCTGCGATGAACTCGGCTACCACCGGTACTGGCTCTCCGAACACCACGGCACGGGCCTCGCTTCGGCATCGCCGGAGATCCTCATCGGCCAGGTAGCCAACCAGACGAAGAACATTCGGGTCGGTTCGGGCGGCGTGATGCTCACGCACTACGCCCCGCTGAAGGTGGCCGAGCAGTTCCGCATGCTCGAGACGCTCTTCCCCGGCCGGATTGACCTTGGTGTCGGCCGCGCGCCCGGGAGCGACACTCGTACGGCCCGCGCCCTCGCCGACGGCCACGCGATGGCCGACCTCGACCGTTATCCCGACCAGCTCATGGACCTGTATGGCTTCCTGAGCGGGACGCTCCCCGCGGGACATCCGTACCGCGGAATCACAGCCCAGCCGGCGGGCGACACATTGCCCGAACTCTGGTTGCTCGGCTCCAGCCGGGCGAGCGCACAGTACGCAGCATCGCTGGGCTGGGCGTTCTGCTTCGCCCATTTCATCAGCCAGGAAGGCCCGGAAACCGTGCTCCGGGAGTACGAAGCGGCGTTCCAACCCTCGCCGTTCCTTTCCGCGCCGCGCACCGCGATCGGCGTCTCGGTGACCTGCGCCGAAACCACCGAACGCGCCGAGTACTTGAGCTGGAGCCGCTGGGGCTCACGCGTCGTCTCGCGGGCGCGCGGCCAGCAGGGCGGCGGCGTCATGACCCCCGAAGACGCGATGGCGATCGACTACACCGGCCCGGAACGGGACTACCTGGAGTACCTGCAGCAAACGTACATCTATGGCGACCCCGGAACGGTGCGCGGACGGTTGGAGTCCCTCGCCGGGGAGTACGGCACGGACGAAGTGGTGCTCGTGACGATTACCTACGACTTCGAAGCGCGGAAGGACTCCTACCGCCTGCTTGCCCGGGAGTTCGGCCTGGGCCAGTGACCCCCGGGCGTAGTTGGCTTTAGCCGCGAGGCAGCCCGAGGCCGCGGGTGGCGATGATGTTGCGCTGGATCTCGCTCGTGCCCGCCGCGATTGTCGCCGGCACGACCTGCATGTACTCCATCGCCGCGTTGATGTTGTGCTCCTCCTGGAGGCCGCGTGGCTTCCGCTCCTGCCCGTACATCCCGGCCAGGTGCATCTTCGTGGAAGCGATGCGCTGCGAAAGCTCGGAGCCGTACATCTTGCACATCGAGGCTTCCATGTTCGGCACGCCCCCGCGCGCCTGGATTGAGACGACGACGAACGACAGCAGTTCGCAGATGCCCGTCTCCACGGCACGGTCGGCGACTTCCAGCCGGTAGGACGGCGAAACCGGGTCGCCAGCGCTGGCGCGCTGCCGCACGTAGTTGGCCATGCGCACCACGTTCTTCCGGGCGGCGATCGCGCGGGCGATGTTCGAGCGTTCGAAGTCGAGCGTAGTGGTGCCGACGTACCAGCCGCGGTTCTCGTCACCGATGCGGTTGCGAACCGGGACGCGCACGTCTTCGAAGAAGACCTCGTTGAACACGTGCCCATTGGCCATGTTGATCAGCGGGCGAACCGTCACGCCCGGGGACTTCATGTTGAGCAGCAGGTAGCTGATGCCGCGGTGCTTCGGAGCGTCCGGGTCGGTCCGGGTGAGCACGAACATCCAGTCGGCGCGGTGGGCGCCTGAGGTCCAGATCTTCTGGCCGTTGATGACGTAGTCGTCACCGTCGCGGACGGCGCGGGTCTGGAGGCTGGCGAGGTCGGAGCCGGAGCCTGGTTCGGAGAAGCCCTGGCACCAGGCGACTTCGCCGCGCAGCATCGGCGGCAGGTGTTCGGCCTTCTGCTCCTCGGTGCCGTGAAGCATGATCGTGGGTCCGACGAGGTTCAGCATCTGGCGCGAAACGGGCGCTCCGGCCTCGTGCAGTTCCTGGCTGAGGACGAACTGTTCGAGGACGGACATGTCGGCGCCGCCGTACTTCTTCGGCCATGCGGGCGCGAGCCAGCCGCGCGCGCCGAGCTTGTCGAGCCAGGCTGTTGTCCGACCCTCATCCGCCGGGGCTTCAAAGCCCGGGTCGTCTTCGTCTTTGGTCCCTGCGATTCGCCAGTTGGTATCGACGAAGTCGCGGACGGTCTGGCGCCATTCGGCCAGTTCGGGAGTGTCCTGGAAACGCAATCGGGTAGCCCTCCGAGTTCAGTGCGGCCAGATTCTATCCTGTCCGCGCAGAGGTCACACGTGCCCTCTACCCGGGGCCGAACGCTTCCGCAGCGGCTTCTCCTGACCGCACGGCGCCCTCGACGCAGGCCTGGTGGGTCCAGTCACCTGCGAACACGATGGGTGGCCGCCGGGCGTAGTTGGCCAGGCGGGTGAAGTGGCCCGGCGGCATCACCGGCACCGCATGCTTCCAGCGAACGAGGTGCTTCACCTTCCACGTATCCAGTGGCGGGAGTTCGGGGACAATCTTGCTGGCGGCCTGGTAAAGCCGGGTGGTCACTTCGAAGTCGGGCAGCGGGTTGAGGCGATCGTTGTGCGCTTCGTTCGCGCAGATGAGCGCCCACTGCCAGCCGGGCGGGCAGGATCCCCACGCGCCGTCAGCGCTGGATTGCCACTCGACGCTGGCGATCGGACCCATGGGGAGCGGGCGGCGATGAATCCGTGCTGGAGCGTCGCCGGGCATCGCCAGGTACAGCCTGCACTGGCCGGAGTACCGGACCTGCTCGTAGTTGAGTTGGGCTACCCACCGGGGTTCGATGGCCCGCGTCACGAACTGGTTCCCTGCGGGCGGAGGCACGGCGACGACGAGGCCATCGAATGCGAGCGAGAGGCTGTTCGCCACCACTTCCAGCTTCTGCCCGCTCTGCCGAATCATCTCGACGGCGGTGTTCACGCGGACGTCGAGGTGGGTCGCAATCCGTTTCCATGGGGCGTCCATGCCGTCCTCGACCTGGTAGTACGTGGCGCGCGAGGCGGCAATCCACGACCGAAGGAACTCGGCCGATTGCTCGGCGAGCGGTGCAAAGAGTCCTTCGAACATCGGCGCGAAGAGATACTTCGCCGCGGCCGGCCCGACAGCCTCGATATGTTGCTCGGCGGTCTCGTTATCGTTGAACGTACGAAAGCCCAGCGGAGGGTAGCCGTCCAGCCAGTGGAGCCAGTTCCGCAGGCGTTCCCGCTCGTCCGGCGGGATGAGGTGGTCCCCGGCCGCAGTGCGAGGAAGTCCCGCTCCGATAAACGACCGCCCTTCGACCACGAGCTCGGACGGGCCGGATGCGTGGATGGGACGGAGCCGGCCCTTCTCTCCGACTTCCTCGAAGAGGCGCAGCGTCTGGGTGTAGGCCGAAGTCAGCCAGCCCGCGCCGGTATCCAGGTGGTGGCCGGGGCCGAAGTGGGCGCTATGGGTTCGCCCGCCAACGTACGGGAGCGCTTCGAACACGGTGACCCGATGCCCTGCCTGCGTCAGCCGGTACGCCGCGGTGAGCCCGGCCGCGCCGGCGCCGATGACCCCTATCTGCACAGGATTGAGTATACGGAGCGATCCCCCGCGTTCGGCTGCACAGGCATCGATTTCAGGTGGACAGACCGTAAAACGTGGGGCAGTCCCGCAGTCGCGTAGACTTGGCGAAACCCTCATGCGGAGCTGTGCAATGGATTGGACCGGCCTGGCCGCGAGCTCGATGGGCGTCGCTGAGCGCCCGTTCGCCGTTCACCGCGACGGCGATACGATCCCCGGCATCCTCTGGGCGCCCGAAGATGCGACCGGCGCCGTTCCGCTCGTGTTGCTCGGCCATGGCGGCTCGAGTGAGAAGCGGAACGAGGCCGGCCTGGCCCTCGCCCGGCGGTTCGTGCGCCGCCACGGCATTGCCGTCGCCGCCATTGATGCCATTGACCACGGCGAGCGTGGCCCCATCCGGCCAGTCGAAGACCCGGCAGGCCACCCGGACTACATCGCACTGTGGAAGCGGCCCGACACCTTTGACCGCATGAACGCAGACTGGAAGGCCACGCTCGATGACCTGCTCGCGACCGGGCTATTCGACGCGAAACGGGTCGGCTACTGGGGACTCAGCATGGGCACGATGCTCGGGTTGCCGTTTGTCGCTTCGGAGCCGCGTATTCGTGCCGCCGTCCTCGGGCTGTGCGGGTTCGCCGGGCCCAGCGCGGTTCGCGGCCGGTTCGGTCCCCGCCACCGTATCGACGCGCCGAACGTGACCTGCCCGGTGCTCTTCATGGTCCAGTGGGACGACGAACGCTTCGACCGCGATGGCGCGTTCGAGCTGTTCGGGGCGCTGGGCGCGAAGGACAAGCGCATGCACGTCCACCCCGGGCTCCATGGCGAACTGAGCGTCGAAGCATCGACGGCGACGCGCGAATTCCTTGCCGAGCGGCTTGCTTAGGCCGGCGCCCTCACGGGTTCCTGCGGCTGCCTGAACCGCACTGCCTCGGCGTCGGCCCCGATGGCGCGGATCGCGCGGTCCATGTCCGGTGGGATCGGCGCCGTGACGGTCAACGTGCCGCCGTCCGGATGAGGCAGGCTGAGCTGGTAGGCGTGAAGGAGTTGCCGGCCGCCGGGTTCGCGTTTGCCATAAACCGCATCGTCGCTGACAGGCACCCCGATTGCTGCGAGGTGAACGCGAATCTGGTGTGTGCGGCCGGTTTCCGGGTGAACTTCGAGCAGCGCCCTGCGGCCGTCGCTGTGGAGAAGCTCGTACGCCGTGCGCGCTTCCCGGCCGCGAGTGACGATCGCCATCCGCGTGCGGTCTCCAGGGTGCCGGTCGATCGGTGCATCGATGACGGCCTTCGGACGGTCTGGCACGCCGTCGACGACTGCAAGGTAGGTCTTCTTCACCGTCCGAGCTTCGAACGCCGCGCTGAGCGCCGCCTGGGCCGCAGGGGTCTTCGCCAGCAGGAGCACGCCGGATGTGTCCTTGTCCAGGCGGTGAACCACACCGGGCCGCTCGACGTCGAACGCTTCAGCCGCAGGGCCGAGTTGTTCGAGCCACCAGCCCGCGACACTTGGGCCGGTATCGCCGGGCGCACCGTGGACCGCGAGGCCCGCCGGCTTGTCGATCACGGCCAACTGCGGATCTTCGTACAGGACAGGGAGGGAGAGCCCGGTTGGCGCAGCGTCATGCGGCGTGGCGGGCACGTCGAGTTCTAGTGCGTCGCCCGCCGCGACGGTGGCAGCTTTGCGCGCAGCTGCGCCGTTGATGCGCGCGTGGCCTGCTTCGATAAGGCGCTGCACCCGGGCCCGCGAAAGGTCGGGAAACGCGCGTGCGAGCACAGCGTCGAGCCTGCCCGGGACAGGCGCGCTCAGGCTTCGGGTTTGGGCGCTTCCGGTTCCTGTAGCATTGCCCATGCCAGTAACAAGACTCCTATGGTGATGGCCGAATCGGCCACGTTGAATGCGGGGAAGTTCGGCACCTTGATGAAGTCCACCACTTCGCCATCCTTCACCCGATCGATGAGATTGCCCACGGCGCCGCCGAGCATCAACGCGAGGCCCAGCCGCATGAGGGGGTGAGCGAACCCCGGGTTGAAGAGGTAAATCACGATCGCTGCCATGCCCACTACGCTCGTCATAACAAGCAATGGCCCTGCGCCCTGGAGCATCCCGAAGGCTGCCCCGCTATTCGTGAAATGGACAATTTCCAGTGGCCAGACCACGGAGATGCGGTCGCCAAGCGCGACCGTGTCGCGGATGACCCACTTCACCAGTTGGTCGGCCGCCACAATGACGGCGGCCACGACGAAGAACCAGCCATCTCGTGGGTGGATGGCCATACGCGGCCGCGCGGCTTCCCTTTCGGGGACGCTTTCCATCTGGCCAGTGTAGCCGCCGCGGCGCTTTGGAATCGAAAACGGCCTTGTCCGGGCTGGACGCGAACAGCTACCCTGAAAATGCAGAACATCACGTACGCGCTGCACGGGAGATTCCATATGACGCTGCAGGCCACCCAGGAACTTCGGCCGGACGGCAAATTGCGGTTGCCGCCGGGTCAGCACCTGACTGCCGGCTGGCCGGTTCTCCACTATGGAAGCATCCCGCGCATTGACCTCGAGTCGTGGCGGTTCCACGTCTGGGGATTGGTCGACGAAGAGAAGACGTTCACCTGGGAGCAGTTCAACGCCCTCGGTTCGACGACCGAGGTGAACGACATCCACTGCGTGACCACCTGGAGTAAGTACGACAACACCTGGCACGGCGTCCCGTTTTCGGCGTTGCTCGATAACATCTCGCTGAAGCTGGAAGCGAAGTACGCCATGCTCCACAGCTACGGCGGCTACACCACTAACGTGCCGCTGGAGGACCTGCGGCGGGCACAGGTGATGTTCGCCACGACGCACGACGGCGAGGAACTCAGCAAAGAGCACGGCTGGCCCATCCGGCTGGTCATCCCACACCTCTATTTCTGGAAGAGCGCGAAGTGGGTCGGTGGCATCCAGTTCCTGGGCAGCAACAAGCCCGGCTTCTGGGAGACCTACGGCTACCACATCTACGGCGACCCGTGGCGCGAGGAGCGCTACTCCTAAACCGGGACAAGCCCGCGGCCTGCCAGGCCTGTTTAGCCTGCGGCTGCAGCCGGTTGCGGGAAGAACTCGAAGAACTTCGCCCACCACTCCTCGTCCGTCATCTTGTCGCCAAGTGTCTGATATTCCTCATCGGTCAGCCGTGCCCGGCCGCCCACAAACGGCTCGGCATCGTCGCCGACCAGGTACCGCAACTTCGGCCCGTCAGTCGTAACGGCGTTCTCAATCGTGGCTGCGACGACCGCGGGGTCGCCACTGGCTTCCGATGCACCCGCGTACAGCGCTGACATGCGGCTGATCAGGTCCTTGTACGGCGAAGTCTCCTGCGCGCGGAAGCCATCCGCTGCCTTGTCCAGGATCGGTGTGCGGAAGAACCCCGGCTCGACGATGGCGACCCGCACTCCGAACGGCCTGAGCTCCATCGCCAGCGTTTCGCTGGCGCATTCCAGCGCCCACTTCGAAGAGTGGTAGGCCACGCAGGCTCCTCCGACAAGACGCCCTGCCACCGAGGATACGTTCACGATCGTCCCCGACTCGCGCTCTCGCATCGCCGGCACTACGGCCCGGATGAGCCGCAAAGGCCCGAAGAAGTTGGTCTCCATCGCGGCGTGAAGCTCGACGTCAGTCGTCTCTTCAACGGAGCCGATCCCGGTCACGCCCGCGTTGTTGACGAGCACATCGATCTGCCCCGCGTCCGCGACGATCGCCTTGACCGCGCCATCGATGGACGCCTGCGAGTCAACATCCAGCTGGTGAATGCGAATGTCGAGGCCTTCAGCCTCCGCCGCAGCCTTCAGCGGTCCAGCCTTCGCAAGGTTTCGCATGGTCGCGTAGACGGTATTCCCTGACCGCGCGAACCGCAGTGCCGCTTCATAGCCGATGCCCGAACTACACCCGGTAATGACCACGATTGCCATGTGAGCCCCCTTGAGGGCCGGATACTACGCAAATCCCATTCCGGAATGCAACCCTCCAGGATTACTGGATGGTGACCGTGCCCTTCATCGCGGCGCCGTGGATGCCGCATTCGTATTCGAAGATGCCGGCCTTCTGAAAGGCGAACAGGTACACGCCCGTCCCGCTCAGCACGGGTGTCTCCACCGGCTGGCCGTCAAACGTGCCCTTCACCGAGTGGCGAGCTGTGCTGCCCTCCCAGTTCCACGTGACGGTCGCGCCGACCGGGATTTGCAACGAGCCCGGCGAGAAGCGGTTGTCCTGCACTTTGACGGTTGTCAGCGCCGGCGGGATTCCGCCGGGTGCGGAGCCGGTGGGCTTTGCAGTGGCCGTGGGTTGAGCCGGCCTCGAATCGCCGCCACATGCCGTGAGAAGCAGGCCTACAGAAAGGGTTGAAACGACAAGGAAGAGCATCGCCCGCGACATGGTGACCCCCGAGGCGGCAGGCTGGGCGCCTGCACGGAGTCATTCTATCGAGGCGATGTACGCGTAGAGCGACTGGTCACCGCGGAGCGCCTCAACTTCGACCCCCGGGAACTCGTCCCGGATCATGGCTGTTGTTCCTTCGAGCTCCGCGTCGCCGATGTGCTCGCCCGCGTAGAGCGTGATCAGCGAGCCGCGCCCGGGTTTCCCCGCTGCTATCCCGGCCGCCAGCGCTTCGGCGGGCGATGCCACAGCCGCCACCAGCCGGCCATCGAGCAGCGCAAGGGCTTGCCCCTCGCGGACAGCGATACCGTCCGACCTCCGGGCAGTAGTTGCCACGGTGACTTCGACCGTCCGCACCGTCGAGGTCGCCTCGGCCATGGCAGCCAGGTTCGTCGCGGCGTTCTCATCGGGGTTGAAGGCCATAGCCGCCGCGATTCCCTGTACGAGCGTGGTGGCCGGCACGACATGCAGCGTTGCCCGGGAGATCGCCCGAGCCTGCTCGGCGGCGAGGACCACGTTCTTGTGATTGGGGAGGACGATGACGTCCGGCGCCAGGAGCGCATCGGCTGCCGCAGCGATCTGCCCGGCTGACGGCTTCTCGACGACACCGAGGTCGCTGACAGCGGCTCCGAGGCCTTCGAACACCGCATCGAATCCGGCGCCGCGGCTCATCGCAAGGATGGCCACCTTCGCCCCGGCGCCGCTTCCCTCGCGGGTGAACCGTGCATGCTGCGCCGACATGTCTTCGACCTTCACCCGGCGGAGTTCGCCCAGTTCTCCAGCTGCCGCCAGGAACCGCTCCGGGTCGGCCGTGTGCACGTGCACGCGCGCCAGCGCCTCATCTCCGACGACCACGACGGAGCGGTGGCCGCCGCCTTCTGCGAGCGCGCGAAGAGCATCCAGGTTGATCGGCCCGCCGCTGGGTTCGACGAGGAACTCAGTGCAGTAGCCGAAGCGTTCATGCCCGGCTTTACCGTTCGAGAGGATCGGAAAGCTCGCGGGGTGCACAGGCTGCGGAGTGGCGCCCGTGATTGCAGCCAGCAGACCCCGCAGAATGACGCAGACGCCTTCGCCGCCGGCGTCGGGGACGCCAGCCTCACGCAGTTGGGGCAGTTGGTCGATGGTCGCCGCTTCGGCGTCCTCCGCGGCGCGGACGGCGCGGTCGAGGACCTGGGCGCAGCCTGCTCCGGGCGATTCAGCGACGGTGGCCGAGGACGCTTCTGCGGCAGCGCGCAGGACCGTCAGCATGGTGCCTTCCATGGGCGTTCCAACAGCCTGGTAGGCGCGTTCGGCCGCTCGCACCAACCCTTTTGCGAGAGATTCGCCGCCGAGCAACTCGACTGCGCCAGCGCCTTCGGCGAACCCGCGCAACGCCTGTGAGAGAATCACGCCGGAGTTGCCGCGAGCTCCGTACAGCGCCCCCTTTGCCAGCGCTCCGAGGACGGCCGCGGTCGAAACGCCGGGGCCGAGCGCCGATGCGCGATCCACCGCTTCCTGAAGGGTCGCGGCCATGTTCGAACCGGTATCGCCATCCGGGACCGGGTAGACGTTGATGGCATCGACCATGGTGGCGGATGCTCGAAGATAGGTGGCTGCCGACGTGAAGAGAGCGAGGACGGCCGCGCCGCCGAGGGCTTCTTCCCGGACCGGGGCCGCGGTCACGAAGGCGATGCCGGGGTGTCTGTTTGGCCGTAATCGGAACCGGGTGCTAGCATGGACGTTCCGATTCTCTCACGTAAGGAAACATGACGCATGGCAAGTGGCGCCTGCGACGTTTGCGCGAAGACAACGATGTTTGGCCGGCACATCCGCCATACCCATGGTGGACGCTGGGAGCGCAAGGCCGTCAAGAAATCCCGCACGTTCAAGCCGAATGTGCAGAAGCAACGCATCCACATCGGCGGCGAGTCTATCCGCTTGAACATCTGCACGCGCTGCCTGCGCACGCTCGTGAAGGCGTAACAGCAGGCCCTCGTCCGGTCTTTCAGCAACAAAGAGGCTCCCATCGGGAGCCTCTTTTCGTTGTGTGGCTTCCGGTGTGCCGGAGGAGCGCACCACTGCCTTCGTCCTGCGTCTACTCGCTTTCTTGCGGCCGGCTAGGGGGTTCGGCCCGCCGACAGGGGGCATCCCCCGATAACTGCACGAGAGCCGTCTGGCCAGAATGGTCACAACTCTTCGTGGGACGAGGCCCTGATGATCCAGCTGACACGCATCGACGGCACCGTCTTCTACCTGAACCCGGACCTCATCGAGATGATGGAGTCGAGCCACGATACCCATATCACGCTGACGAACGGGCACCGCTATGTGTGTGCCGAAAAGCCGCCTGTTGTCGTTGAGCGCATCGCCGAGTTCCGCAGGATGGCCATGGGCGCCGTGCGGAGGACTGCCTGATGGACCTCGCAACAGTCATCGGCCTGGCGCTCGCCTTCGGCGGCATTATCGGCGGCAATATCCTCGAAGGCGGCAATCCGGCTGCCCTCTTCAATGTCCCTGGCCTGATGATCGTGTTCGTCGGCTCATTCGGCGCGATGATGATTTCACAGCCGCTGAGCGTCATGATCGGGCTGCCCAAGTTCGTCCTCAAGGCTGTCCTTGGCGGCGGCAGCCACAATTCCGCCGAGACGGTTGACCTCTTTGTGACGATGGCGGACAAGGCCCGCCGCGAAGGCCTCCTCGCCCTCGAAGCGGACGTCGACAAGATCCATGACCAGTTCACCCGCAAGGGCGTCCAGCTCATGATCGACGGCACCGATCCCGAGCTGCTTCGCGAGATCATGGAGATCGAAGCGGATGCGATGAAGCACCGCCACGAGGGCAACTTCGCGGCGCTCGAGTTCCTCGGCGGTATCGCGCCGACGATCGGCGTGCTCGGCGCCGTCATGGGCCTGATGGGCGTTATGGCCCACCTGGACGAGCCGGAGCACATCGGCCCCGGCATCGCCACCGCGTTCGTAGCCACGTTCTACGGCGTGTTCACCGCCAACGTCCTCTACCTCCCGCTCGCCAAGAAGCTTTCGAACAACTCGAAACACGAACTGCACGCCCTGAACGTCGTCATCGAAGGGCTCATGTCCATCCAGTCGGGCGATAACCCGCGCATCGTGCGCGAGAAGCTCGAGGGCTTCCTCCAGCCGTCAGAGCGCCAGAAGAAAGACGACTCGATGCGAGACGCGGCATGAGCAAGAAGAAGGCGGCCGACCCGGCGCCCCCGGAGAACCACGAACGATGGATCGTTTCGTACGCGGACATGCTGACCCTGCTGTTCGCGCTCTTCGTGGTGCTCTACGCAACCAGCGATGCGAACCCGCAGAAGCTGCAGGCCGTCCACCACTCCATCGACGCCGCCTTCAGCATCGGCGTCCTCAACGGTTCGAACGGGTCTTCGGCAGTGTTGAACAACGGCGGCGGGATCACGCCGAGCCTTGCCGAAATCAAGTCGAACAACATGGCGGCGCTGAGCAACACGCTGAACGGCTTCGCCCAGGCGAACGGACTCGAAGGCAAGATCCACATCACCAGCGATACCACGTCCATCACCATCAGCCTGGCCGACAACCTGCTGTTCGATTCGGGGAGCGCCGACCTGAAGGCGGGCGCCCAGGATGTCCTCCTGCAGGTGGCCGACGCCCTCCGCGGGCTGCCCAACGAGATGCGCATCGAGGGCCATACCGACAACGTGCCTGTGAATAGCCCCGACTTCGCCACGAACTGGGAACTTTCGGGCGCGCGCGCTTACCACGTCCTCAGGTTCCTCCGGGAGCAGGGCCAGCTGACGAAGAACGACCTCTTCTTCGCCGGTTATGCCGATACCCACCCAATTGCAGACAACGGCACGCCCGAAGGGCGAGCGCTCAACCGCCGGGCCGACATCGTGATCCTGTACCCGACCGTTGAAGAGATGAACAAGTCCTTGCAGGGGGCGAAGAAGGATTAGCGATGCTGAAAGACAAGAAGATCCTGGCCGGCGGCGCTGTCCTGTTCCTGGCGGCGTTCTGGTTCTACATCAAGCCAAACTACATGGACGCAAAGCCCGCGCCGGTCATCACGCAGGAGCAGATCGACGCGTCGCCGCATCCGACGGTGATGCTCGGCAAGCCGGTGGGCGAAGAGAAGAAGGGCAACGCCCCGGAAGGCCTGGTGCTGAACCTGAAGGCCCCGGCAAACGCGCCTCGCTACGTGAAGGTGATCATGGCCCTCGAGTTCGAGCGGCCGAAAGAGCCGTGGCTCGGGGTGACCGGTGACGCGCTGACCGCGAAGAACGTCGAGTTCACCCACCACCTTGAACACGAGATGCCCAAGATCCTCGATGCCGTTGCCACCGTCTTCGGCTCCAAGAGCGCCGAGGCAATCGGCTCGACCGAAGGCCGCGAGAAGCTGAAGGAAGACCTCATCGAGGCGATCAACGAACACCTGCCCGAAGAGAAGGTCGAGGCCATCTACTTCGAGACGCTCATTACGCAGTGAGGCTGAACCATGCCGACTCCCCATGAAGTCCTGACCCAACTGCTCTCCGGCGCGCAGGCCGACACCCTGAACGCGACAGGCGGCGAAGGCTGGCAGACGGCCGCGGCGGCCATCCAGACGTTCCTCGGGTCGCCTGCGGAAGCGAGCGAGGTCGATGCGCGGCTGGTTATGCCGGACGAAATCATCGGCCGGTTTGCCGACCCGCACCTCGCTGCAACGCTCGAACTGTCGACCAGCGCCGACCAGAGCGGAACCGCGTATCTCGTGCTTCCGACCGCGATCGCGGCGATGTTCCTCGATTCGCAGGCCGACAACCCGGAGGACGAAGAGCAGCAGACGATCGTCATCGCCTCGACGGTTCTCGGCCAGGTGGTGCAGGCCCTGAACAGCCAGTTGTTCGGGCGAAGCGATGCCGGCCTCGTCGTGGCAGTCGATGATGTGTTGGCGAACACGATGCCCGAGACGCTCGGGGGCATGGACGAACCGTGCATGCTGCTCACGGCCACCATCGGCGGGTCGCGCATCCTGCCGTTCAGCCTCGTTCTGCCGGGGACGTTCCTCGACATCCTGGCCGGCGCGATGCAGTCCGCAGTTTCTGCTCCAGCAAGCGCCCCTGTGACGGCCGCGGCGCCTCTTCCGCAGGAGTCATTTAGCTTCGAACTGACCCAGGATGAGATCGAAGCGGCCGAACTGCTTGATGAGCCGATGCCGGAACCGGTCCTCGCCTCTGTTGGCGGCGGGCGCGGCAATCCGATCGGCGGGGAACCGCCCGAACCGGCAAGGCCAACGCCGATCAGTTCAACGGTCAGCAGGGCCCGGTTTGCGCCGCTTCCCGAACCGGATGGCCCACCGCGCCACTCCGGCATCGACCTCCTCGCCGGACTCCAGATGAACGTGTCGGTTGAGTTGGGGCGTACCGAACTGACGGTTTCGGAAGTCCTGGGCCTCGGGCCGGGTTCGGTCATCGAACTCGACCGGCTGGCCGGCGAACCGGTCGACATCCTCGTGAACGACCGGCTGATAGCTCGCGGCGAAGTTGTGGTGGTCGATGAGAACTTCGGCGTCCGCGTCGTCGAAGTGGTCCGCCGTGGCGCCGAGCAGGAAGAGCGCGCCGGATGAACGACGCGAGGACGCGGAAAAAGCTCCTCTGGGCGGCAGCGCTCGGCGGCGTCCTCCTGTGCTCGCTCATCTTCATTTCCATTGCCGCGCCCTCAGCGCCAGCGACCGTTGAAAGTCCGCGGATCACGGCCACCGCCGATGGGACGTTCACACAGGCCGCCGGCTCGGCTTCCGGTGTGAAAGACTCGGCCGACAATGACCCGGCAGGCTTCGGTCTCGGCGGCGGGCAGATGTTCTCGCTGGCATGGCGGCTTGTCCTCGTGGGCGTCATCATCGCCGCTTCCATCGCGGGCCTGCGCTGGTGGGGCAGGCGGGCGGCGGGGCCGCGAAGCACGACTGGCTTCCTCCGTGTCGTCGATACCCTGGCGATCAGCAACGGGCGGGCAATCCACCTGGTTGCTCTCGGCGAACGGGTCATCGCGGTTGGGGCCACCGCGCAGCAACTGACCTTCCTCAACGAACTGACCGAGGAAGAAGCCTCGACCGTCTCCCTCCAGGCAGCAAAGCCGGACGAACAGCCCCTCGGCCAGTTCGCCGCCCAACTCTTCGAGCAGATGAAGCGCACAACCGGGCGTGGCCAGCCGGGACGCGTTGAGACGGTCATCGGCCAGGAACACTAATCCGAGTCGACACCGGCCCGGGCGCCGACCACAATCGAGCGATGGCGCAGCCCACACTGAAGGCGCAGCAATCGACGCGGACGAAGGCGGCTCTCATCGCTGCGGGACGCGAACTGTTTGCCCTCCATGGCTACGCCGGCGTCACCGCCGAAGATATCGCCGCTGCGGCGAACCTCACGACCGGCGCCGTGTACCACCAGTTCGGGAGTAAGCGGGGCCTCTTTCTTGGAGTGTTCGAAGCCGTAGAGGCGGAACTGACGGCACGAATCGGCGCCGCAGCGGCTTCCGGCCCAGGCCGCTGGGAGGGCTTCACCGCGGCGGCTGCGGGGTTCCTCGATTCTGCAGCCGAGCCCGATGTGCGCCAGGTCGTGCTCATCGACGGCCGATCCGTCCTCGGCTGGGAAGAGTGGCACGACGTCATGGCCCGCTACGGGCTCGGCCTGACGCGCGCGGCTATCGGTCAGCTGATGGATGCCGGGTTACTGCGGCCTGCCCCGCTCGACGCGCTCGCGGCCGGAGTGTTCGGGGCTCTGAGCGAACTCGCGTTGTTCGTCGCTACAGCGGAAGACCCGCCTTCAGCCGGCGAGGAAGCGCGTGCGGCCCTGACAGTCCTCCTCGAGTCCCTGCGCAAGTAGCACAGATTGGCCCACCTAAACAGGCACGGTTTGGCCCTTCATGATGCATACGTAGATTACGTATCTTTTGTTCAGCACAACAAAGGAGTCTCTCGTGCCCACATTCACCGGTACGTCCCATGTCGACCTCAGCGTTACCGACCTCGACCGGAGCGTCGCCTGGTACTCGCGCGTGCTCGGCGTTTCCCAGGTGTTCCGCGCGCGGAACGAACCCGGCAGCTTCGAGGTCGCCTACCTCGCCGAACCGTCGGCAGGCGTGCTCATCGGCCTTGTCCAGCACGATGCGCGCACTCGTGGCCTGTTCGACCACCGGGTGACCGGACTTGACCACCTTTCGTTCGCCGTCGCCGAGCGCACCGACCTCGACGCATGGGCCGCGCACCTCGAAGCCTGCGGGGTAACGCACGACGGCCTGACAGAGCAGCCCCCGTTCGGCGCAGGCCTGAACTTCCGCGATCCGGACGGGATCGCACTTGAGTTCTATTCCTTCGCTCCGGGCGTGCTCCCGGCCAAGTGACGTTGGCGAACCGCGTTGCGCCGGGGCGGCTTCACGGCCTGCCCCGGTGCGTCCCGCCAATGAATCAGGCCCGTCGCCGGGGTGCGTCGGGGTTTCACCCCCGGCTCGACGGGAGTCTCCCAATACTTGGCCCAGAGCCACGTCCCTAGAGTGAAGCCACTACCGGCGGCGGGGCGTTCGTGGCAGTTCAGCGGTCATTCCTGGGGGCAAGGCGAAAGCGCATCTTCGCGCTCGTCGCCGTCCTTGCCCTTGCCCTGCCGACGCTGACCAGCTGCGTGGCAGCAACCGCGCCTGCCGGGCAGGTTGCCCCGCCACCGGGTGGCGGCATCGATACCCAAAACCCACAGAACGTCTCCACCGCCATCCAGCTGCTCCTGCTCGTGACTGTGCTTTCGATGGCGCCGGCCATCCTCGTCATGGTCACCTCGTTCACGCGCATCATCATCGTCCTCTCGCTCGTCCGAAACGCCATCGGCATCCCGCAGCTCCCGCCGAACCAGGTGATGATCGGCCTCGCCCTCTTCCTCACCGCGTTCGTGATGGCCCCGGCTATCAAGCAGATCAACAACGAAGCGGTACAGCCCTACCTGAACGGCACGCTGACCCAACAGGAAGCCTTCGACCGCGGCGAAGCGCCACTGCGCACCTTCATGCTCAAGCAAACGCGCGAGCAGGACCTCGGGCTCTTCCTCAAGCTCAGCGGATCGGAGAAGCCGGAGACCATCCAGGACGTCCCGACCTACGTCCTCGTCCCCGCGTTCACCATCTCCGAACTGAAGACGGCATTCCAGATGGGGTTCGTGATGTTCGTCCCGTTCCTCATCATCGACCTCATCGTCTCTTCGGCCCTGCTCAGCATGGGCATGATGATGTTGCCGCCCGTCATCGTGTCGCTCCCGTTCAAGATCCTGCTGTTCGTCCTCGTCGACGGCTGGTACCTCATCATCGGCTCCCTCGTGGGCAGTTTCGCGAAGTAGGGCGGGGAGATGAACGAAGCAGTCGTTGTCGGCCTCATGCGTGAAGCGCTCACCACCGCGCTGCTTGTCGGTGCACCCATCCTCGCGACGACACTCGTCATCGGCGTCGTCGTGAGCCTCATCCAGGCGGTCACCCAGGTCAACGAGGCCACCCTAACGTTCGTGCCGAAGCTCATCGGGGCGTTCGTGGCGATGCTGATTTTCGGGCCCTGGATGATGGAGACACTGCTGAGTTTCTCGGCCGGGCTCTTCGCCAACGCCGCGAGTTACGGGCGCTGAGATGGAAGGATTCACCGTCTCGCCGCAGTACACCTACGCCTTCTTCCTCATCCTGTTGCGGACGAGTTCGATGCTCGTTTCCGCGCCGTTGCTGAGCCACAAGGGCATCCCCGCCTACACGAAAATCGGGTTCGCCGTTTTCTTCTCGCTGGTCCTCGTGCCCCTCCAGACGGACAACCCGCCGGCGCCGCCCGCGACCTTCGGCCCGCTGATCGACGATGCGGCCCGCGAGGTCATCTTCGGCCTTGCGCTGGGCATGGTGATGAACCTCGTGTTCATCGGTGTGCAGATGGCCTCGCGGATCATTGGCCTGCAGATGGGCTTCGGCCTCGGCGCAGTATTCGACCCCATCACGGGCGCCGAGTTCGGGTCATTCGACCAGTTCTACAGCCTGCTCGTGACGCTGGTCTTCTTCTCTATCAATGGCCATTACCTGGTCGTCCAGACGCTGGCCGAAACCACGCGGGCCGTCCCCCTCGGCACCTTCGACCCGTTCGTGGTGACCCCTGACGGCATCACGAGCCTGATCGCGGGGCTCACCGTGACGTCGGTGCGCCTGGCGATGCCGGTGATGGCCGCGCTGGTGCTCACTGACCTCGGGATGGGCCTTGCCTCGCGCACGGTGCCGCAGATGCAGGTGCTCGTGGTTGGCGCGCCGATCAAGATCCTCGTCGGCGTCCTCGTCCTTGGCGCGGCGCTCCCGGCAACGGTGACGCTGCTCCACGGCGTGCTCGGCACGTCGCTCGCCGGTTCGAGCCGCGTCCTTCTCGGGAGCGCGAATTAGATGGCCGGCGAACGGACTGAGGCGCCAACTCCCAAGCGGCTGAAAGATGCCCGCCAGAAGGGCAACGTCGCCCGTAGCGATGAACTCGTGACCATCGGCGTGCTCTTCCTCGCCGTCGCCGGGCTGAAGATGCTGGGGCCGCGCCTCTGGGGCGACATGGAGAGGCTGCTGCGGAACGGGCTGGCCCACCCGGCCTCGAATGAGATGACCCGCGAGAGCGCGTTCCAACTCGGGAAAGACTCGGCCTGGCAGATGATTTCGGCGATGCTGCCGCTGCTCGGCCTGCTGGCCATCGCGGCTATCGTCCTGAACGTCGCCCAGACCGGCTTGCTGCTCAGCGGGAACGGCCTGAAGCCGAATATGAACCGTCTGAACCCCGGTTCCGGGCTCAAACGCCTCGTCTCAGTGGACGGCCTGATGCGGCTCGGGAAGTCGCTCTTCAAGTTCACTGTGGTCTCGGTGGTGGTGTACATCACGCTCAAGGGTCAGATGAGCGAGCTTTCGACCCTTGCCCAGTTCTCCGTCGGCGAGGGCGCGGGACGGATGGTCTCGCTGGGCTTCGACATCGCGTTCAAGGCCACCGCGGCACTGCTGGTCATGGCCGTCGCCGACTACGCCTGGCAGCGCCGCCGCCACATCAAGCAGTTGATGATGACGCGGGAAGAGCTGAAGCAGGAAATGAAGGAGAACGATGGTGACCCGCAGGTGCGGGCCGCGATTCGCCGCCGCCGCCAGCAGCTGATGAATCGGATGATGTCGGCCGTCAAGACCGCCGACGTGGTGGTGACGAACCCGACCCACTACGCCGTCGCCCTGAAGTACGACCCGGTCCAGATGCAGGCGCCGATGGTGGTCGCCAAGGGGGCCGACCACCTGGCCAGGCGGATTCGCGAAGTGGCGATGAAGAACGGCGTTCCCGTGCTCGAAGAGCCGCCGCTGGCGCGGGCGCTGCACGCGGCGGCCCCGGTTGGCTCGTACATCCCGGCGAACCTGTTCCATGCCGTGGCCGAACTGCTGGCCTGGGTCTACGCCCTGCGGGACAAGAACGCCGCTGCGCGCCGGCGATTCGCATCGGCAGCCCCTGGAGGTGACGCATGACGGTCCAGGCGCAGGCTCGCCCGGCCGGCGGTCTCGGACTCGGCCGGCTGCTCGGCCAGTCTGACATCCTCCTCGCTGCGGGCATCATCACCATCGTCGGGATGATGATCATCCCGCTGCCGCCTGTCCTCCTGGACATGCTGCTGACGATCAACGTCGCCGCCTCGGTGGTCATCCTCCTCGTCGCGGTCTACACCGAGGAGCCGCTGAAGTTCTCGGTGTTCCCGTCGTTGCTGCTGGTAACGACGCTCTTCCGCCTGGCGCTCAACGTATCGACCTCGCGCCTCATCCTCCTCCACGGCGAAGCCGGGTCAGTCGTGCATTCGTTCGGCAGCTTCGTGGTCGGCGGGAACCTCGTCGTTGGCCTCGTCGTCTTCCTGATACTGGTGGTCATCCAGTTCGTGGTGATTACGAACGGCGCCGGGCGAGTCGCCGAAGTGGCTGCCCGCTTCACCCTCGACGCGATGCCCGGCAAGCAGATGGCCATCGATGCCGACCTCAACGCCGGCATCATCGACGAGGCGCAGGCCCGCGAACGCCGCCGTTCCATCGGCATGGAAGCGGATTTCTACGGTGCGATGGACGGCGCTTCGAAGTTCGTGAAGGGCGATGCTGTGGCCGGCATCGTCATCATCCTCGTCAACATCATCGGCGGCCTCAGCATCGGGACGCTGCAGCAGGGAGTTGGCCCGGCCGAGGCGCTCCACATTTACGCCAACCTCACCGTCGGCGACGGCCTGGTCTCCCAGTTGCCGGCGCTCCTCATCTCGACGGCGACCGGCATCATCGTCACCCGCGCCGCGAGCGAGACGAGCCTCGGGACGCAGATGTTCGCGCAGATGACTGCGCAGTCGCGGCCGCTCTACATCGCCGCGGCGATGCTCGGTCTGTTCGGCGTCATGCCGGGCCTGCCGAAGCTGCCGTTCTTCATGATCGCCGCCGTTTGCGCGGGGGCCGGCTGGTTCATCTCGCGTTCGAAGCAGCGGGAAGCACAACTCGCCGCCACGCTCGTGCCGATCGCCGAGCCAGAACCGGAGATGCTTGGCCCCCAGCAGGTCATCCAGATGATGAACATCGACCCGCTCGAGGTCGAAGTCGGCTACGGGCTCATCCCGATCGTGGACGAACAGGCCGGCGGCGGGCTGCTGCGGCGCATCACGATGATCCGCCGCCAGGTCGCCCTCGAACTCGGCGTCGTCCTGCCAACGGTCCGTGTGCGCGACAACCTGCAGCATGCACCGAACGCCTACGTCGTGAAGCTGCGCGGCGTCGAAATTGCGCGCGGTTCGCTGCAGCCCGGCCAGTTCCTCGCCATGGATCCAGGCACGGCCGAGGGCGACATTCCCGGCATCGAAACGCAGGAGCCGGCGTTCGGGCTGCCTGCGAAGTGGATTACACCGGCCTACAAGGAGCGGGCCGAACTGCTGGGCTATACCGTCGTCGATGCGGAGTCAGTGCTCGCTACGCACCTGACCGAACTGGTGAAGCGGTTCGCGCCTGACCTGCTGAGCCGCCAGGACGCCCAGAACCTGCTCGAAAACCTGCGCGGCGAATACCCGGCGCTCGTCGAAGACCTGGTGCCCGCGACCCTCACGGTCGGCGAAGTCCAGGAGGTTCTCCAGAACCTGCTGAGCGAGCGTGTTTCCATCCGCGACCTCGTCACCATCTGCGAGACGCTTGCGACGCAGGGCCGTGTGTCACGCGACATTGACCTCCTGACCGAGTACTCGCGAGCATCCCTTGCCCGCCAGATCAGCCGCCAGTACGCCCCGGACGGGACGCTCCACGTCATCACCGTCGGCGCGCGGACGGAAGACGAGATCGCGCAGTCCATCCAGCAGGGTGAACGGGGCAACCAGGTGGCGATGGCGCCATGGGCGATGCAGCGCCTCCTCGGCGTCGTGAGCACTGAGGTCGAAAAACTGGCGGCCACCGGGCGCGACCCCGTCATCCTCTGCTCCTCGCGTATCCGCCTGGCGCTGCGCCGCATGCTCGAACGGCGGCTCCCGAACGTCATCGTCCTTTCCTTCGCGGAAGTCACTCCCCAGACCCAGGTTGAAGCCGTGGGCAACATCGAGGTGAACGTTGGAAACGAAGCGATTCATCGGTAACGACATGACGCGCATCTTCGCCCGGGTCCGCAGGGAACTCGGCCCCGACGCGGTTATCGTTCAGACACGGTCGCTCCTGCGCGATGGCGCTGACCCGTTGATCGAAGTGCTCGCTTCCCCACGTGCGGGCGAGGGTGATGCGCTGTCCCTGGAACTCCAGCGCATGCTGACCGAGGGCGGGTTGGCCCGGGTTGAGTCGCGAGCACCGGCCGCGCCGCTCACCGTCGGGGACCTTGAGGATCTCGCGGCCCGCGATGATGCCTACGCTCGCGCCCTCGACGATTTGGACACCTCCAGTGCAATCACGGCCGAGGCTCCGCCGCCGGACTGGCTCGAGGGATTCGTACCGGCGGCGCCGTCCACAGCGCGGTTCGGGGGCGGAGAGACGGCGTTCGAAGACGAGCTCGATGCCGAAGACGCGCTCGGGCCGTTCGAAGCGCCTGTCGTGCCTGCGCCGCCCCCGGTCCAGTGGAGCCCACGGCCCCGCATCGTCACCCGCTCGGCGCCGGTCGAACCATTGCCGGAACGGCGCCCGGCAGAGCCTGCAGCTGCACTGCCACGGACGTTCGAACGGGCGGAACGCGGGGTTGCCGGAGAACTGCTGGCAGCCGGGTTGAGCCGGACTGCCGCACACCTCGTGGCCCGCCACGCTGCCGCGGGCGCAACCGCGGAGGAAGCGCTTCGCGACTACCTCGCCACCGCGCACCTCGTCTACCCGTCGGACGGCCACACCGCGATCGTCACCATCCAGGGCGCCGAGGGTTCGGGCCGGACGACCGCCTTGATGCGCATGGCGCTCGACTGCGCTGATTCCGGCCGGGAAGCCGTGCTCGTCGCGGCAGACAGCGCCCATGCGGGCGGCCGGGCCCAGCTCCACGCCTATGGAGAAGCCATCGGTCTCCCGGTGTTCGATGCGTTCGGGCCACATGACGTAATCCGCGCCGTGACACGCGCGCCCAAGGGCGCCTGCGTCTTTGTCGACGTGCCCGCGGGCCGCTGGAGTCCCCCGCCAATGCCGGGTGTGGAGCACTTCGTCTACCTGGCTACGCCGGCCCACTGGCAGGCCGAGGCGGCTGCCGCCGCGCTCGCGGAGCTCGACGTGTCGACCTGCGCCGGCGCCGTCATCACCGGCGCAGACCTTGCCACGCAGTTGACGCCCGCCATCTCCCTGGTGGTGGAGTCACAGCTCGGCATCGCTTTCCTATCCTCTGGGAGGGACATCGCCACCGGGATCATGATCGCCGACCCCTTCACCCTCGCCTCAGGGGTCTTCACTACGAGTACACGGGAGACGACCGATGGGCGGCTTGCCGTTACGGCGTAAGAATCCCTTCATGGCTCAGGGTCTGCTCCCCGGGATCACACTGCGTCTCGACGTCTCGACAGGCGGCGAAGGGGAGAGCCACGTGACCCGCGTCGAAGAAATCGACGCCGGGCGCATCGCCATCCTCGTGCCCATGCGGGGCCTGCGGCCCCGCCCGTTCACCGCCGGAACCCTCGTCCATGCGCACTACATCCACCAGCAAAAGCGCTGGATGTTCGTCACCGAAGTCGAAGGCCACAGCGAAGACGGGATGTACGAGTTCCTTCGTCTTCCCGGCGCCATCGAAAGCACCGAGCGGCGGCGCAATTTCCGTCTCCCTGCAGCCATTCGGCCGAGCTCGCTTTACCGGGTCGTGGTTTCGCCTGAGGACGTGGACGAACAGCCCCTCGACGGCACGATCGTAGACCTGAGCGAAGGTGGCTGCTGCATTAGCACGCGTGGCTTCGCGCAGCCCGGCGAACGGCTCGGACTGGTGGCCCTGCTGCCCGAAGCTGGCGAGGTCCAGGCGCGGCTGCGAGTCGCGTTCGTGCGCGAACCTTCGCCCGGCAACCGGAACCGTCGCCTGCATTGCGAGTTCACCGATATCAGCCGCGGCAACCGCGACATCATCGCCCGCTACCTCATGCGCCGGCAGCTCGAAATGCGCCGCCGAGGCCAATTGTGACCAGCCTGCGGCCGTACACGGTCGCCCGATACGGGGTGTACGTAGCGGCAGGAGTGTCGTTGCTGAGCATCTGGCTCGGCGTGCGCAGCGGCGCGGCGTTCGACTTCGCGCTGCTCCGGTCGGTCTTCTTCTTCGTCATCGTCGCCGCCCTGGGATTCGGGGCCGAAGCGGTGCTCCTCCTGACGCCGGCGCCAGCCCCGCCGCCGCCAGTGCAAGAGGAACAGGCGGGTACTGATTCTGATGAATAACCAGGTGAAGGGGTGGGTCCATGGCCGTGGCCAGTGAACTTCGCGCAGGCAACTACGCATCCGAACGTGATGCGGCGATCCAGCAGTATGCGCCGCTGGTGAAGTACGTCGTGGGGCGGCTGGCCATCGGCCTGCCCGCGATTCTCGACTACGAGGATATCCTCAGCTACGGCACCATCGGACTCATCGAGGCACTTGACCGGTACGACGGGAGCAAGGGCGTCAAGTTCGAAACCTACGCCATCAGCCGCATCCGGGGGGCGATCATCGATGCCCTCCGATCGCTCGACCGGCTCCCGCGCTCGGTTCGTCAGAAGGCCAAGAAGCTCGAACAGATTCATCTCAGCTTCACCGCCGAGAACGACCGCGAACCGACCGACGAAGAAGTCGCCGCGGCCATGGGGCAGACCCTGGAGCAGTACAACCAGACGCTCATCGACTGCAGCTGGGTGACCGTCTCCCTCGACGGCCTGCTCGACCGCGACAACAACGACGACGGATCGGCGCCGACGGAACTCCCGGCCGACCCGAACGAAGAGGACTTCACGCAGCGTCTGGAGAAGCGCCAGCTCATCGACGCGCTCACGGCCTCGGTGAAGCAACTGCCAGAGCGGGAGTGGCTCATCGTCAGCCTCTACTACCGCGACGAAATGACGATGAAAGAGATCGCCCAGATCCTCGAAATCTCCGAATCGCGCGTGTGCCAGCTTCATGGTCGCGCGCTGAGCCGGCTGCGCGCCCGCCTCGCCCGCGAGCGAACGGCCTGAGGAGGGTTCTGCAATGAACGACGCGATCGCGCTGCTTGCCATCTCCCAGCTCGTCTGCCTGGGGGCGATCTTCTACCTGTACACCCAGTTGCAGGACCTCAAGTCCCGCGCTCCGAAGGCGCGCCGCCAGCCGTCGACGCGCGTCCACCGCATGCCCGGTCCCGCGACGGTGACGAACCAGGGCGCAGCCCGCGCAGCTTATGCGCAGCAGGCCAGCACTGTGGTCTCGCCTCAGCAGGCGACGATGCGTGCCGACCTGGCGAGCCTCGTCGCCCGGAACAACGGCGCCATCGACGTGACGGCGCTGGCCCGCCGCCTGCGGAAGAGCGAGGACGAGGTCCGGCTGTTGCTTCGCCGCCAGGGGATCGCGAGTTGATCCGGCAGGCGCTGCTTGGCGGGCTCGCTGCGTTCGTGGCAGTGCTTGTCTTCGTGGCTGGCACCGCCGGCCAGGCGAGCGCGAACGGCGTGCCGCAGCTGGTGAAGCTGACCTACCTGGAAGGCATCTCGAACTTCGGGCCGAAAGACGCCGAAGGCGTGCTCGAGTTCAGTTTCGCCGAGGCCTACGCCCACGCCGATGTGAAGAACCTGAAGCCCGCCGATGGCTACGCCTACGAAGGCTGGCTGCTCGGTCCGGGGAAGCCGCTCTTCGTCGGTAAGCTCGAGCCGAACAGCTCGGGCATCGGCTCGATGGACGTGAAGCTCGAAAACCTCGCGAGCTACGACTACAACACGTTCGTCATCGCCGCGCGCAAAGCTGGAGCCCCTGAGGGACAACTGCCGGCCGACGTTTCCATCGCCGGGCGATTCACGGTCATCGGCGATGACGGAAAGTCCCAGGCCGGCGGCGATATCCGGCCCGGCGCCCTGCCAGACACCGGCGAGAAAGCGCCGCCGACCCTGCGCGAGCGGGCCGGCCGGACGTTGATGGTGACCGGTGCTGTTGCCGGCGTTTCGCTGCTATTCCTGCGCTACTGGCGCGGCCGGAGGTCACTGGCATGATCAAGGGGCTCTACAGCGCGTTCACCGCGATGGAATCGGCCTGGCGCTACCAGGACGTGCTCGCGAACAACATCTCGAACGCGAACACCGCCGGCTTCAAGCGGGAGTTCGCCACCCGCGAGCCGTTCGCCGACGTGTTGCTTTCGCAGCAGGCGCCGGTGCCCGCGCCTTTGTCGGCCCGCATCCAGCAGGTCGTGGGGCAGATTGGCACCGGAACCTTCGTGGCCGAGTTCGCGACGGACTTCGGCGCGGGTGTCCTCCGGGAGACCGGAAACGAGCTGGATATGGCGCTGACCAACGGCTTCTTCCAGGTGGAAGGCCCTGACGGCGCGGTGTACGCGACACGTGACGGCCGCTTTGGCCGGGATGCCGCCGGTGACCTCGTGACCAGCCACGGCTACTACGTGCTGGACGAAAATGGCCAGCACATCAACCTCCCGCAGCAGGCCGTCGGCATCAGCGCCGACGGACGAATCCTCGACCACGAAGGCGGCGAAATCGCCCGCATCGCAGTCGTGGATTACACGCCGAACCAGCTGACCCGGGCGGGCGAGGCCTACTTCACAGCGACGGGACAGGGCGAAGCGCCAGCCGGCGGGCCGGGACTCCGCCAGGGCTTCCTCGAAGGCTCGAACTCGAACCTTGTCGAGGAGATGACGAGCCTGCTCGCCGTTCAGCGCACCTACCAGGCGAACCAGGCCGTCCTTGCGAGGCTTGATGGCACGCTGGACCAGGCCGCGGGCGAACTGGGGAGGTTGTAACCAGTGCCCACCATCCTCGGCGCTTCCGCAAGTGGCATGATCCACAACCAGAACGTCCTCGACGTGGTCGGCCACAACATCGCGAACGTCAACAGCTACGCCTACAAGAAGTTCCGGCCAGTCCACGAAGGTCTCCCCGCGCCCCAGGTCGACCCCGATGGCGGCCGCCTCGGTGTCGCGGAGACGACCCGGGACCTCGTGTTCTCGCAGGGTGCGCTCGAACTGACCGGGAACCCGCTCCACTTCGCCCTCCAGGATGACGCTTTCGTCCGCGTCCAGGATTTCGACGGCCGGGAAATCTATACGCGTTTTGGAGCGCTCGAGGCCGACGTGGAAGGGAACATCCTCGCTTTCCGGGGCCGCCACCTTTCGCCGCCGATTGCAATGCCCGAAGGCTGGACCCAGCCGGCGATCGACCAGTTCGGAAACATCAGCGCGGTCAACGAATCCGGCGAGCGCGAGGACATCGGCCAGCTGACGCTCGTGAAGTTCCGCAACCCGCAGGGGCTTGAAACGCTCGGTGACGGCTTCTATGGAGAGACCGCGAACACCGGTGAGATCACGGTAGCCACCGCCGGAACTGAGGGTTTCGCCCCATTGCGGGCCGGCGCCCTCGAAGACTCCAATGTGGATGTGGCGGAAGAGTTCACAAACATGCTCATCGCGCAGCGCGCCTACACCGCCTGTGCGAAGACGTTCTCCGTCGGCGACGAAATGCTCGCCCTGGCGACGAAGATTACTCAGTAGGAGCACCCGGCATGGCACGCATCGATGGCCTGAACCTTTCCGGAGCGAGCATGAACCCCGCGGGAGCGATGGGCGCCGCCGGGGCCGGCAGTACCGCCGACTCGCAGGCTGCCCTCAAGGCGCGCGGCAAACAGGACGTCGTCAACCTTTCGAACCGCGGCCGTATCGTCGCCGAAGCCTCGCAGGCCGTGCGCCAGTCGAGCGACGTTCGCGCCGAACGGGTCGCTGCCCTGAAAGCGGCCATCGCGAACGGCACGTACAGCTCGAACGCGCGTGAGATCGCCGAGCGTCTGATCGCGAACGGCCTGGGGAGTTAGCCGTGGACGTATCCGCTGCGGTGCTCGGCCGCGTCCTCGACATCCTCCTCGCGGAGGAGCGGGAGATGGCAGAACTGCTGGCACTGGCGCTCGAGGAGCAGGCGGCGCTGGTCGAATCAGACTTCCCCGCCATTGCCAGCGTTAGTGAGCGGATGCAGTCCGCTGCAGCGAGGATTGAAGCGTTCGAGGCCGATCGTCTGAATCTCCTTAGAACTTCCGGGGCCGATGCCCTGACACTCCAAGAACTGGCGCCGCTTGCCGACGATCTGGGCATCGGCGGTTTTGCCGCGGCCCGGCTGAACCTCGCATCACGGGCCCAGGCGCTTCGCGACGCCCAGGAGCAGAATGCGCGGCTCCTGCTGAACGCGATGAAGCTGCGAGACCGGTGGGCCAACCTGCTTGGCGGCATGGTTACCCCGGGTTACGGCAGCGATGGCCGCCGCCAGGCGGGCGCCAACCGCGGCACCGTCTCGCGCAGCGCATAGGAGCCAGTTGTGGGTCTTTCCATTGGTCTCGACACTGCCGTCAAGGCTCTGCGTGCGCACCAGCTGGCGGTCGACGTTGCTTCTCACAACATCGCCAATGCGCAGTCGCCGGGGTATTCGCGCCAGCGCGTGCTGTTGCGCCCGGTTGGCCTCGACGGCTCGGACCATTTCTCCCGGGACAACCTGCTTGGCCGCCCCGGCTTTGGCGTCGATGCCAAGGACGTGAACCGAATCCGCGACATCTTCATGGACTTCCAGGCGCGGCAGAGCATGTCGAGCCAGGCCCACTACCAGGCCCTTTCGGCACCGATCGAGAACGCCGAAGTCGTCTTCAACGACCCGTCGGATGACGGCCTGTCGGCGCTGCTCGGGAAGTTCTGGGCGGCCTGGCACGACGTCACGAACGAACCAGAGTCCTCGCCCGCCCGCGTTGCGCTGATCCACGCGACAACGACCTTCACCACGCGCGTCCGAGCGGCCCATTCCGAGCTGACCCAGCAGCGCGTCGACCTGAACCAGACGGTGGCGGGCATCGCCGACGAAATCAATGCGAAGGCGGCGGAACTCGCCAGCCTGAACCTCCAGGTTCAGCAGGTGGAACTGAACGGCGACATGGCGAACGACCTTCGGGATCGCCGCGACCTGCTGCTCGATGACCTCGCGAAGCTGGGCAACATCAGCTACGCAGAAGACGACAGCGGGTCGCAGACGGTCTACCTCGGCGCTCACGAACTGGTCGTCGGTACATCAGCCCGCACCATCAACGCCGTCCAGGACACCGCGAACGCCGGAATGCTGAAGCTCCAGTTCGCCATCGACAATGACGATGTCAGTGTCTCGGCAGGAAAGCTGAAGGGCGTGCTCGATGCGCGTGACACGGCGCTCCCGGAGCTTATCCAGAAGCTGAATACGTTCGCCAGCGGCATCATCAACTCGGTGAACTCGCTCCACCAGGCCGGCTACGGCCTCGACAACGTAACCGGGCTCGCGTTCTTTTCCGGCAGCGATGCCTCCAACATCGCGGTGAACCAGGCGCTGGCGGGCAGCCCCCAGTCGATCGCGGCTGCGAACGGGCCTGGCCAGCCTGGCGACCCGGCGAACGCCCTCGCTATCGCGAACCTGCAGCAGGCGACGAATATGCTGACCGGCTTCGCCGCGTCGAGCCTGGTCGTGAACGAAACGCTGAGTGCCGGGAACACCGCAACCGGTGTCACGCTCGCTGGCTCGCTCCAGAGGGGGTCGTACAGCATCGTCGCCTCGGGGCCGAACCTCGAACTGCGCTACGGCTCGCCCACGGGCCCGGTGGTCGGGACGGCTACACTGGCGGCCATCAACCCGCCGGGCGGGGCGATCACGTTCACCAACGGAGCAAACACCGTCGCGACCCTGAACATCGCGGCGACGGGCGCCTACTCGGCGGCCCAGCAGCAGGCCGACCTGACGGCAGCCGGCAACAACACCCTCGAGGTGGAGCCGTCGCCCACGCTGTATTACGGCAACATCGTGTCCGTTCTCGGGGCCGACGTGAACCGGGCGAAGGGCCTCTCTGATTCGGCCCAACTGCTGGTGGACCACCTGGACGGCCTGCGCCAGTCCGTCCAGGGCGTGAACATCGACGAAGAGGTAACGAACCTCAACGCTTCGCAACACGCCTACAACGCCGCCGCCAAGGTCATCTCCACCATCGATGAAATGCTCGACACGCTCATCAACCGGACAGGGGTCGGCTAGCCATGAGAATGAGCGAACAATCCCGGGTCACCAACCAGGTGCGGTACATGAACTCGGCTTCGGAACGCATGGACACGGTGCAGCGGCAGCTTTCGACGAACCGCCGCATCCAGCGCGCGAGCGACGACCCGGCCGGCGCCGCCCTTGCGATGCAGCACCGCAAGAACATCGCATTCGAGGCGCAGATGCGGCGGAACCTCGAAAACGGGACGGCGTTCCTGAACGTCACCGAGTCAGCGCTCGACGGCGCGACAGAACTCCTGCAGCGCGCCCGGGAACTGACCGTACAGGGAGCGAACGGAACGCTCGGCCCGAACGAAAAGGCGAACGTGGCCACCGAGATGAACCAGATCATCCAGCAGCTGGCCCAGGTGGCCAATACGAACTTCGGCGGGGCCTACATCTTCAGTGGGCACCAGACCCAGACTCCGGCTTACGCCGTAGCGGGCAACCCACCTTCGGCCATTACCTGGCAGGGAGACAACGGTCAGCGCATCCGCCAGATTTCGGCGCAGGACGCTGTCGCCGTGAACGTCATCGGCAACGATGTCTTTGGGACCATGTTTACCGACCTGATGGCCCTCCGCGACAACCTGAACAGCAACGCGCCGACGACCACGATCAATGGCTCGCTTGCGGACATCGATACGGCGCTGAATGGCGTCCTGGAAGCGCGAGCCGATGCCGGCGCACGGCTGAACCGGTTCGAAGCAACGACAGCGCGTTCGCAGGAAACCGACGTGAACCTGCAGGAGTTGCGCGCGAACATCGAGGACATCGATATCGCGGACACCATCATCCAGTTTACGGCAGCCCAGAACGCCCTTGAGGCTGCCCTCGGCGCCATTGGCCGGACGAGCAACATGACGCTGCTCAACTACCTGCGGTAGGGCCGGTTTACCGTGCGCATTCCGCCAGCGCAATTTCGATCGTGGTCTCGGCAGCGCCTTTCGTGGCGAGGATGGCCTTCAGCCAGTCGGGCCGAGCCTTGCAACAGACGAAGATCGGCGTTGGCAGGCCGGAGTTCTCGGCAGCCAATTCGGCAAAGCGCGCCACATACTCTGACGGCCGGATATCGGATCCGAGTTCGACCAGGGCGAATGGGTCCGGCGCCGTGGTTCGTCCTGGCACCCCACGAACGACAATCGGGCCCGGTTGTTGGCCACCCCCGGCGAGTCCGGCGCCATCCTGGAGGATCGTCCCGCGCACCAACTCGGGCCGCGCTCCGGCGATGAGGACCGCGATGTAAGCACCGAGTCCCCTGCCTGCGATGGTCGCGGGGCCGGTCATCGAGAGAGCGGCGTCGACATCGGCCATGAGAACCTCGGCCGTGTAACCGCCGCCGGCTGGAATGGTCGAAGCCCCGTGGCCGGTGAAATCCAACGCGTGAATGGCGCCCGGCCAGGAGGCGAACTCGAGGGGCGTTTCCGTGGGCGCGTGGTCTCCCAGTGCGTGCAGCAGGAGCAGGCTCGGGCCAGGCCGGTTGCGCAGCGTGTGCAGGGCCAGCTTCACGCGGTTGTGCGTCAGGAACACGGTCATCGGAGGAACTCCAGCACGAGCCGCGCGACCTCGTTCGGGTGCTCGATGTGGATGAAGTGGCCGGTGTTTTCGAACGGGACCAGCCGTGCGCCGGGCGGCAGGAACGGCAGGAGCGCACGGTGGTTGGTGCCCCAGCCCATCTCCTCCTCCACCGTGGCGGTCAGCCCGAGCAGCGGGATGGCCAGGTGCTTGAGGCGATCGAGCGACCAGTCGGGCCGCCACGGGCCGAACCCGCCCATGCGGATTGCCGGGTCGAGCTTCCAGCGCCAGCCGTCAGGGTCTTTCCGGGCGCCAATGCTGGCGAGGTAGAGGAGCCATTCGTCGGAGAGGCGCGGGTTCATCCGCTTCCGCCGCCGCGCAAGTTCTTCGAGCGAGCCTGCCTTGCGGGAATTCGCCGCCGACCCCCGCCGGTGATCGAGCCAGTCGGCGAGGTTCTTCGAACTGAAGCGGCGCTGTTCGTGGTCGGACACGTCTGGCGCAGGGTCGGGCGACGGAAGTCCGTCGATGACGACCAGCTTTGCCATGCGCAAGGGAAGGGCTTCGGCGAGTTGCAGCATCATCCCGCCACCCTTCGAGTGCGCGATGACGGGCACTGCATCGGGCGTGATAGCGTCGAGCACGGAGAGCGCGTCACGGACGTCGGCGTCCCAGCTGTAGAGCGGCGCGTGGTCCGAGTCGCCGTGACCCCGGTGGTCCCAGGCGATGACGCGCCAGCCTGCCGCCGCGAGCAACGGAGCGAAAACGTCGAAGGTGCCAGCGAAGTCGGAGCCGCCGTGGACGAGGAACAGGGGAGAGCCATCGGCCGGGCCCCATTCGCAGACGGCGATGCGGACGCCGTAGGAGTCCACCCAGTGGTGCCGTGCGGGCCGCTCGGCGCCGGGGTAGCGGATGAACGGCGAAGTTTCGGTCGCCGGGCTCGACATGGCATGGCCTCCGCGGGACAGTCTGAGTGCACAGGTAGCGAGAGTTGGAGCGGGCGGCGGGAATCGAACCCGCGCCTCAACCTTGGAAGGGTCGCGCGCTACCATTACGCCACGCCCGCCCCTGGAGAGCGCCGGCACGCATGCCGGCCCGGGGATCGTAGCACCGTGAGGCCGTTCGTTCTCGCGCGATGGCCGCCGTACGATGGCGCGGTGGCTCGCGTCCGCCGGGTGCTGCTCATCGAACCATTCGCCGGCGCGCGCTGGCGGAGCATCACTGCCTACGCCGATTCGCTCCGCGAGATGCTTGTTCTCGCCGGGGTCGAAGTCCAGTCGGCTGAGGCGCCGTGGTTCAACCCGCCGTCACTCGCCGAGGGGCTGCGCCGACGCTGGTGGCGCCAGCCGACTGTCGTGGCCGCGCAGGAGGGGGCCTATGACCTCGTCCACATCGTTGACCACGGCCTCGCCCAGCATGCGTCCCGTTTCAGGGATGCCGTCCCAGTCGTGACTACCTGCCACGATGTGATGCCGTTCACCGTCCCGGGTTACTACGCCACGGCGCGTGAAGCCGCCCTGAAGCGCGCGTTCCTCAGGCGTTCCTACCGTGCACTGGGCCAGTCTGACGCCGTCATCGCGGTCTCGCACTTCACAGCTGGGGAACTCCAGCAGACGTTCTCGCCCGGCGTCCCGATCGCCGTGGTTCCGAATATCGTCCGGCCCGCGTTCACGGTGGTGGCAGACGAGGGGACAGATCCCAGCCGGCGCGGCGTGCTCTCCGTCGGGAACGACCGGGCATACAAGAACCTTTCCGCGTTGGTCCGGGCGCTCGCGCGGCCATCACTTGCTCACGTCCCGCTCGTCCGGGTGGGCCCGCGGCTTGATGGCGAAACGCAACGACTGGCGGAGGAACTCGGTGTTGCCCGCCGGATCGAGTATCGGACGGCCGAGGGTGATGCGGGGCTGGCAGGTGTCTACCGTGAGTGTGCGGTGCTGGCCCAGCCGAGCCTGGCCGAAGGGTTCGGCATCCCGGTCATCGAAGCGATGGCCAGCGGCCTGCCGGTCGTGGTCTCCGATGGTGGGGCGATCCCGGAGGTCGTGGCTGATGCAGGGATTGTTGTCCCGCTCGGCGCGCCGGACTTCCCCGGGGTGCTTGCGGCAGCGCTGAACCGGGCCATCGGTGACGACGGCGAACTGGCGCGCCGTGGCCGGGAACGCGCCAGACTGTTCGAACCGCCGGCCGTGCTGCCTGCGCTGCTTGAAGCCTATGAGCAGGCATTCGACAGGCAGACTGCCTAATCGCCCGTGCGCGTCCCGGGTTCCCGGCTAGTATGGCGCTGTGGGGATCGCGACCGGCAGCCTGATCGCGTTGCTCTTCCGCCTGACCGACATCGTCCTCTGGGGGCTCATCGGCGTCCTCACCGCGCGCACGCTGAGCGTCGAAGACCGCGGTCTCTACTCGACAGCCATCATCCTGACCTCGGCCGTGGGCGGCATCTCCAGCCTCGCTTCAGCCACCGGGTACTTTGTTTCGAACCAGAAGCGAAACCCGGCGGAAGTCGGCGGCAATGCATTCGCCGTTGTCCTGCCCGTGGCGGGGGTCATCCTGGTCGCCGGCCTCGGGATTGCTCTCCTCGGGGGCGGCAGCGATAGCCGGGTCCTTGCACTGGCGGTGCTTTCGATGGGCCCGGGCATCGTCCGAGGGACGTCGCTCGGGGTGATCCTCGGGCAGGGCCACATCGTGAAGTACAACATCGGCAATGATGTCGGCATCATCCTCGCGATGGCCTCGCTCGGGCTCTGGCTCGGGGTGCTGGACCATCGCACCGCCGAGGGCGGCCTGCAAGCCTGGTGCACCGCTCAGTACCTCTCGCTCCTGCCCTTCGCTGTCTGGAGCCGTTCCTGGATCCGCTGGCTCGTCCTCCATCGACCAAACGGCCGGTTGATCCGCGGGATGTTGCGGTTCTCTCTGGTGACCGGGACCGGTGGCCTTGTCGGCCTGCTGAACTACCGGCTGGACCAGTTCCTCGTCTTCCAACTCGATGGCCGGGAGGGCGCCGGCATCTACTCGTCGGCCATTGCGGGCGCGGAAGCGCTCTGGCTGTTCTCATCGGCGATCACGCTGGCATCGTTCGCACGGGTTGGCCGCGGTGACCCGCACGAGGCGGCGACCCTGACGGCGACGGGGATTCGCCACACCGTCCTCGTGGTCATCGGAGGCGGCCTGACCGCTGCCATGATCGGGCCGTTCATGATTGAGACCCTCTTCGGTCACGCGTACAGCGCGGCCGGTCAGCCCTTCCGAATCCTCTGCCTCGGCACGGCGCTGTTCGCCCCTCAGGGAATGATCAACCTTTACTTTGTGAACCACGCGGGGATGCCGCGGTTCCCGCTTCTCGTCGGCCTATTGATGCTGACGTCGTCGCTCGTTGGCGGGGTGCTGCTCATCCCGTTCTTCGGCACCTCCGGCGCGGCAACCGCGACCACGATCAGCTACGGCATCGCCAGCAGCGTTTCGGTCTACGCGTTCCTGCGGCGAACGCGGTTGCGGCCGTCGCTCCTCTGGCGGGTTCGCGGCGCTGATCTCCGGGCGTACTGGGACCTCGGCTGGTACCTCGTGAACCGCGTGGCCGGCCCGTTGCGGCGAGGGTCGCTCGATCAGGCTCGGGCCGACGACCGCTTGCGCTGACGCTGTTCGAAGCGGGGGCCGGCTGCCTTCTTCGAACGCGCGCCGCCGAACTTCGCCGAGTCCCGGCCGCGCCAGCCGATGTACACCGCCAGCAACGTCCCGAACCACATGATCGCAGTGAACCACTCCGGCGCGTAGCTGAGGTTCCACGACCGCGAGAGGGTGATCTGCCAGTTCAGGCCGAGGATGGGCAGGAAAGCGAGGAGCGAGTAAGCGATGGCGCCGGTCACCAGGTAACGGGCGTTCGAAAGCGCCGCGAACGGCAGGATCCAGATGATGTACCAGGGGTGGTACGCCGGGCTCATGAAGAGGAACACGCTCATTACCAGGGCGACGCCACGGACAAGGTCGATTTTTTCCTTGAGCGGGTGGAAGGCCATGACGAGGCCAACGGTCGCCAGGTAGGCAACGTAGCCGAGGACGGTGATGACGTCGCGGCCGTGCCTGCCGGTATCGAACCAGAGTTCGAACCAGCGCCACGGAGTCGTTTGGATGACCGCGCCCGCAGGCCCGAGTGTGCCGTTCTGCACCGGACCGATCTGTAAGACGTAGAGGACGAGTACGAGCGCTGCGCCGCCGACCGTGAGCGCGGTAAGCGGGTACCGCCATCGCGGCCACCACCAGGCGGCCACCACCGGCGATGCGAGGACGAAGGCATACTTACATAACGCCGACAGCAGCCACGCGAACACCCCTCCGCCGCGACGCGCCCACGACCGTTCCATCACCAACCCAAGCGCCACCACGCCGAAGAACGCCATCATCGCGTCGTTATGGCCGTCACCGGCGTACTGCCAGGTCATCATTGGGTTGAGGCCGATCACACCCGCGATGAGCGCCGGGTTCTGACCCAGGCGCTTTGCCAGGAAGCCCGCGGCAACAGCTGTGCCGGTCAGGAAGATCAGACCCATAACCTTTTGGCCGACGAGATTTGCGGTGAAGCCATCGCCCACGAAGGGGAGGGGCGCGCCGCCGAGCGCGTAGGCCACGGGGCCGTAGCCGCTCGGCGCAGTGCGGAACACTCGCACCTCGTTCGCCACGGGGTCGTCAATCCGTTCCGGCGTCCCGGAGAACTCCGCAGGCCACTTGTGGTGAATCCAGAAGGTCCGAACGTCAGCTGCGAGGTGGACCGCGTCGGGCGACGTGAGGGGCATCGCCGGGAACATCGAGACACCGGCGAGGACGATGCCCACGACAGTCGCAGCGAAGGAGTGCGGAAAGCCCTTGCGCAGCGCCCAGAGCGCAACGAAATAGGCGCCACAGGCGACGATCAGCAGGAGCGTCGTATCCCGGAAGTCCGGGAACCCGCGTGTAAGCACTCGCGAGATACCGCCACGGGCGACGGTGTCGATGTCGTTGCTGAGCGACACGCGCAGAGCGAATCCGAATAGCCAGATGGCAGCCATCAACAGGATGGCCCCGGCGAAGATGATCGCGGTCCGCGTGTCTTCGTCTGCGGATGCTCTCGCCGCGGCGGCGGGTGGCCTAACGGACATGGCTCGCTCCTTCTGGTTGGCTTCGGGCGGTGGGTGTCCAGGCGCGGACTCGTGCCGTGATCATGGCCCAGGCGCCAATGGGGAACCAGAGCAGGCCCAGCAGCGTGTGGCGGACGGCGAGGCCGAGGCTCCCGCTCGACAGTCGCAGGAGTCCCTCACGCCAGGCGATCCACGCCGGGACCGCCCATTCGCCTGCCAGCGCCGGGAGGACAACGACTCCGGGGAGAGCGAACGGAGCGGAGCAGGCCGAGCTCGCAGCGGCGAACGTCACCCCGAGCCGTGTCAGCAGCCGCGTGGGGACCACGAGGTAGATGGCGAGGTCCCGGGCGTTCGGATTCCCGCGGAGAGCTGTCTTTACCAACGGCAACCACCGGCCATGAACCACGCCGATGTGGCCGCGAACCCAGCGTGAGCGCTGCTGGACCGAACTGCGCAGGTCATGAGGCTCGCCCATGGCGACCTGGGCTTCGGAGACATACCGGACGACGTGACCTTCGGCTACGAGGCGCGCCGACAGTTCGAGGTCTTCCGTCATGGTCCATTGGCCCGAGCGGTAGTGATGGAGCAGGTCCGGGCGAATGAACCAGCCGCTTCCCGTGATGGTGGTCGTAAGCCCCAGGGCTTCGCGCGGGCGCCACCAGAAGATGTTCCGGGCCGAACGGCCGAACCCGTACCCTTCAGCAAGCCACTCGCCAGTCCGGACCGGGATGGTTTCGGCCTGTAAGCACTCGGCGCCGCCCGAGTTCCTTGCGATCGCCGCCAGGAAGCCCGGCCCGACCCTCGCGTCGGCGTCGAACACGCCCACGTAGTCATAGTCGTCGAAGTGGTCGGCGCCCGCCTGGACGGCGTAGGACTTGCCGGCCTGCGGGGTGTTCAGTTCGATGACCGCAGCGCCGGCCCGCGCCGCGACGCTGGCGGTCGAATCGGTGCAGTTGTGCGCGACGACGAGTACGTCGCGCAATTCAACCGGGTAGTCCTGCGCCAGCAGGTCCGAGACGATGCGCGAGATCACTGCCTCTTCGTTGCGCGCGCAGATGAGGAGGCCGAAGCGAGGCAACGACCCAGGCAGCCGCGATGGGAGCCCGGTATTCCTGCGCCGGTATCCGAGCACGGTGATCGCAGTCTGGTAGGCCGAAACGGCGATGATGGCGGCCTGCGCGGCGAGAAGACCGATCTTCACGAGGCGCCATGTGGACTGCATTGGCGACCATTATTCGGGCGAACCCCCAAAGGCGCACCAACGAAAGAGGCCCGCGTTTCGGCGGGCCTCTGAAGGATTTCGGGGTCGAACCGGCTTAGCCGCGTGGGAGGCCGAGACCGCGGGTGGCGATGATGCCCTTCTGCACCTCGCTGGTGCCGCCGGCAATCGTCGAGCTGACGGCCTGCATATAGCCCATCGCCGCGCGGTTGCGGACGTTCCCGTGCATGCCGTACAGGTGCATCGAGAGGCCGGCGATGCGCTGGCTCAGCTCGCTCGAGAAGAGCTTGCACATGCTCGCTTCGTAGTTCGGGATGAGGTTCTTCACCTGCATGCTGACCACGCGGTAGCTCAGCATCTTGGCCACTTCGCACTCGATCCAGCGGTCCACGAACTCGGACTTCACCTTCGGGTTGCGCGTGAACGACGCCTCGCCCTTGCCCGACTTCGCCTGGCGGATGAGCGACTCGAGCTGCTTGCGCACGCCGATGGCGGAGCCGATGGAGCTGCGCTCGAAGTCGAGGGTCGTCGTGCCGACGTACCAGCCGCGGTTCTCTTCGCCGATGCGGTTCTTGACCGGCACGCGGACGTCTTCGAAGAAGACCTCATTGAAGCCCTGCGCCCCGGAGAGCTGGGTGAGCGGGCGGACGGTGACGCCGGGCGCCTTCATGTCGACCAGCAAGTACGTGATGCCGCGGTGCTTCGGCGCATCCGGGTCGGTGCGTACGAGCATATACATCATGTCGGAGTACTGGGCGCCGGTGGTCCAGATCTTCTGGCCATTAATGATGTAGTCGTCACCGTCGCGAACCGCGCGGGTCTGGAGGCTGGCGAGGTCCGAGCCGGCGCCCGGCTCGCTGTAGCCCTGGCACCAGATGACTTCGCCCTTGAGGATCTTCGGGAGGTGTTCGGACTTCTGCTCCTCGGTGCCGTGCTCGATGATCGTCGGACCGATCATCATTACGCCGAAGCCGCCCACGTTGCCGGGCACGCCAGACTCGGCGAACTCCTCGTTCATGATGAACTGGTCGACGACCGACATGTCCGCGCCGCCGTACTTCGCCGGCCACGAGGGGGCGATCCAGCCCTTGGCTGCGACCTTCTCGCGCCACTCTTTGATCGCGCCGAGGCGGCCGAAGAGCGAGCCTTCGAACTCCTCACTGCCGGAGCGGAGCGCCGCCGGGGCTTCCGTATCGATGAACTGGCGGACTTCCTTACGCCACAGGGCTTCGCGCTCGGTGTCACCAAGGGTGATTGCCATTCGTAATTCCTACTTTCGAAAGAGATGCTTCGCCCGGGAGCGAAGCAGGTATGCGTTCACGATTGTGCGGGAGGAGGCATGGGTCTGCAAGCGAATGATATTCGGGTTCGCACCGATGGCGGTATCGGATACTTCGATGAACGGCGGGGATGCACCACCGGGGCCGATTGTGATAAGCTTCACATGTCCCACCGGAGCACGCGAGCGCCCGGTTTGTCCCTTCTCCTACTGCTCTGCTTCCATTGCCCCTCGGGCGCTCGCTGCTCCAACCTCTCATTCCCCTTGAATCGTCCCGGAAGTGCGCAGCCGGGCTTGCTGGGATTCAGTTGTCCCGTGGAATGCTGGCGGTTGGTCTCCAGTCAAACTCGAGCCAGCCCGCGTAGTAGAACCCGATGTGTTGGAGGTCAGAATAACTCTCGGCCTCGACGATGATGACGCTGGGGCCGCCCCCGACGCCCCAGGAACCGATGAGCTTGCAGGTTTTGGGCAGCTTGGACGGGAACTCGTTGACGAGTTTCGCCAGGGTGGGCGGGAACTTGCCGGTGTCACGCCAGGCCGCGTTCGCGGGACTGTCTGGCGCGGCCCGGAAGAAGCCGATGTAGGTAGTGGTAGCCATCTCATTTTCTCCTGAGGAGCCACACACGTCCGGTTGACGATTCGCCGGGCATAGTAGGCATCCCGTAGAGTGATGAATGTGAACCACGTCACACAAGAATGAACTCTGCATCCCGTCTCGTACTGCCCCGCCCTGATCTGGCTCAGGTGGTACCATCCGCTCATGAGTAGACCCGCCCGCGCGCCACGGCCAACCCTCCAGGAGCGGTGGGCCGAAGTCCAGGAGCGCTGGGAAGAGAAGAAGCCCGCGCCCTTCCGATCTGCGATCGAGGTGCTGCCCGGGCTGTACCAGGTGCGGACGCGCGGTTCGAAGGCGTATCTCATCCTCGATGACGAGATAACCCTCATCGATACCGGGTCGGTTGGCTCGGGCGTCCGGGTGCTGAAGGCGCTCGAAGAACTCGGCCGTTCGCCCGGCGATATCAAGCACATCGTCATCAGCCACTACCACATGGACCATGTCGGCGGACTGCCGGAGATCCAGGAGTACGTCCCGGCGCGAACCGGCGTGCACCTGATGGAAGCGCCGCACGTTGAGAGCGATGTGCCGCTGCCAAACCCGTTCCAGCACCCGCTGCTGGCAAAGATTTGCGAACCCTACCTCCGCTGGAACGACCCGGGCGCCGCCAAAGTCGATGTGGTCCTCAACGACGGCGACGAGTTGCCGGCGCTGGGCGGGATGCGCATTGTCCACGCGCCGGGGCACACCGCAGGCAGCATCTCGCTCCACTTCCCCAACCGGGGCGTCCTGCTTGTCGGTGACGCCATGCAGTACAAGTTCGGCCGTCTCATGCTTCCCAGCCGCCTCTTCACCGAAGACATGGGCGAGGCGGCCGCGTCCATCCGCAAGCTGGCGGCACTGGACTTCGAGACGCTCTGCTTCAGTCACTTCCGGCCCATCCTTACCGGGGCGGACGAGAAGGTGCGCGATTTCGCACGGACGCTGAAAGACCGGTGAACACGCTCACCGAGATGCTGCAACGGTCGGCTGCCGACCACCCTGACCGGACAGCCGTGACGATGCGCCTCGGCGTGCGCACTATCAAATACAACTACGCGAAGCTCGAAGAGCGCGCTCACGCCTACGCGAAGTTCATGCGCGAACAGCGTGTCGGCAAGGGTGACCGCGTCGTCATCTGGGCGGCGAACCAGCCGGACTGGGTCGCGGCGATGTTCGGCAGCTTCCTCAACGGTTCTGTCGTGGTACCGCTGGACGTCCGCTCGCCGCGGGAGTTCGTCGAGCGCGTCATTTCGCAGACCGAACCGGCGATTGCCTTCGCCGGGAAAGCCCAGGCCGATGTGCTGCGCGAACTCGAGGTGCCGGCCCACACGCTCGAAACCATGAACCTGCCCGTCAATGGCAAGGTCGTCCCGGAGGCCATCCAGGCCGGTGACCTCGCGGAGGTCATCTTCACCTCGGGAACCACCGGCGACCCAAAGGGCGTCATGCTGACTCACGGGAACATCGTTACCAACGTCCAGTCCGGCATCGCGGTCATCCCCATCGGGCGAGAGACGCGCATGCTCTCGCTGCTCCCGCTCAGCCACATGTTCGAACAGGTTGGCGGTTGCTTCGCGCCGATCTACGTCGGCGCCGCCGTGTGCTACCCGTCGAGCCGCCAGCCGGCGTCGCTTTCGCGCACGATGCAGGAGTGGAAACCCACGTTCATCATGGGCGTCCCCCAGGTTCTTTCGTTGCTGATGGCCGGCATCGAGCGCGAAGCCACGGCACGCGGCCGGATGGGCCTGCTCAACCGCCTGCGCAAGATCGCCACGCCGCTCCCCGAGAAGGCTCGCCGGAAGCTGTTCCGAAGCGTGCTCACGCGCTTCGGCGGCAAGCTCGACTTCATCGCCAGCGGCGGGGCCGCCATCGATCCCGAGGTCCAGGTGAAATGGGAGCAGATGGGCGTCGCTGTGGTCGAGGGGTATGGAGCCACTGAATGCGCCCCTATCGTGACCATCAACCCCCGCAGTGACCGCCGGATTCGCAGCGTGGGAAAGCCCTTGCCGGGCCAGCAGGTGCGCATCGCCGGGGATGGCGAGGTGCTGACCCGCGGTCCGAATGTGTTTACCGGTTACTGGAAGAACGAAGCCGCGTCTGCCGCCGTCTTCGAAGGCGACTGGTACCGCACCGGCGACCTCGGCTACATCGAGGATGGATACCTCTACCTGAAGGGCCGCAAGAAGGACCTTATCGTCCTCTCCGACGGCCAGAACGTGTACCCCGAGGACATCGAGGAGGTGCTCCGGCATCAATCTGACATAACGGACGCGGTTGTGCTTGGCGTGAAGGAAGGCTCCGAGGTTCGGCTCCACGCGGTCCTGCTCGAAACGGCGGAAGGGGCCGGCGCGGCTGCTTTGCGCAACGCCAACGCAAAACTCGCCGACCGGCAGCAACTCTACCGCTGGTCTGCCTGGCCCGACGCCGACTTCCCGCGTACCCACACGCTGAAGGTGAAGCGGAACCTTGTCCTTGACTACATCACCGACCAGGGCAACACCGGGCCGGCAGTCGCTCAACTGGTCACCGATGACCCGCTCCTCAAGCTTGTCGCAGCGGTTTCGAAGGCTGATTCCGCGCCGATGGAGAGTTCGGCGCTCGGTCTGGACCTTGGCCTTGACTCGCTTGGGCGCGTAGAACTGTTGTCGGCCATAGAGGACGAAATCGGCGTCTATGTGGATGATACGGAGGTCGGGCCACGGACAACCGTGGCGCAACTGCGTGCGATGGTAGACAGGGGCGAACGAAAGGCGAAGGTCCGCAAGTTCCCGACGTGGCCCCGCTGGCGCCCCGTGCGGCTACTCAGGCGCGGGCTCATGACCGGGATGGTGTTCCCGTTGCTGCGCCTCGGCTATTCCGTGGAGGTGCGCGGCCGCGAGAACTTCCGGGCCCTCAAACAGCCCGCGCTCATCATCAGCAACCACAATATGCACCTCGACCAGTCGATGCTGCTGCAGAGCATGCCCCATGGCTTCCGGCAGCGCGTGGCCATCGCCGCAGCGGCCAGTGATATCTTCGGGAACCGGTTGCGTGGATTCGGGGCGAGTCTCCTGGGGAACGCGTTCCCGTTCGCGAAGGAAGGCTCGGGCGTGCGTGAAAGCCTCGAGTACGTAGCCCGTATGCTCGATGACGGCTGGCACGTGCTCATCTTCCCCGAGGGCAAGCTGACGGTTATCGGGCCGATGCAGCCGTTCAAGAGCGGGACCGGGCTGCTCGCCGTCGAAACGGGGGCGCCCGTCCTGCCCATGCGCATCGATGTCGTGCGCCCGGGGTTCTATGAGGGCAAGTGGCTGCCCCACCCGCGGGCACGCGTGGTTGTGAGTATTGGCGCGCCCATTACGTTCGCACCCGGCACGAGCTACAGCGAAGCGACTGCGAAGCTCGAAGAGGCTGTGCGCACCGCCTGACGTGCCGGAACGCGGTAAAGCGCACGGTAAGCAGCCCTGAATCCGATACTTGCCGGCAGGGCGTAACCGGCGCATGAAGCACATCACCATCATTACCCTTGCCGCCACCGTGGCCCTTGCAGGAGCCCTGGGGAGTTGCGGAGGCGACAGTTCTCCGGCACGAGCAACGCCGACGAGTCCCCCTGCCGGGTTACCGCCAGCCAGTCCCTCAACCTCCAGCAGCGCGGCCCAGGCGACGCCCAGCGCTGCGACATCGACGCCTGCCGTGGTTGCCACCACAGTCCCACCTGCTACTCCGACCGTTGCGCCAACGAACACGCCGGCGCCGGCAGCGGCAGCGACAAGCACCCCTGCGAATGACCGGCCCCAGGAACTCGCTATCTCTGCGAGGGACTTTGCTTTCGACCCTGTGCGGGTGACGCTGAAGAAGGCAGCGGGCGGCGGTGCGGCAGGATCAGTGAACGTCTCCTTTGCGAACACCGGGCGTGCTTCGCACACGCTCACGATTTATTCGGATGAGGGGTTCACGGCGAAGGTCCCGGGTGGCGACACCGCGGTCACTCCAGGCGGAGGCTCCGCCAGTTTCGTCTTCGTGGCGCCGGCAACCGCGACGTCTTACCACTACCGCTGTGAAATCCACACTTCGATGCAAGGCATGATCGAGTTCCGGTAGCCGCCAAACGGGCGTGCAACGAAAGAGGGGCGCCCCCAGGGGCGCCCCTCTCGTTGGCTCGCCTTTGGCTGGCGCTAATTCTTGAGAGCGAGCGTCTGCGCGAGGTCCAGGTGGATGCCCGGGCCCATCGTGGTGGTGAGCGTGGCGCTGCGGATGTACTGGCCCTTCGCTTCCCTGGGCTTGGCAGCGTTCACCGCCTCGATGAAGGTGGCCATGTTCTCGCGCAACTTCTGTTCGTCGAAGCTCACCTTCCCGAGCGGCACATGGATGTTTGCCAGGCGGTCGAGGCGGAACTCGACGCGGCCCTGCTTGGCATCGTTCACCGTGCGGGCGATGTCTTCAGCGCCGACGACGGTCCCTGAGCGCGGGTTCGGCATCAGGCCGCGCGGGCCGAGGACGCGGCCGAGGCGGCCGACCTTGCCCATCATTTCGCGGGTGGCAATGGCGACGTCGAAGTCTGTCCAGCCGCCTTCAATCTGCTTGATCAGGTCGTCGCTGCCGACGAAATCGGCGCCGGCCTCGCGGGCGATGGAGACCGCTTCGCCTTCGGTGAAGACGAGGACGCGGAGCACCTTGCCAAGCCCGTGGGGAAGCACGGTGCTGCCGCGGATCTGCTGCTCGGCGTGCCTCGGGTCGAGGCCGGTCTTAATGTGCAGTTCGACGGTTTCGTCGAACTTCGCCGGGTGAATCTCCCGGGCGAGCGCGATCGCTTCATCGACGGTGTAGAACCTGGCCTTGTCGACTTTCGCCGCGGCCTCGATGTACTTCTTACCCTTCTTTGCCATGGCTAGGAGACCTCGATGCCCATGCTGCGCGCGGTGCCTTCGATGATCCTGATGGCTTCCTCGACGGGGTTGGCGGTGAGGTCAGGCATCTTCGTCTCGGCGATCTGGCGGATATCGTCGCTCGAGACCTTGCCGATCTTATTGAGGCGCGGGCTGCCGCTTCCCTTGTCGACCCCGGCGGCCTTGCGCAGCATGTCAGCCGCGGGCGGCGTCTTCAGAATGAAGGTGAAGGAGCGGTCTTCGAAGATCGTGAGCTGGGCGGGGATGATCTGCCCAACCTTGTCCTGCGTACGGGCGTTGTAATCCTTGCAGAACTCCATGATGTTCACGCCGTGCTGGCCGAGCGCAGGGCCGACGGGCGGGGCCGGGTTCGCTTTACCGGCCGGAAGCTGCAGTGTCACCACTGCCCGGACTTTCTTAGCCAATCTTGTCTCCTTGTGTACAAGCGGCACGCTCGATGGCGTGCCTCCACGGGTTCCGGCGCCGGCGAAGCTGCCGGGCGCACGAACGATCATTGTGGCGCGCCATAGGCTTCCCGGCAACGCGGAATGGACGTCCGAATCGCGTCCGTTCCCGAACCCCGCACCAGGTTTCCCTTACCCAGACCTTCCCTCAAGTGCGCTCGTGCGTATACTCCGCGAGTTATCGTCGTCGATGCGAAAAAATCGATGACGGTGGAGCATTCCTTAGGGGGGAATTTGTGTCCGAAGACAATTATTGGAAGCGCCGAGCGTTCGGCACAGGACTCAGCCGCCGCCGGCTTCTTGGTGGCGTGGCCGTCACCGGCGTCGGTGCGGCTTCGCTTGCCCTGGTCGGCTGCGGCGACGATGACGATGATGCCACACCGGCCGGGGGCAACAGCCCGGCGGCCACATCAGGGGCAACTGGCAGCCCGACCGCTGCCGCTTCTCCGTCGGCCGCTGCGAAGCAGAAGGGCGGTACTGCCCGCTTCATCAGCTCGAACAACACCTACGACACCTTCGACATCGACCGCAGCCGGTTCAGCCCGGTAGCCGTGCTCTTCGGCTACACCAACCTTGGCGTCATGCAGTGGCAGAGCTACAAGGACGGCAAGATTGCTGGCGCCATGGCCGAGAAGGTCGAGCAGCCGGACAAGCAGACGTTCGTCTTCTCGGTGCGCCCGAACCTGTTCTGGCACAACAAGGCGCCGGTGAACGGCCGGGCCGCAACCGCCGACGACATCGCCCAGTCGATTCTTCGCAACAAGGGCGGCAAGCTCCTCGACGGCACGGAGGATCCGAACTTCTACCGCAAGTCCTCGTTCGCGAGCGTCGATAAGGTTGAAGTGGTCGACCCGAAGACCGTCAAGGTGACGACCAGCCGGCCTGACCCGTTCCTTCTGAACGTGCTCGCGGGCGCGTACACAAAGGTCCAGGCGCCGGAAGCGATCAAGCAGTTCGAGAAGGACTACGCAACGGTCACGGCGGACAAGATCATCGGGACGGGCGCGTTCGTCCTGACCGAGTTCGCCGCCGAAGGCAAGGCAACCCTGACGCGGAACGAGAAGTTCTACACCCAGGTCAACCCTGATGCGGTGAAGTACCTGCCGCTGTTCACCGACCAGTCGGCGCAGCAGGCAGCCTTCGAGCAGAAGCAGGTCGATGCCTTCACGCCCATCCAGAACGCGGTCCTGGAGGACCTGAAGAAGCGGCTGGATGGCAAGGTCCAGGAGATCAAGGCGTTCTCGGCGAACCCGCAAGCCGGCACCTACTACGGCGGGGCGAAGCCGTGGAACGACCCGAACCTCATCGGCGCCATCTTCCGCGCGCTCGATCGGCGGGCCATGATCAACTCGCTCCTCCAGGGCAAGGCGGCGCTTTCCGGCAACATCCCGCCCACCCAGGCGGCCTTCGGCATCACGGAGAAGGAACTCATCACCTTCCCCGGGTACATGGAAGACCGTGCCAAGGAAGAGGCGGAAGCGAAGAAGATGTGGGAAGCGGGCGGCGGCCCGGCCCTCGGCGAGATCATCGTCGACATCCCCGACATCTGGGAGGGCCTGTACTCAGGTGGTTCCGCGCTCATCACGAACCAGCTGAAGAAGGTGCTCGGCAACACGTTCACCGCCAAGATCCAGCCGTACGCGACGATCACGACCAAGATCGTGAAGCAGCAGTACGGGAACGGTTCGAACAACATCTGGTACGGCTGGATCACGGACATCACGGATCCTGAGCCGACCCAGCTCAACTACGTCCAGTACAACTCCTCGCAGCCGCAGTTCGCCCAGTTCGGGGTGAAGATCGACAAGGTTGACCAGCTCACCGCGAGCCTCGTCGCCGAGTTCGACCTGGGTAAGCGCCAGGAAGGCAACAAGGAAGTCAACCGCGAGCTCCTCAAGGCTTACGGTGCGGGCATCCCCTATAGCCTGATGGGCGTGAACTCCACGCTTGCCTGGAACTACTACCATACCGCCGAGGCCGCGCCGTTCGTCACGTCACACCTCGTCGGCACCGACTCCTGGTTCGACCAGAAAGACCCGACCTGGGCCGGACGCCAGGCCTAGGCTCACAGTCTGCGGGGGCAGCCGCGAAACGCGCGGCTGCCCTTGCACAGGGCAGTCACCTGAGGGGGAGCTATGAGGAACTACATTCTGCGCCGGATGCTCATAAACATCCCGGTAATCTGGCTCGTCGCCACCCTGGTGTTCCTGGCGACCAGCGTGCTGCCGGGTGACTTCGTCGCCCAGCGAATCGCTGCGCAGGACCCGACCTCCACTGACCCTGCCCTGCGGGCCCAGCAGATCGAAGCTGTGCGCAAAGACCTCGGCCTCGATAAGCCGGTGGCCCAGCGTTACGTGACGTACCTTGGAAACCTGGTGCGCGGCGACTTCGGCATCTCCTACCAGACCCGAGAGCCGGCGCTGCAGGGGATGAAGGACGGTCTGCCCTACTCCCTCCAACTTGCCTTCATGTCGCTCGTGATCGGCCTGTGCACGTCGCTGCCGATTGGAGTCATCAGTGCGATACGCCAGGACTCGTCGGTCGACTACGTCCTCCGCATCTTCGCCATCCTCATGCTCGCAATGCCCAGCTTCTGGGTCGGGACGATGCTGCTGCTCTATGTGGTGAAGGGTGTCTCCGTGTTTGGGCTCTTCACCATCGGGTGGACGATCGACCTGACCGATCCAAAGCTCATCTGGGAAGATCCCGGTTCCAGCATCAGGGGCTTCATCCTGCCTGCGGTGGCCGGCGGGCTCGCCTCCGCGGCCGGCGTCATGCGCCTGCTCCGCTCCCAGATGCTCGAGGTGCTGCGCCAGGACTACATCCGCACAGCCTGGGCGAAGGGCATGCGCGAACGCGTCGTGATCATGCGCCACGCCATGAAGAACGCAATGGTTCCTGTGGTCACCGTCCTCGGACTCACGCTCTCCGGGTTGCTCAGCGGCAACGTCGTCTTCGAGCCGCTGTTCGGCATTCCCGGCGTCGGCCGCCGCATCCTGACTGCCATCCAGGCGCGTGACGTGCCGGTGGTACAGGCGTTCGTCCTCGTCATCGCCACATTCATCGTCTTCGTCAACCTCGGGATCGACCTCCTCTACGGTGTGCTCGACCCGCGCATCCGGTACTCGTAGGGGGCTGCGACATGGCTCAAGAACAAGTCCTCGACCGCCGAGCGCCGGAAGTCTTCCGGAAGAGCCTCAGTGACCGGCCGGTGTTGGTGCGCTGGGCGGTTCATTTCGGCCGCTTCTTCCGCACCAAGCCGCTCGGCGGTGTGGGCGTCGTCATCATTGGCCTCTGCCTGTTTGCCGGGATTTTCGGCGGGATGATCGACCGCTACGACCCGGAGCGGGTGTTCACCCAGGTGAACCCGGCGTTCGACGAAGCGCTCTACGAAAAGAGCCTCACCGACCCCACCATCCGCCTCACGGCAAAGCCTGAGCAGTTGCAGAAGGGCGAAACGCCGCTGCTCTTCCGTACCCCGTCGAGCGAGCACTGGCTCGGCACCGACGGCCTCGGCCGTGACCTCTATTCGCGAATCATCCACGGCTCGCGGACGGCACTTTACGTTGGCCTCGGCGCGGCGCTAATCGCGACAATTGCGGGGATCGTGATCGGCCTGGCCAGCGCGTATTTCGCCGGCACAGTGGACTTCATCATCCAGCGGATCATGGACACGCTGCAGGCGTTCCCGCCGCTCGTGTTGCTGCTCTTATTCGGCCAGGTGGTGGCGAACCCCACGCTGACAGTCAATACCATCTCGCTCGGTATCCTCGGTATCGCCAGTTCCACGCGGGTGGTGCGCAGCGCCGTGTTGGCCGCTCGCGAAGAGGTTTATGTGCTCGCCGCCCGAACGATTGGCGCGGACGACATCCGCATCATGGCGCGGCACATCTTCCCGAACGTGACGGCGCCGATCATCGTCATCTTCACCAGCTCGATCGGTGTGTACATCCTCGTCGAAGCCACCCTCGCCTTCCTTGGCCTGGGCGACCCGGTGCGCATCTCCTGGGGGAAGATGGTCGAGGAGGGGCGCCGCAACGGAACCTCGAACCCGTGGATGGCCCTCGCCGTCGGTGGGGCGCTCACGTTCACGGTGCTCGGGTTCAACCTTGCTGGTGACGCTCTCCGCGACGTGCTCGACCCGCGCCTCCGGGGCCGCGGCGGCCGCGCCGGGTTCTAAGCGGGACCTCGCTCCAAATACCAAGACGCCCGGCAGTTCTGCCGGGCGTCTTGTTTTCGTAGGACTGCCGGGAAGGGCTAGAGCTTCTCGACCTGGAGGAAGTCCAGTTCGACCGGTGTTTCGCGGCCGAACATGTTGACGACCACTTTGACGCGGCCCTTCTCCGTGTTGATTTCGTCCACGGTGCCGACGAAGTCCTCGAACGGACCGTCGACGATGCGGACGCTCTGGCCCTGGATGAAGCCAACGCGCATCCGCGGCTGTTCCATTCGCATGGCCCGCAGGATGTGGTTCACCTCGTCCGTCGAGAGTGGCACCGGCCGGGTGCCCGAGCTCACGAAACCAGTCACGCCGGTGGTATTCCGGATCATGTGCCAGGCTTCGTCTGAGTCCGGGTCGCCTTCCTTCAGTTCGATGGTCTGGACGAGGACGTAGCCAGGGTCGAGCTTGCGCTTCACCGTCCGGCGTTGGCCGTCCCGGATTTCGATCTCGTCTTCCGTCGGGACGACGACGTGGTAGACCTTGTCCTTGGCGTCCATCTGTTCGACGGTCGCGCGGATGGCGCTGCGCACCTTGTTTTCGTGCCCACTGTAGGTGTGCACGAAGTACCACTTGCGGCCGGCGGCGTTGATTTCCTCGTCAGTCAGTTGTTCTTGTTCGAGGGCCCCATCGTCCTTACGGCGCCTTGGAGCACGCTTCGGCTTCTCCGGTGGCCGGACGTCGGAAAGCGCCGTCAGCGGCGCCGGTTCGTTGCTCATTCTAGAAGAATACCTTTTCGATTACCCAGCCGAAGCCAAGGTCGAGCGTGCCCAGGAGGGCGCCCATCGCGACCGCCACGATGGCCACAACAATCGTCAGGTAGCGGGTTTCGGCGAACGTCGGCCAGCTGACCTTCCGCAACTCCGAGATGATGTCCGCGAGGAATCGCGGCTCGAAGCGCTTGAGGAAGCCGAACGGGTTGCGGCGCCGGCGCGGCTCCGGACGGGCAATACCAGCGCTCACCGGCGCGCTGGACGGCCGGGGAAGGCTGTCACGCATCCGTGCGGGCTGGCCGGCCGCCTGCTCTCCGGTGGTGGGCACCGTGGCTGTGCGGCGACGTTGTGTTCGTGCCATTCGGGTTACCGTGTCTCCCTGTGGGCTTTGTGGACGCGGCAACGCGGGCAGAACTTGTTCAGTTCCAGGCGGTCCGTGTCGTGCCGCCGGTTCTTCTGCGTGGTGTAGGTCCGCTCGCGGCACTCCGTGCACGCGAGGTGGATGATGATGCGGTCGCCTTTTGCTTTGGCCATGTGCTTTACCTTTGCCGAATCGCCTAGGCGAGGATTTTGGTGACGACGCCAGCGCCGACGGTGCGGCCGCCTTCGCGGATGGCGAAGCGGAGGCCGTCTTCGATGGCGACCGGCTGGATCAGTTCGACGGTCATCGTGAT
>JADYYG010000042.1 GCA_020853755.1 Dehalococcoidia bacterium | reverse complement strand
GTTCAACCTGCTGCTGGTTCTCGCGGGCCTGCTGGCAGTGACGAGTGGCGTGAGCTTCCTCGCCCTCGGCCGGAAGAGCCGCCGCTAAGCGGACGGTAACGAACAACCAGTGAAGGGGCCCCGGCGCCAGCCGGGGCCCCTTCTTCGTGTCCGAGCGTAGCTGCGGCGAACCGCGGCGCGGGCGCTGGAGTGCCGTGAGAACGGGAGGGGTTAGAGGCGCGCCTTCACGCGGTCGAGGATAGCCATCGCGACGGCGTATTTGGTCATCAGCGGGAAGGTCTCGTGGCTGCCGTCGCGGTGGTAGATGGTTACCTGGTTCGTATCGGCGCCGAAGCCGCTGCCGGCGGCGCTCACATCGTTCGCGACAATGAAGTCGAGCCGCTTCGCCGGGATCTTGGCGCGGGCGTACTCTTCCAGGTTGCGGGTTTCAGCGGCGAACCCCACGCGTACGCCTCCGCCCGGCAGCGTCGCGATAATGTCGGGGTTCCGCACCAGGTCGACCGAGAGGCCGTCCTCCGCGCCCTTCTTCATCTTGTGCTCGCTCGGGTTCGCCGGGCGGTAGTCTGCGGGCGCCGCCGACATGATGATGGCATCCGAATCGGCGGTCGCCTGTTCGAGCGCGGTCAGCATCTCAGCGACCGTCGCGACATCGACGCGGTGGATGCCGTAGGGCGTTTCGAGGGCGACCGGGCCAGTCACGAGGGTCACGAACGCGCCACGGTCGCGGGCGGCCTCGGCGATGGCGAAGCCCATCTTCCCGGTCGACCGGTTGCCGACGAAGCGCACCGGGTCGAGCGGCTCCTGGGTGCCGCCGGCGCTGACCACCACATGGCGGCCGGCGAGGTCGCCCGTGCGCTGGCCGAGCAGCATCCGCAGTGCGCCGACGACGGCCGATGGTTCGGCCAGCCGCCCGAGGCCAACGCGGCCGCTCGCGAGGCGGCCCTCCGCCGGCCCCACGAACTCGACGCCGCGGTTGCGCAGCGTGACCACGTTCTCCTGCGTTGCCGGGTGGTCCCACATCTGGTTGTCCATCGCCGGCGCCACGAGGATGGGCGCCCTGGTCGCGAGCGCCGTCAGGGTCACCATGTCCGGCGCCTGCCCGTGGGCCAGGTTCGCGAGGCAGTTGGCCGTCGCCGGGGCGATGACGAACGCGTCGGCGCGGCGCGCGACCTCGACGTGCGCCTCCGCTTCGTCCGCGGCGAACATGTCGACGACCACCGGGCGGCTGGTCAGCGACTGGAACGTCAGCGGCGCGATGAAGCGCGTGGCCGCAGGCGTCATCACCACTTCGACCGTCGCGCCGGCCTGGCGGAGCTTGCTCGCGATGTCGGCGGCTTTGTAGCACGAGATCGAGCCGGTCACGCCGAGGGCGATGTGCCGGTTCGCGAGCGGGAGGATGGCCGGGGCTGCTTCCATCGCGCTACTCAGCGTTCATTTCGTAGATGAGGCGGAGGCCGGTGAGCGTCAGGTCGCCGTTGATGACGTCGATGCAATCGGTCTCGCGGGCGATAGCGGCGGCCAGCCCGCCGGTCGCGATGACCTTCGGGTTGCCGGTCAGTTCGGCCTTGAAGCGGCGCACGAGGCCTTCGACGAGGCCCACATAGCCGAAAAGGATGCCCGACTGCATGGCGTTAATCGTGTTCTTGCCGATGGCCACGGGCGGGCGTTCGAGCTGGACGCGGTAGAGCATGGCGGCGCGGCTGAAGAGGGCCTCGCTGGCGATGCCGATGCCTGGCGCGATCGCCCCGCCGAGGTAGTCGCCCTGCTCGTTCACGGCGTCGAACACGGTCGCGGTGCCGAAGTCGACCACGATGACCGGCGCGCCGTACAGCTTGATGGCGGCGACGGCATCGATGATGCGGTCCGCGCCGAGCTGTTTCGGGTTGTCATAGAGGATGCGGACGCCGGTGCGCAGGCCGTGCCCGACGATCATCGGTTCGAGTTTGAAGTACTTCCTGCAGACCTGCTCGAAGGTGGGAATCAGCGGCGGCACATCGCAGCCGACGATGCAGGCGTGGATGTCGGCTGCGCCGAGGCCGGCGGTGCTCAGGAGGTTCATGATGAGCACGCCATATTCGTCCGGCATCTTTTCGGATTCGACACCGATGCGCCAGGTGTGGGCGATCTCCTCGCCTTCGAACAGGCCGACGTGGATCGAGGTGTTGCCAATATCGAGCGCGAGCAACATGCGCGGTACCGTCCCCGGCTTCGGGCCATTCGGCTGGTCCCGGTGCCGCGCGTAGGGTACAGGGGAATGGCCCGGCGCGTGAAGGGCCATCCGGGCGTATCCGCGAAGCTCAGCGGCGGGTGCGCACCCGGACCCCCAGCGGCGTCCGCCGGCGCTGCTGCGGGGCTTCGTGCCAGCGCTCGGCCTCGGGGCGCACGAATACTCGCCGGACGGCCGCCACGATCCGGCGGAGCGCGTCCATGAAGGCGAAGGCCGGCGCGAGCGCCATGCCGCTCACCTTCCGCGCCCCTTTCTTCCGCTTGCCGCGCGTTTCGGCCATCCGCCGGTAGACCTGGAGGAGTTCCTGGCGTTGCTGTTCGGCCGGGTTCGAAGCACGTTCGAGGGCGCGCAGCGCGAGGTTCGTTTCGAGCGACTTGCCGTCCTGTTCGAGGAGCCAGCGGTCCCGCGCCGAATCCGGCATCCGGAGGAGCGTCGTGTCGATCTCGTTGAACGTCTTGCTTTCGGCCCGGATGCGTTCGAACCCCTCGCGGTAGGCCTTCATCATGCGGCCGCCCTTGAGGTGCACTGTGTGCAGGCGGATGCCCTGCGGCAGGTAGGGCACCTCGTAGGTCTCGCAGTCCGAAATGAGCAGGATTTCGGTCGGCGGCGCTTCGCCGAGGTGTTCGAGTGTGTTGTAGCTGTCGAGCGCGCGGATATCGCCGACCGCCGTGTCGAGCGCGACCTTGATGTCGGTCGAACCGTCCGGGGTGACCCGCAGGATGCGCTGGGCGAGCGCGGCGAACTCCTCGATCGAACGGCAGTCGCTGCGTGCGTGGACCGTGTTGCCGAAGGTGCGCAGGTAGAGCTCGGAGCCTTCCTCGGCGGCGATGAGCAGGTAGGCGAGGAGGAGCGCCTTGGCGAACGTCTCCTTGTTCGCGTCGCGCATCGAGTTCGAGACGTCGAGCAGGGCGTAGACCTTCTGGCGCTTCTTCCGCGCGACCCCGCCGGTGGGCACGCGCACCTCGATGACCTCGTCGTACTCCTGCTCGGCGGGGCCGGTGTCGATGTTGTACAGCCCGTTGATGCCGCCGCTAATGAGGCGGAAGTCGAACAACTCCTGCGAGACGGCACGCAGCATCATGTCCGGCAGGGTGACCTGCGGGAAGTCGGTCAGGTTGCGCAGGGGCTGGACCTGGGTGTCGTCGGTGAGCGGGTAGACTACCCGCTTCTTCCGTTCGACCCGCACCTGGGTGGTGTAGATCGGCTCCGAAGGTGACACGAGGCGGGCCACGTCTTCCGGCAGTTCCACGCCCGGCAGCGGGTGCTGGAGCATCAGGTTGCGAGCGATTTCGAGGATGCGCAGCCACTCCGGCGGCAGTTCGTTCACGGTTTCGCCCACGAGGTCGAGGATGCGCCATGACCGGTAGAGGTCCTGCAGTTCGGCCTTGATCGTGCCTGGCGTCGGCGGAAGCACGGCTTCAGGCGCCATGGGCGTGCTCCAGGATGTCCTCGAGGATCTCCTCGCGCAGTTCGTTCACCCGGCCGTTCGGGATGTCGCGGTTCTTCAGCGCGTCGATGAATGTCTCGTAGCTGACTTCCTGCCAGCTGGCCTTGCCGATGAGCGCGAGGAAGAGGCGCACGACCCGGTTGTGCGGCGTCTGCTGTTCGAGCGGTGCGCCGTGTGCGAACCAGCTGTAGGTCTGCGCAATCGTCGTCAGCTCGTTCACCGTCCGCAGGTCGGCGTCGGTGAACGACGAGAGCGTGGTGTGGATGGCTTCGGCGAACGTGTCCTGCGCAGGATCCGGGATCGAGCGGTCGTTGCCGGGGATGGTGGTGAGCACGAAGCGGAGCGCGTAGAGGTCCTCGCGCTCGACCCCGCCGCGGTGGTGGAGCATGGCCGAGGCGTTGAGGACGTCGCGGCAGGCGGCCTTCGTCCGCGGGCTCACATAGGTGTCGGCCGGGTGTTGGCCCTGCTGGGCCGGCGAGGTGCGCACGCGGATGTCCTGCAGCCGCATGAACGTCTCGATCAGTTCGTTCTTGAGGAAGAGGATGTCGTGCGTCGATTCGATGGCGCGGCTGTCGTGCTGCCCCTGGACGATGTCGGCCAGTTCGCGCAGGACGTGCAGCGGGATCGGGTGCTCCGGCGGGACCGGCTTGCCGTGGTGCTTCGCGTAGGCGAGGTCGATGAGGATGTCGTTCAGGGTGTCGCCGTGCGGGTCAATGGACGCCTTGAACATGAACCGGTCGAGCACCGGCTCGCTGATTGCCGAGTACTTCAGGTGGTTCGTCATCGCCAGGGCGGTGTGCAGCCGGGCGGTCTCCTGCTGTTCGCCCTGGGCGAAGCGGCGCTCGTTGAGGATGCCGAGCAATGCTTCGAGGACGAGGTCGTTCGCGTTCATGAACTCGTCGAGGTAGGCGAAATCGGCGGTCACCAGCGAGTGCGTGGTGTCGTGCCAGAGCTTCCCTTCGTGGAAGAGCTTGAGGTCGAGCCCGCCGAGGATGGTCTCGACGCGGGTGCCCTGGGTGAACTGGGCCTTGAAGGTGACCCCTTCGAACTGGCCGAAGACGGCGTCGCCGTAGAGCGACTTGCCCGTGCCCGCGCGCGAGATGAGCAGTTGGTGGCGGCGCGAGAGGAGCGCGAGCGCGGTCTGCTGGAGCAGTTGCATCCGCCCGGGCACCGAATCGGCGACGTTGAGGAGCGCCGCCTTGAAGACCTCGACGGCGCGCGGCGTATCGAGGTCGCCGCCCTGGTAGGCGTACGGCCGCCCGTCAGCGGGGGTCAGGAGGTGGTGCGCGTCTCTCATGGGGCACGCTCCGCCGACGCCGCCGACGGATAACCTTCAGCACGAAAGGGGAAGTGCGAGTCACGTTCGTCGATGTGTTCGATTGGAGCATTCTATAGAAGTACTGGTGCAGGTTGGTAGTAGGGGAACGGAGACACGGGAAACGCCGTTCCCACGCGCCCACACCACCCATGTCGCAAAGGCCCGCGCGTCAGCAAGGGCACGTTCCGGTTGGCCACACGGTTGATGCCCGGGCCGAACCCGTTTCGCACACCACGGACAGGGAGCCGCAGCGCGGCAGCGCGCGGATCGTGGCCCGCGCGGACAGCCGCCTACACGCCGGGCATTGCGCCGGGGTCACCGTGCCCTTGCTAACGCGC
>JADYYG010000041.1 GCA_020853755.1 Dehalococcoidia bacterium | reverse complement strand
TTACAACTGCTCTGACGCCACCCCTTCAGTCGCTGGCTTCCAGGGACACCTCCGCAACTGGGAACACACCTACAACCACATCCGCCCCCACCAGGCTCTCGGCCAACTCACCCCCGCCGAGTTCCTCAGCCAACGCTTTACCATCTCACCATCCACGGGAGTGTCACTAACGTCGTGAACCAGCACACTTGTTGGCGCCTTTAGCCCTCCCGGCCGACAATCGCCCCATGCCGGTCCGCGTCGATGTCGTCATCCCCTGCTACAACGAAGTCAAAGTCCTCGAACAGAGCGTCCTCGCCACGCTCGCGCTCTTCGAACAGCACCCGCAGTACGACTGGCGGCTCGTCATCGCTGATAACGGTTCGAACGACGGCACATCGGAACTGGCCCGCGAACTCGATGCCCGCCACGAACGCGTCCAGGCGCTGGTGCTGACCGTGAAGGGCCGCGGTCTCGCCCTGCGCGAAGCCTGGCTGAACAGTGACGCCGAAGTCGTCAGCTACATGGACGTGGACCTGAGCACGGACCTGAACCACCTGCCCGAGCTGATCGCGATGGTGGCCGAGCGCGGCTGCGATGTGGCCATCGGCTCGCGGCTGGCGCGCGGTTCGAAGACGGACCGCCAGCTCAAGCGCGAGATCACGTCGCGCGGGTATGTCGCGCTGATCCGCATGACCTTCCCGCGGTTGAAGATTTCGGACGCCCAGTGCGGCTTCAAGGCGCTCAACCGCAAGGCCGTCCAGGCGACCGTGCCCCACATCGAAAACCGCATGTGGTTCTTCGATACCGAACTCCTCATCCTCGCCCAGCAGGCCGGCCTGAAGATCTGCGAACTGCCCGTGCGCTGGGTCGAAGACAAGGACACAAAGGTCAAGATCATTAGCACGGCGACCGAGGACATCCGCGGACTGCTGCGCATGCGTTTCCGGCGCAAGGCGAAGGCCTGACAGTTCGGCGCCGCTTGCAAGGCTCACACGCCGGGCCGTAGATTCCCGCCATGCCCGACACACCCGTCCTCGAATACCTCTGCACGCTCACGGCCACGCTCCGAGAGAAGTCCGCGACGCTGATGAACGGCCCCCAGGGGTCGCGCGTCATCGCCATCGTCACGGGCGGCGAATTCTCCGGCCCGAAGATGCGCGGGACGGTCGACAATTCCGGCGGCGACTGGGTGACCGTCCGCGCCGATGGCAGCATCAAGCTCGATGTGCGCATCCTCCTGACCACCGACGACGGCGCACCGATCTTCATGCGTTACGAAGGGACCGGCGTCCGCATCGATGGCCAGCTCCGGCTCGTGACCGCCCCGCTCTTCGAAACCGGCGACCCGCGCTACGCCTGGCTCAACAGCGTGCAGGCCATCGGCCGCGGCGTCAGCACCGGGGACCGCGTCACCTACGACGTCTTCGCCGTCCAGCACTGAGCCGCTGGCCCCCCGTCGCGGGCGGCCGTTGCCGGCGCACCCGCTACCATTAGGCCCATGTCGGAAACAACTGTGACGATCATCGGGCTGGTGGCCGTGGTGGGCTTGGGGGCGGCGAACGGCCTGTTCGTGGCCACCGAGTTCGCCTACGTCGCCGTCCGCCGCAGCCGGATCGAGCAACTCGCCAGCAGCGGCCAATCGCGAGCGCGGCTGTTGCTCGCTTCCCTGCATGACCTCGACAACTATATCGCGGCAACCCAGCTCGGCATCACCATGTCGTCACTGGCGCTCGGCTGGGTGGGCGAACCGGCGCTCGCGCACATCATCGAGCCGCCGGTGGAGGCGCTCGTCGGCAGCTGGGCGCCGGCGATCTCGCATGTGACCGCGGTCATCGTCGCCTTCACGCTCATCACCACGCTCCACATCGTGCTCGGCGAGCTCGCGCCGAAAACGCTCGCCCTCCAGCGGTCCGAAGCGACGGCGCTCTGGGTGGCCGCGCCCATCGCCATCTTCAACCGCGTCTTCCGGCCGTTCATCTGGGTGATGAACAGCGCCGGGCGGCTCGTGGTGAAGCCGCTCGGCATCCACCCGGCAAGCGAACACGAGGCGAACCTCGGCGCCGACGAACTCGAACTGGTCATCCAGGCGAGCGCCCGCGCGGGGCTGCTCTCCACGTCTGAACTGATGCTCGCGCGGCGCGCCCTCGAGTTCAGCGCCATCCAGGCCGACCAGATCATGGTGCCGCGCACCGAGGTCGTCGCCATCGACGCCGAAGACCCACTGGAGCGCGTGCTCGAACTGGTGGACCGCCACCAGCACGCGCGCTACCCGGTGTTCGAAGACGACCTCGACCACATCCTCGGCGTCCTCCACGCGAAGGACCTGCTTCGCCTGCTTCGAACCGGCGGCACGGACTGGCGGAGTCTCATCGTCCCGGCGGTCGCCATCCCCGAGTCCGTGAGCGTGGAGGTCGCGGTCCAGGAGATGCGCGCGCGCAAAGTGCAGTTCGTCGTGCTCGTCGACGAACACGGTGGGACGAGCGGCATCCTGACGGCCGACGAGGTGCTCCATCGCCTGCTTGGCCGCTGGCTCGGCGGCCGCGAACAGATGGAAACGGTGCGCCCGCTGGCTTCGGGGAACCTGCTCGTGAGCGGCCTCGCGCTCATCGCCGATATCGAGGACGCGACGGGCGCCGAACTCGCGAGCGAGGACTACGACACCATCGGCGGGTTCATCATGCAGAGTCTCGGCCGCATCCCGCGGGTTGGCGACCGGGTGGAGTTGCCCGGGTTCCAGCTTCGCGTGATGGCGATGGACGGCCGCCGCGTGGACCGCGTCCTCGTGGTGAAGCAACAGGCGAAACCGGCCGAGGCGGCACGGCAGTGACGTTGGCCGCGGCGGTATGATGAACAGCAAGGCGCGGAGGTCCCAGTGGAAGAGATCATCTTCGTTGTGAACGAGGCCCCGGAGGGCGGGTTTACTGCGCGGGCCCTCGGGGAGCCAATTTTCACGGAGGCCGATGACCTGCCCACCCTCCATGAGCGTGTCCGGGACGCTGTTCGCTGCCACTTCGAAGAGGGGCGGGCCCCCCGGTTGGTTCGGTTGCACTTCGTCCGCGACGACGTTATCGCGGTATGACGCGGCTTCCGCGCGACGTCACCGGTGAGTCGCTGGCAAGGGCGCTAACGAAATTGGGCTATCAGGTGACTCGTCAGACTGGCAGCCATTTACGGCTAACGACCGAGCTCGGCGGCGAACATCACGTGACCATCCCGCGACACGATCCGATGCGAGTCGGGACGCTGGCTGGCATTCTCGGGGAAGTCGCTGTTCACTTCGGAACCTCACGGCAAGACATAGTGGACCGCCTGTTCGGATAGTCTGTTCGAACCTTGCTGAATCCCCGCTAGTCCAACGCGCCCGCTGCCACGTAGTCGATCATCTCCTCCTCGCTGAGACCGAGGAGTTCGCGCAGGACGTATTCGTTGTCCTGGCCGAATCCCGGGCCGGCCCGGCGAATATCCGCCGGCGTGTCCGACAGGATTGACCGGGAGTTTTCGACGTAGACCTGGCCGAGCGACGCATGCTCGACCTGGATGAAGTGGCGCCGGTGCGCGAGTTGCGGATCCGCGAAGAGGTCTTCGCTCGTGGCCGAACGGAAGGCCGGGACGCCATGGCGCTGGAGGACGGTCTCGATCTCGTCCGGGGTGCGCGAGGCCGTCCATGCGGCGATCTCTTGTTCGATCGCCTCGCGTGCCGCCAGCCGGCCAACTGCTGAGCCAAAGGCTGGATTCGCAGCCCAGGCAGGCTCACCGAGCGCGGTCTTCAGGCCCTGCCACTGCGCTTCGGTTTCGACCGCGATGGCGACCCAGCGGTCAGTCCCGGCGCAGGGGAAGACCGCGTGCGGCGCGTACAGCGGCGACGCGTTGCCCTGCCGGCGCATGATGTGGCCGTTCACCTGGAAGTCGAGCAAGGCAGGAGCGATGAATTGCTGGCAGCATTCGGCCTGCGAGAAATCGATGTACTGGCCTTCGCCGGTGCGGCGGCGGTGATCCAGCGCCGCAAGGATGGCCGCGGCGGTGAACTTCGGCGCGATGTAGTCGGTGTACGCGCCGAACGGTCCTGCGGGCGCGCGATCGGGCCAGCCCGCCAGTTCGCCGAAGCCCGCGATCTGGGCGCCCATCGTGCCGTAGCCGGCGAGCGCCGAGTGCGGTCCGTACTGCCCGCCAAGGCACGAGCTCAGCATGATCAGATCCGGCTTCACCTTCCGCAGCGACTCGTAGTCGAGGCCCCAGCCGCGCATCGCTCGCGGGGTGTAGCTTTCGACCACGATGTCGGCCCACTTCACCATGCGCAGGGCCAGCTCGCGGCCTTCGGGCGTCCCGAGGTTGAGCGTGAGCCCGAGCTTCCCGGCGTTCACACTGGCGAACAGGCCGGAGCGCTCGGGGCCGCCCTGGCGGTCCATGTTCGGGTTCAGGGTGCGAGCCGTATCGATCGCCTTCGTGCTTTCGATCTTCACCTGGGTGGCCCCGGCATCGGCCAGGTAGCGGCTGCCAGCGGGGCCAGCCATCACCCATGCGAAGTCGGCCACCTTGATCCCGGCCAGCGGCAGCGGACGCTTCCCCGTGACCGCGGGTGGCGCTGGTGTGGCTGGCCGCGGCGTCACGCTTGCCGAATCCTCGCCGATGCGGGGCGCGCGCCGCCCGTACTGGATCGGCGTTGCGCTGAATTTCGCGAACGGACCCGGGTAGCGCAGCGAACGGCCCTCCTCCCGGTGTTCGATCTGCCGCCAGAAGTCGCGCACGGCCAGCTGTGGTGAGTCGAGCAGGTCCTCGGTCGTGCTCACCGGGACGATGAGGAGGCGGCGCTCCATCGCCATCTCCATCAGCTCCTGCTTCGTGTGCGCCGCCGTGAACTCGCCGATGAGCCGGACGCATCGGTCCAGTTCCGAGGCTGGCTCCTGGCCTGTCACCAGCAGCATCGTGTAGTTCATCCAGTCCTTGTCGCGCGTGGCCTCGTCCACGAACCCTTTCTCGCACATCACTTCCATGAGCCTGCGTGTGAAGGGGCCGATGGCGGTGCCGAAGAGGAACGAAACCGAAACGAAGCCATCGGCGGCGGGTTGGACGAACTTGAGCACCAGCGGCCCGAGCTTCAGCCCGCCCGAGTAGCGGTTAATCGGGTCGTCGTGCCAGGCGCTCGAAAGCACCATCGACTGAGTCGCCATCATCGACGCTGACTGCGCGGAGATGTCGACGTGCTGGCCGAGGCCGTCGCGAATAGCTGCCGCATGGGCCACCAGCGCGGCGGCTGCGCCTTCCGCCGAGGCATGGAGGAACGCCTGCGGGAGCACGATGCCGACTGGCGCGCGATCATCGTCGCCGGTCAGGTGGAGGGTCCCGGAGGGAGCCCAGACGGTGAGGTCGCTGGCTGCCCAGTTCGCGCGTGGGCCGGCCTGGCCGAATGGAGTGATCGAAACCATGACCAGCCGAGGGTTCAGTTCGCGCAGGGCGGCGTAGCCCAGGCCGAGGCTGTCGAGGTAGCCGGGCGCGAACGATTCGATGAGGAAGTCCGCGCTGCGGATAGGGTCGAGGATGCGGGCGCGGCCTTCTTCGGATTCGATGTCGGCGATGACCGACTTCTTGCCTCGGTTGTATGACCAGAACCAGAGGCTGCGCTCGGGGTCTGGTTCGCCCCCGGCGAACGGCGGCATGCGGCGTGACGAAGAGCCCCCGGGCGGTTCGACAAGGATGACTTCGGCGCCGAGGTCGGCCAGTACCTGGCCGCACAGTTGGCCGCGCTCATCGGTGAGGTCTATGGCTCGATAGGGGCTAAGCATGGCACGTGAACCGCCTTTCAGTGTGGCCGGGAGTATGGCGCAAACGGGCGGCGAAGGGAAACCGGGGGAAGGAAACCGCAGGGGAAAGAGAACCGCGCGCGGAGGGTTACGCGGCAGCCTTACGCAGAACCGCCACCAGGTCGCCAGGGCCCGCGCGCCAGCAAGGGCTGTCCCGACGCAGGATGGCTGTGCCGGGAGAGCGAAATAGGAAGGCGGCTCCCGCGGGCTGTGTACCTACGCCACCATCCGCTCACTGCCGTTCGCGGTTCCCTTGCCGTGGTGGGCCGCCGCCGGTGGTTTGCTTTCGGCGGAGTGGTGGTGCGAACCGTTGCCCTTGCTGACGCGCGGGCCTTTGCGGAATGACGGTGGAAGAGAGAACCGCGCGCGGAAGCGAGCGGATGGTCGCGCGCGCGGAGAGTTACGCGGCAGCCTCCACGCAGAACCGCCACCGCTTCCGCCAAGGCGCGCGCGTCAGCAAGGGCTGTCCCCACGCTGGATGGCTGTTCCGGGGGAGCGAAATAGGAAGGCGGCTCCCGCGGGCTGTGTACCTACGCCACCATCCGCTCACTGCCGTTCGCGGTTCCCTTTTGTGGTGGGCCGGCGCCCGTGGCACAGCGCCGGCCGGGTGGTGCTGCAAACCGTGCCCTAGCTGACGCGCGGGCCTTCGCGGAATCGCGCGGCTTCCCTACTCCTCGTGGCCGCGGCTGGCGAAGAAGTCCTCGATGGTCTTGCCCGGCTCGGCTTCGAAGCGCGTTTCCAGCGCTTCCATGCCGGCGATGCGGTCCAGGCGGAAATCGCGGAAGTCCTCGCGCAGTTCGCACCAGGCGGTCAGCGACCACTTATTGCCCCAGAAGAACAGCCCCAGCGGCCGGACGATACGGTCGGTCCGGGCGCCTTTCATGTCCACGTAGTCGAGGCGCGTGAGGCGGCGCTCGTCGATAGCGTGGCGGAGGTCCGGCAGCGCGGCGGCGACCCCCTGCGGTACGTGGAACCCGGGTGCGAACAGCCGCGAATCGATGAGGCGCGCTTTCAGCCGGTCCGGGAGGGCGGCTTCGATGCGGGCAAGGGCGCTCTCGGCAGCCCGGGCGAGCGCTTCGTCGGCCCATGAACTGACCACACGCGTGCCCAGGACGAGAGCCTCGATCTCCTCTTCAGTAAACATAAGCGGTGGCAGGTCAAACCCGCGCCGGAGGGTGTAGCCGACGCCCGCCTCGCCCGCAATCGGGACGCCCGAGCGGACGAGGTCGGCGATATCGCGGTACACCGTGCGTTCCGAGACCTCGAGCTGCTCGGCGATGGTGGCGGCCGTGAGCACATGCCGCCGCCGGAGGAGCTGGATGACCTGGAACAGCCGGTCGGCGCGGCGCATGCCTAGGCCATCTCCTCGTGAGGTTCGATGAGGTGGACGTGGTTTCCGTCCGGGTCGAGCAGGGTCGAAACGCGCGCGCCCGAGGGGTCGTGGCCCTTGCGGCGGGCGAAGGAGACGCCCGCCGCTTCGAGCCGCGCCTGTTCGAGCGAGAGGTCTTCGACCACGAGGCTGAGCGCCATCCGTTGAACCCCCGAAGCTGCCATGGCGCCCGTGGAAACGAAGGTGACAGCAGCGCCGCCCGCCTGCACGGCGAGGCCGGGAGCCTGCGCCTCCGCCAGCCCCAGCGTGTCGCGGTAGAACCGGAACAGGCGGTTGGGCCGCTCGCTTGCCACGCTGACGAAAAGCTGCGAGACCCTCATGCTCGGCGCTGCCGTCACCGCCATCTCAGTTCTCCTCGCGGGCCAGTTCCGGGCGGTGTTCGATGAGCTGGACGATGTTGCCATCCGGGTCGACGAAGGTGCTGATGATCCCGCCCCAGAACTCGACACCCTTGCTGCGGGAGAAGGTGACGCCGGCCGCTTCGAGGCGGGCGTGCTCGGCATCGATGTTTCCGACGTGCAGGTCCAGGATGGCGCGGGCCGGTTCCTTCGCCGCGCCGGAGACGGCGCTGTGTTCGACGATGTGGAGGTGGCCAACCGGCCCCAGCGCGAAGGCCTGGCCCATCTCTGGCTGCGGCGTCAGCTGGACAACGTCGCGGTAGAACGAGAACAGCCGCTGAGGGTCGCTGCTGGCAACCTGGATCGAGATGGATGTGACGTCCATGGGTATCTCCGAAAGAGGGGTGTCACCAGGGGGACGCCCCGGTGCCACGTCATCTTGCACTCCGCCTCCTGACACCATTTTGTCAGGAGGCGCGAGTGGGTGCGGGCCACTGGTGACAGCATTATGGCAGGAGTCTGGCGGGAGAGGCGGGGGCTACTTCCTTCGTTTCTTCGCCCGGGGTTCGGGATGATCTTTCGTGCGGTCGGTGGCGAGGAAGAGGGCAACAACGGTGACCAGCGTGCCGCCGCCGAAGAGTGACCCTGGCCAGGGGTGCCCATTGACGATGAGATACGCAGCGACGGCCAGGGAGAAGAGGGTGATGACGAGCGCACTGGCCATCCCACCGATGGTTCGAACACCCTCGATAAGCAACGCCCGGCGCTGAGTGGAGTGCCGGTGTGACTGTTCGTTTTCGGCCATTCTGGTGATGCGGTCGGCGAGGCCGGGCTGAACTTGTTCGAACGCTGCCAGCGCGGCTGGTGGAGGGATGGGGCCATTCCAAGTCGACTCGACGCGCAACAGCCTCTGGATCAGTTCCAGAGACTCTCCTGAGAGTGCGTTCTCCTCTTCGGAACCAGTAGTCGAAGGCGTATTCATGCCGTGGTTTGGCTCCACGGACTCGGAAGCGGGTTCATCCATCCGCGGGAGTATAGCCCGCGGTGCGTCCCTTTCCGCCAGCTCGTACTAGCCTGGTCGGCCGGAGTCGAGTTCCTCACCGGCCAGTTCAGTCATACTGCTGCGGAGAAGCCAGCCAACTGCCGTCCAGTCTCCCGCGAGGGCAGTCCGGTCGTCTGGCAGGTCGGCATAGTCGAGAACCCGGCTTTTGACGCCGAACAAATCGAATACCCGCCCCGCTCCAGAGAGGAATGGGTGCGCAGGTTGCCGTCGTTCCCGATTAACTATCATGGTTCGATTATCCCTGATCGCCTGACCAGATGGGGATCCTACCACACTCATCGGCGGCCCGAGGCTCCGCCCACACCTTTGATCGCCCCTCCCGTTACTTCGGGACGCTCAGCATCGGCGCGTTCGGGGTCGGCAGGCCGAGGAGGGCTTTGCCGTCGTCCGCCACGCGGTCGAGGGCAAAGGTGGTGTGCTGCCCCGCCGTGTGGATGTCGCGCAGGCGGCGGTCCAGCGTGTGCCGCGCGTAGAGCGAGGCGCTCCCGGCCGCACGGTACATCGCATCGACCACTTCGGTGCAGTTCTCTACCGCGCCGATGACCGAGAGGTGGACCTGCACCGCCTGCTCGCGGGTGGGTTTTTCGCCGCGGGCAAGGGTCGCCCAGAGGTCGCCGAGGGCTTCGTAGTAGAAGCTGCGCGCCTGGCGGTACTTCCACTCGGCGCGGGCGACGGCGAGGTGCAGCCACTGGCTCTCCTGGATGGCGGCAGTGTTGCCGAGGGTGCGCTTCGTCGCGGCGATGGCGAGCACGTCATTGATGGCGCCGCGGGCGATGCCGAGGGGCACGCCGCCGATCTTCCAGACGAACAGCGACCCGAGCTGGTAGAGCGGCTCCGGCCGCGGGTGTTCGACCGCCATCATCGAAAATGTGTGCTGCACCGGGACGAACGCGTTGGTGACCGCGCAATCGTTGCTGGCGCTGCCGCGCAGGCCGGTGGTGGTCCATGTGTCGATGACGTCGACCTGCTCCCGCGGCAGCGCGACGACGCGGATTGCGGGAACGCCGGGGGCGACCATCTCCGGGCCGGCGTCGGTCATGACGAGCGCGCCGAAGCAGAAGATGCGGGCATGGCTCGATCCCGAAGCGAAGGTCCAGCGGCCGGTCACGTTGTAGCCGCCATCAACCGGGACTGCCGCGCCGGTGGGCGCCGCTACCCAGACCGATGCCGCGGCCAGGTCTGAGTAAAGGACGCGAGCGGCGCTCTCTTCGAGACGGGTCGAGACGTAGCCGGTGTCGCAGCCGATCATGGCGCACCAGGCCGTGGAGGCGTCGGCCTCGGCGAGCAGTTCGATGCCCCGCGCGTGGGTCAGCGGGTCGAGTTCGAGCCCGCCCCAGGCCTGCGGCACAGCAACGCTGAACGCCCCCGCGCCGCTGAGCAATGAGACGAGCCGCGGCGAGATGCGGCGGTTGGCTTCGGTCTCGGGCGCGGCTGCGCGCACCTCATCGCAGATGGCGCGGATGGCGGCGAGGTACTCCTCGGCGCGGGTTTCGAGTGGCGTGGATGCTCCCATGCAGCGTGCTCCGGGCGGGGTCGGCACAGCATAACAGGGGCCCGAACGGCGTTCGAAAGGGGCTACTTCTGTCCGAGGGCCTTGCGGGCGCGGTAGGCGCGCATCTTCTCTTTCGTGCCGCAGGCGTTCATGTCGCACCACACCCGGCTGGCGTTCTTCGAGCCGTCGTAGAAGGGAAAGCCGCACGCCTTGCACGTCTTGAAGCGGGGAAACTCGCCGTCGACCGTGGCCTGGTAGCCGAGGGCGAGCAAGGTCGAAAGCGCCCGGCCGACGCCGGTGCCGCCGGGGGCAACGCCCAGTGCACCGGATGGCCCGACCGTGACCTGCAGGGGCGCCAGCGCGTTGACCATGTCGATGACCTCGTTCGTACGCTCATCGAGGGCCGCCCCGCCGTTGACCGCACAGAGGTTGCGCGTCGCTGCCCGCAACCGCCGCGCGAGGCGCACGTCATCATCGGTCACGGCGTCTTCGGGTTCGAGGAGGCTCAGCCCGGTCAGCCACCCCCGGAGCTTCTCCGGCGTGTCGATGTGGTCCTCGAAGTCACGCGTCCAGAGGAACTGCAGCAGGAGGTCGCGGGCTGCTTCGTCCATGCGTGAACAATACCACAGATAGGCCGCGCTGTAACCGGCAAAGTCTATTGACAGGTAACCGTGTTACCAGCTACTTTGGATGAGCGGTAACGCAGTCTTCTGAGGAGAGAATCACCAATGGAACTGGACTTCCTGATCCAGGAACGCAAGGAGCAACGGGAGCGCGACCTCGCGGGCTACCAGCTCCTTGCCGAGGCGAAGCGCGCAGGCGCTGTCGTCCCATCGAACCCGCGCGACTGGCTCGACCAGGCGCTCATCCGGCTCAGCCGGGGCGCGGAACGCCGCCAGGCCGAACGCTTTGGGGCGAACCGGGAACCCGTGTTGTGACCCTGTCCGTCCGCAACCCCAACCGAATCGCCGGTCCCGCCCAGGGGCCGGCGATTTTGGTTTCCGGCAGACCGGGCAGCGCGCAAGGAAATGCCCCCGGTCTGCGAGCGGACCGGGGGCACAGGGGGAACTGGTTGCGGGTTGAGCGCCCGCCGAGGGTCTAGTAGTCCTCAGGCGGGGGCGGCGCAGCCATCGGCGGCTGCGGGATCTCCGCGACGAGCGTTTCCGTGGTGAGCACGAGGGCGGCGATGCTGGCGGCGTTCTCCAGGGCGGAGCGCGTCACCTTCACCGGGTCCACGATGCCAAGTTCGAACATGTCGCCCCAGACGTCGTTTTCGGCGTCCCAGCCTTCGTTGTTCGACTTGAGCTTCTTCACCTTGTCGACGATGACGGAGCCTTCGAGCCCGCCGTTCGCGGCAATCGTCCAGGTGGGCTCTTCGAGCGCCTGGATGAGCAGGTTGATGCCCGCCTTCTCGTCGTCGTTCTTGTTCTTGGCAGCGAGCGCTTCGAGGGCCTTCTGCGTGCGAATCAGGGCAACGCCACCACCAACCACAACACCTTCATCGACGGCTGCGCGGGTGGCGCTGAGGGCGTCCTCCACGCGGGCCTTCTTCTCTTTCAGCTCAACCTCGGTAGCCGCACCGACCTTGACGACGGCCACGCCGCCGGCGAGCTTCGCGAGGCGTTCCTGGAGCTTCTCGCGGTCGAAGTCGCTGGTCGCGTCGTCGATCTGGGCCTTGATCTGCTTGATGCGGGCCTGGATCGCCTCATCGCTGGCCATGCCTTCGATGATCGTCGTGTCGTCCTTGCTCGAAACCACGCGGCGCGCGCGACCGAGGTCGCCGACGGTCACGTTTTCGAGCTTGAGGCCGATGTCCTCGGTGATGAGGGTGCCGCCGGTGAGGATGGCGATGTCTTCGAGCATGGCCTTGCGGCGGTCGCCGAAGCCCGGCGCCTTCACGGCGAGGATGTTGATCGTGCCGCGCAGCTTGTTGACCACCAGCGTGGCCAGCGCCTCGCCGTCGACGTCGTCGCAGATGATGACGATGTCCTTGGTCATCTGGAGGATGCGCTCGAGAGCCGGGAGGATGTCCTGGACCGCCGAAATCTTCTTATCGGTGATCAGGATGTACGGGTTCTCGATGGAGGCTTCCATGCGGTCGGTGTTCGTCACGAAGTAAGGCGAAACGTAGCCGCGGTCCAGCTGAAGGCCGTCCACGAACTCGGTTTCGAACTTGATCCCGCGGGACTCTTCGACCGTGATGACGCCGTCCTTGCCGACTTTCTCCATCACATCGGCGATGAGGTCGCCGATGTACTTGTCGTTGGCGGAGATGGCGGCGACGTGCGCGATCTGGTCCTTGGTGAGGACCGGGCGGGCCTGGCTGCGGAGGTCCTTCACGGCCTCGGCCATCGCCGCTTCGATGCCGCGCTTGACGGCCAGCGGGTTCGCGCCCGAAGTAACGACCTTCAGGCCGCCGCGGACGAGGGCCTGGGCGAGCACCGTGGCGGTGGTCGTCCCATCGCCGGCGATGTCGTTGGTCTTCGTTGCGACCTGCTTGGCGAGCTGGGCGCCCATGTTCTCGAACGGGTCATCCAGTTCGATTTCGCGGGCGACGGTCACGCCGTCCTTGGTGATGTTCGGCGCGCCGTACTTCTTATCGATGACGACGTTGCGGCCGCGCGGCCCAAGGGTGACCTTGACCGCATCGGCGAGCGCATCGACGCCATCCTTCAGGCGGCGGCGGGCCGACTCATCGAACAACAGTTGCTTTGCAACCATCTATCTCTCTCTTTCTCTGTCTCGAAACTGAGCACGCCAGTGCGCCGGGGGCGGTGTTCCGCCTGCCCGGCGCAATCAGTGGGCGCTTAGACCTCGAGCTTGCAGAGCACGTCCTTCTCGTTGAGGACGATGTAATCGACGTTGTCGATCTTGACGTCGGTGCCGGTGTACTTGGCGTAGAGGATGCGGTCGCCGACGGCGAGGTCGAGGACGACGCGCTTGCCGTTGTCATCGAGGCGGCCGGGGCCGACGGCGACGACTTCGCCCTGCTGGGGCTTTTCCTTGGCGGTATCGGGGATAACCAGCCCGCTCGAGGTCACTTCATCCTGCTTGAGGGGGATGATGACGATGCGGTCGGAGAGGGGGACGAGCTTGGTCTTGCTCGCGGACTTGGCTGCGGCCTTTGCTGCCATAGGTGTGAAATTCCTCCTGGGGAAGTGGGTGCAAAAGAGTTAGCGACGAGGATGTTAGCACTCTATCGGTGAGAGTGCTAGAGGGATGGGGGTGGGGAGGGAGGCGAGATAGGGGCTTGTCCCCGCCTGCTAGGATCCGAACTTGAGGTCGTCCTTGCCGTACTACAGACCGCAGAGTCGTTTCAATAGCCAGCCGTTATCCGGAGGCAGTGTCCGTGCGGCCATAGACCTCACCATCGAAAAGTTCTTCGCTCTTGACCAGGGCCAGCGGGTAATGGTCTTCGCATTGTGGTCACGTCGATTCGGGAAATCCTCCGCCCAGCGCGCGATGAAGGTTTATCCCGATTGGCGAGCCGGCAGGATCGGAATGGCGGCATCCACGCGTAGTCACATTGCCGAGCTTGTTCCGGGTCTCTTGCCACGGTCTGCCCAGGTGGAAATCGCCAGGGCACTCTGGCGGAAGGGCCGGTCCCCCTCAAGCCTGAAGCGCACCGTTGTCTGTCTCGATGACCTGAAGGGCGTCGCGACGGCGTACCAAAGCGCAGCAGCCTCGGCACGAGGCGAGTTCGCGCGGGGGTTCCCGGGGGTAGAGAGTTGGCTGACCGCCGACATCGCGGAGGAGATCTCAAGGCCTGAACTGGACGCAGAAGCCGAAGCCAAGAAGCAAGCAGAAGAGGTGCGTTCCGAGATCGAGAAGCGTCTCTGCATGGCGGCTCCGCGACCGGAGGCCACTTTCCACCTTCCTCTCGCAGATGGGCAGACAGTCTCCGTTCTGGTGCCGAAGCTCTCCCGTCCGGCGTGGAGGGTTATCCAGCCACTGATGCGGGTCGTCACCTGGACCCTGGTGCTGGGGGCTGTCACTGCTGGCTTTTCTTTCTGGCCCTCCAATGAGGAACCGGCGCCGGCAGCGGAGCGTCCGACCGCGGCTTTCAGTTCTCGCGCCACCAGTAGCCCGACCGCAAGCCCAACGCTGTCACTGCCAACTCCATCGGCTGTTGCCGCTCCCCAGCAGAGCGGGAGCAGCATCGTGGGCGGCGCGCTTGGCGCTGCTGGCGGTGCCGCTGCCGCAGCCCCGGCGTGCTTTCGCCAGGGTCTCGACACTTGTAACTGTGCGAATTTCCCTTCGTCAGGAGCCGCAACCGCCTTCATGCAGGTGTTCGACCCACACGATGTGAATGGCCTCGATGCTGATCACGATGGCATCGCTTGTGAATCAGGGGGTGGCGCCTCGTCCAGTATGGGAGGCGCCGCTGGTGGCCCGGGTGCGTCTGGTATCGGTGCCATCTGCCGCGATGGAACCACCAGCAGCGCTACCGGAAGAGGTGCGTGTTCGCATCACGGTGGCGTTGCTTCCTGGATTGGCCGGTAACACCAACCCCGCCGAAGCGCGCCCTACCGCTCGTACTTCACGATTACCAGGCAGCTGTTCTGGCCGCCGAACCCGAAGCTGTTCTTCAGCGCCACGCGTACGTCCGCCTTACGGGCCACGTTCGGCACGTAGTCGAGGTCGCAACTCGGGTCAGGGGTGTTGAGGTTGATGGTCGGGTGGATCATGCCCGTCTCGACCGTCTTGACCGTCGCGATGGTCTCCATGCCGCCGCTCGCGCCGAGGCCGTGGCCGATGAGCGACTTGGTTGCGCTGACGGCCACGCGGGCGGCGTGCTCGCCGAGGGCCGATTTGATGGCTGCGGTCTCGGCGGTGTCGCCCAGTGGTGTGCTCGTAGCGTGCGCATTCACGTAGCCCACCTCTTCCGGGGCGATGCCGGCGTCCTTGATGGCGAGCTTCATCGCGCGGGCCGCGCCGTCGCCATCCTCGGGCGGCGCGGCCACGTGGAAGGCGTCGTTCGTGCAGCCGAACCCGGCGATCTCAGCGTAGATGCGTGCTCCCCGGGCGAGGGCGTGCGCTTCGCTTTCGATGAGCAGCGCTCCGGCGCCCTCGCAGGGCACGAAGCCGTCGCGGGTGAGGTCGAAGGGACGGCTCGCGGCCTCGGGCGGGTCGTTCTGGGCGGTGAGCGCGCGCATTACCGAGAAGCCGGCGAGCCCGAGTTCGCTGATGCCAGCTTCGCAGCCGCCGGTCAGCACGACATCGGCGCGTCCGGAGCGGATGAGCATGCTCGCTTCGCCGATGGCCTGGGTGCCCGCCGCGCAGGCGGTGACGATGGTGCCGTTGTAGCCGCGGAGGCCGTATTGCAGCGCCACCTGCGCCCCGGCCATGTTGCCAAGGCTGCGCGCCAGGTAGAGGGGGTCCAGCTTCATCCCGCCGCGTTCGAAGAGGATCTTCGCGCCCTCCTGGATGTCCGGGTAGCCGCCGCCGCCGTTGCCGATGAGCACGCCGACGCGCTCGCGGTCTTCGTTATCGAAGTGGATTGCTGCGTCTTCGAACGCCTGGCCGGATGCGGCGACCATGAACTGGGCGAACCGGGCCATGCGGCGCGCCGCCTTGTGTTCGATGAACTTCTTCGGGTCCCAGTCCTTCACTTCGCCGGCCACCTTGCAGGCGAACTGCGACGTGTCGGCGAGGGTCATCGCGGCGATGCCGGAGCGGCCGTTGACGAGGTTGTCCCAGAACGTCTGGACATCCTGGCCGGCGGGTGTAATCGCCCCCATTCCGGTGATGACGGCACGTGTGCGCGAGCGAAGCGTTTCGTTCATGGCGATTACCTTACACCGGAATCCGCCAAGGCCCGCGCGTCAGCAAGGGCACGGTTCGCACCACCATCATGCCAGGGGGCGAGCCACGGCCGCCGGCCCACCGCGGAAAGGGAACCGCGCGCGGAAGCGAGCGGACCGTGGCGTGCGCAATCAGTTCAATGCTCGGCGAGGAAGGTGACAGCGGAGATGCGAACCTGGATCCGAGCGTAAGGGAGGCTCACCGTCGCGCTTGCCAACCGGTTGGCTTTTGGGATACCGCCACGCGTGGGAAACCGCTGCATCGATACCGCATGGTTGGCATTTGGCGTGGCGCGCACCGCAACGGCGGGGCCTCCCTGACGGTCGGATCTATGAAGGCGGCTTGCCGGGGGACTGTCAGCTTTAGGTGACGATCCGCGTACGGCCGTGCGCGGTTCCCTACCGTGGGGCGTGTCCGCGGTTCGCTTCAGGCCGCCCCTCGCCGGACCTCGAGAGGAGCCCGCACAGCACCGCGGCGCAGAATGGCAGCACCACCACCATCGCCACACCCCCGGCCCCCACCCGCGCGAAGGCCCACCACACGAGCGCCATCACCACGGCGAGGACGAGCGCCAACGGCCGTCCCCATGGGGTCACGAAGAATCCTGCGGAGACCACGATGGCCACGAAGGCGAAGAGCATCGCCAGCGCTCCGCTCCCGGCGAGCGAGCCTGAGGTGGTGTCAATCGCACCAAGCACGCCCCCGAACAGGAGCATGAGCAGGCCGATCACCAGCGTGAATGCGCCTGCGCCGATGCCGATAACCCCTGCGGCCAGCTGCAACCCGGTTCGCCTCATCAGGCGCCGATGCTATCGCAGCCGGCCGGCCGGGAACTACTGGGCGACATCGATGACGAGCCGGGGCGGGTTCGCGAGCGTGCTGACCTGGAACGGTTTTTGCGCCGAAAGGGCGACCGCGTAGTCCACGTGGGCTTCGAAGTCGCAGACCCCGAACGCGCGGATGATGGTTGCGAGGTTCGCCTGGAGGTCGCGCACGATCGTCGGCTGGCCGGACTGGTCATGGGCGTCCGCCGGCTCGATCTTGACCATCAGCATCGCCGCCGGTGGTGAGCCGCCGCCGATGTACGAGGTCAAGTCCTGGCCGCTGCCACAGGCGACCGCGGTGGTGGCGTACTGGACGCTGTAGCCCGGGACCTGGTTCCCGCTGAATTCGAACACGAGCCGGTCAAAGCCGGGGTGTGCGGCCGCACGCAGATCCACGACCTGGATGCCTGCGGCATTGCTCGCGGGCGTGGCCTGCACCGGCGCAGTGCTGCCGTTGAAGGCCCCCGTCGTCGGGCTGGCAGCGGGCGCCTGGGTGGCGGCCTGGGTCGCCGGCGCTGTCGTCGTGGCCGCACCGGTGGCAGCGGCCGAGGTGGCCGTGGGCGGCGCTGTTTTCTCCGAATCCCCGCCGCAGGCGGTGAAGAGGAGGACGGGCAGAAGTGCGGCAAGCGCCGCGAGTGTTCGCGCTGTCATATGTCCAGAATGCCCCTTTTCGGTTTAGACCGCGAAAGGGCGAACCCCTTACGAACCCCCGGAGACGGCCGCGGAGGCCGCAGTTCCGGGCTCTACGGCCCTTCGCCGCGCCACCAGCAGCGAGGCCGCAATGGCCACCGCCAGGATGGTCGCGATGACCCCGAGGCTCGCCAGCGCCGGCACCTTGTAGAAGTCGAGAATGAGCATTTTCGTGCCGACGAAGATGAGGATGGCGGCCAGCGCCGGCTTCAGGTAGGCAAGCCCGGCGAGGTATCCCGCGAGCACGAAGTAGAGCGAACGCAGGCCCAGGATGGCGAAGATGTTCGAGGTAAAGACGATGAACGGGTCATCGGTAATCGCGTAGATCGCCGGGATCGAATCGACCGCGAACACGAGGTCGGTGCTTTCGATCAGGAGCAGGACGAGGAAGAGCGGCGTGGCGTAGAGCAGCCCGCGCCTTCGCACGAAGAAGCGCTGGCCTTCGTACCCTTCGGTGGTTCGAAACAGCCGCCGTGCGGTTCGCACCACGCGGTTCTGTTCGAGGTCCGGGGTGTGCTCCTGTTCGCGCAGGAACTTGATGCCCGTATAGATAAGGAAGGCGCCGAAGACGTAGATGACGAAGTGGAGCGCGCCGAGGAGCAGCCCGGCCGCGGCGATGAGCACCGCCCGCATGACGAGCGCGCCGGCAATACCCCAGAAGAGCACCCGGTGCTGGTACGCCCCCGGCACCGCGAACGCCGAGAAGATCAGCAGGATGACGAACACGTTGTCGATGCTGAGCGTCTTTTCGACCAGGTAGCCGGTGGTCCATTCGAGCCCGGCTTCGGGGCCGCGAACGAGGTAGACTCCCGCGTTGAAGACGATGGCGAGGCCGATCCACGCGGCGCTCCAGGCGAGCGCTTCGCGGCGGCTGACTTCGTGGGCGTTTCGATGGAAGACGCCGAGGTCAAGGGCAAGCATGCCCACGATGAACGCCAGGAATAGCGCCCAGGGAAGGAGAGCGACGAGCAACAGGGGACTCCGGAAGATGCAGCGGCGAGTGCGCCGGGCGAGGCGGCAAGCGACCCACCCCGGCGCAGGGACGTCAGGACGTCAGCAGTGCGAGGCGGTTAGTCCCAGCCGAAGTCGTTGTCCTGGCGCTTCCGCCGGTCGCGGTCACGGTCGCCATCGCGGCGGCCGTAGTCGTCGTCCTCGTCGCGGAAGCTGGCCATCCAGCGCTGGAAGAAGCCGCGGACGCCCTTGCGCGGCGGCTGCTCCTGGGCGTTTTCGCCGTTGCGGCGCCGGTCGTTCTCGGGGCCATCAAAGTCGAACAGGTCGAAGAGATCCATCGTGCGAAACCTCCTTGTGCGGTCCTGGCTTCGAGCGCCTGGCCGCATCCACGAGTGGATGAGCCAGGGTCTCACCAGGCGAGAGGCTCGCCCGCATGGCCGGCGCCCAACGGACGCGTACTGACGACCATGCGACTGCGCCGGGAGTGTGGCGCACTGGTTACTCCCCCATGACTGCGTTCGATGATAGCAGAAATGCGTTTCGTGCTTCAATCGTCATCCGGCAAGGGAGCTGAACCTGCGCCACCGGCCGGGCCGGGCTACAGTGGAAGCATGCCCCAGACGCGCCGCAGCGGCGTTCGCATCAACTACCGGGTGATGGGCGGCGGGCCGCCCCTGGTCCTCATCCACGGGTACACGGCCAGTGGATACTCAAACTGGGTTGCCTCTGGCTGGGCTGACGAACTGGCCGGTCGCCACACGCTCTTTATCCCCGACCTGCGGGGCCACGGCCGCAGCCAGAAGCCGTACTCCTCGAGCATGTACTCGATCGCTGCGATGTCGAACGACGTGCTCGCCGTTATGGACGCCGAAGGCATCGAGCAGGCAGGGGTCATCGGCTATTCGATGGGCGGGCTGGTCACGATGGACCTGATGCTCAACCACCCCGAGCGCCTGAACGCAGCCGTGATCGGCGGCATGGGCAGCTACTTCCCCGAACGGCGCGGGCGCTTCAGCTTCGAACGCCAGCACCGGGGCAGCGAAGCGCCTCGCCGCCCGCTGACCGAACAGGTGCGTTTCCTCGCGGGCTACGTCGCCCGTTTCGACCCGATTGCGATCGAGGCCGTCTACCGCGGCGTCTTCAAGAACGGCCGGCCGCTCGACGTCGCCGCGCTCGCGAACGTTTCGCTGCCGGTGCTGGTGGCCGCGGGAACGCTCGACCCGTTCTTCGCGCCGGCGAAAGCCCTCGCCGAGACGATCCCGAACGCGACCTTCGTGCCGCTCCCGGAGGAAGGACACATCAGCGCCGTCCGCAGCCCGCGCTTCAAGGCCGAAGCCACCCGCTTCCTCAACGGCGCCGGCGAAGCGGGGTAGGGCATCAGCGGCCGGTCAGCCGCGGATCCAGCCAGTCGCGAAGGGCGTCGCCGAGCAGGTTGAACCCGACGACAAGGCTGGCGATGGCGCCCCCGGCGAAGATCGACTGCCACGGGTGCAGGTCGATGGCGGCACGCCCTTCCTGGACCATCTTTCCCCACGAGACGACGTTCCGCGGGCCTACGCCGAGGAAGGAGATGGTTGCTTCGAAGAGGATGTACGCGCCGATGCCGATGGAGAAGATGATGAGGAGGATGGCGGCGATGTTCGGCAGCACGTGGCGGGCCATGATGCGCGCATCGGAAGCGCCGACAGACCGGGCGGCCAGCACGTAGTCATTCGCCGAGATGCCGAGCACGCCGGCCCGGACGAGCCGCGTTGTCAGCGGGATGCCCACGATGCCCATCGCGATCACCGTGTTTCGGACTGACGGCTCAGAGACCTGGACGAGGAGGAGCAGGAGGACGATGGCCGGGAAGGCCTGGAGGGCATCGATGAAGCGCTGGAGCACGAGATCGACCCATCCCTTGTAAAACCCGCTGAGGACTCCGAGCACGACGCCCGCAGCGACCGCCAAGATGGACGCGCCGAAGCCGACGATCAGTGAGAGCCGCGAGCCATAGACCACCCGGGCGTAGATGTCCCGCCCGGCGTTGTCGGTGCCGAACCAGTGTTCGCCCGAGGGTGATAACTGGCGGCCGACCAGCATGGGAGAGCCGACGTTCGGGTTCTTCGCGAGGTCAGAGATAGAGGGGTTGGTCTTGTAGTCGGGGTTTGGCGCTTCGAACACCTGGTCCGGGCTGTAACGCGCGACGACGGGCGCGCCGAGCGCGAGCATGAAGAAGAAGAGTGCGATGGCGAGGCCGGCAGCGCCCAGCCGCTTGGTGGCGATGAATCGCCGGAACGACCGGATGACGGCCCGCCAACCGGTTGGCCGGCTGACCCATGCGTCATCGATGAGGGGAAGGACGGCGGCGTCGGAGGCGCTCATATGTAGCGCACCCGCGGGTCGAGCACCGCATAGAGGATGTCCACCACGAGATTGGTGGTGACGATGACGAACGTGGTCACAAGCACGAGCCCCTGTGTGAGCGGATAGTCACGGAGGAAGATGGACTGGAAGAGCAGGCGGCCGACGCCGGGGATGTTGAACATCTGCTCGAGGACGATCTGGGAGCCGACGATGGTCGCCACCGTCAGTCCCATGACCGTGAGCACCGGCAGCATCGCGTTGCGCAAGGCGTGGCCCATGATGACCGGCCGCTCCCGGAGGCCCTTCGCGCGGGCAGTGCGTACGTAGTCCTCGCGCAGCACTTCGAGCATCTGGGAGCGGAGGAGCCGCATCGTATTCGCGGTCGAGGCGAGGCCCCCGGCGAACATCGGGATGACATACCACTTCAGCGCGCCAGTGGGATCCTCCCAGATATGGGGCTGGCCGATGACATCGATGTTGAAGAGCTTGAACTTGAGCACGATGATCACCGCGATCGACGCCGTCCAGAAGACCGGGGACGCCAGTGCGCCGATGGCCACCCCGCGGAGCACGTAGTCCGGCCAGCGATCCTGCTTCACCGCGCTAATCAGTCCCACCGGTAGCGCGACGGAGAAGCCGACAAGGACGATCAGCACCCCTAGCTCGATCGAATACGGCAGCGCATCGCCTATCTCCGACCAGACGGAGCGCTTGGAGCGGAACGATTCGCCGAGGTCCAGGCGAGCGGCGTTGCCGATGAACTCGCCATACTGCTGGAGGAGCGGCTTATCCAGCCCGAGTTCCTTTTCAGCGATCTGGATGGTTTCCGGGTCGATCGAGCCGAGGTTGGCCCCGGCGAACTGCTGGACCGCGTAGTTCCCCGGCAGGACGCGCAGCGCGAGGAAGACCATCGTCGCGACGATCCAGAGGACGAAGATATTGAGCAGCACCCGCCGCACCACGTACTCGTACATGCACAACCCCTCCACGTGGGCATGGCGGGGCAGGCAGGCGCCTGCCCCGCCGGGCTTCGCCCGTCAGAGGCCCTTGTATGTCGGCGCCGTACGCCCGGACGCCGAGGGATCGGAGGGGTCGATCCATGTCTCGAGCGGGGCGAGACTCGATGCCAGGAAATTCCACCCTTCGTCCGCGCTGGGGCCGGTGTCGTGCACGTAGTTCCAGCGCAGCGTCGGCGCGATGTAGTTGTACATAATGATGCGGCCGTACTGGCCGTGTTCGAGGACGAGGTCCTGCACTTCCTTCACGAGCTTGAGCGCCTCGCCCTGGTCCGTGAGCGTGAGCGCCTTCTGGAGCTTCGCGTCGATCTTGTCCGGTTCGTTGATGCCCCAGAAGTTCGCCGGCGATGTCGAGCTGAGCGCCGAGACGAGGTCGGCCCGGGCATCCGGGATCTCCACGTTCGGGATCCAGCCGAAGAACGGATCGAACTTCTTGGACTGCCAGGCCGGGATGATCTGGGAGTAGTTGGCGGTCTTGCCCTTGAATTGGGTGGTGCCAAAGGCCTTGTTGAACATGGCCGTCAGCAACTCCGGGGTGGAGCCCCAGCCGGCGCGCGAAGCCCACGTGTCCGGCACCACCCAGGTAATCTCGCCGAGGGTCGAGCCGCTGGCGGCGTCCCAGAGGGCCTTCGCTTCCTTCAGGTCCTCATCCTTCTTCAGGCGGTAACCGGGTGTGGTCTCCAGCGTCTTCTGGTCGATGGCCCACTTCTCTTGAAGCCAGGAGACAGGGCCGCTGACTTTGCCGAGCCCCGAATGGAGCTGCTGGATGATCTGGCGGCGGTCTGCCGCGAGGTGGATCGCTTTGATCAGCCGTTCATCGGTCCATGGGGCCTGTAGCCGTGGGAGGTAGATGGCCACCGTATTGGCTGTCCCCGAATAGCGCAGCGAACTCGTCGCCTTGTTCGCGTTGAAGATGGCGACCGTCGTATCCGGGCTCGGGTCGGAGAATGAGTCGATCTGCTTCTGCTCGAAGGCGATGCGATAGGCGGTCGGATCCTCGAACGTCTGCACCCAGCGCATCGCTTCGAAGTACGGGCGGTCCTTGAGGAAGTAGTTGGGGTTCTTAACCGCCGAGATCGTCTTGCCGGGCACCCACTCCGTGAGGATGTACGGGCCGGTACCAATGACCTTGTCGGCTGAGATCTCGGTGGCCTTGGCTTCGACCGCTTCGGTCAATTCCTTCTGGACGATCTGATTGAACTCGTTGGCCAGGCCCTGGAGGAAGGTCGCGTCCGGCGCTTTCAGCTTCAGGGTGAGCGAGTTACCCGAGACGGTGGCTGTATCGACTTTGCTCCAGTACGACTTGCGGCCGAAGGCGCCCTTCGTGCCGTCGGCCAGCAGCCCGGCCTTCTGGCGTTCGATATTCCAGAGGAGGTCGTCCATAGTCAGCGGCCGGCCGCCCTTTGCTGCCGGGTTCGAAGCGCCGGGGCCTTTCGCCTGCCAGGTAACCCCCTGGCGGATCTGCAGCACGATCGTTGTCGGGTCGGGCGTTTCCCACTTCTCGGCAAGGTCGGCTACGAGGTCGCCGGTGTTCGGGTTGCTGAAACGGAGGAGCTTCGATTGGACGCCGCCAAGCACCTGCAGCACGGGGCTGGCGACGGTGCGGTGAGGGTCTACTGTCTCGTAGACGTTGGCGGATTGCGTGACCCAGACGCCGCCGGCCTTGGGCGTCGCCGCGGGCTTCGTCGTTGCACCGGCCGCTGTCGTACCCGCGGCCGTTGCGTTGCCGCCAGGTGTTGTTGCGCTGCCCTTACTGTCGTCATCGTCCCCACAGCCAACGAGGGCGGCGGCGCCGATGCCAGTTGCGCCGAATACCGCCCCCTTGAGGGCGCTGCGGCGGCGGATTCTCCGTGTCCAGTAGTTGTCGTGGCTCATGACTCGTCCCCCTTCTGTGCGGCGGGGCCGATTCTAGCCATGCTTGATCAAGGGCTGCAACCTATTAGTGTGATAAATAGCCTAAATCTTGCAGCGAATGGCCACGCTCAATAGTGCGATGAATTAGCATCGAATACGAATGGCATTCGGAGTCCGTGCCTGCACCGGGCCTCTCGGGCCGCCGAATGCTATCAGCGGCGGCCCATAGACACCGTCGCCCACGAATCTCAGAATCGGCGTATTGCGGAGGTGGGCCCCATGGAGTTCCGAGACAGCACTGGCGAAGCAGCGTTCCGCGCGACCGTGCGCGCGTTCCTCGATCAGGAGTACCCGGCAGAGTACGCCGGACGGCCGACCGAGTGGGGGCTGTTCAACGGCGCGGGCCGCGCGCAGGCGGGTTTCGCCCAGTTCATGAAGGGCTGGACCGCGAAGCTGAACGAGCACGGCTGGGGCGCCCCGGCCTGGCCGAAGGAGCACGGCGGCGGCGGCCTCAGCGTGAAGGAGCAGTTCATCCTCAGCGAGGAGTTCGCCTGGCGGCGGGCGCCCCGCTCTGGCGGTATCGGCCACGGCTGGGCCGGCCCCACCATCATGGTCTACGGCAGCGAGGAACAGAAGGCCGCCTACCTCCCAAAGATCATTTCCGGCGAGCACATCTGGTGCCAGCTCTTCTCGGAGCCGGGCGCCGGTTCTGACCTCGCCGCGCTTCAGACCCGCGCCATCCGCGACGGCGACGACTACGTGGTCAACGGCCAGAAGATCTGGACCTCCGGGGCCCAGTACGCCCACATGGGCATTCTCATCGCGCGCACGAACCCGGATGCGCCGAAGCACCGCGGAATCAGCTACTTCCTGGTCGATATGAAGACGCCGGGCATGACAGTCCGGCCGCTGATCAACATGCTGAACAGCCACGAGTTCAACGAGGTCTACTTCGAAGACGTGCGCATCCCGGCGGCGAACCTCCTCGGCGAGGAGAACCGCGGCTGGTACCTGGCGACGACCACGCTCGACTTCGAACGGAGCGGGATAGCGACGAGCGTGGCCCACCAGCTCATCGTGAAGGACCTCGTGAAGTTCGCGGCCGAATCCGAACTCGGTAGCCACACCGTGGCCACACGCAGATCAGCCCGCCACGAACTCGCCGACCGCGCCATCGAAGCCCAGGTCGAAGCGCTTATCTGTTACCGCATCATCTCGATGCAGGAGCGCGGCGAGATCCCGAACAAGGAGAGTTCGATCGCGAAGCTGTACTCGAGCGAACTCGATGTGCGCCTCGCGACGACTGCGATGCACCTTTCGGGCATGTACAGCCAGGTGACCGACCGCGACGACGCGTATGCCGTGGGCGGCAAGTTCGCCCGCTTCTACATGCACTCGACGACCAGCCCGATTGGCGGCGGCACGAGCGAGATCCAGCGCAACATCATCGCCCAGCGCGGCCTCGGGATGCCTCGCGGCTGAGGCTGCACCGGGTCAGGCGGAAGCGCGCGCCCCGGGCCCTTCACGGCCACTGGATGGTTCGACCACACGACGGCCGAGCAACCCCTGGAGCCAGGCAATGTCCGCCTGGAGGTGGGCGATGCGCCGCGAACGGGCGAGTTCGCCGGGTCCAGCCGTGACGTTGCGCAGAGCCAGCTCTTCGGTCGTCAGCGTGCGCGCCGCGGCGGCCATGCGCGGTTTGAGGATGGCCGCCAGCGCTTCCGGCCCGGCATCGGCGAAGGCTGCGATGGCGAGCGCGAAGAGCGGGCTTTCGAGCGCTGCCGTGGCCAGCACTTCGCGGCAATCGCCCAGGAGTTGCTCTCGCCCGCGCCGGGTGAGCGTCAGCGCCCGCCGGAAGTGGCCATTCTCGCCGCGCACATCGGTGGCGCTCAGCCAGCCCTGGGCCAGCAGGGCATCGACCCGCCGGTAGAGGGTGCTGCGGGTCACGGGCAGGCCCGATTCGGCGAGGTGATCGAGGAGCGCGTAGGGGTGCGTGGGCTGCGCCGCCACGGCCGCGAGGATCGGAAAGTCGTCGTTCATCGCCGTCAGCATGGCGGTCCCTGTCGCGGCCGCCCATCGGGGAAGATCCCGATTGGGAACATGGAAAGGTCCCAACCGGGAACATCGCGCGGGGATATTCCCGTTCGGGAAGTTCCCCACGTGAGACAGGGCGCGTTCGTGACGAACCGGTGGCGGGCGCGGGGCAACTCGGTGGATCCGGCCAGTTCCGAACCCCATTCGAACTTGTTCGGTGCTACGTTCGAACCATGACCGAAGACGTGACAGTGGTCTGCGCCTGGTGCAACGAGCGAGTCTCCGGCACAGGGCCGCTGATTTCCCACGGGATTTGCGTGAGTTGCGCCGAATCCTTCATCGCCCGGCTGCCGCGGGAATATCTCCGCAGCATCGCCGAACCTGACGGCACGGTGACCCTGTTCTCTGGCCACCGGCTCGTTATCCCTTCGGACGACTGCGCGAAGTAGTGCCAGCCGCCTCAGGCGCCGAGCCATTCGAGCCAGCGCCGCGCCTGTTTTGGGCTGCGTAGCCGGACCCAGCGGATGTTCGCAAGCGCAGGGTCGCGGCGGAGGGCCTCGAAGCGCTCGCGCTGCTGCTTCCGCCTGAGGACGTTGTAGGCGATGAGCGAGTCTTTCGGGTTCCAGACCTTGAGCTGCTGCCAGAACTGCTCGTGGTTCGAACCCCAGAGCAGTTCGCGCCGGCGCCAGCGCCGCCACGAGCGGCCGAGGATCCTCGGGATGGTCACGCGCAGCGGAGAGTCGAGCCAGACCACGGTGTCCAGCCGCTCCCAGTAGACCGGCACGGTATGGCGGATGTAGTTCCCGGCGGCAACCCAGCGTTCGCCCGCCGTCGCGCATCGAAGCGCCTGTGCGAAGTCCGCCGGGTCGGGTTCGGTCCAGCCGGGCAGCCAGAAGAGCGCGTCGAGTTCGATGAATTCGACGCCGAGCCGCCGGGCCAGCTCCGTTGCGAGCGTTGTCTTCCCCGCGCAGCTCGGGCCCACCACCTGGATGCGCGTGCCCAGTTCGGCCAGTCGCCCGTTCATGAGCCGCTGATTAGACCACGACGTGCCGCCGTGCGGCGAACGCCCGGCCCGTGCGCCCCGGCCCGCGGTGGGGAAACCCTGATCTTTGAAAGGTTTCGTGAAGGATTTCGCAAAGATTTCCCGCCGGAATCGAAGGGAATGGTAGGGTCAGGATTGGCGGGCGCTGTGGCGGGGGCTCACATGAGCCGTTAATGCAGGTGTGCCTGAATACCGGGAAGTGAACAGGTTGGACACAGCTCCGATGCGGTCTCCTCTTGCCCTCTACTACGGCGCGCGTTTCTCGGGACAGGTGGCGCACAACACCTTCCTCGCGGCCATCCTCGTCATCGCGGGGACGTCCGGGCATTCGGCCATGGGCCTCAGTTCGGTCATCGTCGCGATGGCCGCATCGTCCATCATCTTCGGGCTGCCCGGGGGCGCGCTCGCCGACCGCCTGGGAGCGAGCAAGGGCTTCGCCGTCGGGGCCGCACTTCGCGCCTCGATCATTGCCATAGCCCTCCTCAGCAATCCTTCGACCTTCGAAATCGCGTGGCTCGCGTTCGCCTACGCCGCCGTCTCCCAGGTGCACAGCACCGGCGAGATGGCCCTCGTGAAGGCACTCTGCCACCAGTCGCCGGGGCGCGTGCACTCGTTCCTCGTGGCGATGCAGTACTGCGGGCAGGCGGCGGGCTTCTTCATCGTCACGCCGGCGCTCTACCTCCTCGGCGGCACGGAAGCGGCCATCGCCGGGGCGCTCGGCATCATGCTCATCCATGTCCTGCTGACGAATCTGCTGGCCGCCCGCCTGCGAGGCGTGGTCCTGCCCGTAACCGTGCGCGCTGGACGCCATTTCGACGGCCTTCGCCAGACGCTCGCGGTGTTCGCCCACTCGGTCCCGGCTCGCGATGCCCTCGCGGTGAACTCCGTGAAGTCACTCGTGAGCCATGTGGTCATGGTGGCGTTCCCGCTCTACCTGCGGCAGGACCTCTCGCTCGGACCCGACGGGGCTGCGCTGGTGCTCATTCCCGGCATGGCCGGCGCGGCCATCGGGCTGGCGTGGGCTGCTACCGGTCTCACGCTCGAAGGGGCCACCCGGGCAATGCGGCTCTCGATCGCGGGGATGGCCGTGGCCGTCTTCGCGCTCGCCTCGCTCGATTACGGCGTGAGCGCGGCGTTCGTGTACAGCCAGGTGCCGCCGCTGGTCAGCTTCGAATCATCGCTGAACACGGCTGCTGTCGTGGCGATACCGGTGGCCTTCCTCATCGGGGCCACGCTCAGCGTCTCGCTCGTCAGTTCGCGCGCTGCGCTGACCGCTGCCGCGCCGGCGCATCTCCAGTCGCGCGTGTTCGCCGTGCACGCGACCACGAGCGACGCGATCGTCATCCTGCCGCTCCTGTTCGCCGGGGTCATCGCCGAGACGCTGGGCGCGCGCACGACGCTGGCGATGCTTGGCGCGCTCTGCGGGGTGACCTGGCTGATGGTGTGGCACCCGCGGTTCCAGGTGGGCATTTTCGCCCGGCGCGGCGAAGCGCAGGCGTAACCACCGGGCGGCCGGAACCACCACCCTTTCGCAAAGGCCCGCGCGTCAGCAAGGGCTGTCCCGAGGCCCCACCCGGCGCGGCGGCCGCCACGAACAAGGACCCGCGCTCGGCAGAAATCATCCCCGAATTCCTAGATCCGACCGTAAGGGAGGCCACGCCGTCCCCGGGGCGTGGCAGGTTGAAGGCTGGCCATAGCCGTCGCAAGACCGGGGCGCACCCGAACGGGATCCCGTGTGCGATGGTGTCCATGAAGCGAACCGTTCGCAGGCATGGCCGTTTGGCCTCCCTTACGGTCGGATCTATGTACGGTTGCGGCAATTGCCGGTTCGAGTACCGCAAAGGCCCGCGCGTCAGTAAGGGCTGTCCCGAGGCTCACCCGGCCGGCGGCCCGCCACGAACACCGGAACGAACCCGAACGGGATCCTGTGTGTGACGGTATCCATGAAGCGAACGGTTTCGCAGGCGTGGCCGTTTGGCCTCCCTTACGGTCGGATCTATGTGCGTTTGCGGCAGTTGCCGGCTCGGATACCGCACAGGCCCGCGCGTCAGCAAGGGCTGTCCCGAGGCCCCGCCCGGCGGGCCTTCACCACCCTGGCAAGGGAACCGCGCACGGCAGTAAGCGGATCGTTCCTCCAGCGAGACAGCGGCGAGCAAACCCGAAGTCCTGGTTCCGACGGTAAGGGAGGCCCCGCCGTCCCCGGGGCGTGGCAGGTTGAAGGCTGGCCATAGCCGTCGCAACACCGGGACGAACCCCGAACGGGATCCCGTGTGCGACGGTGTTCATGAAGCGAACCGTTTCGCAGGCGTGGCCGCGTCGCCTCCCTTACGGTCGGATCTATGTGCGTTTGCGGCAGTTGCCGGCTCGGATACCGCACAGGCCCGCGCGTCAGCAAGGGCTGTCCCGAGGCCCCGCCC
>JADYYG010000040.1 GCA_020853755.1 Dehalococcoidia bacterium | reverse complement strand
CGAGGGTCTTGACAGCGTGCGCCTGCCGCCGGATGGTGTCATGACACGAGGCCAGTGAAGGCATGTTGGGATTCTCTTTGACACGCGAACCCAGCAGCCTGAGGGCCTCGTTATATTTGTGCTCCGAAGCAAGCGCCTTCGCCCGCTCCATTGCGGCGAGGGCTTGCTCTTCGCGCTGATGCGCCTCTCGCTCCTCCCGCTCGATTGCGAGCAGCCGCGAGAGGTCTTCCCGCCCTTCCATGTCGGCCATCTCCGCTTCCACGGCCTTGAGCCGGTTGGCGGCGACGGTCGCGACCGCCGAGGCGGTGGTCACGAGCTGGTCGGCCTCCGCTTGGCTAGCGGTGAGGAAGGCAGTGGCGACGACCTTGAGAGCGCCATCGACGACCTCCCGCGCGTCGCGTTCGATCTGCCGGTAGCGGCCGGCTTCCTGCTGGAGCCGCCGGTGCTGTTCGAGGACGGTCTCGGCCTCGCGCCGGGCGGCGGCGTCCTGCTCGCTGAGCCGTTGCAGCTCGCGCGCCGATCGCAGGATGGCCTGCACGAGTTGGTCTGGCTGGTCGTCGAGGACTGGCGGTGGGAGGGCCACCAAGGTCGTGATGGTTGGCTCGGAATCACCCGCGAACTCGCCCTTGTAGCGGGCAAGCTCGGCAAGGTCCCGAAGGACAACGGGTTGGCTCACGATGCCTCTCCTTCCTGGTAGTCGGTCACCCTCGACAGGGCGAAGGGATCCCCTTCCTGGCCGTGGCCGTTGGCGGCCACGCCGGGCTGGGGTCGCAGCTCGACGATCGAGCCGCCACTCTGGTCTGACGCGCCGCGTTCGAAGTCGAGCGCGAGGCTGAGGACGGGCTTGCCGATGGCGTCGGCGAACACCGCCGAGAGTTGGTGACGGAGCGCTGCAACCAGTTCCCCGTCGCCGACCTCGCGCCCGTTCACTGAGAGCGCGAGTTGGATGACGTAGCGCTTCTCGCTGTCCGACTGGTATGCGGTAAGCAGGCCGTTGACCTGCCTGCCGTCGAGGACGACGCGCTGGACGATGATGGCGAGCCCATTTGGCAGCGAGACGCCAAGGGCCTTCGCGTAGCCGCGGGCGGTCCGCCGGATGAGTCGCCGAAGCTGCCAGCCTTCACGGCGCGGAGCGTCGACGATGACGGTCAGGCGCCGCCCCCGGACACGGCGGTATGCCTGTTGGGCCTTGTGGCCGCTGGCGATGAGGATGCGCCGGGTCTGTTCCCGGCAGGCGATGGTCCAGCGGCAGAGCAGGCACTGCTGCTGCCTGGACCGGCGTCGTGTGGCCATGTGATCCCTCCTTTTGGCCTTTCAGAACGACCAGCTCTTCAGTGCGACGAGCACCGTTGAGCAGACCGCGAGGACGATGGCGGCGAGACGGATGTGACGCATAAGCCATCCCTCCTCCCGCACCCGGTAGGGTCTCGATGACATGTCTTCTCCTTTCAGGGGATCTGATGGACGCAGGGAAAGCCCCGCACGGGTTCCTGCCTCTGCGAGAGAAGCGGGATCGTGTGAGGCTTTCGTTGGAGCAGGACCTCAACGCGGCCGGATGACCGGGAGGGGCACTGCAAGGCCGGGGACCTCTCGCTACATGCGGCGGGTTACGGCCGTTTCAATGCGTGGTTGAGTGAATCGTGGGCGGTCGCTCGATTGGCTGCTGGTCTCCTTTCATCGTCTGTGCTGGCTGAATGCTGGGTTGATGACGTGGGCGGGTCCTCCTGCTTCTGGGTTCCTTCGGTTGACTGCCCTGGTTCGACTTCAGCCTGGAGAGCGAGCTCGTTTTCCTTGCGGGAGAGATCCCTGCTGACGTCCCGGAGGGGCGTTCCGTGCCGGTCATTCGGTCTGGCAACACCGGCAAGTCGCGATTTCTGGAGGCCAGCCTACCCGTGGCCACTCCAATCCCGTTCCAGGATTCCCTGCCATCCGTTCCAATTGCTGACGATCTGTTCCAATTGGGGTTCAGACGGGGCCAGATTGCGAGTCGCCGAGCCGACTGATGGCGGAAACCTCTGGGAGTCTCTTTTCGCGTACTGCTCGGACCAGCGTTCGCCGGCTCGCGCGGCGCCACGGCCGGGCGGGTGTTTCGGTGGCACGGGGCTGCTCGCGCGGTTGGCAAAGTCCGTGACGGTCAACTTCAGGTTAGGGACGGCCCGCTTGGAACAGAATTGGAGTGCAACTGATATGTCGTCGAGAAGTGTCATCGGCCCCAGACACACTGCCCGCTTCACGTCAGCACTTGGGTACGCTCAGGCACTCCGTTCGTCGTTTGGATGGAGCCAGAATTCCCGACCACGTCTCGTGCCAGTCGTCGTGGATCGCATCGACGAGCGAGTCACCGAAGCGGAAGGCAGCATCTGACCCGGCACTACGCGAAGAGCACATCGCTGTCCCAGAAGCCGAGTTGCCTCATCTGGTCGTGGATCTCGCGCGCCTCAGCTGGGGCGACCAGGCCCTCACCCGCAGCGCGAACGAGAAGCTTGCGGATCCGCTCGTACTCGTAGTCGTGTCCGTACAGTGCACCAAGGGTCGTAAGCGCAGCGTTGTCGTCAGTGGCGATGGTCCAACCACGGGTGAAGGCGATCGCCACGCAGGCGGCCTCCCCGAGGCCGAGCGGTACCCGGATGCCGTACTCGGCAGCCGTTCGCTGACTTTGGAGGCGGGCGGCGAGCAGTCGCTCGTCAGGGCTCAGCTCCACAACCTCGAGCGCCGCCTCGTCGTACAGCAGGTCGATGCGGCGAACTCGTTGCAGCAACTGGTCGGCCGCGAGGTCCGAGCGGGCGGCGACTTCGTAGTGACGGATCGCCTGACGCATCTCCGAGAGGAGATCCGAATGGCGAAGTGCTTCCGGAGGGAGCGACCGCTCTTCAGGGTCGTAAACCGCCAGGGGTACCCGTAGCGGCTCGCCCAGGAGGCGGGCCAGGAGTGCCTCCTGACCCACGAGCAGGAGGTAGAGGAGGACGACTGTGTCGACGATGGATGGTTGCTCAGACGACACCAGTCTTCTCGAACTCTGCGAACTCGGTGCGTAGCTCCTCGGGCTCTTCGCCGCCGCCGGTCAGCGGTTGGCCGAGGATCTGGACGAGATCGGGACTCGAGAGACCGGCGAAAGAGGCGGCGGTCGGCGGAGACATGATTCCCTCGACGACGGCCTCCCTCAGCATCCGAAGAAAGGCGCGAGGGAAGCGCCGGATCCGCCATAGCTCCGAATCCTGCGCGTATTCCTCCGGGTCGATCGGGTATCCAAGCGATCGTGCGAGCGCGACGGGCTGCACGTCATCGCGGAGCTGCGCGTAAGCGGCGGAAGTGATCGCGTTCATCTGTCGCAGGCGCACAAGCGTGGTCGGGAACGAGGTGCGAAAGTATCGCTGGATGTGGATCGCATGCACGGCGTCGGTGATTCGAGGAGGCAGGCCCGCTTCCTCCATGAAGCGGCGCACGCCCTCGCTCGGCATCAGGAACTCGCCCGCAAACTCATCCGCGAACGACTCGCGGGGGCTCTTGCCGTAGGAAACAACCCATCGTCCCTCACCGCTGTGAAACAACGCATGGGCGATTTCGTGAGCGACGGTGAATCGGCGCCGTCCGACGGTCATGTCGAGGTTAACCAGGAGGGCGAACCCTACCTCGGGATGGTTGAGGAACGCGCCGGACGGCGCCTGCGCGAGGTCGCTCCCGAGGGGCGCGCGGTACACCGTGATTCCGAGCATGTCGCAGACAGCGTCGATATCGGGAACGGGGCCCATACCCAGCTCGAGGTGAGCGCGAACCTCTTCCGCCTTGCGCCGGGCATCATCCTTCTGGGCGAACCGCGCCCGATGCACGAATGGGCTTTGCCGGAGGCCGCGGATGGGCAAACCGGTAAGCCTGGAAAGCTCGGCGTAACGCTCAAGGAAGAGCACAAACTCGTGCACGCCTGGCGCAGACGCAGGGTCAATCCCGCCGTCCGCGCGAAGGAGCATGCCCGTAAGGTCAGCCCCCGCCGGCTCCACGTCCCGTCCTTCAACCAGGTCAGCGGCGCCCACGCCGTAGAGGCGTGCGAGGGCCGCGAGCTGCCGGTCGTTGGGCGTCCGCGTACCGGCTTCCCAGTAGCTGACCATTGCCCTGCTCACGCCCAGAGCGGCCCCCACATCATCCTGCGAATAGCGGGCGCGCTCCCGCGCTCGGGCCAGTCCGCCCTCGATCTGTGTCATGGCGGGTCTCCTCGCTGGATTCCTGTTGCGCATACTTGACTACCGCTCGATCACGCGCAACCATAAACCGTGTTACGCCAAACAGCGTAGCACGTCAGAAGGCGTAACAGTCGCCGCCACCGAGCGTCTTGGCCAACGGCCCGTACAGTAGCACGGATGTGCTAACCTTTCGAGGAGAAGGCCTACTCGCCTAAGCAATTTTGGGGCAATGATGAGAGCAACCGCCGTCCCGTACCTGAGAGAAGCGCAACTCCTGGGTTTCCTCGAACGCATCTGCCAAGCGCTCGAGTTGACCCCGACACAATTCGGCGACGCCGAAGACCACTATCGCGCTGTCGCGACGTTTCTCGCGGCGGCGGATGACCCCCTCCTCCGGGGCTGCGACATCTATCCGCAGGGCTCGGCCGCGCTAGGAACTACGGTGCGGCCCGAGGGTCGAGACGAGCACGACATCGATTTGGTGGCCCGATTTCCGGTCTCGGCGAAGATGGTCGGCCCCGCGACCGTCCGGAACGCAGTGGGCCGGCGGCTGGCGGAACATGCGACCTACCGGCAGATGCTCGAGCCCAAGAACCGTTGCTGGCGGCTCCGCTATGCCGGGCAGTTTCACCTGGACATCACACCTTCGGTTCCGAACCCAACCTGCGCGAGCGGCGGGGAACTGGTGCCCGACAGGGAAGCGCGAATGTGGAAGCCGACCAACCCACTAGGCTTTTGCGACTGGTTTAGCGCGCGCGCGACGCTGGTGCCGTCGATCCTCGCTCATAAGGAACTATCGGAGGGCACCCGTGCCCAGATAGAACCGCTGCCGGCGCAGACCCCTCTGAAGGGCATCCTGCGAAGGACCGTCCAGTTACTGAAGCGCCACCGTGACTTGGCGTTCCGCGGCGAGGACGCGGACCTCAAGCCGATCTCGATCATCATCACGACACTGGCCGCGCGCAGTTATGAGGCATGCGCCGCGACAGGGGTTTACGCGACCGAGCTTGACGTCGTGCTCGACGTTGTCGAGCGGCTGCCGCACTTCTTCGATGCCCCGCCCCTGGGGAAGTCGGGCTACTTCGTCCTTAATCCGACAACGTCCGGCGAGAACTTCGCCGAGAAGTGGAATGCCAACCCTGACCTGGCATCCGCGTTCGTCAGTTGGCACAAGATGGCCAGCAGTGACCTTAGAACGCTCCTGGAGATTGCAGGCCAGGACACGATCGAGCGTCACATCGGTAGGGCGTTCGGTGAGCAGGAAGCGCGCGCTGCTATTGAGCCGACTACCAAGGCGGTCGAGGAGGCCCGGACTCAAGGCAAGCTTTCCATTGCAGCCACGGGTGTCATGGCCGGCCGGGTATCCGGGTCCGTAAGGCCACGGCCCAATACGAATTTCGGAAGGTGAGGGGGAAGCGTCACGAAACCGCCCGGCGCTCGGCCGCTATCGATCGAGGAGCAGTATCGCGTCCTGCTCTCCAGCCCGCTTACCCGGGAAGGGACCGGGCGCATGCTCCGGAACTCGCTGTCATCGGAATTTACGGCCCGGCCTTCTCCGCTTGGGAGAGACTATCGGCTCCGCCTGACCTACGTGCTGAGGCGATCGCCGGAAGTCATCGTTCTCGCCCCCGACCTGGTCGAACTCGCCGGGGGAACCCCGCTTCCCCACGTCTACTCCGAAACGCCAGTTCGGCTCTGCCTCTTCCTCCCGGGAGCGCGGGAATGGCGCCCGTCCTTCACGCTCGTCCAGACGACCGTCGCCTGGGCGTACCTCTGGTTATTCTGGTTCGAGGACTGGCTGGCAACGGGCGAATGGAAGGGTGGGGGCGTGCACCCGGGAGTACCTCATGAGCGAGCAAGGCAAACGACGAGTGCTCGCGATCGATGGTGGCGGCATCAAGGGCGTGTTGCCCGCCGCATTCCTCGCCAGCATTGAAGAGACCACCGGCAAGCGGATAGTGGATCATTTTGACCTCATCGCCGGCACCTCGACCGGCGGGATCATCGCACTCGGCCTGGGCCTCGGAATCCCGGCATCGGAGATCCTGAAGCTCTATTGTGACGATGGCCCGACAATCTTCGAGTCTCGCCGCAGGTTTCGTGGCCCCCTGAGTCACTGGCGCCGCGCGAAGTATGATTCGACCCCTCTGGAGGCGGCCCTACGGGCGACCTTCGGTGAACGGCGACTTGGCGACAGTCAGACGCGGCTCGTAATCCCGGCTTTCCAGCGCTCCCGCCACACGGTCTATGTCTTTAAGACATCCCACCATCCCCGCCTACAGGTCGATTGGCGAGAGCGAGCCGTCGATGTCGCGCTCGCGACAGCGGCCGCGCCGCTCTACTTTCCGAGCTGGGCGTTGCCCTCCGGGGTCTCCTTGCTCGACGGCGGCATTTGGGCCAACAACCCGGCTGGCATGGCGGCCGTGGAGGCCGTCGGCTTGTTGGGCTGGCCGGGGGATCGGCTGTTCATCCTGAGCCTCGGCTGCACAGAGACTCATCAACGCCCGATCGCGAGGAATGCCGGTTGGTGGCAGCTCCTGCAGTCCGGTGTCGATTTGCTGCTCTCTGGCCAGACGCAAGCGTCACATGGCACCGCCAAGCTGCTGACGGGCCACACCGACGACCAGCCCCGGGTGTTCCGGATCAACCCAGCGGCTGCAAGGGGGCAGTTTGCGCTCGATCGCGTTGACGGCATCGCCGACCTCCAGGCACTGGGCTCCGACCTTGCGCGCGAGCAGTGCCCGCTGCTTGAGCGCGTCTTTCTCGACCGCCCACGAGAGCAATTCGTCCCTTTTCACCCAACAGCCGAGGCTCCGCGGCCAGCGAGTGAGCAGAGGAAGCGTTCGCTGCCGAAACCGACCGCATGACCTTAACCAATGCAAACGGGCGGCAAGATGTCGTTGGCTGTTGAGTAAAATCATCGCGCGAACGTTCAGATACCTTGCGAAAGGCTCTCAGGCGCCGATCGGGGGCATCGACGTTATGGCATTCTCTTGCGGCCAGTCGCCCCCTCATTCCCCGCCGTGAGGTGTGCCATGCAGGAGATCGAACCGTGTCGGCGCTGCCCGGAGTGCGCCGCCGGGCCAATGTAGCACTTCCCATTCGCGTGGACCGCAGGATGCTCGCGGGTGTCCTGCTGGTTGTGGTGTCGCTGGCCGGCGGGCTGCTCCTGTGGCGGAGCGCCACGGACACGACGCCGATCCTGGTCGCCACCAGGGACATCCGTCCCGGCCACGCCATCCAGCGTGACGACCTCCGCATCGGCGGGGTGCGTCTCGACGGCGGCCTCGCATCGATGGCGCTGACAGAGGCGGACCTGGAAGCGGCGGTGGGCCGCACGACGAGCACAACCATCCACGCCGGCGAAATGGTGGTAGGCCCGGACCTCGCCTCGGGACCAGCGCTCGACGCCGACGAGGTCGCGGTCACCATCCCGGTCGCAGCGGACACCATCGCCGGGGCAGTCTCCGGACTGCAGGAGCGCTTCGACGTCATCCTCATCGATGGCGGTGAGACCCTCGCGGGGTGACGTCGGCGGTGGGCGCGGCCTTCCTCAGGTCGGCCGAGCGGATCCTCCTGCTAACGTCCTATTCCGCACGCTCGTCCCCACCGCGTTGCCGGTCGGCACCGCATTGTTCGGGCTGGCTGCCGGCTTTGCCGCGGTCTTCGCCATGACATCCGTGGTGGAGCTCAGCAAGTTTGGTCCGAACATCGCGGCCATGCTCGGTCTCGGCGTCGGGATCGACTACGCGCTCTTCATCGTCGCCCGGCACCGGGAGAACGTTGCCCGTGGCATGTCGATCGAGGTAGCAGCCGGGACCGCACTCGCGACCGCCGGGAAGTCCGTGATCTTCGCAGGTGGTGTGGTCATCACGTCGTTGCTCGGACTGTCGTTCATGGGTATCCCGTTCGTCGGGTGGATCGGCGTGGCCGCGGCCCTCATGGTCGCGCTCGCCGTGCTCGTGGCCATTGTGCTGCTGCCCGCGCTCCTGGGCTTCGCCGGGATGCGCATCCTCTCTTTCAAGGGCCGCCGCCGGGATGAACCCGGCCTCCACCACGAAGGGAGCCCCTGGTACGCACTCGGGCAGCGCATCATGCAACGCCCCTACGTATTCTTCGGCCCACCATCGTCAGCAGGAGGAAGCTGATCCCAATCACGATGGCGAAGAACAGGGGCAACCGCGCGCCGATCCGGTCGGCGATGTCGATGTAGCGCGCGGTGGTCCCGGCCACGTAAACGTCCGCGTCTCCCGCCCCCACCGCCCTGGGGATTGTCTCATTGCGGAGACGGTGCACCAGGTCGGTCGTCTCGCCGTCCTGTGGCGCGCTCTCGGGGATGACCGAGAAGATCGTGAGGCGACCATCGGGGCTCGTCAGCGGCTCTCCGACCGAGGCCACCCCGTCGTCGGCCGAGATGGCCTGACGGAGTAGCTGCAGTTCCGACTCGTCGCCGGCGTTGACAACGATCTGCAACGGACCGTTCGCGCCGGGGCCAAACGCCTCCGCCGTCCGATCGTAGGCGCGGCGCATCGTCGAGGACGTCGGGTTGTTGCCGGCGTCAGCCGAACCCAGGCGGATGTCGAACAGGGGGATGCTCAGGACGAACAGCACCAGCGTGCTCAGGTTCCGGTCGCTGGTGATCGCCGTCAAGGCAGCTCTGATGAACCTGCTCTCAATCGGCGCCGCCTACGGAGTCGTGGTCGCCGTGTTCCAGTGGGGCTGGCTGCTCGACCTCACGGGCGCGGACAAGACCGGACCGGTCGAGTCATTCCTGCCCATGATGCTCTTCGCGGTGCTGTTCGGGCTCTCCATGGACTACGAAGTCTTCCTGGTAAGCCGCATCCGCGAGGAGTACCTGCGCACGAAGGACAACGCGCAGTCGGTCGCGCACGGGCTGGCATCGACGGCGAGCGTGATCACGGCGGCGGCCACAATCATGATCGTGGTGTTCCTCAGCTTCGTCCTGAACGACCAGCGGGTCGTGAAGGAGTTCGGGCTGGGGCTCGCGGTCGCGGTGTTCGTCGATGCGACAGTGGTCCGCCTGCTGCTGGTGCCCGCCACGATGGAGCTCATGGGCAGATGGAACTGGTGGCTGCCTGGCTGGCTGGATCGTGCCCTGCCGCGCATTTCAATCGAAGGAAGCCACGACGAGCCTCAGGTTGGTGGAGCACCTCCCTCGGCGCCCGCTCACGCTGGTCGCTGAGGGCCGGTACGAGGGCAAGGCAGTGCCCGCCTCGTACGGGCACTGCCGCCTGCATGTCAGACCGGGGTCAGTCACCGATCCGGACACTGGCGACACAGTCGATCAGTGACGCTCCGTGCCCCTCACTGCACGAGGCTCTCTTCTCCTAGCTCCGCCGCCTTCGAAGGTGCCACAGGAGGCGCAGCGGCTTTCGCGACCGCGGGCCTCGCTCACCTCGACACGGCCGACAACTCTGCAACAGCGTACGGCTCGTCCGTCGAGATCGCCGGCTCGACGCTCATGACGCAGTAGCCCGTGTCGTCTGCCTCGTGAACGCGTCGCCGCACCTCCTCGGTGATGCGGCCAGCCTCTTCCACGGACATCTCTCCTCGGACGGCGATGCGCATGCCCGCGCATGCACGACACCGGATCCGACGTATTCGGCCCTCAGGTCGCGCACCGCCAGTACGCCTGGGACGGAGAGCGCACGGCTCTCAATCGAGGCGAGGTAGTCGGCGGAGGGAGAACGGCCGAGGAGGAGGCCGGCATTATCGCGCAGGATGCCGACGGCGTTAAAGGCGATGATCGTCGCAACCACGATCGACGCGATCGGGTCGGCGAAGCCGCTCACGTTGACGGCCAGGAGCATGCCCACCAGTGCGGCGACGAGGCCGAGTTCGTCGTTCAGCGACTCGACCAGTTGCGCGCGCGCGGCGGGCCCCTTCGTCTTCTGGCGGAAGAGCGTGAACAGCGGGATCGCACTGAGGGCCATCGACACGACGACGACACCGAGCGCCAGGCCCACATTCTCGAAGCCTCCCGGCTCATCGCCGAAGAGCCGAGGGATGGATTCCTCGTAGAGCGTGTAGCTGGTGAAGGAGATGAAGAGCGTCCCGGCCACGAGCGCCGCGATATTCTGTGCCCGCCCGTAGCCGAACATGTACGCCGCGTCGGCGTTGCGTCTCGACCAGATGGCGGAAATCAACAGGAGCGAGGTGATGAAGATGTCGCTCAGGGTGTGAAGCGCTTCGGCGAAGATAACGGTGATGCCCGTGGCAAAGAACACCGCCATCTTCATTGCGAAGACACCACCGTAGACGGCGAGGGCCAGCCAGAGGCCGCGCAGGTCGTGGCCGTCCACGGGCGCCACCCCTGTGCCCGCCTCCGCCGGACTAGCCGTGCTCGTGGACACCGTCATGGGGCCCGGCCGTGGCCGCGAGGTAGAGCTTGTGCGAGTACACCACCAGTCCGAGCATCGCTTCAACGTATTCGCGGGCCTCGGGTACCGGGCCGTGTTCGTGTGCTTTCAGGCGCATCACGTCCCCGAAGCGCCGGAGCACCTCCTCGCGCACGACCTGGGTAAGGGCATTCAGGAACTCCTCCGGGGAGCCGGTTTCAATGGCGCGCTCGGCCAGGGGGATGATGGGGCCTGGGTCCAGGCCAGCAGGCTTCAGCCCGGTATACGGGGCTCCCTCGCCAGCACGGTGTACCCGCACAACCGTCTCGAAGAAGTGAAGATCACCCACTTCCTTCGCGCCGTCGCCGGCTTGGTGCAGGGGTAGCGACCGGTTAAAGGCGGCGATCACCTCTGCTTCGCCCTCCGGCGGAACGAACGGGAGAACGATGCTGACGTCGCCCTTGTCGAGCGCCACCCGGGCAGGGGTAACCACCGGCCCATCGAGTGAGTCGCAATGTGGAGGCACAATCAAGCTCCTTTCAAGCGCCCGCACGCTTGCCACGCGCGGGCGTCGTCGTGCGGTGAGGGTCTGCCTGGGTGAGAGGCCAGCCTAGGGTCGTTGGGGCTGTTTCCGGTGGATCGCATGGGTCCTGTTCGGCTGTGCGGAGCGGTGCACGGAAGCTGCCCCTGTGGACCAACCCACAAGGGTCTTCCCGCCTGGTGCCGGTTCGTCGTCTCACCGCTGCGGCTCCAGCGCCAAATCATGGGAAGGAATCCACAGTGAACGAAGTTGGCCGCCGTTCAATCCAACGCTGGTGGCTCGTTGAACCGCTCCAACTCGATCTCGTTCTCTTCGTCAAATGGGCGACGGAGGAGCGACAGCAGCCTGAATCCATGGCCGCGTACTTCGTCCGCCAGTTCTGCACGGTCCGGCCATGACCTCCGCCAGCTGCTGCTTCAGGGGTGTTGGTGTTGGCCTCGGCCTCATCGAAGGTGGCAATGAGTTTCCGAATCCGCGGTACCATCCACTGCGATTGCAGGCAGAGGTCTTCGTAGTCCCAGTGAGGGCCGCGAACCTCTCCTCGGTACCCCCGGAGGCTGTAGACCGACCTGTCGAGATGCTCCGACACGGTGGATGCCCAGTGCCACTTTCGCCCCCGTGACGGTTGGCGCAGTGAGCCGCGCAGCGCGTGATACATCCGCTGGTCGATCGATTCAGCCGTGACCATCCGGTATTCGCCCGAGCGAGCCGTTGCCGAACGCCGTCTGGGATAGAGTACGGGTCTATGCGTAGTGTTCATTCGCTTGTCCATTCGAGGGAGGGCTGTCCGGTGGGCCAAGGGAGTCGCTCCTCGAATCACCGGACAGCCAAGTCATAAGTGGCCTCACAAAAGTGCCGTAGCAGCCGCTTCCATCGATGCGAAGAGCTCGCGTCCTTGGGCTTCAGTCAGGCGCTCGTCGAGGATCGGCAGGTACACCTCTTCCTCTTTGGCGAAGTGCACACCGACCAACGCGGAGAGGCCGTACAAGACGGCTCGGAGATTCTGCGCCTGGGTAGCGTCGATGGTGGAACCGGAGAGATGGGCGCGAAGTGCTCCGAGCTCGTCGGTGAGGCGTTCGACTTCGACGTGATCGCGACTCATGGTCTTCGTCGCCTCCGGGGCACCCATGAGACGGGCGACCACGGGGTAGAGCACTTCTTCTTCGGCGCGGGCATGCCGCAGCAGGTGGCGGGTGAGGAATTCGTACGAGGCGTCGATTCTTTCCGTGACCACGTCGGCGGGCGCCTCCCCTATCAGGTTGGCGGCGGTGCGGATCGCTTCGATGTGCGGGAGGAGTTCTTTGTGCTCTTCGCGCAGGGGCTGGGTGATGGTGGACATGGGCGAGTTTCTCCTTCCGGATTCAGTGCCCGGTGCTTCGTGCGCGGGCCGTGCCTCGAACGTATGCCACGTCCGCGGCGGTTTGAATGCGCTGCATCAATTAACCGTCGCGGAGGCGGCGATTCGCGTGGCGACGGGGCCGCGGGGCTTTGACAGGCACACCGGAGGCGCCGACGATCCCGGCGTGGGACAGAAGTCAGGACGCCGGGACCACGCCGGTGCGCGAGGAGGACGTGAGCCCGCACGGGTGCACCATCGCTCACCGGTTGCAGATCCTCGGCGCAGTGCCGTTTTTTCGCCACCTTGCAGCGGACGAACTCGAAGCGGTGAACGACCTGTTCTCCGCCTTCGGGTACGAGCCACAGGAAACCATCTATATGAGCGGCGCTGCGGCTGAGCGCCTCTTCGTGGTCGCGCACGGGACGGTGAAGCTCATCCGCAGGACCGCGAGCGGGCAGGACATTCTCCTTGATATCCTGAGGCCCGGCGACATGTTTGGGAGCCTTCCGGAGCTGGGGACGCGCGAGTACCTGGAAGACGCTGAGGCGCAGACCTCATGCTGCGTGCTCGGGGTGAGCTCCACCGATTTTCAGCGCATCTTGCAGCGGTATCCGAAGGTTGCTCTCTCCGTCCTCGCCATCATCGCCGGGCGTCTGCAGGACGCCCAGGGAACGATTTCCCAGTTGAGTGCCATGCCCGTTGAAGCGCGAATCGCATCTGCCCTGCTGAAACTTGGAGAGAAACTGGGGGTGGAGAGCGAAGGCGGTCTGCTACTCGACACACCGATCTCGCGGCAGGATCTCGCGGCGATGTCAGGTACGACGACGGAGTCGGCAAGCCGCGCCATGAGCGACTTCCGTCGCACGGGCCTCATCGAGAGTGGCCGTCGTTGGATCCGCATCAAGGATCCAGATGGGCGAGCTTGTCGACGACCTGGTCACGTTTTCGCGTATGGGACGAACCCCCCTGACGGCCCGCCACGTGCGGATTGACGGGCTCTTCCGGGAGGTCTTTGACACCTTAAACGCCAGCCTGGATGGACGTGCGGTGGACTTCATCGTGCGCGAGCTCCCGCCTTGCGAGGCCGACCCTACGCTCATCCGGCAGGTGATCCAGAACCTGCTTGATAATGCCCTCAAATTCACCCGTACCCGCGATACAGCACGGATCGAGGTCGATGGGTGGGTCAACGGCGAGATGGCAGAGTATTCGGTACGGGACAACGGTGTTGGGTTCGACTCCCGCTACAGTGACAAGCTATTCGGCGTGTTCCAGCGCCTGCATCGCCCTGACGAGTACGAGGGGACCGGCGTGGGGCTGGCCATCGTTCAGCGCGTGATCCAGCGACACGGGGGACGAGTCTGGTTCGAGGCCGTGCCCGACCAGGGGGCAACCTTCTACTTTAGCCTGCGGAGGGGCAACGCCAATGACAACGCCAACGACAGATGAACCGGTGGAGTTCTTGCTTGTGGAGGACAGCCCGAGCGATGCCGAGCTGACGCTTCACGCCCTCAGGCGGCACCACCTCGCCAACCGAATTCACGTTGTCCGCGACGGTGTCGAGGCGCTGGACTTTCTCTTCGCGCGCGGGCGGTACGCTGGCCGGGACAGCGAGAACGGGCCCAGGGTCGTGCTCATGGACCTCAAGCTTCCGCTGGTCGATGGGATCGAGGTCCTTCGACAGGTCAAGGCGGATCCGCGCACGCGCGAGATACCGATCGTTGCCCTGACATCTTCCCGCGAGGATCGGGACATCCACGAGTGCTACACCCTCGGGGTCAACAGCTACATCGTGAAGCCGGTCGATTTCGACCAGTTCACTGAGGCTATTCAGCAGCTTGGTCTCTACTGGCTGGTACTCAACCAGTCTCCGACCTAGGAGATGGAGGCTCAAGATGGATGGCAAGCTTCGCGTGCTCATCCTCGAAGATCGGAAAAGCGACGCCGAGTTCATGGTTCACGAACTCCGGCGCGGTGGCTACGCACCTGACGCCGTGGTGGTCGCCGACCGAGACGGCTTCGTCTCCCATCTCTCCGCCGATCTCGACGTCATTCTCGCCGACTTCAACTTGCCCCAATTCAATGCCCTTGCTGCGCTCGACGAACTCGCCGCGGCGGGGATAGCTGTTCCTCTCATCGTCGTCACGGGTATGTTGAGCGACGATGGTGCTGTCAACTGCATTCGACGAGGAGCAGCCGACTACCTCCTAAAGGATCGGCTGGCAAGACTCCCTGAGGCCATCGCACGGGCGATCGAGCAGCGACGGCTGCGGTCTGACGCGTTGCGAACGCACGAGGCGCTTGAGCGCAACCGTGAACGGCTTGAAGCCATTTTCGGCTGGATTCAGGATGCCATCCTGGTGGTCGGGGATGAGGGCTGGATCGTTAACGCCAATCCATCAGCTGGGCGGCTTACCGGCTACGCCCCGGACGAACTCGCGTGTCGCCGCCTGTCCGACCTGTTCGCAGCGCATGGCTCACCAGCGCACCAGATGGAGTTGGGCGACACGACGGCAGCGCAGGCGTCATTCCGGTGCAAGGATGGCAGGATCCGCGACGCAGAGTACGATCTTGCCACTGAGTTCTCATCGGGGTTGCATCTTGTTGTCTTCCGGGACGTTACCGACCGGCGTCGTACGGAAGATGCGCTTCGCGAGGCACAGAAGCTCGAGAGCCTCGCTGTGCTCGCTGGCGGTGTCGCACACGACCTCAATAACCTCCTGGTCGCGGTCCTCCTGAACGCGGACCTCGTCCTCACTGAGGTCGCCGATGGGGCGGTGGTTGACCCCATCGAGCAAGTCAAGGCAGCTGCTCAGCAGGCAGCGGGACTCAGCCGCCAACTGCTGGCGTATGCCGGCCGCGGCTCTGTCCGCAAGGAACCGTTCTCGGTGAATGCTGTCGTCGAGGAGATCACCCAGCTCCTGCGCGCATCGGTCGCTGCGGGGACGGTGCTCCAACTTGACCTCGCCCCGGGGCTGCCAGTGATCGATGCCGACGCGACCCAGGTTCGCCAGGTGGTGCTGAACCTCGTTGTAAACGCGGCAGATGCGATTGGGGATCAACCTGGGGTCATCACCATTGCAAGCGGGACCGTGAACACAGCAAAGCTCGAACTCTCGCAAATGGCGCTACCGCGGTTGCCCGATACGGGCGAGTTCATCTACCTCGAAGTCTCCGACACGGGCTGCGGGATGGACGCCGCCACGAGTGCACGGATCTTCGACCCGTTCTTCTCGACGAAGGCGAACGGGCGTGGCCTCGGGCTGGCGGCGGCGCGGGGCATTGCCCAGGGGCACGGCGGCGCCCCCACTGTCGCTACCGAACCGGGCCGCGGTTCAACCTTCCGGCTCCTGCTCCCCGCGATCGAGAGTCGCGTTGCCCGCGGCGAGGGGCAGTCAGCGGTGCCCGACTCGGCCTGGAGGGCATCAGGGCGCGCCCTCGTTGCCGACGATCAGGTGTCGGTGCGGATCATGATCGCCCGGGCGTTGGAAGTCTTCGGCTTTAGTGTCGACCTGGTGGCTGATGGGCAGGCGGCGCTGGACCGCTTCAGCCTGGATCCCAGCCTCTACACTCTGGTGGCATTTGACGCCGCGATGCCCCGTCTCTCTGGTGAAGAGGCGCTCCGGCAGGTACGGCAACTTCGGCCCGATATTCCGGCTCTTCTCATAAGTGGGCGTGGCGTTGGCCAACTGACCACTGATCTCGCAGACAGGAAAAGGATTGCGATGATTGAGAAGCCCTTCGACATGGATACGCTCCGCGCGGCAGTGCAGTCGGTGACGGAAGGGGAGCTGTGACCGCCGATCCGTTTAGCGCCGGCTGCGCCGTTCGCGTCTTCGTCCGGATTCGGTCAAAAGGCGCCAAAGGGGGACCACAGGAATGACGCGGACGATGCGGTTCGTCGAGATTCTGGCGTTGCGGGACGGGGAAGTTCTCACGCAGGCGAAGGTGTGGGAGGACGGTGGGTTTGAAGGACGCGCCGAGTGGATGGCGACTGTTGAGACCGCTCGCATGCAAGCGAATGTGCCACCTCGGGGCGACGCGCTTCTTGAGTGGGTGCGCACGCGGTTCGATCGGGGTGCAGTCGCTACCTACGGCGGCGAAGGACTGCCGACTGCCGTGCGCGTGCACCTCGGGACGAACTGGCCCAATCGCGCTGAAGGGTCTTGTTGAAGGCCTCGGCCTTATCGTTGGTCTGGGGCCTATAGGGGCGGGTCTTCTTGGGACGGATGCCATGCTCGCTGGCCACTGCCTGGAAGCGACCCGCGCGCCCACCAAGCCTCAACAGCGCCGAGGGCCGCTCGTGGCACTCGGCGATCCATGGTGGTGTGACGTCGAGGCCGCTGTGAGGCTGTGGAGGGCGGCCCAGCGATAACGTTTGGTCCTTTACGGTCGGGTAGTGAATTCGCCGCCTTCACAGGCTACGTTGCGAGCGCGTCGCGCGGCGACACTTGTCTAGAGGATGGCCTGCATGAAGTTCGCCAACATCAACCGGGCTTGGGTAAGCGTGATGGCCGGGGTGGTTACCGCCCTGCTCGTGCTTACCGGCACTGCCTTCGCTGCTACCTACGAGACAACTGGTACCCTGAACCACGGTGGCTACTGCATCGGGTACGGTTTGGGCGATTCGCAACACCCGTACGGTGTCTACTCGGGCACCTCCCAGACGGGCGGTGGAGGGCCCTGCTACCGCAAGCAGGATGCCAAGTTCTACTACAACAGCGGGTCTATCTTTGACCCGCCAAGTACAGGTTACCAGACGTACAACCTTGCCCAAGGAGCAGGTCCGGGAGGATCGTGCGATTGGGAGGATACGTGGCACTTCATGTCGTGGACAGGAGGTGATCTCGGCGCGCCCCTCGCTCAGAGAAACGCCGAGATCAGCAGAGTTCCATCAACGGAGGGACCGAAGACTTGACGAGATCCACGTTGAACCATCCGCCACTGGCCATATTGCTGGTTGCGCTCTCGGTGGTTGCATCTGGGTGCGGCGCCGACTCAGTGCCGGAGCCAAGATCGTCCGTCGACCGCCACCTTTGGAATACGGCATGGGACGAGGCGAGCGAATCGCAGCGGGTTGCCTTGCGAGACGGGGAACTAACCTTCGCGGAGTACGAAACCGCCGCCTTACGAGCGGTGCAATGCATAAACGATGCAGGCATGCAAGGTGAGGCCAACCTAGAGCCCAAATCGCGCACATATGCCATCGGTGCGCGATGGCAATCGTCTGGCGATCGGGAGTCCGATGAGAAAAAGAGTTCGGAAGCGGATGCGTGCTACGCCGAGCACTGGAACGGCATAAACCAGGCTTGGGCAGCTCAGAACCAGCCATCCGAGCAGGGGCTCTATGACGCGAGGCAGGCACTTGCGCAGTGTCTACGGGATGCAGGCCTCGACGTACCAGCCCCGGCGACATCGGAGGATCTACTCGCCTTTCGGGAGTCTGGAGCATACTTCGGCTGTGCCCAACAAGCTGCGGAGGAGTATGGCATTCCGAACTTTGGAGGATGAGCACGTGAACGCCTCCGCTGGAAGCGGCGCCTGCCTGTGAGGTACCGCTCGAACATCTGGCTTGCCATCGGCGCGCTGCTCGCACCGCTGGCCTTTCTGATCGCAGTTCGTATCTGGACCGATGACGACCTCGAAGGCGTCACCTTTGATGCAGAGCCGCTCATCGTCACGCCCACTCAACGTCAAGTGCGCGACCAGCAGCGCGTGAAGGTCGTGTTGGAGTGGAAGGAAGGCGCCGTGTTGCGTGCACCAGGCTGGTCGGGCCTTGTGACGGCCGTTTATGTGGAGCCCGGCGCTGAAATCACGCAAGGCCAGCGCATTGTCGCCATCGACGGCGTGGATAGGGTCGCGTTCGCACGGCCCTCACCCTTCCATCGCATGCTGGCGAGCGGTGCAAAGGGCGCCGATGTCTCGCTACTCCACGACCTCCTGCTCACGATGGGTTTCATCGAAGCATTACCCACCGATCCGGAGTTCGTGTCGTTCGCAACATCGCTTGCGGTAGAGGAGTTCAACACGTCGCTGGGGATTGCGTCGTCGAACGTCTTCGACCCCGCAGTGGTCATCTGGATGCCATTCGCGCCCTTCTTGGTGGCAACGCTGAACGTCGAGCTTGGCGCTGCGGCGCCCGGCGCTAACAGTGTGATAGTGACAGGCACCCCGGCGTTGGCTTCCGGACGGCTCGAGGCCGCCTCGCCGGTTGAACCGATTGCTTTGGATCGCGGCGTGCCCTACGTGGTCCTTAAAGGGGATACGCGACTGGATTTCGATCCAGAGACGCTGACCGTGAAGGTTGAAGAGGTATCCGCTCTCGCGGACCTCGTGACGCCATTGGCCGATCGGACTGACGCGTTAGTCGAGCGGGAGACACCGCTCCGTGCCCTAGCGGTACCCGCGACCGCAATTGTCACCAATGCCGCCGGCAATCTGTGCGCCTGGGTCGTCGATGCCCCGAATAACGGAAGGACAGCGTATAAGGCTGTGCCCGTGACGCTCGCCGGCAGCCGCTCGGGCGTGACCGATGTGCTTAGCGGCCTGGGACCAACGCACCAAGTCCTCGCGAACCCTTCGGACGTGCTGGACGACGCCCGATGTCCCTAGAGCTGCGCAACGTGACCCACCGCTACAGGCGCGAATCGGCCCCAGTGCTACGGGACCTGAGCTTCGTCTTCCCCGCAGACCGCTCGATAGCGGTGGTCGGCCCTTCGGGATCGGGAAAGACTACACTGCTGGCTGTCATTGGGCTGCTGACACGACCAACCGAAGGGGATGTGCTGATCGACAGCGAGGTGGTGAAGGAACGAGAGGTTGCAGATCTGCGAACGCGGCTCTTCGCGTGGGTGTTCCAGACGGTGAACGTTCTGGGCGCTCGCACCGTCACGGACAACGCGATGCTGGTGCTGCTCGCACGAGGGGTTGCACAGGTGGAGGCGAGGGAGGCAGCCCGCGATGCGCTGGTGACTGTTGGCCTGGGTGCACTCGCCAGCCGGACGGCGAGCTCGCTGTCGGGCGGCGAGCTGCAGCGGCTTTGTATTGCCTCTGCGCTTGCATCGCGGCCACGCTTTCTGCTTGCCGACGAACCGACCGGGCAGCTCGACCGCGCGACCACGGATCGGGTAACGCAGGCCCTCATCGAGGGGCGACCACGCGGCACGACGCTGATCGTCGTGACGCACGATCCGCATGTCGCCAGCCAGTGCGATCTGACCGTCGCTCTCCAGGACGGACAGCTCGCGATCGGTGGTGAGACGACTTGAGCTGGCGCACCACCGCGCTGATGCGGGAGGCGTGGCTCAACGTGACGAGTAACCGGTGGCGCACAGCCGGAGCGGTGCTTGCGCTAGGGGCGATCCTGGGTTCCCTCGCAGCTCTTGAACTGCGGGATGCGAACGAGTTGCGCAATTTTCAGGCGAACTTTGTCCGATCTGGCGGGTATGTGGCTCTGGGGCTACCTCCCGCCGGCGGGTCAGCGGACGCGGCGCGTTGCGAGGCGATGAACGGTCAACCGGGCGTCGTTGCGGCAGGCAGTGTGATCCGCCCCACGCCGACGACCTTCGAAACGGCGCCGGGGATCCTGTACCAGCGGGCGGCCGTCACGTGGGGCGTCTTGCGCGTGTGGGATCCCGCGAACCGCGCCGCGGCAAACGACTCTCGGCAGATCGTGATCGGCCGGGTGATGGCCGGGGAAACGGGGCTGCGCCCGGGATCGTTCGTGACTCCAAGGGGCGAGGGGCCGATTCTCGTTACGGCCATCGTCGACACAACGCGACGGAATCCAACCGCCGCACGCTGGGCACTCGATCCCGTACCGCCAACAGGCAGCGTGGACGAGTGCTGGGTGGAGTTCGTGCCGGGGGCGTTCGAGGCCGGACTGGCATCGCTGCCGGCGCAGCTTACGACCGGCGACAAGGAAGCCGTAGCGCGACCCTACATCCGCCGCGACGAATTCACACGCGACCCCGCCGCGGAGTTTGTGGCGCGCCCACAGCGCAACGGCTGGCCACTCGCCGGAAGCCTCATGGCCGGTCTGTTCGCGTTGATGGCGTGGTTTAGGCGGTCGGAGTTGGGACTCTATCTGGCGATCGGGACGCCGCGTTCTCTGCTCATGGCGATGCTGGCGGTCGAAGCGCTGCTGGTGGTGGCGCTCGCGACGGTCCTGGCCGTGGCCTATGCAGTCGCCATCGACGAGGCGCTGCACCATACGCCTCGCTGGTCGGGGACATGGATCGTGGTGCGGACCGTGGGTTCTGCGGCACTTCTGACACTGACGGCAGCGCCGCTGCTGGCGGTCCTGGTCGTGCGCGGTAGCATCGCGAACCTGCTAAAGGACCGCTGACAACCCGAGGTGTGTCGACGCCGCGCCGATCTGGAGGGTCGCCGCGATCCGGGAGCGTGCGCTAATTGTTGGCATGCTCCAGCGTCGAATCGCCGCGGATTTTTTCTTGCCGTGCTTTACGATCGGGTAGTGAATTGGCATCGGCCGCGCACTACCGTGGCGATCGAGGGCGCCGATGGCCGCCGAATGCCGATGCCGTCACGTGCCCAGAGGTTAGCGCCGATGACCACTCCCAGACTCACGCCCTGGGCGTCCGCTGCCATCGCCGTCGTCGTTCTCGGCGGCTTAACCGCAGGTGCGGTTGCAGCGAGCAACGCTTGGGGACGCCCGACCCTGGCATCCCAACCTGGACCTCCTCCGTCCATCCAGGATCATCCCGATCCCGAACGCGCTGCGGGCATGTACTTCTACACGATCGCGACGTTCATCAATCACGAGGTGCTGTCCCGGAGCGGCGTCGCCTACTCACCAGATCGGCTCATCACGGAACGCTGGGTCGAGCTTGACGCAGAGGGCTACGCGAGCCGGTTTCTCGCGGTGACGAGAACGCTCGACGGGGCCGTTTGGCAGGAACAGATCTTCGCCGGCAAGAGGCTCACGCTCAATCACCACGACCGCCCTGGCGACGGTGCTACGTGCGGCGAATCCGATGCATACGCAGTGCGCGGTTCAACCTTGCCGCTCATGACGGCTGCCAACCTTGAAGGAATCGGTTTTGCGCCCGCGACTGAAATCCCCGTAGAAGTCGCGGAACATATCCGTGGGATTGACGGCAGCGTTCGGGTCATGATGCGGAACGGCAGACCCGGCGCTTCCGAGGTGAGCGAACGCGTGTCATTTCTCGCCTGGCACCAAGAATCCGGCCAGAGCCTCGGTCAGTGGAACTACGGCATCGTGGACGGCGAGCGTGTGCTGATCGACTCCAATGCGATCTCGCTCGTCCAGCCCGTAGACGTAGTCAGCCTCGTTGGCACGCAATTGGTGAGTTGCGCTGATCTGCCATCGTCACCGGAAGCAGGGAGCCCTGGTGCCCAAGGTGACCTTCCAGCGCCGCCACCCCGCGCTGTGCCACCCGTCGCCACCACTGGAGTGCCGCGATGAAGATGCTCCGTACCGTCGCCCTGCTCGCCACCTTAATTGTCCCGGTCGCTGTGTCGGCGGTTCCGATCCGCACTGCTAACGCTGCCTGGACTCCTTGGGACTGTCGATGGGTTGCAAGCAGCGCCCTCATCAACAGTGGTCCAATGCTCGTTTCGGGACAATCCTGTATCGCCTTCGAAACGACGAGCCTCTGGGCTGCCTCGTGGGCGGACAGCTATCCTTCGATGACGGCTGAATACCTCGACACGCGGACCTGGGCGTTCGACACGTGCGCCGGCGGTCCGTACATCGCGTTCGCGTACTCGGGCAACCTTCAGGGCCCCTCAGTTAGCTACGGGACGAGTAACGTTGGCTACGGGGAATACCGCGATTGTGCTGACAGGCATGACTATCGAATGCGAGGCGAAATGCACGTGAAGCCATTCTCTCAGGACTGGGACTGGGCGGGGGGCTACTGGCCATAGGCTGCTGTCGGAAGCTTCAGGCCAAGCGAACACTTGGTATGTGCGATGCGCTATGCGGCTCCAGCACTCGGGCCGCTGATCGCGCTGAGTGACTGCCCTCCGCTACCCAGCGTTGGCGACCCAGCCCTACGCTTCGCCAGTTCGAGGGCGAGGTTGTCGCGGCGCTGGACTTCGTCGGCGAGGATGAGCGTAAGAAACGCGGCGTAGTCGAGCTTCTGGGCGCGTGCCAGGGCGGAGGCGGTCCGGGAGGGTGGGAAGCACCTTCCCCAGCTTGAAACGGCGGAGGAGGGCGACGAGGTCGGATTCGAGGTTCATCCAGTCGCCTCCCGGAGACGGTGGTCGAAGGCGCCGGGCCCGGCCCGGTGGCCACTCCGCCATCCGCACCGTCGACCGCAACTGCTTCCACAAGCCAGCCTCGCGCACGTAACGGCGAAGAGCCGTGTATGAGACAGCTACACCATCATGCAGCAGCAGTTCGTGTATCCGTGTGAGCTGTAGGTGGTCGTCGCGAAGACAGCTCGCCACCCGTTCCTCGTGCCCCGTCAGGCGCCCCGCGGTCGGTGTCTCACGCCGCGGCAGCGGTCCTGCGTGATTGCGGCATAGCATCTGGGCGAGCACCGTCTCGTCCGGCGGGCCACCATCCTGCCTGACTCCGAGCGCCACCGCCGCATCGATGTAGCGGCCCACTGTGCGCGCAGATACCCGCTCGCCCTGCCAATCGCCGTCTTGTTCTCGCCCGCCTGCCAGGGCCGGACGATCTCTCGGACCTGCACCACCTCGACCTCCAGAAACGCCACGCCGACCTCCTTGCAGGTCGGCATCCTGGCTGAGCTTCTGGGGGTCGGCGTCACTCTGGCGATCCGGCATCACTCCGGCGATCGCACCCGGCGTCACTGCGGCGATCATCGCCCTGAACCGCCCCGGGTTTGATGGAGGCAGGACTCAAGCGATCCCAGCGAGTGCCGGGGGACGCTCAGGATAGCGGCTACGTTCGTACTCGGCCGGCGGTACGTGGCCGATGGGGCCGAACAGTCGCCGGTTGTTGAACCAGTCGACCCACTCCAGGGTGGCCAACTCCAGGTCCTCGAGGCCGCGCCAGGGACCACGAGCCCTGACCAGTTCGGTCTTGTAGAGACCGATGACTGACTCCGCCAGGGCGTTGTCGTAGGAGTCGCCACGGCTGCCGACCGAGGTCACGACCCCGGCCTCGCCCAGGCGCTCGGTGTAACGAATGCTGAGGTGTTGGACGCCACGATCGGAGTGGTGGATCAGCCCTTCGTGCGGGCCCTTGCGCGCCCAGAGGGCCATCTCCAGGGCATCGAGGGTGAGGTCGCTGCGCAGCGATTTCGACGCCTGCCAGCCGACGATGAAGCGCGAGCAGGCATCGATGATGAAGGCGACGTAGGCGAAGCCCGACCAGGTGCGGACGTAGGTCAGGTCGGCCACCCAGAGGCGGTTTGGCGCCGGCGGATGGAAGTTGCGCTCGACGAGGTCGCGGGGCCGCTCGGCTGTGTCGGAGGGGATGGTGGTCCGCCAGCGCTTTCCTCGCACGGCTCCGGCCAATCCGAGTCTGCGCATCAGCCGCTCAACCGTACAGCGGGCGACAGGCTGCCCTTCACGCTGGAGCTGCCACCAGACCTTCCGTGCGCCATAGACGCCGAAGTGCTCGGCATGGACGCGTCGCACCTCGGCCGAGAGCTGCTGGTCGCGCTGCTCGCGCGCTGAGGGTGGCCGGCTGCGGGCGGCGTAGTAGGTGGACGGGGCTACCTGCAGGACCCGGCAGGTCGGCTCGACCCCGAAGCGGGTGCGGTTGGCCTCGATGAAGCGCGTCATCGCGGCAGTCGCGGGTCGAGCTCCCGGATGCTCCTATGTCCAGATGATGATCACGCCGCCGGTGGTCCGCCGCTTTGGGAGATCGTTGCGAGCAGTTCGTCAGCGAGGAGACCGCGGTAGATGGTGTCGGAGATCCGGCGGCGGAGAAGGCGCAAGGCTTCGGTCTTCGTGTCGCCAGCCGCCATTCGGCGGACAACGTACGCATGACCGGCGCCGGTCGAGCGCCATTGGGTGATGGCGATGCGATGGAGGGCAGCGTTGACCTGGCGGTTGCCGCCGCGGCTGAGGCGGTGGCGGGTGACGTTCCCCGACCAGACGGGAACCGGCGCGGTGCCGTTCCAGGAGGCAAACGCGGCCCTGGAGTGAAAGCGGCTGGCGCCCGCCGTTTCGCCGACGATCTTGGCGGCGGAGAGGACCCCACAGCCATCGAGAGCGAGGAGCGACGGCGCCAAGAGCCGGATAATCGCGCCAATCCGGCGTTCCAGTTCGTTGGCGCGGAGTGTCAGTTCGCGGCAACGGGTGAGGAGCTCGCGGCTGATCTCGCCCAGGGCGCCACTGACGTCCTGGAGGCGAGTCTCCAGACTGGCCAGCACGTGCTGGCGGCGGAGGCTCTTCGGCGGAAGCTCCAACTCCGGGAAGAGTTCGTGCAGATGCCACCGCAGGCGGCTCTGGATGCGCGTCCGCTCGGCCACGAGGTCGTCGCGATGATCGATCAGGAGCCGGAGCTGGCGGGCATCCCCGTCCAGCTGGGCGGCGGGCAGGTCGGGCTCACGCAGGGCTGCTCGCGCGACCGCAAGCGCGTCGATGGGGTCCGACTTGCCGCGTTCGCGTCCACCCTGGCGGGCACCAGCCATCAGGCGCGTCGGGACCCGCACGACCGCCTCCCCGGCACGGAGCAGGTCCGCCTCCAGCCGGCGCGTGACGTGGCGACAATCCTCGAGGGCGAACCTGCGCTCAGGCCAGCGTCCCACCCACGAGGCGGCCTCCAGGTGGCCCTCCGACGTGGCCGCCACGGTCCGCTCGCCGAGCTTGCGTCCTACTTCGTCGACTGCGACGAGGGTGTGGGTGCGCTTGTGCGCGTCGACGCCCACGATTACGGTCATGTCTGCCTCCTTCGCTCGTTGCTCGTGGTGGAGCGGCCCGGCGGAAGACACGCCTTCATCGAGGGTGTGCCCAGGCTCCTATCAAGTCATCCCGGCCGGACCGCCCTGCCTGGTGGGTGGCGCATCAGGGACAAGCCACAGCTCGGCTGGGCAGCGAAAAACGAGCCAACCCACCAGGCGCCGCGATCGTGACATGAACGCGAAAAAAGCAGACGCCGCCTTGAGGATCTCGTTCGCCCGGCGCAGCTCCCGGTTCTCCCGCTCCAGCTCCCGCAGCCGTGCCCGCTCATCGCTGCTCACGGCTCCCGCCTTGCCATTGCCATCTGCCTCGGCCGCCCTGACCCACTTCCGCAGCGTCTCCGCCGTGGTCCCGCACTTCTGGGCGATCGAGGTGATCGCCGCCCACTGTGAGGAGTACTCCCCCTCGTGCTCCAGGACCAGGCGCACTGCCCGCTCCCGCATCTCTGCTGGATACCGTCCCCGTCGTGTCATGACTCCATCCTCTCAAGAACTGGAGCCTCCAACATTCCCGGGACGGTTCAGACCGCGACTACGGCGGTTGTTGAGCACGCATGTCTGTTGTCTTGCAGCCCACGCACGGGCACATTGGCGTTGGCGGTTCGCGGCCGGGCGCCGTATCGACACCGGTGCTGCCGTGCCATTCGTTTTCGACGAGCCCCCTTTACGATCGGGTAGTGAATTCGTTGCGAAAGAAGGATTAGGGTGGCTCCGCCCGAAGGCTTGTCGACGAAGCACTGGAACACCACCAACGCCAACTGCCGAGCTGGAGTCGGCTTTCACTCGGTTCGGCAAGGCTATTCAGTCCGCAAGGGAAGAACAAGGCACGGGCACATGGAAGGCAAGGACCAAGTGTTCCAACGGCGAATCGTGGAGGTGTCGGAAAAATGAAAGTTCAACTCAGTCCAGCCATGGCACCGATCCTCTTGTCGCTCCGGCGGCAGCGCGTAGTATCGTGACATGCGAGCCTGGATAGGACGACAACGACTTAGCATCGTGGGTTTTGCAGCAATCCTTCTCGGGATGCTCGGAGCGAGCGGTGCCGTGGCGGCCGGCGACACGTGGTTCCAAACGGGGAACTACGCCCGCGTCGATAACTACAATACAGACTTCTACGCTCAGGGGGCGAGTTGGTGGGACCCGGTCAACTCGTCCAACATCTACGTCTGGCGGACGTATCTGCGGATGGACATCACCGACTCGGAGTTGCCCAACTGCGATCGCAACTACGTCACCTCCGCAGGCTTCAGCGACACAAAGCTTTCGTACAACGCACCGTTCCCGCTGTACTATTCGAATACGCCCGCATGGGACTATTGGACGTGGGATCGCAATCACGGCTTCACCTACACATCAACGTTTGGGGCCAGCCGCGACGAACAGTGCAACAGCATCAACAACGT
>JADYYG010000039.1 GCA_020853755.1 Dehalococcoidia bacterium | reverse complement strand
TGACGCGCAGCAGCACCCGGAAGAGTCCAAGGACCTGATCGTCCGCGTCGCCGGCTACAGCGACCATTTCCACAACCTGAGCAAGGAGCTGCAGGACGAGATCTACGCCCGAAATTTACTGTACAGAGAATTTGTTAGATTCGTTGACCTCCTAAAGCCGCTCTTCTTCGTCATGGAGAATGTCCCGCATTTGAGCTCGTTCTCCGACGGCGTCATCGCACAGGCTATTGAGAGCGACTTCGATGCACTCGGCTATCGCGTGTACCATGAATTGCTGGAGGCCGCGCACTACGGCGTACCGCAGACACGCCGTCGTCTTTTCTTCGTCGGTACCCGTATTGGATGGGTGTACCGACGACCTCGGGCGACTCACGGAACAGCGCTGCCGCTGAGGACGCTGGCGGACGCCATTGCCGATCTCCCTGCGGTACCCGCGCCCTCTCTGACGGAGGAACTGCCTTATGCACCCCGCGAGCGCCCCGACCTGAATGTGTCCACGGACTATGCGATGCTGATGAGGAGCGCCATGCCCCCGCAGCAACGGAACCTGCTGTTCGACCACGTTGTTCGGCCGGTACGGGAAGACGACACAGATATCTTCCGATCGATGCGACCGGGCGACCGGTACCGGGATGTCGACGCCGGCTACAGGCGCTACGAGATCAAGAAGGTCGGTGGCGACGAGTATTTCGCGGACCGCTACTTCAAGCTCCGCTGGGACCAGCCCTGTGTAACCATCACTGCCCATATGGCGAAGGATGGCTACCGGTACATCTACCCGGATAACGAGCAGCCGCGTACTCTCTCGGTTCGCGAGGCCGCTCGGGTGCAGAGCTTCCCCGACCACTTCCGCTTCGCTGGCTATCGCACGAGTCGCTTCCGCCAGATTGGGAACGCTGTCCCGCCACTCCTGGCTGAGGCAATCGGGCGAGCCATCGCCCGAGCGATAAGGGATTACAGACAGGGTGATCTAGAGGAGCATGAATGGCAACTAACTTTGCCCGGACTGGCCAGATTCCCCGTCGCACCGACGGCTGCGGAATCCAGGTGACTAACAGGGATGAACCTACCGAGCTTCAGGGATGAGCCTGCCGAGTTCTCCCGGCGGATTCTCGAGTGGGGCGCCGGCCACGGACGCGACTTCCCGTGGCGGAGTATCTTCGATCCCTATCGCGTGCTCATCGCCGAGATGATGCTCCGCCGAACGCGCGCGGACCAGGTCGGTCCTATCTACGAGAGGTTCGTCGACCGGTTTCCCGATGCACGTGCACTGGCAGCCGCATGGGAGGTGGAGGTGGCGGATCTGCTGCGGCCCCTGGGGCTGGCGTGGCGAGTTCCGGCCTTCCGACAGATGGCGCGCATGCTCGTGGAGGAGTACGGCGGGACGGTGCCGCGCGATCGCCGGGCATTAATCTCGCTCCCCGGGGTGGGTGAGTACGTGGCCGATGCGGTTCTGTGCGTCGCTTTCAATGAGCCCGTCGTCCTCATGGATACCAACACAGTGCGCGTCGCCGGGCGCTACTTCGGCTTCCCGGTTCACGCAGAATCCCGGCGGAGGGTACCCGTAAGGCGTGCCGTGGCACGCCTCGTGGATCACACATCACCGCGGGCTTCCAACCTGGCACTCCTTGACTTCGCGGCTATGGTGTGCCGGGCTGGTCGCCCGCTCTGCGAGCGGTGCCCGGTGGCCGCGGGATGTGCATGGCGACAGATAGAGCTTGCGAACTCGGTGGAGGTAAGCACAGTCAGTGCCGAAGCTCACTAGGCTGACCAGCGGTACGGCGCCGTTTCGGCCGCGAGCACGCCTCATTCGCCTGCTCGGTGATGAACTCATAAGCGATGAGGTGATGGCGGTCGTCGAGCTGGTCAAGAACGCCTATGACGCGGACGCACGCGAGGTTCTGGTCGGACTGTACGCGCTGAACGATCCGGAAACCGCCCGGCTTGAAGTGCGTGACGACGGCGAAGGTATGGATCTGGACACCGTTCTTCACGCCTGGCTCGAGCCGGCAACAGATCGCAAGCGACGTGGCGGGAGAAAAAGGCGCACAGCCCTCGGCCGCTATCCGCTCGGCGAAAAAGGAGTGGGTCGGTTTGCCGCGGACAAACTTGGCTCCGAGATGGAGCTCGTCACACGGGGCCGCGGGGCCGACCGCGAGATTCGCCTCCACATCCGCTGGGACCTGTTCGGCGCCGGCGGATACCTCGACGAGGTAGAGAACCGCTGGGAGGTGCGTCGACCCCTCACTTTCGGCGAAGGAACTCACGGGACTCTCGTCCGGGTTACGCGCCCCCGCGCCCGGTGGGATGGGGCGAGAGTAGCGCGGGTGCGCGACGGGTTATCGCGGCTCGTTTCGCCGTTCTCCCAGATGCGCGACTTCCGGGTCGTGCTGGACTGCCCCGACTTCCCCGACCAAGCCGGACCGGTCACCAACCGGCTGCTCGACCATGCCCCGTATCGCCTGATTGGCGAGGTGGATGCCGCAGGTCTGCTCCGTGCCGAGACTCCGTCTGGTGAGGTCATCGATCTGCGCCACTTCGCCCCGGAGCGCTTTCTTAACGGCGGCCAGCTGCGGTTGCCCGAGTGCGGACCCTTCCGGGTGGCGCTCTTCGTATGGGATCTAGACAGTGTTGGGCTGCGGCGGGCAGCCGTGGATCGGGCGATGCGCCAGGCCCTCAAGCGCTCGTGTGGAGTGAGTATCTATCGGGACGGCTTTCGCATCTGGCCCTATGGGGCGCCCGGCGACGACTGGCTGGAGCTGAATCAGCGCCGCGTCAATAACCCCACGATGCGGGTCTCGACCAATCAGATCATCGGGATCGTCGAGATCACACAGGAGCGCAACCCCGATCTCCGGGACAGAACCAGTCGCGAGGGACTGATCGACACCCCGGTCCTGCACGACCTGAAGGCTTTGCTGCTTGGAGTACTCGCGAGATTGGAGGAGCATCGCTTCGCGGCCCGGCAGGACGTGGTGGCATTGCCACCTGAGCCGACTGAATCGGATGCAGTACTCGGCATGGTGCACCAGCTCCGTGTCCGCTCACAGGCCGGCGAAGCTACGTCTCAGCTTCTCGATCGGATCGCGGCGGCGTACCGAGAGCAGATGAAGGTGCACGAGACGAGGCAGGAGCAACTGATGCGCCTTGCTGGCATCGGGCTGGCCGCCGAGCAACTCGGCGCGGAGATCAATCGGACGGTTGCCGCCGCGAGTACCGCCCTGCGTATTGCGAGGAACGCTGCGGGCTGGGGCGCAGTACCCGACGAGGTTACCCGCTCTCTCGAGCAACTGGAAGGCCACATCTGGCTTCTTGGCGAACAGCTCGATGCTATGGAACCGCTGTATTCAGCGAGCGCGCCGTTGGGTGAGGAGCCGGTCGATGTTCGGAGCGTCGTTAACCATGCGGCGACCGTCTTCACGTATCGACTCCGCCAGGCCGACGTTCGTCTCGTCCTCGAAGCGCGGACGCCGGTGACCATCCGCATGATCC
>JADYYG010000038.1 GCA_020853755.1 Dehalococcoidia bacterium | reverse complement strand
TCGCAGACGTTCAACCCTGTCTTCGGGGCGACCCGCAACCCCTGGGACCTGGCGAAGACGTGCGGCGGCAGCTCCGGCGGCGCGGCCGTGGCCCTCGCCTGCGGCATGGTCCCCATCGCCGATGGTTCTGATATGGGCGGGTCGCTGCGCAACCCGGCGAACTTCAACAACGTGGTCGGCCTGCGCTGTTCGCCGGGGCGCGTTCCCGGGCCGCCCGGCTCGTGGGCGACGCTGAGCGTCCCCGGCCCGATGGCCCGTACAGTCGGCGATGTCGCCCTGCTGCTGAGCGCGATGGCCGGCCCGGACCCGCAGTCGCCCATCTCCATCAGCGAAAGCGGGGACCGGTTCGCTGGCCCGCTCGAACGCGACTTCCGCGGCGTGCGCATGGCGCTCAGCCCGGACTTCGGGGGACTGCCGGTGGAGCCCGCTGTCCGCGAAGCCATCGCGGCCACAAGTGCCATCTTCGCCGCGTTGGGGTGCGAGGTGGCGCACGCCGCGCCAGACCTCGAACCGGCCTACCAGGCGTTCCAGGCCCTGCGCGCGGTCTCTCTCGCCCGGACGCGCGGCCCGCTGCTCGCCGAACACCGTCACGAGATGAAAGACACGGCCATCTGGAACATCGAGAAAGGCCTGGCGCTCACCGGGGCGGAAGTGGCCCGCGCCGAAGCGCTTCGCATCGAGGCATTTCTCCGCATGACCGACTTCATGGAGCGCCACGAGTTCCTCGTCCTCCCGGTGAACCAGGTCACCCCGTTCTCCATCGACACCCCCTACCCGCAGGAGATTGCCGGCGTACGGATGGAGACGTACATCGACTGGATGAAGTCGTGCTACTTCATCACGGTCACCGGGCACCCCGCCATCTCCGTGCCGTGCGGCTTCACCGCCGAGGGCCTGCCGGTCGGTGTGCAGATCGTCGGGCGCTACCGGGACGAATTCGGCGTGCTCCAGCTGGCCCACGCCTTCGAATCAGCCACCGGCCACTGGAAGCGCCGCCCACCAGCGGCACAGTAGCCAACGCAGGGCCGCGGGACCGGTGCTCACGCGCCTTCTGCAAAGGCCCGCGCGTAAGCAAGGGCACGGCTCGAACCCCCACCACGTAAAGGAACCGCGCGCGGCAGCGAGCGGATCGCGGCGTGCGCGAGACAGCGGACCGGCAGGGCACCACGCATCTACGCTCACGCGGAACATTCCGCCCATGCGTAACAAGCCCTTGCTGGCGCGCGGGCCTTTGCGGTGTCTCAGCGGCCGTCGAGGTCCGGTGCGTACAGTTCGCGGAGGCGTTCAGCGATGGCTTCATTGCCGGACAGGTCGCCTGCGGCCACGGCGACAACAAGGTCGTACATCCCGTCTTCTACAACATCGCGACGCACACCGTTGAGCCGGAGGAAGGTGTCCATGGCAACGAACGCAGCACGCTTGTTTCCATCGAGGAACGGGTGCCCGATGGCGATCGATTCCAGCAGCGCCGCGGCCTTGTCAGCGAGTGATGGGTAGGCATCCTCTCCGAATGCCGTCGCCTGGGGACGCAGAACCGCGGCTTCGAGCTTCTCCGGCGAGATGACAGGCGCCACCTTCCCCTCTTCGAGCATGAGTTCATGGTGCAGCCGGACGACCTGCTCGTACTGAAGGTACCGGACGGTCACTCCGCCAGCCGTTTCAGGAGGTTCCGGTTCGAGTCGATCGTCTCCCGGACAGCAGCGAGGAATTTCGGCTCGTCGGGGTCACCTTCTCGCAGGCGCGCGACTTCCTCTTCGAGGAGTTCCTCCACGGTGGTCTCTCCCGAAGTTGCCTTCTCCACGAGCCAGGCGTAGACAGCGTCGCTCAGCGAAATCGTCACGCGAACCATGTCGTCACTATAGCAAACGGCCTTCAGCCCATAGCGGGCCACCGCCCTAGCATTTCCGGCATGGCGGAATCCCGCCCCGCTGAACCAGCTGCCGTCGAACAACCCCCTGCGCGTGCCGGTGGGCTGGTGATCGCTGCCGCTATCGTCGCCTTCGGGTTCATCGGCTCGCGGCTGCTTGGCGTGGTGCGGACGGTCGCCATCGCCGATGCCTTCGGCGCCAGTTCCAGCGTCGACGCCTATAACATCGCCTTCCGCATCCCGGACCTCATCTTCCAGGTGCTGGCCGGGGCCACGCTTGGTAGCGCGTTCATCCCGGTGTTCGCGCGGCTCTACCGGCGGGACGGCGAAGCCGCGGCATGGAGGCTCGCGAGCCACGCTATCAACGTCATCACCGTCGCTACGGCTGCTCTCTGCGCTGTCGCGTTCGTCTTCGCGCCGCTCCTCGTGCCGCTGCTGGCCCCAGGCCTTGGCAAGGACATCGGCCGCCACGACGAGCTGACCGCGGAAGCCGTCACGCTGACCCGCATCATGCTCCTTTCGCCGCTCCTCTTCGCGGTGAGCGGCATGCTCACGGGCATCCTCAACGGCCGCCAGCGGTTCCTCCTCCCGGCGCTCGCGCCGATGCTCTACAACCTCGCGATCATCTTCGGCGCCGTGTTCCTCGCCGGGCCGTTCGGCGTGAAAGGCCTGGCCTATGGCGTGGTCGCCGGAGCGGCGCTCCACCTGCTCGTCCAGGTACCCGGGCTGGTCCGGGAGCGAATGAAGTGGCAGCCCGGCTTCGGGCGCGATGACCCCGCTGTGCGCGAAGTCGCCCGGCTGATGGGGCCGCGCGTCATCGGCCTTGCGGCGGCCCAGTTCAACTTCGTGGTCACAGGCTTCTTCGCATCGAAGGTGGGCGCGTCGGCTATCTCCCAGCTGACGTACGCGTGGCTGCTGGCCACCCTCCCGCTCGCCCTCTTCGGCATGGCGCTCTCCACGGCGGTCTTCCCGCGGCTCGCCGACCACGTGGCCGACGAAGACATCGAGGCCCTCTGCGCGACGGTCTCGCGCGTCCTGCGAGTGATCATGTTCCTGACCGTCCCGGCGGCTCTCGGCCTCGCAATGCTGCGCGAACCCGCGACCGTCGTCCTCCTCGAACGGGGCGAGTTCACCCGTCTCGACTCGCTGATCACGGCCTCGGCGCTCGGCTGGTACTGTCTCGGCATCGTGCCGCTGGCCGGGATCGAAATCCACAGCCGCGGCTTCTACGCCCTTGGCGATACGCGAACGCCGGTCATCCTTGCCGTCCTCGCGGTCGCCCTGAACGTCGTCGTCAGCGCGGCGCTCTGGCATCGGTTCGAACATGAAGGGCTGGCCTTCTCGGTATCGCTCGCCGCCTGGTTCGAATGGTCAGCGCTCTACGTCCTCTACACGCGGCAAACAGGCGCTTCGGCGCTCGAAGACCTGCGGGCGATCGGCGTCGTCGCGGTGTGCGGCGCCGTAATGGCGCTCTTCCTCGCGGTCACGGTGGGCCCGCTGGCGCTGGCCTCGCGCCTCGACAACCTCGTTGTCGCCGTGGCGGGCGCGACGGCTGGCGCGGCGGTCTATGGGGCGATGGCCAGGTGGCTGCGGGTGCCCGAACTCGCGGCCGTGATCGAGCGGTTCGAGGCGCGGCTGGGCCGGCGCGCTACCCCTTCGGAGTGAGACCCGCCCGTTCGCCGCGAAGTCCGCGCACGGCGAGGTCCACGCCGCCGAGGCGCCGCTGCTCCTTCATCCGCCCTTCGCCACGGTGGGCCGCCATCAGCATGTAGTCCGAAAGCCCCGATTCGAGCGACGACGTGTAGCCCATCAGATCCTGCGACTTGTTCGCCGCGATCTTCGCCATGCGCACGTTCATCGCGCTGTTTTCGGCCACGCGAAGGGCGTAGTTCACCGTCTCGCGCTCGAGGTCGGCCGGGTCGAGCACGCGGTTCACGAAGCCGAGTTCGCGCGCCTCTTCCGCGGTCAGGAAGCGGCTTTCGAACATGAGCTCCTTCGCCTTGCGCGTGCCCACGTCGAACGGGAGCGAGAAGTACTCGAGCAGTGCAGGGAGGAAGAGCGCGTCGCTGGCGGCGAAGACGAGGTCGACGCAGGAGGCCATCATCCAGCCCGCGAAGATGCAGTAGCCCTCGACCATCGCGATCGTGGGCTTGCGCGCGTTCCGCCACTTCAGCAGCAGGTCGAGGTTGTAGTGCTTGAAGTTGTCGTAGAACTCGACACCAGAATCACCGATGCCGCGCGCCTGGCGGTCAGCTGCCTGGTCGGGCGTGCCGAGGTCGTGCCCGCTCGAGAAGTTGCCGCCGGCGCCGCGAACGATGATGACGAGCACGCCCGGGTCGCGGTCGGCTTCGTCCATGGCGATATCGAACTCGTCGAGCAGGCGCCAGCTCTGGGCGTTCTTGTAGCGCGGGCGGTTGAAGGTGATCCAGGCGATCGGTCCGTCGGTGGAATAAGCGATATCGGTGAGGTCGGCTGCGGAAGGCATGCCCAGGCTCCTTGAAGCGCGGATATGGGCGCAGTCTACCCGCCTTGCTCGCTGAGGCCCCGCCGGCAGCGATTTCGCGGCGGCCCACGGAGCTCTTTGCCGCTAGCCAGCCCACCCGTACGGTTCACTCAATGAGAGACCGCCGCCGGTGGGGCGCCGCTGCCATCTGCGCCCTCGCACTCCTCATGCTCGCGGTCATCTTCGGCCAGTTCTGGCTGATGCGAACGCTGAGCTGGACACACCGGGAACCGCTCGCGGACAGCGTCCTCGGGTTCAACTTCAGTTGCGACCAGGCCGAATACGTCCTCCTCGAACGGCCGAACGACCCGGGCAGCAACGTTGCCGATGACCGGCCGGGCCGCGCCGAATGGTGCGCTTCGGTGCTCGACCGGCTGTTCGCCGAGACCGGCCTGAAGGCGGTCCGCCTCAGCCTGCAGTGGGACGAAATCGAACCGCACGAGGGCCAGTTCGACTTCTCGGTCCCGGACGCGCTCATCGCCAGCGCCGGCCGCAACAACGCGACCGTGATGCTCTCTGTGGGGATGAAGGCGCAACGCCACCCTGAGTACTACATCCCGGAGTGGGCGACGCAGGGGCTCACCCTCGCCGACGGCGCGGTCATCTCGGACGAACCGCTTTTGCGCCAGCGTGTCCTGGCCATGATCGCCGCGGCGGTCCGGCACTACGCCGATTCGCCGGTCATTGACTCGTGGGGCGCCGAAAACGAGGCCTACATCGCCTCGCACCGCTCAGACCGGTGGTCCCTGGGCCGTGACTACGTCGCCGAAGTGGTCCGCGCCATCCACGAGAACGACCCTCGCGGCCGGCCAGTCTCGATCAACCACGCCCAGCACTTCGTGATGGACCAGCGCTGGCGGGATGCGCTCGCCGACAGCGATATCCTCTCCCAGAGCATGTACCCGAGCCGGAACGGGCGCGTCTTCGGCGTGAAGGTCATCGCGAACATCATGGAAATCGGGCCGCTCATGCCGAACTACGCCTACCAGGCACGGCTGGCCCGTGGCATGGGCAAGCAGTTCTGGGTGACCGAGTTGCAGGGCGAGCCCTGGACCGAGGTCGATTCGCGCCTGATCACGCCGGAAAGCCCCTCGGACAACCTCTCGCCGGAGGGGCTGAAGGCGAACGTGCGCTATGCCCGGCGCACCGGCGCGGAACGCATCTACCTGTGGGGCGCCGAATGGTGGCTCTATCAGCAGGCGCTGGACGACATGTCCTGGCTGAACGCCGTTCGCGACTCCAACACGACGCCGCCGTGATCACCCGCCAGCGCCAGTTTCACCGCGTTCGCCAGCAGGTGCGTAGCGTCGATCTGCATCGGTAGGTAGGCGTATGCCCCGGCGCCTTCGTAGAGTTCCCGCTCGACTGCCATGGGGATCGGCGAAATGACGATGATGCGCGTACCCTGCGCCGCCAGGCGGCGGCACTCGGCCGGGGAGCAGGCTGCCGGAGTGGTGACGACAACCGCACTCGCGCCCTGCTCCAGGCTGCCGTTTTCCACCACCACGTCAGGCAGGAGTTCGGCGAGCGCACCGTGCAGCGCCTTTTCGAGGAGGGCACTGGGCACCGAAACGAAGACGCTCCCTGCTTCCACGTCTTTCAGTGTCGGTTTCGAAGCCGGGGCGCGGTTAGGTCCGGGCGGCCAGTACTTGCCGCCCGAGCGTCCATGAAAGTGTTGCCAATACGCCGTTCGCGATAGGATTGGTAACGTTATGGAGTTCGCGACCCCGGCCGGCGAGCAGGGCCAGGTCCTATCGAACCTGAGCGAGATGGCGATCACCAGCGAGATCCTCGCCGGCAGCGCCGACCTCACCGAGATCCTCCAGCGCCTCGCCCAGCGCGCCCGGGAACTGACCCACGCCGACTACGCCGCGATCTCCACCTTCGACGACGCCGGCATCCTCAACCGCTTCATCTACACCGGCATCGATGATGACGCCGCCAGGCGCCTTGGCGACCCCCCGAAGGGCCGCGGCCTCCTCGGCGAACTGGCCAATTGCGAGCGCCCGTTGCGGCTCGCCCACCTCTCCCAACATCCGAAGTCGAGCGGGTGGCCCGCCGGGCACCCTGACATGGATGCCTTCCTCGGCGTGCCCATCCGCGCCGGCGGGCGGGCCATCGGTTCGCTCTACATGACACGGACGCGCGGCCAGGCGCCGTTTACGGAGATCGACGAGGCAGGCGCAGCGGTCCTTTCCCTGCAGGCCGCGGTAAGCCTCTCCTCGGCGCTGGCGCGCGAGCGCAGCAACCGCCTCTTCCTCCTCGAAGAGCGCGCGCGCATCGCCCATGACCTGCACGACGGCACCATCCAGACGCTCTATGCGATGGGCCTCGAATGCGATGCCCTCGCCAACCACGAGGCCTTCCCGGCCGAGGTGCGCAGTTCCATGGCCTCGGTGGTCACCCGCCTGAACGAACTGATCGGCGACATCCGCGGCTACATCACCATGCTCGAAGCGGCGACCACCTCGCCCGAGCCGGAACTCACACGCGACCTCGCCTTCATCATCCGCCAGATCGTCCCGCCATCGATCGCGACCGTCGTGAACATCTCGGCGGCCGCGCTCCAGACCTTCAACCTGCGCGAGACCGAGGACCTGCTCTACATCGCTCGCGAGGCCCTGAGCAACGCCATGCGCCACGGCGCGCCCGCCAAGATCGCAGTCGACCTCCGCCAGACCAACGATTCGACCGTCCTCACCATCCAGGACAACGGGGTCGGTTTCGACCAGGCAAACATCCGCAAGGGGCTTGGGAGCGTTACTATGAGGACACGGGCAGACCGCCTCGGCGCGGATCTGACAGTCATCGGGATTCCCGGCATGGGAACGACGGTGCGTGTCGCCATACCGAACACTCGCGAAAGTGAAGACTATGACTGACCAGACGATCCGCGTGATGCTCGCCGACGACCACGACCTCGTGCGCCAGGGCCTGAAGACGGCGCTCCGGGCTCACCCCGAGTTCAACGTGGTGGCCGAAGCTCGCGATGGCGAAGAGGCCGTCCGCGAGGCGAAGAAGAGCACGCCGGACCTTGTGGTCATGGATGTCCGCATGCCGAAACTCACGGGCATCGAAGCCTGCCGGGAGATTCGCGCGGCTCTGCCCACCACCTACGTCCTCATCCTCACCTCATACGGCGATGAGCGCGCGGTGATGGCGGCGATCATCGCTGGCGCGAGCGGGTTCATCCTCAAGGAAGTAAACACGGCCGACCTCATCGGCGCGATGCGAACCGTGGCGGCCGGGGGCAAGATGCTCGATGCAGCGTCATCGGCGGCGGTTATCGACCAGATCCGCCGGGGCAACGTGGTGAGCGAAGAAGACCGGCTCGCGCAGGCGCTCAGTGAACGCGAACAGAAGATCCTGGACCTCATCGCCGACGGATTCACCAACCGCGAAATCGGCGACCAGTTGTACCTCAGCGAACGCACGGTGAAGCACCACGTGAGCGACATCCTCGGCAAGCTTGGGTTGACGCGTCGTGTAGAAGCCGCCGCATTCGCGATTCGCCGGGCAGCGAACCACCCCCAGGACTAGCAGGGGAGCCTTTCGCCAATGCCCGACCGTCAGGGAGGGCTCGCCGTGACCACCGCAATGCCGAGCCGTCACCACCACGGAAGAGAACCGCGCACGGCAGTGAGCGGATCGTGACCTGCATCGACAGTTCCGCGGCAGCAGGGCACGGTTCGTATCACCCGGAAGGGAACCGCGCACGCACGGCACCAGGCGGATCGCCATCCAGCGTCGACAGTTCCGCGGCAGCCGGGGATGGTTCAAGCGCCACCTCGGCGCGCGGCGGTGAAAATGGTGCCCAGCTGCCGCCTGGCCGCCTCGCACGCCACGATCCGCTCACTGCCGTGCGCGGTTCCCTTTTCCGTGGTGGTTCGCACGGCGTGGTGCAACGCGGGCCGGATTGCAGTTCGAACCACGCCCTTGCTGACGCGCGGGCCTTTGCGAAAGGGGTACGGGCACGGAGCCAGAGCTTACAGAGGAGGGGAGCCTGCCGCGGACATCCCCTCCTCTGCCCTCGGGGGCGAGGCTTCAGTCGGCCGCCTGCCAGCGGCGGCCCGGTACCGTTCAGTTCATAGAGGAGGGGAGCCTGCCGCGGACTTCCCCTCCTCTACCCTCGGGGGCGAGGCTTCAACCTGGCCGCGCCCGCTGCGGCCCGGAACTTCTTCATCTGTTGCACGGGAGGGGAGCCTGCCGCGGACTTCCCCTCCCGGCCCTCGGGGGCGAGGCTTAAACCTTCGCCAGGAGGTCTGCAACCTTGAAGGTTTCGTCTTCAATGGCCAGCACGGTGACCAGCCCGAAGAACCCGCCTTCGTATTCAGCGTGACTCAGGATGTGGCAGTGGAATGCCCACAGCCCCGGGTCCTGGCAATCGATGATGCAATCCATCCGGCTACCCGGTGGCACATCGATGTTGTCGCACAGGTAGGGCGGCTCAACAGGATATCCGTCACGTTGGATAACCTTCATCGCCATCCCGTGGAGGTGCATGGGGTGGTACATCATCCCTTCGTTCATCCACCGGACGAGGAGCTTCTCGCCCTTCTTCGCCACGATTGGGTCCGTGGCGGGGAATCCCTTGCCATTGATGGTGAAACCAAGGAGGGAGTCGTTGAGGATGAGCGTGACCTCGCGGTCGTACTTGGGGTACGAAGCGGGGTCCTTCGGAGCGATGAGGAACGCCCCCAGCAGGCCACGGTTCACCTGGTCCGCCGAGTTGTGATGTGAGTGGTACATGTGCGAGCCCGCATTGCGAAGCGTGAACTCGTACGTGAAGGACTTCCCAGGCTCGATTGGGTCCTGGGTGATGTACGGCACGCCGTCCATCGCGTTCGGGACAAGGATGCCGTGCCAGTGGACCGCGGTGCTCTCCGTCAGGTTGTTCTTGACGTTGATGCGTACGCGGTCGCCCTCGGTGGCGCGGAGGATGGGCCCGGGGACGGCGTTGTTATAGCCGCGAGCCTTCTCCACCTGCCCGGGGGCAACTTCCCACTCCACTTCGTCCACGGTCAGGTCCCAGACCTTGACGCCGTTTTCGATGCGGGGAGCGAGCTCCTGGTGGCCCTTGCCCTTGGTCAGGGGCGACTTCACGTTCTTCAGGAAGTTGACGATGCCGGCCTTGTGTTCTTCGTCGACTTTCTGCCAGTTGGAAGCCGCTGCGGTTGGCGCCGTGGTTGCCCCCGGCTGGACGTTTTGACCGGGCACGCCGGTCGTTGGTTTCGCCGGGCCCCCCGTCGGGTCGTTGTAGCAAGCAGCGGCAACAAGTCCGGATGCAACCGGAATTGCCGCGCCAACTACACCGGCCCGGCGTAAGAACCGCCGGCGGCTTAGCGGAGCAGTCGCAAAGGGACCACCCGCGCTGTTCGATTCGTCAGTCATGGTCAGACGCCTCGTGCTTCGGATGTCGATCCCGCTCACCCCAATCGTCCCTGCGGCTGGCCGAAAGGCCCATGGCCGTTCGTACAGAATCACAGTGCCCATGGGGCCACTCGCATGGTACCGGCAGCCCTCGCGGAAAGCCCACGTTTGCTTCATGCTTTGCGGAAACGAATTCCATTCAGGGGGCGACTCGTATGGCTGACCTCAAACCGATCCTGGTTCCGCTCGATGGCTCGAAGACCGCCGAGAATGTGCTGCCCGCGGCGGCCTGGTTCTCCCGCGCCACCGGCGCCACGCTCAAGTTCCTCCACGTCCTGGACCCGGACACGCCGGCCGCCTCGCGCGATGACGCGGTCGATACCTTTAAGAAGTACGCAGCGGACCTGGCAACTCGCCACGGCCTCGGCAACGTGGAATGCGCCGTGCTCATGGGCAATGCCGCCGAGCAGGTGCTTTCCGCGGCGGTAAACGCGAGCGCCATCGCCCTCGCTTCCCACGGCCGCGGCGGCTTCCGGGCGATGGTGTTCGGCAGCGTGGCCGACAAGATCGTCCGCGGGGCGAACGTCCAGGTCCTCATCGAACCCGGCACCGAGCGCCCGGTCGCACCGGGGGCGCCCCGCCCCATCCTCGCCTGCCTCGACGGTTCGGACGAAGCAGAGCGCGGCCTCGCGCTCGCCCGGACGCTCGCCGAAAAGGACAGCCTGAAGGTTGCCGTCATCCGCTCCTTCAGCGTGCCGCCGCCAGTCGGCTTCGAATTCGCGGCCTACCCGTCGGACTTCTACGACACGCTCGAAAAGGCCGCCGAGGACTACCTGAAGACGACTGCGAAGGAGGGCGAGAAGACCATCCTCGCCCAGGGCGACGCGGCCGGCTCCATCCTCGATGCCGCCGAAGAGGTCGATGCAGGTCTCATCGTCATGACCTCCACCGGGAAGGGCGTGGCCAAGCGCATCGCCCTCGGGAGCACCACGTCGCGCGTCATCCACGGCACCTCGCGCGCGGTGCTGGTCATCCCGCCGGCCTGAGCATTCTCTCCTGTCGCGCGAAAAGAAGAGCCGGGCTGAATCAGCCCGGCTCTTCTCATTTCGTCCGAAACCGGCGGTCAGCGGCCGGTGAAGTTCGGCGTGCGCTTTTCGAGGAACGCGGCGACGCCTTCCTTGAAGTCCTCCATCCCGAAAAGCGTGTGGAGATGGACCATGAGGTGGTCAACGGTGGTTTCGTAGGTCTCGTTCAGGCCCTGGCGCATCATCCGCTTCGTGGCCTGCACGGCCATGGGCGCGTTGACCTCGATCTCTTTCGCCCACGCCCGGGCGGTATCGAGCAGTTGGTCCTGGGGGACGACTTCGTTTACGAGGCCGGCTTCTTTGCACTGCTCGGCGTTCAGGGTGAGGCCGCGGAAGAACATCTCGGAAGCCTTCGCCCAGCCGACGAGCCGCGGCAGCAGCCATGAGCCGCCGCTTTCGGGCAGGAGGTTGCGGCGAGCCGTGACAGCGGCCATCTTCCCGTTCTCCCCGGCGATGCGAATGTCGCAGAGCAGGGCCAGGTCCATGCCGTAACCCGCGGCGGGGCCGTTCAGCGCGCAGATGACGGGCTTGTCCATGTTCCAGAGGACGGTCGGCACTGAATCGTGCAGGTCGAACAGCGTGCGGCCCGGCCTGATCGCGCGGCCGTCCGAGTTCGGGTTGTTCTCGACGAGGTCGAGCCCCGCACAGAAGCCGCGGCCCGTGCCGGTGATGATGACGACGCGGACGTCCGGGTCGCGGTTGGCCTCGGTGAGGAGGCGCGACATGTTCATCAGCATGGGGCCGCTGATGGCATTCATGCGCTCGGGCCGGTTGAAGGTGAGGATGAGGGTGTGGCCATCCCGCTCGGCGAGCAGGTGGTCAGTGCCGGTATCGACACGTGTGGTTTCGGCGGTGGTCATGGGTGTGGCTCCAGGGTGTTTGGAAGTTGCGCGCTGATGCTAGCAGCAACCCTCCCGCGCGCACACCCCGGCGGGCGCCCGGCACTGGGCCGTCAGGCCGCGCTGCGCTCCCAGATGGCCGGCCAGCGCTCGCTGCCCTTCACCGCTTCGAGCATCGCCAGCCGTTCGAGTTCGAGAGCCACCTGGAGCGCTTCGTCCAGCTTCGCCACCGCATCGGGGTCGAGGCGGGAGCGCAGCGGCGCGAGGGCGTCACGTTCGAACAGGCCGCGGACCGTGTGCGGCCAGACGAAGAAGGCGAATCCCTCGGGCGCGCCGAATCCGCTCCGGTGCTTGCCCAGCCAGAGGTACCGCTCCTGCACGGAAGCCACCGGCTCGACCATTGCGGCGAACTGTCCGGCGGTGTCGTTTGTGCGGGTGTCGATGAGCAGGCGCTCGGGGAAGAGGGTGAAACCGATCGTGATGAGGTCGGCGGTGGTCAGCAGCTTATCGAGCGCTTCACGGTCGACCTGGATGCCGTTTTCGTTCCGCATGGGATTCCCTCCGGGAGAGCAGACGATGTGCGGGTGGACGAAGGAGGGGCACGAAAGGGGTGGGGCTTTCGCCTCCACCCCCTCGGGATTGTTCGCCGGGTAGGGCGATTTAGTACATCGGAGGGGCGCCGGCAGGCATACCCGCGGCGGCCTGCTCCGGCTTTTCCGTGACGAGGCAGTTGGTGGTGAGCACCATGGCCGCGATCGAGACCGCGTTTTCGATGGCCGAGCGGGTCACCTTGGCCGGGTCGATGATGCCCTTGGCCACCATGTCGCCGAACTCGCCCTTCTGCGCATCGTAGCCCTGGCCCTTGCCGAGCTTCTTCACCTCTTCGACGATGACCGACCCGTCCTTGCCAGCGTTGATGGCGATGCGGCGGAGCGGCTCTTCGAGCGCGCGGCGAAGGATGCGGACACCGGTGGCCTCGTCGCCATCGAGCTTGACCTTGTCGAGCGCGGGGATGGCGTTGATGAGGGCAACACCGCCGCCGGGGACGATGCCCTCTTCGACGGCTGCGCGGGTGGCGCTGAGGGCGTCTTCCACGCGGTGCTTCTTTTCCTTGAGCTCGACTTCGGTGGCTGCGCCGACCTTGATCACGGCGACCGAGCCGGCGAGCTTGCCGAGGCGCTCCTGGGCCTTCTCACGGTCCCAGTCACTCTTCGACTCTTCGAGGATGGCGCGAATCTGGGCGACGCGGGCGTCGAGTTCCTTCTTCTTGCCCTTGCCTTCGATGATCGTGCTCTCTTCCTTGGAGGAGACGACGCGGCGGGCACGGCCGAGGTCGGCCACTTCGACGCTTTCGAAGGTGCGGCCGATCTCTTCGGAGATGACGGTCGCGCCGGTCAGGGTGGCGAGGTCGCCGAGGTTGTCCTTCTGGCGGTCGCCGAAGCCAGGGGCCTTCACGGCGAGGATGTTGATCGTGCCGCGCAGCTTGTTCACCGCGAGGGTGGCCAGCGCTTCGCCTTCAAGGTCGCCGCAGATGATGACGATGTTCTTCGAGACCTGGAGGATCTTCTCGAGGACCGGGAGGATCTCCTGGACGGCCGAGATCTTCTTATCGGTGATGAGGATGTAGGGATCCTCGACCACCGCTTCCATGCGGTCCGGGTTGGTCACGAAGTACGGGCTGATGTAGCCGCGGTCGAAGGCCATACCGTCGACGTATTCGACTTCGGTCTGGATGCCCTTGGACTCTTCGACGGTGATGACGCCGTCCTTGCCAACCTTCTCCATGCACTCGCCAATGAGGTTGCCGATGGAAGGGTCGTTGTTGGCGGAGATGGTGGCGACCTGCGCCATCTGGTTGCGCTCGGTGACCTTGATGCTGCCCTTCTTGATCGCCTCGACGAGGGCGGAGGAGCCGGCTTCGAGGCCGCGCTTCAGGCCCATCGGGTTCGCGCCGGCGGCCACGTTCTTCAGGCCTTCCTGCACGATCGCCTGGCCGAGCACGGTGGCGGTGGTGGTGCCGTCACCAGCGATGTCGTTGGTCTTGGAGGCGATCTCCTTGGCCAGCTGCGCGCCGATGTTCTCGAACGGGTCTTCGAGTTCGATGTCCTTGGCGATCGTCACACCGTCGTTCGTGATCGTCGGGGCGCCGAACTTCTTGTCGAGGACGACGTTGCGGCCCTTGGGGCCAAGGGTGATCTTGACCGCGTCGGCGAGGGCATCGATGCCCCGCTTCAGCGAGTGACGTGCCTCTTCATCGAAGAGCAGTTGCTTTGCCATTCAGCTACCTCTGGGAGGGATTTGGTGTTGGTGCGGAAGTGATATTAGCACTCCCTGTCAATGAGTGCTAATCGGGCCCTAGCCGGCCCGTTCCCGCCCATGGCCGGGTAGACTTTCGCCCATGGGCCAGCGCCTCGCCGTCTTCGGCGGCACCTTCGATCCGCCGCACATCGGCCACCTCGTCCTGGCCGAATGCGTGGCCCACCAGTTCGGCTGCGAGCGCGTGCTCTTCATCCCTGCTGGCGACCCGTACCGCAAGACCGCGACGGACACGCCGGAGAACCGGCGCGCCGGGGCTGGCCCGGGCCGCAAGGTCAGCCCCGGCGCAGACCGCCTGGCGATGACGCGCCTCGCCATCGAGGGCAACCCCCGCTTTGCCGCCGACGGACGCGAAGTCGAGCGCCCCGGCCCGAGCTACACGGTCGACACCCTGCGCGAACTGCAGGCCGAGGGCCACGATGACCTCGTCCTCGTCCTCGGGAGCGATGCCGTCGCCGACCTCCCGAACTGGCGCGAACCCGGGGAGATCCGCCGCCTCGCCCGCATCGTCGTCGCCGAGAAGGAACCGGGCGCCGGCACCGCAGGCTTCGAGCGGGTCGACATGCCGCTCCTCCGCATCAGCTCGACCGAGATCCGGGCGCGCGTGGCCGCCGGGCGGCCGATCCGCTACCTCGCGCCAGGGCCGGTGCGGGAGTACATCGCGGAGCGCGGGCTCTACCGCTAGCCTCGCCGCTTCACGCTTCGGGAAAGGCTGCGTTCAGGCACTCCGTGACGGCCGTTCCCTCACGTTCGAATCGCGCTTCCCGGCATTGCCCGGTGTCGTCCCGGGGTGTTTCGAAAACTGGCCCTCAGATTCGGATCGTGCTAAACTGTGAAGGTAATTTAGCGATTCTCCGGCGAGCGGAATGCCCCGGCGTTTCGCCACCTGAGGGACACTGCCCCGGCCTATGACTACCGCTGCTTCATCGTCTTACACCGCGGAAAACATCCAGGTCCTTGAAGGCCTCGAAGCGGTCCGGCGCCGCCCCGGCATGTACATCGGCACCACCGATAAGGCCGGCCTTCACCACCTCATCAAGGAACTGGTCGATAACGCGGTCGACGAGGCGATGGCAGGCTACTGCGACCGCATCGAGGTCATCTTCCATGCCAGCGGCTGGTGCACCGTCGTCGACAACGGCCGCGGCATCCCCGTGGACATCCAGAAGCAGACCGGGAAGAGCGCTGTTGAAACGGTCCTCACCGTGCTTCATGCCGGCGGCAAGTTCGGCGGCGGCGGATACAAGGTGTCCGGCGGCCTCCACGGTGTCGGCGCCTCGGTCGTCAACGCGCTCTCCGAGCAGATGTGGGTCGAAGTCGTGCCTGACCCGGCGGCCCAGGGCGCGGACAAGCGCGGGAAGGTCTACCGCCAGGAATTCGCGAAGGGCCAACCGTGCACCGAACTCACTCCCCAGAAGCTGAAGGAGGAGCGCCCCAGCGGCTCGACCATCAGCTTCAAGCCCGACCCGGCCATCTTCGAGAGCGTTGAATTCGACTTCAAAATCGAAGCCGAGCGGCTCCGCCTCTATGCCTTCCTCACCAAGCGGGTCTGGTTCCGGCTCTTCGACGAGCGCGACGGGAAAGAGGTCAACTACTACTTCGAAGGCGGCATCAAGAGCTTCGTCCGCCACGTGAACCACGGCCGCGACGCTCTCAACTTCGAACCCGTGTACGCCGAGCGCGAAGTGGACGGAAACTCCATCGAGTTCGCCATCCAGTACAACGACGGCTTCAACGAGACGGTCTACACCTTCGCCAACTCGATCAACACGATCGACGGCGGCAGCCACATGACCGGCTTCCGCACAGCCCTCACCCGCGTCCTCAATGACTACGCGCGCAAGAACAAGATCCTCAAGGACCAGGACCCGAACCTCACCGGCGACGACGTCCGCGAGGGTCTCGTGGCGGTCATCTCGGTGAAGCTGCCCGAACCGCAGTTCGAAGGCCAGACAAAGACGCGCCTGGGCAACGCCGAAGTGGCCGGCCAGGTGCAGACGGTTGTCGGCGAGGCCCTCAGCCAGTACCTCGAAGAGAACCCGAACGACGGCCGCCGGATCATCGAGAAGTGCCTTGTGGCCAGCCGCGCCCGCGAAGCCGCCCGCAAAGCCCGCGACCTCGTGCAGCGCAAGAGCGCCCTCGAATCGGGCACGCTCCCCGGCAAGCTCGCCGACTGCTCGAGCCGCGACCCCGAGGAGTCGGAGATTTTCATCGTCGAGGGCGACAGCGCAGGCGGCTCAGCCAAGCAGGGCCGCGACCGCAAGTACCAGGCGATCCTCCCGCTCTTCGGCAAGATCCTGAACGTCGAAAAGGCGCGGCCCGACAAGATGCTCGGGCACGAAGCCATCCGGCTCGTCATCTCGGCGCTCGGCACGGGCATCCGCGAGACCTTCGACGTCTCGAAGCTGCGCTACCACAAGGTCATCATCATGACCGACGCCGACGTCGACGGGGCGCACATTCGAACGCTGCTGCTCACGTTCTTCTTCCGCAACATGCCGGAACTGATCGACGGCGGGTACCTCTACATCGCCCAGCCGCCGCTCTACCGGATGCAGCAGGGCAAGGACGTGCGCTACTTCTACAACGACGCCCAGCTGGACGAGTTTAAGAAGGGCAACAAGCGCGCGAACCTCAACGTGCAGCGCTTCAAGGGTCTGGGCGAAATGAACGCCGAGCAGCTCTGGGAGACGACGATGAAGCCGGACAACCGCGTCCTCCTCCAGGTGGGCGTCCACGACGCGGCCGATGCCGACTCGCTGTTCTACGAACTGATGGGCGACGAAGTGAGCCACCGCCGCCGGTTCATCCAGTCCAACGCCGCCAACGTGAAGAACCTCGACATTTAGGGACTCCCGTCCTTTCGCCAGGGCCCGCGCGTAAGCAAGGGCAGGTCCGAACCACAATCCGGCCCCGGTTTCACCACGCCGCACGAACCCACCACGGAAAAGGGAACCGCGAACGGTAGTGAGCGGATCGTGGCGTGCGCGAAATGGTGGCCGGGACCACCACGTCCTTTCGCCAGGGCCCGCGCGTCAGCAAGGGCATGTGGTGAACCACCACCACGACCGCGCGTCCACCCCAATTCCGGCCCACCGGAAAACCAACATGGATCCGACCGTGAGGGAGGCCACACGTCTCCAAGCGCTCAATGGTTCGCCTGAACGGCCACCGTGCGCGCACGCGGCGATCCGCTTGCTGCTTTTCTCTAGCGTTTGGGTTGAGGTGGACCGACTGTAGTGGTCGGGTGACCGAGGACAGGCTGACTCTCTTGCTTCCTGGCGCAATGCCTCGCGCGCGACCTGTCGCCTTTCTCGGTTGGGCTCACCGGGCGTGACTTGATAGGAGCCTGTCAGCTCTGGACGAAGAAAGGCCTGTCCGCCCGGGAGCCTCACCTACTCTATCGCAGGAGATGCAAGGATGAGCCCAGGACTTGTCACGATCGGCGTGGATGCCCACAAGACGCTTCACGTTGCCGTTGCCCTCAACGACGCGGGGCAGCCTATCGGAGAGTGGTCGGGGAGCAACACCGTGAGTACAAGCAGTGGGCGCCATCGCTCCTCTCCAAGGGCGCCCTCGTGACTCTGGAACGGCTTGCCTCCGGCCCCGGGGACAGTGCTCTGAGCCGGGAACTGAAAGCTTCGGTATGCCGCCATGCCGCCCACCTGTTGTGGCTGACGCGCGATATCGACGCGCTCGCCAAAGAGATCGAGGCGCACAGCCAGGTCTACGCTCCACTGACCGAGGTGACCGGCGTAGCGGCCCTTACCGCTGGCGCCCTTGCGGGTATCCTCGGCAGCCATGCCCCCTTCGCGAGCGACGCCCAGTTGGCGGCCTTCGCCGGGGTGGCGCCCCTGGAGGCGTCCTCTGCCGGGAGAGGACGCCATCGCTTGAGCCGCGGCGGCAACCGGCGCCTCAACGCCATCGTCTACCGCATCGCCATTGCCCAGCTGCGCCATCCCGGCCCGGCACACACCTACGTGGACAGAAAGCTCCAACTCGGCCTTTTAGCAAGAAGGAAGCCATCCGCTCCCTCAAACGCTACATCATTCGCGCCATCTGGCACGCCTGGAAGCGCTGCACCCCTCCACTCCCTCCTCAGACAAGCTCCGCTTGTCTATAGGAGCGTCGCGCGCGGTTCCTGCGCCCCTACTCCACTGGCGGGAGGTTCGGCGGGAGCGTGACCTTCGCGCCCACGCCCATGCCGTGGCGTTCGAACCAGCCCTGGTTCACTTCGAGCACGTACCGGTACGGCGCATCCGGGATGAGCACCGTCTCGTCGAGGGGTTTCGCCGCGAAAATCTGCTGGACCGTCCCGTCAGCGCCGATGTAGGCGATGTCCAGCGGGATGTACGTGTTCTTCATCCAGAACCCGTACTGGATGGTGGTCTTGAAGAGGAAGAGCATCCCGGCGTCTTCGGGCATCGACTGGCGGTTCATCAGGCCGACCTGGCGCTGGTCCGCCGTCGCCGCAATCTCCACGGAAACGGTCACCCGCTTGCCGCCCTGTTCGACGACGAGCTGGTTCGCGCCCGCCGCGGGCGTGGGCGTCGCGGCGGGTGAATCATCGTTGCGGCCATCGAACGCTATCGCCCCGAGGACGAGCACGAAGAGCGCGACGAAACTGAGGCCGGCGACTTTCATAGGACCACCAGCAGGATGCCGCCGACGCAGCACGCTGTCCCCGCGATGATACGGCGGTTGAGCCGCTCCCCGAGGAAGAGGATCGAGAGCGGCAGCGCCATCAGCGGCGAGGTGGCGGAGAGCACCGCAGTCCGCGCCGCGCCTGCTTCGACGACCGCGTACACGTAAGCGAGGCTTCCGAGTCCGGTGCCAACCATCCCGGCGGCAATGATCGCGAGGAGGTGGTTTCGATTGCGGAAGGGCGCCGCCAGCTGGGGCCGCTGGGTGGCGAACGCAAACCCGATAAGGGCCACGGCGCCCGCAGGCGTTCGCACTGCGCCGGCGGCGATCGGGCCGAGGTCGCCCTTTGCCGCTGCCAGCCAGAGCGTGGCCACCGACCAGAAGAACCCCACGGCGATGAGCAGGGTGTACCCGGAGACGCCCGGCGCAGCGAAGGCGCCCGTCGCGCTCCCGGCTTCGGTTTCGGCGAACGTCGCCGATGCCGGTTCGGCCGGGACCGGCGGAAGCGGCTGCCTCGTGCCCGCCGCCGGGATGACGATGAGGTAGATGCCCGCGCCGATGAGGGCGGCGCCGGCGGGCAGCCCCCAGCTGAACGCCTCATCGAGGAGCACGACGCCGCCGAAGACGGTCCCGCCGATGTAGAGCGCCATGGTCACGGGAAAGGTCCGCGCCATGCCGAGGCGCTTGAGTGCCGCGATGTAGAGCGTGTCGCCGAGGCCATAGCCGATGAACCCGCTCACGATGACCCCGAAGAGCGATGCCGCCGAAGCCGCCGCGAGGTCACCGGTTTCGCCGCTGAAGGCGAAGATGACGAAGACGACGAGACTGCCGAAGCCGAGCCGCAACCCGCTAAGGACCGCCGGTGCGATGCGGCTGGAGAGCGAGGTGAGGGCGACGCTGGTGCCCGCCCAGACCATCGCCGAAATCAGCGCCGCAAGCTCTCCCACCCCTTCGATGCTACGCGGCGGGGGCGCTTACCGCTTGCGCCGGTCGTCGTGCGGGGCGTGGAAGATCGGCGCGAGCGGGCCAGCCGGCACACTGACCAGCAGCGCCCGGTGGTCCGAAGAGAAGGCCATCGGGGTCTCGCCGATGTAGTCGCCGTCGAGTTGCACCGGCAGGCCGGGCGTTTCGATGGTGAGGGACGGTTCGCGCATGCGGATCATCCGCCGGTCATCGCGCGCGCCTCGCACCACTTTCACGGCCAGGCGGAGGGTGTCGGTTAGCTTCTCGGGACAGAAGGCGAGCACGTCGAGTTCGCCGTCGTCGACCGCCGCGTCCGGCGTGAGCCGGACTTTGCCGCCGTAGAGGCGCGAGTTCGAGAGGATCATCCAGGCGAGCAGGTGTTCAGCCTCCCCGGAGGGCGTGCTCCAGCGGACGCGCGAGGGGCGGAGTCGCGGCGCCATCAGGGCAGCCTGGGCCATATAGGCGAGGTCGCCCGAGAGCCGCTTCAGGCGGTGGGAAACGTGCCGCGCGATCCGGGCGTCCCAGCCGACGCCCGCCATCAGGAGGAACACCTGCCCGGCGGCGCGGCCGAGGTCCATGTGGATGCTCTGACCATAGATGTGGGCGTGGAGCGCGCGCCGGATGCCGGAAGGGATACCCGCTTCCTTCGCCCAGATGTTCACGGTGCCGGCGGGCACGGCCGCGAGCGCGGTTTCGGAGCCGGCGAGGCCGAGCGCGGCATCGCGCACCGAACCGTCGCCGCCGAGGACGAAGAGGATGTCCTCACCGCGCTCGGCGGAACGGGCGGCTTCGCGCGTGGCTTCGGCCGCCGAACCGGGGATGACCAGGCTCGTCCGCACCTGCCGCCGGGCAAGGTAGGAGAGGAGTTCAGCGGTATCCAGGTCGCGGGGCACACCACGGGCCACGGGGTTCACGAGGAGGGTGGCGCGAAGCTCGCGCTGCGTTGCGGGCGTCACGAGGCGAACCGTACCATAAACGGCACTTTCCCCCGGAGTCCCTTGTTTTGCTCAATGTGAAGCGCGTCGATCACATCAGCATGGCTGCGCCTGCGTGGAAGCCCCAGGCCGACCGGCTCGAACACCTTCTTGGATTCAAGTTCCTCCACAGCTGGGAGGGCGGCGCCAACTCTGACTTCGACGGCTCCGTTTCCCAGGTGCGAAACACCGGCATCGAATTCGAGGTGATCTCCCCGAACGGCCCCAACAGCTTCGTCTCAAAGTACCTCACCCAGAACGGCGGCGGCGGGCTGCACCACATCACCGTCGAGGTGTACGACATCCACGAGGCCGCGGCCGAGCTCGAGCGGCTCGGCATCACCCCTTTCGGCGGCATCCAGGACGATGGGATGTGGAACCTCACCTACATCCACCCGAAGGACAGTGGCGGCATCCTCTGGCAGCTCTTCGTACCCCATCGCAACCCGCCTGAAGTAGACCGCAACGCCGGCGGCGGCGTGGTTGACCTCCAGCGCGTCGACCACGTGTCGATGGCCGTGCCGGACCGCGAAGCCCAGCTCGCCTGGCAGCAGCGCGTCTTCGGCGGCGATGTCGAAGGCCGCTGGGAGGACGAACAGTCCGGCTACCTGGGCGGCATCATGACCTTCCCCGGCAGCAAGCTGAAATTCGAGTTCATCCAGCCCACGCGGCCGGACAGCTTCGTCCAGAAGTTCATCGATGCGAAGCGCCCGGGCATGCACCACATCTGCTGCGAAGTGGCCTCGGTCGAGAAAGCAGCGGAAGCGCTCAAGGCGAACGGCATCGAGCCCTTCGGCGGCATCATCGACAACGGGTGGAAGAAGCACACTTTCATCCACCCGAAGGACTCGGGCGGAGTGTTGTTCCAGCTCTTCGAAGAACGGGCGTAACCCTGGAGTCGCGGGCCTCCGCGACCGCTTACTGACCACCATGCCAACCGCTAACAGCCAAACGCGAACCAGCCATGGAGTCGCGGGCCTCAGCGCCCGCTTATTCCCAACCGCGCCAATCCACCGGCAATGGCGCCCGCTTACCACCACCGGCGCGCGTAAGCGGGGACGGAGCCCCGCGACTCCAGCTAGAATCACCGCACACACATGACTGGCGCCGACGGCTACCTCACCATTCACGGCCTGCGCCACCACTACCTGCAGTGGGGCGATGTGGCCAATGACCCCGTGGTCTTCCTCCACGGGCTGATGAACAACGGCCGCTACTGGGAGCACATCGCGAAGCGGTTCGTCGACCAGTACGCGGTGTATGCCCCGGACCTGCGCGGCCACGGCGAAAGCGAGCATGCCCCCGGCGGCTACCTGGTGTGGGCCTTCGCCATGGACCTGCGCGGGTTCGTGGAGGAGATGGACTTCGAGGCGTTCGACCTCGTGGCGCACAGCATCGGCAGCCGCGTTGCGATGTCGTACGCGCGGGACCACAGCCACCGGCTTCGCCACCTGGTGCTGGCTGACATGGGCCCGCAGATGGCCGAGCAGGGCGCGCGCGGCATTCGCAAGAGCACCGGCGGCGCGCAGAAGGCGCCCGGCTTCGCTTCCGAGGCCGAGGCCCTCGAGTACTTCCGGGGCCAGTACCCCGGGCAGTCCGACGCGTTCCTCCACCGCCAGGTCGGCGCTTCGCTCACGCTGGATGAGGAGAGCGGGAACCTGGTCTTCCGCTTCGACCCGGCGATCCACCAGGCCACGGGGCGCGGCGCCATCGCCGAGATCCCCTACCTCTGGGAGAGCCTCGAACACATCACCTGCCCAACGCTCGTGATTCGCGCCGAGAAGAGCAAGGTGCTCTCGAAGGAGATCGCGGACCAGATGGTCGAGCGGCTTCCGAAAGCCCGCCTCGTGGAGATCGCGGACGCCGGGCACCAGGTGCCGCTGCACCAGCCCGAGGAGTTCAGCCGCGTCATCCGGGAGTTCCTCGCCGAGTAGCGGCTACGGGATCTGCGCTTCCTTCTTGATCAGCTCCATGATGTGGCGGGCCGCCTTTTCGCCGCCGTCGCGGATGAGGTGGACGCCGTCCGGATTGCGCATCAGCTTCACCGTGCCGTCATCGTCGGCGATGTAGGGGTCGTAGCCGCCGGAGGCGTTCACGAACAGCGGCCAGAGGTCGAAGTAGCGCACCCACGGCCGTTTCGCCGCCTCTTCCCGGTAGATCTCGTTGAGCATGGCCATTTTCGCGGAGAGCACGGGCGACTCCATGATCGGCTGGCCCACCCAGATGACGAGCCGGTCGTCGGCCTTCAGCAGGTCCATCGTGCCGGCCACGCGGCGGCGGTATTCGGGCGCCCAGCCGGGGTCATCGGTCGACTGGAAGATCTTGCCGTCGGGGGTCTTGATGCCCTGCGCGTCGTTCGCGCCGAACATCACGACGAACACCTCGTTCGGCGGGTTCGCCTTGACGAGGTCGTTTAAGTGGCCGGGCCAGTCGAAGAAATCGGGCCGGGTGAGGCCGCTCGACAGCTGGGAGTCCTGCACCGGTTTCATCACGCCGGACTCGGTCGCCTGGCGGACGAGCGCTTCGCCGAGGATCTTCGACATCGAGTCGCCTCCGACCCACACGCGCAGGGGGTCAGCCGCGCTGGGGGTGCGCACCAGCTGCTTCGGCTTCGAAGGGGTTGGCGTGGCGGCCGGGGTCTTCGTGCCCTTCGGCCCGGTGGTCGAGGTTTCGGTGGCGCCGCTGGCCGGGGTTTCGCCAGCTTCGGCCGGGGGCAGTTCGAAGAGTGAACCGCTATCGCCGCGGCCGATGGCATCGTCGAACCAGGCGCGCGGCCGGTCGATGTAGAGCGCGTGGCTGACGACGGCGAACGGCTTCCAGATGGCCACCCAGACGTCGCGGTTGCGGCCGTAAGGCTTCGATTTGGCTTCGTTTTCGAGTTCGGTGGCGTTGAGCATGAGGGCGATGAGCAGGCCCACGACGAGCACCCACATCACGCGTGCGGGCCGGTAGCCACGTCGTCCGCCCTCGATGTGCTCCTCGTCGCGGTTGGGTCTGCTTCGCGCCATGCCAACCTCAGAACTGAAAGTAGATGAACGGGGCGACGCCTTCGGGGCCGAGCGCATCGATGAGGACGAGCCCGAGGGCTAGGGTACCGGCCTGCGCGGCTGGCGCCAGCTTCGAGAAAGACACCTGCACCCGCTCCCACCAGCGCGGCGGTACGAACTGGGAGGCGATGCTGCCCGCGATGACGAGGAGGAGCAGCGGCGTCACCGCTGGCGAAGCGCCCCAGCCGGTGACCATTCGCCCGAGGATCTCCCATGCAGCGCCGAACGTCTCAGCCCGGAAGAAGATCCAGGCAAGGCAGACAACGTGGAAGGTGATGAGCCAGTGGACCACCGGGGCCGCCCGCCCGAGACGGCCGGGGAAGCGTTCGCGCAGTTCCCGTTCGACCACGAGACCGCCGCCGTGGATGGCGCCCCAGACGATGAAGGTGAACGCCGCGCCGTGCCACAGCCCGCCGAGGACCATGGTGATGAAGAGGTTGCGGTAGATGAACGCTTTCGTCCCGCGGTTGCCGCCGAGGGGGATGTAGAGGTAATCGCGCAGCCAGCGGGAGAGCGTCATGTGCCATCGCCGCCAGAAGTCCTGGAGCGACAGTGCGCGGTAGGGCGCATCGAAGTTCTGGGGGAAGCGAATGCCGAGGAGCAGCGCGCAACCGATTGCGATGTCCGTATAGCCGGAGAAGTCGGCGAAGATCTGCACGGCGTAGGCGTAGACCCCGACGATGACTTCGAAGGCGCTGTGCGAACCGGGTGACGCGAACACCGGGTCGGCGATCTGCTTCGAGAGGTAGCTCGAAATCACCACCTTCTTGAAGAGGCCGAAGAGGATGAGCTGGAAGGCCGGCGCAGCGTCGATCAGGCGCTTCGTGACCGGCTCGCGGATCTGCGGGGCGAACTCCGTCACGCGGACGATCGGACCTGCCACGAGGTGGGGGAAGAACGAGAGGTAGAGGGCGAAATCGAGCGGCGACATCGGTTCGGCGATTTCGCCGCGGACGATATCGACCAGGTAGCTGATGGCGTGGAAGGTGAAGAAAGAGATGGCGATCGGGAGCGTTATCTCCTTCAGGGGGATGGGGTTCCCCATGCGGAAGACGCCGAAGAGGCCGTCGAGTTCTTCGGCGAAGAAGCCGTAGTACTTGAACCAGCCGAGGGTGAAGAGGTTGAGAGTGATGCCGAAGGTGAGGAGCGCGCGGGCGCCCGGCGTGGGCTTGCCGGCTTCGTCGCGCATCTGCGCGAGGTCACGGCCGATCGCCCAGTTCACCGCCGTCGAGCCGATAAGGAGGAGGACGAACTCGGGCTCCCAGAAGGCGTAGAAGAACCAGCTTGCGAGGACGAGGAAGATTCGCCAGCCGAGGTGCCACGGCCGGATGAGCCAGGCGACGGCAAACACGCACACGAAGAAGATGGCGAAATCGACTGTCGGGAAGAGCATCGGTGTCTTTGGCCGCCGCCGGCCCCGCGGAGCCGCCGTGCCCGCGGGCATTGTCGCCTGCGGCTGGCGCACGGGCGAACGTTCGTAATGGGGCGGTTACGGCCTCAGCGGAGGACGGCCGCCACCGCGGCGAGGGCCAGCCGGTGGCCGCCGGCAGGGGTGAAGTGGATGCCGTCACTCGCGCGGAGGACCTGCGGGACGCCGTTTTCGTCGGGGAGGACGTCGGCGTAGGAGCCTTCGGAGTAGGAGGTCAGCGCCCAGGTATCGACGTAGCGGACCCAGGAGCGTTTCGCCGCTTCGGCCTGGAACACGGCGTTGACCGGCGGGATGGCCTGCGCGAGCGCCGGGTTGTAGCCCTGCGACGGGTCCGGGCGCATGTTCGGCTGGCCCATCCAGATGACGATGCGGCCGGGGCGGTACATCTCGTCCATCACCGCGCCAACCTTCGCAGCATAGTTTTCGTACGAACTGATCTGCATGGCGTCGTTCGCGCCGACCATGAAGACGGCGACGTCCGGGTCGTAGGTCGCCATCTCGCTGGCGATGAACGGCGGCCAGTCGAAGAACCAGGTGCTGACGAGGCCGGAGGAGATCTTGTAGTCGGCGGCGCGCACCGGGATTCCGCCCTGGGCGGCGGCAATCTGGTAGAAGGCCACGGTCACGAAGTAGCTGGTCGAGTCGCCGTCGCTCCAGACGCGAAGGCCTTCGAGCGAGGTGCGCACCGGCGTGGGTGTCGGCGTCGGCGTCGGGGTGGGCGTCGGAAGGGGTTCGGGCGTGCCGTCGAAGGCAAGGTCGGGCAGGCGGACGAGAGAGGTGGTTGCCGGGCTGGCGGCGCTGACCTTGACGGGGCGCGTTTCGTTTTCGATGACGCTGAGGGCGATGGCGGCTACCCCGGAGAGCGCGACGAGACCAACACCGATGAGGTGGGTCCACCGATTCGCCCGCGCCGTTCGTTCCAGGGCCGCACCCTCCACGGCCGTCCCCCGGCAGCCTTCGGGTTCATCTTCCACCCGGCTGTCGCAGCAGTCACGCCGGGCTCAGACGTAGACGACGGTGACGACGAAGTCTGAGGGGTGGTTGTGGTCGCCGGTGTCGAGGAGGACGCGGCGGCCTGCGGTCATCTCGGCGGCGGCGATGTCGCGTGCGGTGGGGATGCCGGCGAGGACCTGGGCGGCTGAGCCGTCGACGCGGACGGTGGCGAGGTAGGTTCCTGAGTCGAAGCTGACGAGGTGGGCGCGAAGGACGGCCATGGGGGGCTCCGGGGGTAGGGGTTGGGGGGTAGAGGTTTGAGGTTTGAGGTTTGAGGTTGGGGTTTTTGGGGTGTGGTTAGCCGTCGAAGCCGGCGGCTTCGGCGAGGTCGAGTGTGGCGGTGTAGGCGACGCGACCGGCGCCGGCGGCTGGGGCCGGGTCGGCGCGGTAGTCGACGGCGAGGCCGACGATGCGGCGGGTTGCGTCTTCCAGTCCGTCGAGGGGGTTGAGGTTCCAGCGGAAGGCGACGGGGTCGAAGAGTTCAAGGCCGGGGTGAAATGGGACGACGGCGCGGCCGCGAGGCTCCAGCTGCAGGGCGCGTTTGCGGGCGTTGGCGGCGCGGGTGGTGGCGGCGGTGTTGGTGGTGGCGTCCAGGTCACGGACGAGCTGGGCGGCGGGGCCGACGCTGAGGATGTCGACGTAGCCGTCGGCGCCGAGACGGGCGGAGTCGGCGTAGCGGTCGGGACCCTGCAGGCGGAAGAGGTTGGGCGCGAGCTGGTCGGCGAGTTGGAGGTCAAGCAGGGGGTAGGGGGAACCAGGGGAAGGGCCGAGGGCGAAGATGGGCGCGCCGGAGGTGTCGACGGGTGCGGTGCAGATTTCAAGGCCGCCGGAGCCGAAGGCTGGGCGGACAAAGTCGGGTGTGACGGTGAGGAGGCGTTGAAGGGTGGTTGAACCCTTCTCGCCGGCGGCGATGGCGAAGGCCGGGGTGTCGGTGGTCCAGGCGGTGGAGGGTGCGAAGCCGCCGGAGGCGGTGGAGACTTCAAGGCCGGCGAGAGCGGCGACGCGCTGGAAGGTGTTGCCGCGGGTGGTGCCTGCGGGTGCAGTCCAGGCGGCGAGGGCACGGTAGCGGTCCATGGCTTCCCATGGGCCGCTAGCCTCGATGATGAGGCGGTGAGCGCCGGGGCCGATCTGGTCGGTGATGCGGTGGATGTTGGCGCGGAGGAAGGTGGCGTGCTCGGCTCCGGCTGAGGTGTGGTAGCCGAGGGAGACGAGGACGTCGCGGCCGACGTCGATGCGGAAGTCGGCTGAGGGGTGAAAGCGTGCGTTGCCGTCGTGGTTGTCGAGCTCGAGCCGGAGGCTGAGGGAGCCGGGTGTGAGGCGGTAGGAGAGTGCGAGGATGCGGGCTGAGACGTCGTAGGAAGGGGGATGCTGGGAGACGTGGCCGTAGGCGGAGCCTGCGATCCAGGTGAGGTTGTAGGTGTCGTCGTCGAAGTGTGCGAGTGCGGCTCCGTGGGTGGTGTCGATCCATGGGACGGGGCGAGGTTCCGACCAGAGGCCGATAGGGCCGGGAGAGAGGGAGTGGGCGAGCTGGACGGTCTGGCTGGGGACGTTGCCGGCTTCGGTGCGCTGGAAGGTGGCGAAGGCGTAGCCGTCGAAGTCGACGATGGAGGGGTAGGCGAAGGTGAGTGTAGAGGCTGGGTCAGCCTCGGTGATGGTTTTGAGGGTTGACCAGGCGTTGGGGGCGTAGAAGGTGTCTCCCATGCGGACCGCCCAGGCGGTGGGGGCGAGGGATGTGGCGGCGAGGCCGGTGACGGCGAGGAAGTAGTCGGCGCGCCAGTAGGCGGCGAGGCCGGTGAGGTTGGCGACGCTGGACGAGCGGGACCAGTTGGCGCCGGAGGCCGCCCAGGCGCCAGCTGTGCGGCGGATGCGGTTGAGGGTGGTGGAGGTGCCGATGACGTAGAAGACGCAGGCGTCGCCGGAGTCGTCGAAGGCGAGTGCGACGGCTCCGATGTTAGAGGCCTCGGTGACGATGGTGGTGGCGGCGGACCAGGTGAGGCCGTCAGCGGAGGTGCGGAATTTGAGGGCCGTACCGTCACCATAGGCGACGGCGAAGACGGCGGCTGTGGGGTCGTAGGCGAGCTGGAAGCCCTGGCCTGCGGAGATAGTGTCGAGGTTAGTCCAGGCGCCGGAGGGGTAGGGGGTAGAGAAGTCGAGGGCGGTGCCGTTGGAGCGGACAGCGACGAGCTTTGAGCGGTCGGTGGGATTGACGGCGAGGGAGAGTTGGGTATCGGCGGAGCCGTTGGCGCCGAGCCAGGAAGCGGTGAGGATGGGGACGTTGAAGCGGTAGGGCTGGACTGAGGCGGCGATAGCGGGCTTACGGCGAGGGTCGCCGATGGCGGCTTGGAGGGTGCTGGTGAGAGTGAGCATCGCGGGACAAGGGTGTTTTCCTTCGCACCCGACGGCGAAGGGAGGTTTGTCACCGCGCTTCGGACAAAATCACTCAGCAGTTGCGCCGGCGAGCCCGGGTTCACACGCGGATTCCCTGCCACAGGCTTGCCGCTTACCCTTGGTGAGCTATGGAGCCAGAGAGCCGCTATTACTATTCGCAACGACTGAAGATGCACTACGTGGTCTGGGGCGATGAGGCGAAGCCGCCGCTCATCCTCGTCCACGGCACGCGGGACCACGCCCGCAGCTGGGACCGGACAGCCCAGGCCCTGGCCGACCGCTACTGCGTGTATGCGCCGGACCTCCGCGGCCACGGCGATTCAGCGTGGGCCCAGGGCGGCAACTACTCGATCATCGATTACGCCCTCGACATCCACGCCCTCGGCGAGGAGATCGGGCGCGGGCCATACACCATCATCGGGCACTCGCTCGGCGGCGGAGTGACGCTCCAGTACGCGGGCGCTTTCCCCGAGCAGATCAGCCGGCTGATCACCATCGAGGGCCTCGGGGGCCTCGGCTGGACGCGTGAACGAAGGCCCGCGCACGTCCGCATGCGCTCCTGGGTGGAGAGCATGAAGGGCCTCGAAGGGCGCCGGCTCCACATCTACGCCAGCATCGATGAGGCCACGCAGAGGATGCGCGAGGCCAACCGCCACCTCACGCCGGAACTGGCCCGCCATCTCACCGAACAGGGCGTCCGCAAGGTCGAAGACGGCTATACGTGGAAGTTCGACAACTACACCCACGCCGGTTCGCCCTACGAGTTCAACATGGAAGACGCGCGCGACCTCTGGAACCAGATTCGCTGCCCGTTGCTGGTGATCTGGGGCAAGGAGAGCTGGGGCAATCGCTCCGGCGTGGTCGACCTCAGCGCCTTCCACGATGTCCGCTCGGTGGAGGTGGCGAACGCCGGCCACTGGGTGCACCACGACCAGTTCGAGGTCTTCATGGGTCACGTCAACGGGTTCCTCAATGGATAAGCGCCGCATGCTGCTGGCCGTTGCCGGCGTGGCCCTGCTCGCGGCGGGCGCCGTCTTCGCGGCCTGTGGCGGAGATGACGACGACAGCGGCCCAGAACCAACCACGGCAGCCACCAAAGCCGCCCCGACGGCCGCGGGCGTCACCGGCAACGGTTCGCCGCAATCGGCCCTCGGCAAGAAGATCAACCAGGCGAAGATCCCGCAGGACCTCGCGAACGGCCAGGCCATCGGCAAGGCGGATGCGAAGGTCGTCGTGGAAATGTACGAGGACTTCGGCTGCCCGCACTGCCTCGACTTCACCGCCTCGATCGAACCGGTGCTGATGGACGAGTACGTGGCTACGGGGAAGGTGCAGCTCGTTTACCGCTACTTCCCGCTCCACCAGATCACCGCGGCAGCGGCCATCGGCGCGTACTGCGCGGGCGAACAGAACCAGTTCTGGGCGTACCACCGGCTGCTCTTTATCGCCCAGGCCGAAGCGAACGAGCGCAAGGGGCCATCGCTCAACCAGGCCTTCGCACCTGACGGCCTCAAGCAACTCGCCAGCGACCTGAAACTCGATACCGCGAAGTTCGGCGACTGCATTTCGAGCGATAAGGCCGTGACCGCAGTCCAGGCCGACCTCAAGTCGGCGAATGACCTGAACCTCCCGGGCACGCCGTCGTTCGTGATTAACGGGAAGGTGACCGATGGCCCCGCGAGCGCTGCGGAGTGGCGCAAGCTCCTCGACGGTCTGCTGAAGTAGGTTCCAGAAACGAAGCGGACCCCTTGCCTGTGGCGAAAGGGTCCGCCTCTATGTGGCGCGCGGCCGCCCGGGTCAGGCGGCGGCTTCGCCGCTCGCTCGGATGGAGACGATCGCCGCGCAGATGAGCCAGATGAACACCGGCATGTGCGCCGGGAACGAAAGCCCCGTGAGCGCGAGGAGGATGGCGAGGCCGGTGAGGACCGCACTCGTCCAGCCGAACCAGCGTGGGAGCGAGCCCCGGAAGGCCGCTACTGCGCTCGCCCCGGCTGCGAGGAAGCCGAGCGTCCAGCCAGCAAGGGCGGCGTCCCAGCTCAGCGCGTACAGCATCGCGTGCACGCTGTTGTCGTAGGAATCGATGCTGTCGAACAGCATGGCTCGGAAGACCGAGGCCACCGTCAGCGCGCCTGCCGTCGCGAGCAGGCTGCCGTAGGCCACGTCAGGCACGAGGCTTTCGGGCATGCGCGAACGGAGCATCCGGCGGAACCCGGTGGCGAACACAATGAGCGCCGCGACGGCGAGGAAGCCGACGCCCGAACTGACCCGCCCGAGCCAGAGGTTCGAGGTAGTGTCGAGCGAGGCCATCAGGCGGGCAGGGTCTTGCTGGTCGCTTTCGCTCACGCCCATGAAGGCGGGCGCCCAGGTAAATGCGAACCCGAGGACAAAAGTCAGCAGGCCGGACCATGCCCAGGTCTTGCCCGCGGGCGCGCTAACGGCGGTCCGGGAAAAGGTCGAATTGACTGTGGCGATCGCCATGAAATGGGGTGCTCCCTCAAACAAAAGTGGCGGCGCCTCCGCCAGCGCCTGCACTCGAGGTTCCCTGTTTGCTCGACTACCAACAGTGGCCCGGTTCACGCTCGGCCCGGCAATCCGACCAAAGACCGAGGGCGCCGGCAAACCGCGCCCGCGGGGCTGGTTCGCCGCTACCCGCGCAGGCCCTAGGATCGCGCAATGCACGCGTGGTCACGGGTCGATGGGCGATGGCAGCCGGGTGACGCCGGCAGCGGGCTGCGCTGGTTCGACCTCTGCCGCGAGGATGAAGCGCCGCTCCGCACGCTGGCCGCCACCTTCGCCCTCCATCCACTCGCGGTCGACGATTGTCTTTCACCCTACCTGCACACGCCCAAGCTCGAAGACTTCAACAGCTACTTGTTCATGATCCTCGCCGACATGGTCGAGGGCGAGACGACGCCGGAGGTCCAGGAACTCGACATCTTCCTCGGCAAAGACTTCCTGATTACCTATCACGACGCGCCCGAGCTGCCCGCCGCCATCGCGGGCGTGGTGAACGCGCTCGAAAGCGGGATGAACCTTCGCCCCGGCGCTTCCGGCCTGTTCTACGAAGTCGCCGACCGCTCGGTGGACGCGATGATCCCGATCGTCACACAGCTCGGGGAGGAACTCGACGCCATCGAGGATCACATCCTGATAGACGGGCGGCTTGGCGAGGACCACCGGCGGGTGATGGCCCAGCGCGGCCTTGCCGGCAAGATGCGGCGGCTGCTCACGCCCGAACTCCAGTTCATGATGCGCCTCGGCCGCGGCGAATTCGCCGTCGTCGAACCCTCGGACCGGCCCTACTTCCGCGACGTGTACGACCACCTCCTCCGGGTGGACCTCGCCCTCGAGGAGTTGCGCGAGGACACGGAAGTCGCCCTGAGCATGTATTTGAGCGCGATGAACAACAAGCTCAACGAAGTGATGAAGGTGCTCGCCGTCGTCTCGGCGCTGGCGCTGCCGGGCACGCTCATCACCGGGGTCTTCGGCACGAACTTCGATAACGTGCCCGGGCTGCACAGCCAGACCGGGTTCGCCCTGATGATCGGCGGCATCACGGGCGTGATGCTCGGGATGGCCTACTTCTTCCGCCGCCGCCACTGGTTCTAAGCCCGGCCGCCCGGCTTATATAAACGGCAGCAACGCCTGCGGGAGCGCCAGCCAGCGCTCCTCGGCGTCGCCGTGGTCTTCGAAGTCCCAGAGGGCGCTGAGCATGCCTGCCGCGAACGCCCACCGCAGCACCCGCTCGTGGTCGACGCCGAGGGTCTCCGCGAACTGAGCGATGCGCCGAAGCGCCGTCGCAGTCACATCTCCTTCGACGTCGACACGGTTGCGCAGATACGCCGCGGGGTCGAAGGCTGGTTCACCGGCGACGCCCTTCGGGTCGATCACGAGCCACGGTTCGCGGCCAGCGCGGAGGATGTTCCAGTGGTGGAGGTCGCCGTGGAGCAGGACGGGCGGCGCCTGGCTCGCGCAGAGTTCGAAATAGAGGCGCTCGGCCGGGTCGAACAGGTCAACCGGGAAGGGCCCGCAGCCGCCGCCGTTCGCAGCCCGCACCCGCGCAAAGGCTGCCCCCAGCCGTTCGACGGTGGGGAACTCATGGTTCGCTGGCAGCGGCCGGAAGCAGCGCGCCATCGCCCGAGCGGCGATCGCCGTCGCCTCGGTGTCGTCTTCGAGGTCTGCGAGCGGCGTGCCCGGTTCGAGCCGTTCGAGCAGCAACGCCACGGCTGCGGGGTCGGCTTCGAGCAGGCGAACCGCGCCGTCCCCGTCATAGAGACGGAGGGCCGCGCACTCCGCGACCGATTCGGGGCCCGGCGGGGCGAGTTTTAGCACGGCGGGTTCGCCGCTCCCGAGGCGGACCGGCGCCACCCAGGCGTACCCCACGTATTCGAACGCGGGCTCGAGCGAGACAACGTCCCAGCGGGCGCAGACCTCGCGCAGCAGCGCCGGGAAGCGTGCCAGCCACTCACGCCCGGCCTCGCCGTTGGCGCCGATGAGCCGCTCCCGGATTCTTAGCGAAATCTCAGGCGATTCCAATCAGCTTCCCATCCATGCCGGGTAACGTCGCAGTGTGGCATTCGCCACATTTTCCGACTTTCGGGTGACCCCGCGTCACCCGCCAGTCGGGAGTAGCCATGGAAGGGTGTACCTACTATCTGGTCATACAGGAGAGAGCACGGGACACCGGCCTCACCACGGAGGGACAACACAATGGAAGCAACGATTCTCGACCTGGCCCCGCGCACCGCGCAGCACGCCCACCACTGGATCATCGAAGAGGCCTCCGGGCCGCTGAGCAAGGGCCGCTGCAAGACCTGCGGCGCCTCGCGCGACTTTAAGAACTGGCTCGAAGACACCGACTTCATCACCAACGAAGAACACCGCATCGCGGCCTGAGGCCTTCGAACCGCACATCCTCCCACCGAGCGGAAGCTACCTTTTTTCCAGCGAGGCACGGAACTCCCCCTCTCTTTCCGTGCCTCGCTTTTTCGCGTCCCGCGCATCGAGCGTACCGCGGGTAGAATCGGCCGGATGTCAGACGGAGAGCGCCCGGCCTACCGCACCATCCGCGACTGGGCGGGCGATGAGCGCCCCCGCGAACGCCTCCTCGAACACGGCCCCGAAACCCTCAGCGACGCCGACCTCATCGCCATCGTCCTGCGCTCCGGCGTGCCCGGCGAGAACGTGGTCGATATGGCGCGGGGGCTGCTCGAAACCTTCGGCGGCATCGACGGACTGCTGCGCGCGGGTCCGAAAGCCCTCCAGCGCACGCGCGGCCTTGGCCCGGCAAAGGCCGCCCAACTCGCTGCGGCAATCGAACTGGGGCGTCGCGCCCAGGGCCTGACGATGGGCGAACGCCCCGACCTGCGCACGCCGGAGAGGGTGATGGACCTGATGGGCCCGCGGCTCATCGGCGCGCGCCGCGAGGACCTCTTCTGCCTCGCGCTCGACACGAAGGGCCGGCTTCTCGGCGGCATCAACCCGGTCATTTCGGGCACGGCGAACTCCATCTCGCTCCGCCCGGCCGAGCTCTTCCGGGAGGCCGTCATCCTCGACGCGCCGTCGGTCATCCTCGTCCACAACCACCCGTCAGGGGACCCGCGGCCCAGCCCCCAGGACGTGGCCTCAACGAAGGCCTTCACGGCCGCGGGCAAGCTGCTCGACATTACCGTCGAAGACCACATCGTGATCGGGACGAACAGCTTCGTGAGCATGCGCCGGGAGAAGCTGGGGTTTTAGCGCCGCGCCGCGCCGCAACTCCGTTTAGACTTTCCCTGTGAGCGCCCTCATCGGCCATGCCGCCATCGTCCGCGAACTCCAGGCCCTGGCCGCGAGCGACGACCCGCCGCACTCCATCCTCTTCGCCGGGCCGGATTCCTCCGGGCGCACCGCCCTCGCCCTCGAGTACGCGAAGCTGTTGAACTGCGAACGGCTCAACGCGCCGCCCGCCGCCGGGGCATCACTCTTCGGTGATGACACGCTTTCGGAGCTGCAGACCGGTCCGGCGACGTTGGGCGAACCGTGCGGCGAATGCCGTCCCTGCCGCCTCATCAGCGAGCGTTCACACCCGGACGTCATCACGCTCGGGCCGGGCGATACGCTCTGCCGGCCGCGTGACGGCGAGAGCCACGCTCAGCACGCCGACTCGCGCGACATCCGCATCTGCCAGGTCCGCGGCCTCATCGACCTCGTGGCGAAGTACCCCTTCGAAGCCCGCTACCGCCTCGTCATCATCGACCCGGCTGACCGGCTCTACCGCGAGGGCACGGCCGCCCACACCATCCTCAAGACGCTGGAAGAACCGCCCGGCCACACCGTCTTCTGCCTGGTCACGGCCGCGCCCGAAGCGCTGCTCGAAACCATCCGCTCGCGCTGCCGGCGGATCGACGTCCAGCCTGTGCCGCGGTCCGAAATCGAAGCGGGGCTCGTCGCCCGCGGGTTCGACCTGGCGCTTGCCGCCCGCTGCGCCGAAGCCGCCCGCGGCCGCCCGGGCCAGGCGATCGCCTTCGCCGAACGGCCCGACCTGATGGACATCCGCGGACGGTTGTGGGAACGGTGCGCGCGGCTGGCCGGCGAAGGCACAGGCGAACGCTTCCGCTACGCTACCACGCTCGCAGAAACCTGGCGCAAGGACCGCGCCGGCGTGCTCAACGAACTCGACGTCTGGGAGGCCTTCTGGGAGCAGCGCCTGCGCGACGGCGCTTCGGAGGGCGCCAGCGAGGAAGACCTGCGCGGCGCACTTGGCGCGCTCAAGGCGATCGCCCAGGCGCGCGAAGACCTGACCACGCAGGTCATCGCCCGCGTCGCCCTCGAATACATGCTGCTCTGCTTCCCGCGGCTGGCGAGCGTCGCGGTCGAAGAGGCGCAGGCGACGGCCTGATGCCGGCTATCCACAAAGCGTAATTCCGTTACTATTGCCGCCGCTATGCACTTGTTGGTCTTCGGCAGCAGCGACAGCGACGGTTCGAACCTTCCCGACCGCTCGCTGGCATGGCCGGTGCTCCTTAAAGAGCGCGCAGCTACGGAGTGCGGCACTGACCTCGAACTGTCGTTCTGCCGCCTTTACGTGCACGCCGAGGGCTGGGAAGACCGCTTCGAACAGGCGATTGCCTCGGCCGAACCGGACATCATCGTGGTCTGTGTCAACGGCGTGAGCTGGTCATTCCGGACGGTGCCAATCCGGCTGCGCAAGTGGTTCGGACGGGGCGCCGGGGGATGGGCCGAACGCCAACAGCGGCGCATGGACGAACACGCGCGCTCCCACCGGGTGGCCGAGAAAGTTGCGAGCGGCGTGCACTGGATAGTCCGCCACACGGTGCCGCCCGGGACGTTCCTCTCCCGCTCGGTGGCCGAAGCTCGCTGGCTGAAGATCATCGACCGGGTCGCGCGGGAGGAAGCCTTCGCCGTCGTCGTCGGGAAGACGGACCAGCACGGAGACCTGCTCAAGACATGGCCGAAGGTGAACGACGAAATCGCAAGCCACAACCGTGTGATCCACCGGCGGGTAAATGAACGCCGCCTGACCTGGTTCGAAAGCCAGTCGATCATCGATGAGTTGGGGCGCGACGCCGCCCACATAGGGGACCTCATCCACCGCCGCGAGCCGTTCCACGTGATGATGGCCGACAGGCTGCTCGAGGTCATCCGCCCGGCGCTTGCCACGAGGGCATAGCCAGGGCGCGCCCGGGGCTCGCTGCGGCCCGGAGTGCCCGAGGGCAGTCCCCGCGCTACACTGGTTCTTCGCCGAGAGGAAGAACCCGCGGCTTATGCCTGAAGAATTGCCTCGCGTCGCCGGCGTACGCTTTCGAAACGCCGGAAAGATCTTCTACTTCCACACCGCCGGGATGCGCCTGGAGCCGGGCGAATACGTCGTGGTCGAAACCGTGCGCGGTCCCGAGATCGCCAAGGTGGTCATCGCGCCGGACCAGGTGGTGGTCAACGAGATGGGCCGCGAGGAGCTGAAGCCGATCCTCCGGCTCGCCACCGAAGGGGACATCCGCAAGGCCGACCAGCTTCGAAACCAGGCGGAGGAACTGCTCCCCGAGGCCCGCCGCCTCGGCGAGGAGCTGCGATTTCCCGCCCACATCGACGCCGCCGAATACACCCTCGACGGGCGGCGCCTGACCTTTTCGTTCACGAGCGAGGAGCGGCTCGACTATCGCGAGTTCCTCAAGCGCGCGAGCGACCGCTTCAAGGCCCGGGTCGACATGCGCCAGATGGGCGCTCGCGACCGGGCCAAGCTGGCCGGCGGCTACGGCATCTGCGGCCGCGAACTCTGCTGTTCGAGCTGGCTAACGACCTTCCCCAGCATCTCCATCCGGATGGCGAAGGAACAGGAGTTGCCCCTCAACCCGCAGAAGATCAGCGGGCTTTGCGGGCGGCTGCTCTGCTGCCTGAGCTACGAAGAGGAAGGCTACAAGGAGATGCGCAAGACGCTGCCAAAGATCGGGCAGCGCTGCAGCACCCCTACCGGCGAAGGCAAGGTCATCGCCATCAATATCCTCCGCCGCTCCATCACCCTCTGGGCCGATGGCCAGCGCGTCGAAGTGCCGGACCGGGACCTCGGGACGGTGGTCCGCTGGGACACCGGCAGCAAGAGTGGCGACCCGCCGCCGAGCATCAGCCGGGCCGAAGCCATTGCCCAGGGGCTCATCGAAGAGACCGAAGAAGATGTGCTGGCCGCCGCTCGCCAGCAGCAGGCGCCAGACTGGCTGGACGAACGGCCAATCCTCGACCCCGGCCCGGGGCGCGGACGCCTGCCCGGCGGCGGACCCCGGCGCAACGTGCCCGCGCGACCGCCTCGCGGGGAACAGGCCCCCGAACGCCCGCAAGGCCGCCAGCAGCAGGGAGGACGCCGTCAGGGCAACGAGCCACGCCAGCAGCAGCCGAGTGAAGGGCAGCCGCGGCGGGAACGCGGGCGCGGCGGCCCGCCACGGAGCGAACCGCAGAACCTCGGCGAAGGCCGCGTCTTCCGGCGCGGCGGTGAAGCGGCAGAACCGGCACAGACACGGCCACCGCGCGAGCCACGACCGCCACGCGAGCAGCGCCCCCAGGGCGAAGCCAGCACGCCAGAGGGTCAACCCGGCGAAGGCCAGCGTTCCTCCCGCAGGCGACGGCGCGGGCGCGGCGGCGGCGGCGCGCCTTCGGCGGAGTAGAGGAAAACTCATGACCAAGCACTACCTCTTCGTATATGACCGCGACGCCCGGAAGCTCATCGAGACGATCGAGTTTGGTCGCAACTGGAAGAAGGCGGTCGATGCTTACGACAAGAAGGAACGTGAGTACTGGGGTCGGCCGCGCATCGAGGTTGTCCTGATCGGTTCCGATTCGCTGGAGACCATCAAGATCACCCACGCGAACTACTTCGGCGGCCTCCCGTCCAGCTCGAAGTACTCTGACCTGTTGCCTTCGATCCCGTAGACCTGGGCCGCCATCCGGCATTCCGTCCCCGCAGCCTCCGGCGCGAGCAAGCGTTCCCCGTTACCATGTGGCCAAGCCATACGCGCCGCCGCCGACGGGCTGCGCATGACCAGATCACCCACGTTACGGAGAGCCACAGTGTCTGAAGCCTGGATTATCGAAGGCGTCCGCTCGCCCCGCGGAGGCGGCAAGCAGGGCGTCGGCAGCATGACCCACATCCACCCCCAGCGCATCCTCGCGCAGGTCCTCAACGCCCTGCAGGAACGCGCCGGCTTCGACCCCGCAGACGTCGAAGACGTCATCATGGGCAATGGGTCCGGCGTGGGCGACCATGCGATGGACATCGCCCGCATGGCCACGCTCGATGCAGGCTGGCCGGTGAGCGTCCCCGGTGTCACCCTCCACCGCTTCTGCGGTTCGGCCCAGCAGGCCGTCAACGTGGCGGCGATGAGCGTGATGTCCGGACAGCAGGATCTCGTCGTCGCCGGCGGCATCGAATCGATGTCGCGCACGGCGCCGCTCAGCGTCGACGGCTTCACGGCGAACAACGCCCACCTCTACGCCCAGTACCCGCTGGTTCCGCAGGGCATCTCGGCCGACCTCATCGCGACGGTTGAGGGCTTCAGCCGCGAAGACTGCGACCGCCTCGGCGTCGAAAGCCAGCGCCGTGCTGCCGCCGCCATCGATGCGGGCCACTTCAAGCGCAGCGTCGTCCCGATTCACAACGATGACGGCACGCTCGCCCTCGACCACGACGAATACCCCCGCGCAGGCACCACGATGGAGAGCCTGGCCGGCCTCAACCCGTCGTTCGCGAAGATGGGCGCCATGAACCCGCCGAACGACACGCGCAGCTTCGACGAGATCTGCAAAGCCGTGTACCCGCAGATCAGCGAGGTCAATCACGTCCACCACGCGGGCAACTCCTCCGGTGTGGTCGATGGCGCGAGCGCGCTCCTGCTCGCATCGCCGGAGTACGCGAAGTCCCGCGGCCTGAAGCCGCGCGGCCGCGTCGTCATGACCGCGACAGCCGGCAGCGAGCCCGTGATCATGCTGACGGCCCCGGCCCCGGCCACACAGCTCGTTCTGAAGAAGGCCGGCATGCGCAAGGAGAACATCGACCTCTTCGAGATCAATGAAGCCTTCGCGGCCGTCGTCCTCAAGTGGCAGCGCGAGATGGACCTCGGCAACGAGAAGCTGAACGTGAACGGCGGCGCCATCGCCCTCGGCCACCCCATCGGCGCGACCGGCGGTATGCTCATCCAGACCGCGCTCGACGAACTCGAGCGGCGCAACCAGTCGACGGCGCTCATCGCGATGTGCACCGGCGGCGGCATGGGCACGGCCACTATCATCGAACGGCTGTAACGCCAGCCACCCGGCAAGCTTGGAGAGGGCGCCCAGCGGGCGCCCTTTTTCGTTGCCCGGCGGGTACCGGGCGCGAAGACACCCGCAGGTGTGTTTGAATGGACGGAATGGAGACGCTTTCCCGGCTCTGGCGGCCCGGCCCGCGCTTCGTCCGCGAGCGCTTCATCCAGCCGATCAGCGAGTTCGTCAACACCGAGGCCTCGGGCGGCGTATTCCTGCTCGCGGCCACGCTGATCGCCCTCGCCTGGGCGAACTCGGCGTGGGACGGGCGCTACGCCGACCTGGTCCACGCCCGCCTGCAGGCCGACTTCGGCGCGTTCACGATCGATGACAGCCTCGGCCACCTCGTGAACGACGGCCTGATGACGGTCTTCTTCTTCGTCGTCGGCCTCGAAATCAAGCGCGAACTGCTGACCGGCGAACTGGCCGGGCGGCGCAAGGCTGCCCTCCCCGTCGCCGCGGCCCTTGGCGGCATGGCCGTGCCCGCACTCATCTACGCCGGCTGGAACCTGGGGAGCGACAGCGCCCACGGCTGGGGCATCCCCATGGCGACCGACATCGCCTTCGCAATGGGCGTCCTCGCCCTCCTCGGCAGGCGCGTGCCCGTCTCGCTCAAGGTGTTCCTCCTCGCCCTCGCCATCGTCGATGACCTTGGCGCGATCCTCGTCATCGCCGTGTTCTACAGCGGCAGCATCTCGCTCGAAGCGGTAGCGTGGGCGGCCGTTGTCCTCGCCGCCATCGTTACCCTGAAGCGCGCAGGGGTTCAGAGCACCGACGTGTACGTTGTCCTCGGCGTGGCGCTCTGGATGGCCGTCTACAAGAGCGGCATCCATGCCACGCTGGCCGGCGTGATCCTTGCAGCGCTCACGCCGGCGCGGCCGCAGTTCGCCCGGGAAGCGTTCGAAGCCAGCGCCGTCGACCTCCTCGCCAGCTACCGGCAGGCGCTTGCCGCTGGCGACGGTGACCGCGCCCAGCAACTCCTCGGCGAGTTCGAGGCCCTGAGCCGGGGCAGCGAATCGCCGCTGGACCGCCTCGAACGAATGCTCCACCCGTGGGTCAGCTACCTCATCGTCCCGGTGTTCGCGTTCATGAATGCAGGCGTGGCCATCTCGTCCTCGCTCGTGTCCGATTCGCTGGCGAGCCCGGTGAGCCTCGGCGTGGCGACCGGCCTGGCCCTCGGCAAACCGGCGGGCATCCTCCTCGCGAGCTTCCTCGCCGTCCGCCTCCGCCTCGCTGACCTGCCCGGCGGCCTGGGCTACAGGCAGATGCTCGGCGCGGGGCTGGTCGCAGGCATCGGCTTCACCGTCTCGCTCTTCATCACGAACCTGGCCTTCAATGACGCCAGCATGGTGGACGAGGCGAAGCTGGGCATCCTCGCGGCGTCCACGGTCGCGGGTCTCGCCGGGTTCGCGTGGCTCTGGTTCGCGCAGGGTTCGGGCCCGGCAGCGGCCACCGAGGCACAGACTGCCGGGCCGGCCGGATAACCTTCTGCGTTCGTGCCAACCGGCCCTTCGGGTTCCTCCCGCGGCTCGCAACCATCGAGCCAACCCACAAGGAGGCGCCCACTTGGCCCTGACCCTCGTCGAAGCTTCGAAACTGAGCAACGACTCGCTGCTCACCGGCGTGATCGAGACGATCGCGCTCGAAAGCCCCATCCTCCAGCGCCTGCCGTTCGTCGAGATCGTCGGCAACGGCCTGACCTACAACCGTGAAAACGCCGCTCCCTCGGCCAGCTTCTACGACGTCGGCGACGACTGGGACGAAAGCACGCCGACCTTCACCCAGGCGACCGCGACGCTGAAAATCCTCGGCGGCGACGCGGACGTCGATAACTTCCTCAAGTCCACCCGTTCGAACATCCAGGACCTCGAAGCCGCGGTCGTCCAGCTCAAGGCGAAGGCCGTCCAGGCGCTCTTCGACGACACCTTCGTGAACGGCGACGACGGCGTGGACCCGCTGAGCTTCGACGGCATCGACGTGCTCTGCGCCGCCGGGCAATCGGTCAGCATGGGCACGAACGGCGCCGTCCTCACGCTGGCGAAACTCGACGAGATGATCGACAAGGTGCGCGGCGGCAAGCCGGAGTTGCTGCTGATGAGCCGCCGCACCCGGCGCACGCTGAACGAACTGGCCCGCGCCAGCGGCGGCTTCCTCGAAGCGGACCGCGACCAGTTCGGCCACATGGTCCAGTACTACGACGGCGTGCCGATCGGCATTTGCGACTACATCAGCGACGCGAAAACCGTCGGCACGAGCAACGACTGCAGCACCATCTACGCGATGCAGTTCGGCGAGGGAGCGCTCAGCGGGCTGACCGCTCCCGGCGGCCTCACCGTCGACCGCGTCGGCAACCTCGAAACGAAGGACGCCAGCCGCGTGCGGGTGAAGTGGTACGCGGGGCTCGCGCTGTTCAACAGCGTAAAGCTGGCCCGGCTCACCGGCGTGCGCGCGGCCTGACGCCAGTCCGGCCCGGCCAAATCACGAGAGGCGGCGCCGTACCGGGGCCGCCTTTTCGCGCGCCGGCGGCTTCGCGCGCATGCCCCGGATCGGCCACAATCGCGGCACAACAGTCTGCCCGCAGCACGGGCCCCCAGGAGTTCGCCAATGTCCCGCCTCTTCGATATTTCCGGCAAAGTCGCCCTCGTCACCGGGGGTTCGCGCGGCATCGGCCTGATGATCGCCCGCGGCTTCGTCGAGGCCGGCGCGAAGACCTACATCTCCTCGCGCAAGGCCGACGTCTGCGACGCCGTGGCCGCCGAACTCTCGAAGTCCGGCCAGTGCATCTCCATCCCCGCGGACCTCGGCACAGAGGCGGGCTGCCGCTACCTCGCCGACGAAATCGCGAAGCGCGAGCCGAAGCTCCAGGTCCTCGTGAACAACGCCGGCGCCACCTGGGGCGCGCCCATCGCCGACTACCCGGATGACGCCTTCGACAAGGTGATGAACCTGAACGTGAAGGGCATCTTCCACCTCACCCGCTTCCTCCTGCCCCAGCTCGAAGCGGCGGCCACCCAGGAAGACCCGGCGCGCGTCATCAACATCGGTTCGATCGACGGCATCCAGGCGCCGGCGATGGAGACCTACGCGTACTCGTCGAGCAAGGCGGCGGTGCACCAGCTCACCCGCCACCTGGCCCACAACCTGGCCGACAGGAACATCGCCGTGAACGCCATCGCGCCGGGGCCGTTCGAAAGCAAGATGATGCACGAGACCATCCAGCGCTTCGGCGCCGGCATGATTGCGACAAACCCGCGTCACCGCCTCGGCGAACCGGACGACATGGCCGGAACCGCCATCTTCCTCTCCTCGCGGGCGAGCGCCTACATCACCGGCGTCATCATCCCGGTGGACGGCGGCATCAGCACCCGCCACGTGTAGGGGCGACCGGCGAGCGGCTAGTTCCCGACCGTATCACACGCAATGCCGTCATTGTCCCGGTCTAACCCCGAGCGATACCCGGGGTCACCGCGATAAAGCGGGGCCTTGCCCGCCGCGCGGACCGCAGCACAGTTCGGGTAATACACCGAAGGCGCCGAAGTGGCGGTGGCGGTGGCCGTGGGCGGTATTGGCGTGGGCGGTATTGGCGTGGGTGGTACTGGCGTGGGCGGCATCTTTGTTGCAGTCGCCGGGACTTGAGTTGCTGATGGCACAGTGGTGGCAGTCGCCGCGACCGTGGCAACGCCGGAAGCTGTAGCCGGAGAACTCGCCGCCGGTGTGCCCAGGAAGCCCTGGATTGCACTCGTCGCAGTGCTGCTGGCTGACGCGAGGGCTGTGGGTGTCACGCCGGAAGAAGTATCTTCATCGCGAGAAGCTGGGGAGGAACTCGATTCCCCACCGCAGGCCGATGCGGCGGCGATGAGCGGGACCAGCACGGCGATAGCTGTGGTTTCGATCCGCCACCGCGGACTCACGCGCCACCATCGCTTACTCATCCGAGCGATTGTTCGCCCAAGCCAGCGCATGAAGTTGTCGAATGCACCGTAGTCTTTCCGCGGTTCACCGTTCATTTCGCAATACCACCCGGTGCCGGAGCATATCACGTGATTCGAGTCACCGGGGATAGCTGTTCGCGTCAACCGATGACGAGTTTTGCGATACCTCTTCCCGACGAGTGCAGGCAGGGATAGATTCGAGACAAACGTACAGATCGGAGCGGCTTTATGAACGGCAGGTTCTCCGCGGCGCTTCTTGCCGGATGCGGTCTCGCGCTCGGCGTTCTCGCGATGGTCTCCTCCGAACGAACCAGCAGTGCTTCGAGCACCTTGGTGCGCGCTCGGCTACCGCAACTCGCAGCTGACTCCGCAGCCCCTCCAGCCACTCCGGCGATGACAGCAACCGCAACGGCCATGCCCGCCAGCACACCGGCGGGCATGGCCATCTGCACAGTCACACACATTGTCGATGGGGACACTATCGACGTCGCCGGTTGCGCCGAACCCGGGCGTGTCCGGCTCATCCTTGTGAACACACCCGAGATAAACCCGGGTGAATGCTTCGGGAAGCAGGCGGCGGGCTACACGAACGAGGCACTCCTCAACCACCAGGTGGCGCTTGAAAAGGATGTGTCGAACAAGGATTCATTCGGGCGAAACCTGCGCTACGTCTGGCTCGACGGCGCATTGTTCAACGAGCGCCTCGTTCGCGACGGGTACGCCGAGCTGGCGGTGTACCCTCCCGACGTAAAGTACCGGGCACGCATCGAGGCGGCACAGCAAGAGGCGAAGGCGGAGAAGCGCGGCCTCTGGCCTGTATGCGGCATGGTCGGTGTTCCCGGAACCGCCACCCCGGTTCAATCGCCGACGGCAACCGCGACGCCAAGCCCCACGCCGCAGGGGACAGCTACCCCTACACCCACGGTCGGCAGCTTATGCCAGGCTGCCACTGCAACGATCACCGGTCTGGATAAGTTCGGAGAGGTGGTGACCGTCTCGGGCTCGGGAAACATGACTGGGTGGTACGTCATCTCGGTGAAGGGACAGCAGCGGTTCGACTTCCCCGGCAACTTCACCCTGAACGGCTCAGTACAGATTCGGTCTGGAACGCCGGCGTTCCCCAACACGCCGGCTACCCTGTGGTGGACCGCTGCAAGCCAGTGGAGCAATTCGGATAACGACGACGCTGTCCTGTACAACTGCACAGGACAGCAGGTCAGCTACTTCGATGACGGAATGTGAGGCGCCGGCGGAGCCTCCCCCTTCCGGCGGATTCGCCGCGAACGCCTGATCCGCCACAATCGACGGAATGATCGTCGCCGACCTTGCCTCGATTTCGCGCATCCACGGGGGCCGCACCATTTTCCGCGGCCTTTCGTGGTCCCTCCAGGACGGCGAGAAGATCGGCCTCGTCGGGCCCAGTGGCTGGGGAAAGTCCACGCTCCTGCGCGTCCTCGCCGGGGTGGATACGCCGGATACCGGGACGCTGACGCTCCGCCGGGGCGCGCGTGTCGCCTACCTGGAACAGGAGTTCAGCGGGCAGCCCGGCCGCAGCGCGTTCGAAGAACTGCTGAGCGCGAGCGGCAACCTTGCCGCCATCGAACACGCGCTGACCGAGGCCGAACAGCGCATGGCCGACCCGGACATCCTCGCCGACCCGGACGCTTTCGACCGCGTGTTGCACGACCACGCCGACCTCCTGGAACAGTTCGAGAAGGCCGGGGGCGGCGCAGTCCGCAACCGCGCGGAGGCCCTGCTCCGCTCGCTCGGCTTCGATGAAGACGCCTGGTCGCGGCCGATGGAACTGCTCTCGGGCGGCCAGCGGAAGCTCATCGGCATCGCCCGCTGCATCCTCGCTGAGCCGGACCTGCTCCTCCTCGACGAACCGGACAACCACCTCGACCTCGAACGCAAGGCACTCCTCGAAAAGGTCATCCGCCAGTTCCCCGGCTGCGTCGTCGTCGTCTCGCACGACCGCTACCTGCTGGACGAGGTGGCGACGGTTATCTGCGAACTCGACTACTCCCGCGAGGCCGGCATCGTCCTTCGCCGCTGGGAAGGCAACTACACGAGCTACGTGACCCAGAAGGAACTCGCGCTGCTCAAGCAGCAGCAGGATTTCGTGGCCCAGCAGAAGGAGATCCAGCGGCTCGAAGCGGCCATCGCCCGCTTCAAGCTGTGGGCGTCCATCGTCATCGATGAGCGCCACATCAAGCAGGCCCGCAACAAGCAGCGCCAGATCGATGCGATGGACAAGGTCGAACGCCCGGTGCTCGAACGGCGGAAGATGCGTCTCGAGTTCCGCACGGGCGGCCGTGGCGGTGCGAAGACGCTCGAACTGCGCGGCCTCAGCAAGGCGTTCGGCGAGAAGCGCGTCCTCGGCGGCGTCAACGAAACCATCCTCAACGCGGAGCGCATCGGCATCGTCGGGCCGAACGGCGCGGGCAAGTCCGTGCTGCTCAAGCTCGTCCTCGGCCAGCTCCAGCCGGACAGCGGCGAGGTCTGGATAGGCCCGAGCGTGCGCACCGGCTACTACTCGCAGGAGCACGAGACGCTCGACTTCCGCCAGACACCGGTCGAGGCGCTGCGCGAGGTCCGCCCAATGTACGAAGGCGAAGCGGTGGCCCAGTTGCAGCGCTTCCTCTTGCCCTACGATGCCTGCTCGCAGCCGATCGCGCGGCTCAGCGGCGGCGAAAAGTCGCGCGTCCAACTCGCCCGGTTGATGCAGCTCAACGCCAACTGCCTGGTCCTCGATGAACCGACGAACAACCTCGACATCCCCGCCGCAGAGGTGCTCGAAGAGTCACTCGAAAAGTTCCCCGGCACGGTCATCGTGGTTTCGCACGACCGCTACCTGCTCGACCGGCTGGTCGACCGCGTCATCGAAGTGCGCGACGGCCAACTGCGGAGCTTCGAAGGCGGCTACAGCGCCTACCTCGAGCGAATCAACGCGCCGGCCCTCGAAGCCGTCGCCTCAGAAGCACAGGCCGGCCAGCGGGCGAAGGCGGCGTTCGAAAAGCGGCGACGGTAGCGGCGAGAAAGCGAGTCCGACGACCTTGCCGCCCGATGTTTGATCCCACACTTATTCGGTTGGGAGTTCCGGCCGGCGCCTGTCGGGAAGAAAATTCGAGGGGGACACCACGGACTCCCCGAGCTCCCTCTCCAAGTTCCTCCGCGCATCTCCTGCGATCTTCCCGCCATCCGTGGCCGCGCCCCTGTTCTGCTGAAACCCCTGCGCATCGCGAGCCCGGGCGATGTTCACCGTGGACTTCTCTCCGAGCATCGTGAGGATAAGCTCCAGATCGGTCATGTGGTCCCGAAGGTTATGGTTCCGTTTCAGGCTCTTGTGCTCCTTATGAGCCTGGACGCCGACACCAAAGGTCTCCTCCGAAATTACATTGGTCAGGATGGCAAACTCTTGCCCTTCTTTGACTCCACGTCTTGCCCATTCGCCGGTCAGTTCTTTCCGGCTGACGATGGTCTTGATGCGGGTGTCGATCCAGTCATCGTCATAACCTTGTAGTTGATAATCAAGGATTGCCCGCCGGATCGCTTTCTCGGGATCCTGGTACTCCTGGAGCCGCTCGAAGGCGACCCGAGCGAGCCAGCGCTTGAAAGGCTCCGCCTTCGGCGAAGGGATGGATTGGATGATACGCAGGAGAGTCTCGGCATTGGCGGTGTCGGTCTCGCGGAGGCGCCCGTCAGCAGCCTCTAGTTTCAACTGTACGATTTCATCGTACAGTTGAAGATCCCCTGCTTCTCGGCCAAGTTTTGCCTTGAGATCTGACCAGTAGCGGCGTGGGGTACCTGAGTCGGTTAGAGCTTCGACGACATCGATGATCGAGAAGTACCACTCATCATCGTGGAATATACGGCGGACTTGCTTCGCCTGGAAAAGAGCAATGGCAGTTTCACCCTCAAAGGGCAGATCAGTGCTCCTGGTCATCGGTATCAGTGTAGCACGCTACAGTTGGCGCAGTAGCGGCCACCCACATCACCCCGTCCGGTTCTGCCAGACCAGTTCGCGCAGGTCATCTGCGCGCTGGACCACGCGTTCCGAGGCGTCCTGGGGCAGTTGCCCGGCGATGGCGTAGAAGGTCGCCGCCGCTTCGGCCAGGGCATCGACGAGGACCGAGGTTTCGCGCAGGCGGTCCCGCTCGGCGAGCGCTTCGTCGGCCGTGAACAGGCGGCGCGGTTCGCCCGCGAGCGCCATCGCCGGCGCTCGGCGCGGCAACGATTGGGCCGCGTGGAGGACGACGAGGCCCGCGCTCAGGACGGCCAGGCCGCAAACGAGAAACACCGGGTCGAAGCCTGCACCGCCTGTCCCGGCCGCGGCCGGCGCCGCTGCGAGCAACGCAAACTGGGAGTGATGGGAACGCGTGGAACCGCAGGGAAAGATGCGCACGGCGCGGCGAGCGAAAACGTCCAGCATGTGCTGACCTGCCAGATTCCCACCACCCGGCGCGGCAGAGCGTACAGCGAACAGTGCATAACTGTCAGCTTTTTGCTAACGGCGAAGGACGGCTAACCCTTCGCCCGGAGCGCCTGATAGTCCACGAGCGCCTGGCGGATGACCTCGATCGCGGCGAGGCGGCCCTGGAATGGGTCGACCACCACTTCCTTCTCTTCGAGCACTTTGTAGTCGAGGAAGAAGCGCCGGATTTCGAGCATGGTGTGCGGCGGCACTTCGTCCAATTCCTGGAGGTGGTTCACCGCGGGATCGTTGGCATGGACCGCGAGCACCTTGTCGTCGGCCTTCCCCTGGTCGCGCATGTGCATCACGCCAATCGGACGCACGAAGATGAGCGTCAGCGGGTGGACCGGCTCCTGGCCGAGGACGAGGACATCGAGCGGGTCACCGTCGTCGCAGTAGCTGCGCGGGATAAAGCCGTAGTTCGCCGGGTAGTGGACCGAGCTGTAGAGCACGCGGTCGAGCTTGAGGATGCCGGTCGGCTTATCGAGTTCGTACTTGTTCTTGCTGCCCGCCGGGATTTCGACGACAACCGGGAGGTGCGTCTCGATGTCTGCGGGGTTGACGGGGATATCGTGCCAGGGGTGCATCGCCACAGGGTCCACGCATAGGTTCAACGCGGAACCGCCGGGCGTGCCATCGGGCCGTTCGCGCTCGCCGGGCGGCTGGCTACGGTGACCGCCATGACCACCCTCACCGATATCCGCGGGCGCGTCCGCAGCGACCTGTCCGACCTCGATGCCACGGCCTGGCCGGATGACCAGATCGACCGGCACATCGCCCACGCGCTTTCCGACCTGAGCCTTGCCATCCCGCGCGAACTGTCCGAGGACATCGCGACCACGGCGGGTAGCCGCGACCTCGACCTCTCCGCGCTCGACGCCCTGATCGAAGTGGAGATGGTCGAGTACCCCATCGGACAGTACCCGCCGTGTTACCCGGGCTTCGGAACCTGGGCGCAAACACTCATCCTGCACACCGATTCGCCGCCCGACGGAGCGGACGTGCGCGTCTTCTACACGGCCTCGCACGTGCTCGACGAGGATGGTTCGACGCTGCCGGACCACCTGGCGGACGTCCTGGTGACGGGCGCGGCGGCCTATGCGGCGCTCGAACTGGCAGCCGGCGTCACGAATATCGTCACCCTCCAACCGGAGGCCAGCGAACGGTACGCCGCTCTCGCGCGGGCGCGCCAGACCGCCTTCCGGCAGCTACTCCACACCTACGGGCGAAAGAACCGTGTGCGCCAGCACCGCCTCTACGTGCCAGCCTGACGCCCCGGCTGGCTGGACCAGCAGGATGGCCCTTCGGACCGTGACGACGCGCGAATCCAGCGCGCACCATTCCCGGCGTGGAACCTCCCGGTGATTCCAGCGTCGACCTCTGGTGGATCCCGGTCGGCGCGGGGACGCACTTCCAGCGGGCTTCGCTCCTCGCGTACGAATGGTGCGCCGCCACGATTGCGCGCCGCCCGCGTCAGCGTCTCGTACACGGCGGGCTGGTCTGCCGGTTGCACGGCGAATCCTTCACCCTCGAACTGATGCCGTCGCCGCCTGGGCCGAACACCCGCGACGAAGTGACCGGGCCTGTTGGCATCGCCGCCGCGGGCAGGCTGCGGCTGTTTCGCTACCAGGTCTGCCTGTTGCCGAACGCCGCGCTGCCGGACCAGCAGTGGGCGGTGGCGCCGCCAGTCCGCCTTGCCGGTGACGCCGAAACCGTCGAGGCAATTGTCGCCGCCAGCCGTTCGGTCCCAGCCTACACCTGGGGCCGCCGCCGCCCGGGCCACCCGGAGATGTGGACCTCCGATTCGGCGCTGGCGTGGATCCTCGCGAGGGCCGGGCTGCACCCGGAGGAACTCTCGCTGCCGCCGGGTTGCCGCGCGCCGGGCTGGCAGGCCGGCCTCGCCGAAGCGGCGCAATGACGAATGTCTCCCAGCCTGGACGTTTCGAGCCCCGCAATGCTTGACAATCGCCGCACCGCTGCCGATATAGTCAGTGCAATGACTCGCGAACTGGCCTTCGGTCTCCTCCTTCTTACCTGACGGCGAGGGCCATGGTTGCTGCTCGCCGATGCCTCCTGTGCAAACTGCCAGGGGGTTTTTTGTTGGCAGCCGCTTACGAGTGATTCAACAGCACGGGAGTTCACCAACGATGTCACCAACCGCCATCACCGCGAAGACGATGCCCTTCCACAAGTACAAGGGCTTCCGGCCGCTCCCCCTCCGCATCCCGGAGCGCCAGTGGCCCGACCGCGAAATCACGAAGGCGCCCCTCTGGTGCTCGGTGGACCTGCGCGATGGCAACCAGGCCCTCATCGACCCGATGGACCCCGTGCGCAAGCTGCGCATGTTCGAGGCGCTCTGCCTGATGGGCTTCAAGGAGATCGAAGTCGGCTTCCCGGCGGCCTCGCAACCCGACTTCGACTTCATCCGCCAGCTCATCGAAGAAGACCTCGTGCCGGATGATGTGACCATCCAGGTGCTCGTCCAGTGCCGGCCTGAACTCATCGAGCGGACGTATGAGTGCCTCATCGGCGCGAAGAAGGCCATCGTCCACTTCTACAACTCCACCTCCATCCTCCAGCGGCGGGTGGTGTTCAAGCAGGACAAGCCGGGCATCACCGCCATTGCCGTCGAGGCCGCGAAGCTCTGCAAGCAGCTCGAAGGGAAGTACCTGCAGGGCACTGACGTGCGCTATGAGTATTCGCCCGAAAGCTACACCGGCACCGAAGTCGAATACGCGCTCGAAATCTGCAACGCCGTCTCCGAAGTCATCCGGCCGACGCCGGAGCGGAAGCTGATCATGAACCTGCCGGCCACCGTCGAGATGTACACGCCGAACATCTACGCCGACACCATCGAGTGGTTCCTCGCCCACCTGCCGAACCGCGAATCAGTCTGTCTTTCGCTGCACCCCCACAACGACCGCGGCACCGGTGTGGCGGCCGCCGAGTTCGGCGTGATGGCCGGCGCCGACCGCGTGGAGGGCACCCTCTTCGGCAACGGCGAACGCACCGGCAACGTCGACGTCATCAACCTGGCGCTCAACCTCTTCAGCCAGGGCGTGGACCCGGAGCTGGACGTCTCGGACATCGACGCCCTGCGCCGGGTGGCCGAGTACTGCAACCGCCTGCCCATCGGCGCGCGCCATCCTTACGCGGGCGACCTCGTCTACACGTCGTTTTCGGGATCGCACCAGGACGCGATCAAGAAGGGCTTCGAAGCGCTGGGCGAGGAGTACTCGCTCTGGGAGGTGCCCTACCTGCCGATCGACCCGAAGCACGTGGGCCGCACCTACGAAGCCGTCATCCGCGTGAACAGCCAGTCGGGCAAAGGGGGCGTTGCCTACCTTATGAAGGCCGAGCACGGCCTCGACCTGCCGCGCCGGCTCCAGATCGAGTTCTCCAAGGCGGTCCAGAAGGTGACCGAGGACACCGGCACCGTGGTCTCGCCGGAGGAGATCTGGGCGGCGTTCAGCGCCGAATACCTGCCCGAAAACCCGCTCATCGAACTCGTCTCACACGATTTCAGCACGCAGGACGGGAAGACCCGCATCGTCGCGACGGTGCGCTACGAGGGGAAGGAGCGCGTGGTGGCCGGGAACGGCAACGGGCCGATCGCCGCCTTCGTGAGCGCGCTCCACAGCGAGCTCGGCGTCATCGTGGAGGTGCTGGACTACGTCGAGCACGCCGTGAGCGCGGGCGCGAGCGCCACCGCCGTGGCCTACGTGGAAGCACGCGACAGCGAGGCCACCACGTGGGGCGTCGGCATGGACGAAAGCATCGTGGCGGCTTCGCTGAAGGCCGTCCTGAGCGCGGTCAACCGGCTGGATGCGCCGGCCGACCCGGGCGGAATCGCGGCTGGCGGTTCCTAGCGCGGCGCAGCGGCGACGGGCGCGCCAAGGCGGCCAAGGATCGCCTTGATGCGCTCCTCGTCTGCGTGCATGGCATGGCGCCAATCGGCGTTTTCGGTGCCCGCGATCTCCATCCGCAGGTCTGAAACGAAGCGTTCCAGCACGCGGGTCAAGAGGGCGAGGTCATCGCTCGAAAGTTCGAGGTTCATCGAATGCCTCCTTCGCGTTCTCCTTCCACCTTAGACCTGTGGGGGAAGGTTGTGGAGGGGGAGGTCAGTTGATAGGTGATCTGGCCAGCGTTCCTTAGCGGGCGATATTGCCGGGCTGGTCTGGCAACGGGCCAGGCGGCACCTGCCATTCGCGGTCGAAGGAGAGCACCTCAAGGGTCACAACGCCGTTCGGCTTGTCGTACACCAATCGGGTCCGGTCGAGCACATCGCGGCCCAGGACGCTTGCGTCGATCTCTCGCATCTCGGGACTGTCGTCCGGGATGAACGCGCCAGCCTCGAGCCGGAACTCGAAGAGGCGGCCCAACTCGTCATCTCCGAGGATGACGATGGCGAACTCGTTATAGCCGGGGGCGTTGCCGCCGATGCCGAGAGAGTTGGCGCGGTGCTGCAGCCTGGTGCGATCCAGGCCCATTCTCCTCGCATCCACCGGGAGCAGGACGCTCCGCTCCGCTCCTGTATCAATGATGAACGAACACCATGCCCAGACATTGCCGGGCTGATGCGGAAAGACGAATCGCCCTTCGACGTACGGCCGTCCTGTCGTGTCGCCAAACCTGCCGTGGATCACCTACAGGATCAGAGTTCGCTGGTTACGCTGGATGTGGCGGATGATCGCGTAGCGGGCATCGAGACCGCGATGTTCGAGTTCCTCGAAGATGCCATCGAACGACTCGGCCGTAGCGCAGACTTCCCCGCCGATCGCCGCGACCCATTGCCCGTCATAGTCACCGAGCAGGGACCGGCCACCGGAAAACAGCACAGCGGACTTTCGGAACTCATGAAGTTCTTTCGCCACGGCTGCGGGGCTGCCAATTTCGTAGTTCACTGACGCCATTCGCTGCTTCTCCAAAGTGGGCCGAACGGCCCTCCAGGCACCATCTTGCCACAAAGCGCCTCGGGCGAGAACGCGGATCCGTCAATCCTTTCGACGGATGGACCGGGCTTGAAAACCCGAACCCGGTTCGATTCTCACCCGCTCCCTCGTGTAGAATCGCCCCCGCCGCCTGCCCGGCGGCCTCGGGGGAACCTTTGCCGCCTGTCTTCGATATCGTCTTCCTGGGGACCGGGAGCCCGATCCCCAGCCCCGACCGGTGTGGCTGCGGCCACGTCGTCGTCGCGGGAGAATCGCATGTCCTGGTGGACTGCGGGTACGGTTCGGCCCGCCGCCTGATGCCAACCGGCATCGTCCCGGCCACCATCGGTACCGCCGTCTTCACTCACATGCACACCGACCACATCACCGATGTGCCGGATTTCCTCAACCTGCGCTGGACTTCGGGCGCGACGAAGCCGCTCCAGGTGTTCGGCCCAACCGGCACGAAAAAGATGATGGACGGCTTCCTCCTCGCCCTCGAAGACGACATCCGCTTCCGCCTGGCCCACCACCCGGGCAAGCTGCACCCGGACGGCATCCGCGTCGAGGTCACCGAGATCCCGGCCACGCCCGATGCCGCATCGTTCGCCACCGCGGCCAGCGGGCTGTCACTCGAAAGCTTCGAGGTCGACCACTTCCCGGTGGTCCCTGCGCTGGGCTACCGGTTCCGCTTCGACGGCCGCAGCGCGGTGCTTTCGGGCGATACGAGCATGTGCGATTCGCTGCTCGCCGCCGCCCAGGGCGCGGACCTGCTGGTGAGCGACGCCCTGAACCCGGCGATGTTCGCCCAGTTCACCGAGCGGGTGAGGGCTATCCGCCCGCTCGCGGCGGCGCTCTTCGATGACGTGCCGAGCTACCACATCCACACGCCGGAGGTTGCCCGCCTCGCGCGCGACGCCGGGGTCGGCCGCCTCGTCCTCAGCCACCTGCTGCCGAACCTGCCGAACGACCCGGCGATGGAGGAGCAGTTCGCCGCCGGGATGAGCGACATCTTCCCCGGCCCCATCCAGATCGCGCGCGACACCCAGCGCATCAGCGTCGAGAAGAGGAACCAACCATGAGCCACGAAGCGATGTTCGTTACAAGCCTGCGCAACCGCATCAACGCCATGAACGTGCTCTGGGAGCGCGCCGTGAGCGACCTTTCGCTCGAGCAGGTGAACCACCACGAGCGCGACGGCGTGCTGCCCATGGCGTTCAGCTTCAGCCACTACATCAAGGCCCAGGACCAGTCCGTCAGCCGCGTCTTCCTCGCCGAAAACCCGCTCTGGGAGACCGGCGGCTGGCGCGACAAGGTAGGCGTGACCGTCGATGTCCTCGGCCGCGAGGAGACCGTGGAGGAGATGCAACACCTCCGCTTCGGCGACCTCGACGCGTGGCGGGCATACCAGTCGGCGGTCATCGCCCGGACGAAAGGCGCCCTCGAAACCATCACCGCCGAGCGCCTGGCCGAAGTGCTCATGCCCCAGTTGCCGCCGAACATGCAGAACATCTTCTGCGCGATCGTCATCGGGCCGGGCGCGCCGCTGCGCCGGCTCGAAGTGCTGGAGTGCTTCGTCTACCAGCACGGCCTTCGCCACATGGGCGAAATCGAGCACGGCCGCGCGCTCGTGGGCCTGCAGGGGATGACGAGCTGACGGATCGTGTGAACTGCGTCACATCGCTCATTGCAATCTTTACCATCGGGTAGGGAGCCGCGACCGGTTCCCTCCTACGGTAGAGTCATGACTGTGACAACGCCCTCTCCCATCGAAACGTCCCGTGTGACGAGCTGGACACCGCGCCAGCGGGAGGTTCTCACCCTGCTCGCACGCGGCCGCACGAACCGCGAAATCGCCGAGGAACTCGGCATCAGCCTCGACGGCGCCAAGTGGCACGTCAGCGAAATCATCACCCGCCTCGGCGTCCAATCGCGCGATGAGGCGGCCGAATACTGGCGCCACGAAAACGGCTGGCGGATGCGAATCACACGCGTTGCCGGCTTCGCCACCTCGGGCGTCTTCAAGTGGGCCGGGGTTACTGCCCTGGCCGCCGGGGTTGCCATCATCGCGGCGATGGCGATCTTCGCCCTCTACGAAACCGGCAGCGAAGGCGAAGAGCATGCCGGTGGCGGCATCGAATCCACCGCGACCGTGCCCGCGCCCGCCACCGCCTCGCCCAGCGTTCCCGCCAGCGTCACGCCGGCGCCTTCGCCCATCATCGCCAATCCCACCGGCGAAGTGGTGGCCGGTGTCCCGGTTTCCGCAATGACGTTCGGCGCGCCCGGCTCACTGCCGGTGCCGCTCTCGGTCATCGTGGCGAAGGGCTGCTACCAGTGCGACGGCCCGACGACCGGTTTCGAACGCGTCACCCTCGATGCAAACGGCAAGCTCAAGATCGAGGCGCTGCCGAAGCCGCCCGGCGACATCATCGGCGATTACTGGACGCGCGACGGCGCGGACTACCTGAGCATGTGCACCCGCGGCTACTGCGGCGACGTCGGCCAGATCAGCGCCGATGCGCAGACCACTATCTACCGCTCGACGGACGGCGGCGTCAGCTGGCAGGCGCTCGGGACCTTCGACGGCGCGGCCACCGTCGCGGCGACGACCGCCCAGGGCGTGCTCGTCAACCGATCCACCTCCAGCGACGGTCAGGTGCAGTGGCGCTTCCAGCTGCTCGGTTCGAACCAGGTGCTCACCCCGCCAGCGGGCGCGCAACCCGAATTCGCGGAGAACCGCCTCGTCGGCTGGCGGATGGCCGACAATCGCACCATCCAGGCGCTCGACGGTTCGACCCTCGTCGTCCTGCCGGACCTCGGAGCCCAGCGCGCATGGATCGTCGACGTGTCGCCCGGCGGCGATATGCTCATCGGCTGGTACACCGGGAACGGGCCGGATGCCTACCTGGGGCTGATGCAGGGCGGCAAGCTCACGCGGGCGTTCAAGGGCCCGGCCAGCCTCTCTATCGGCAGCGTCCTGACGCAGGCGGTGGCCTTCGGCAACGTGGCCCCCGACGGCGGCGCGCCGCTCTACCCGGCGATGCTGGACCTCCACACGGGGACCGTGAATGTGCTCGAACTCTTCGGGCCGGTGGGCAGCAGCGCGTACGACTTCCAGCGCAACCGCATCGAGCTGGTCGAACCCGGTCCGTTCCTCCGGGTGACCGGCGCCGGTGACTGCCTGAACGTCCGCGAGACCCCTTCAACGAGCGCGAAGGTGCTCGGCTGCTACGCGGATACCGTGCTCCTGCGTGACCTCTCGGACGAGCAGGCCGCGGGGGGCGTCACCTTCCACAAGGTGCAGGCGCCTTCCGGTGAGACGGGCTGGGCAAGCAAGGAGTTCCTCGCCCGCTAAGGCCCGGTTCGCTGCCGGGCAGCCCTTCGCCGAAACAGCGGGGGTTGCCCGGCGGGAATGGGGGAGAACCCTTACGGGTGGCGGGTCGCGCAGGGCCAATTCGGGTGTCAGGATGGAGCGAACAGGTGACAGCGCCATCCTCAAGGTGGCGCTGACGGGAAAGAGGGGGCAAGATCGGCGTTATGGCAGGGAAAGCGCCCCTCCTGCTGGCCATGGTGCTTTTCGCGATCGGCGTGTCTGGCCTCGCGCTCAGTTCCGCCGAGCGGGCGCAATGGGGGCCATTCGAAGGCCCGCCGCCGGCCACCCAACAGGCCCGCGTTATCGACACCGGAACGCCGTTCACCGTCCCCGCACTCGACACCCTGTTGACGTCGTACATCGAGCCGGTTGTCCACAAAGAACCCGCCGCCCCCGCGCTCGTCGCCGAACCTGAACCAGAACCCTCGCCCACGCTGACGCCGCTGCGCATCTTCGGCCTCTCGGGTGATGATGCGGGTGTGAGCGCCGCCGCCGCCGATCCGACGCCTCCTCCGCTCAAGATCGTGAACGTCGCCTCGGACACCGACGAGACGCCGGAAGCGACGGAAACACCGGAGGGCACGCCAACGCCCGAGGCCACCGAAACGGCAACGCCGGGCAGCGAGACTCCCGCCCCGACGACCGAACCAACGGCTACCGAAACGCCAAACCCGGCCGCGAACTAAGCGCGCCAGCAGGGCGTTCGACCAAACGCGCAGGCAAGCCACCCTCCAAGGCATGGCAATCCCCGGTCTTCGCGCCTACCAGGCGGCTACGCTTCGCAGCCTCCACTACAACCTCGTCGCGGCCCGCGGCCAGACGCTGACCGTGATGTTCCCGCGGCAGGCAGGCAAGAATGAGATCTCGGCGTGGCTGGTGGCCGGGCTGTTACTGGCGAACGCCGCCGAAGGCGGCAGCATCGTGGTCTGCGCGCCGAGCTTCCGGCCCCAGGCGGGCCTAAGCCTCCAGCGCACGCTCGCCCAGATGCGCCGCTGGGATGACCTCTTCCCAATCCGCCCGCGGCGCGAGGGCCAGGCCATCCATTGCGGCCGCGCGCACGCCGTCTTCCTCAGCGCCGCGCCAACCGCGAACGTCGCCGGGCACACCGCCTCGCTCGCCCTCATCGCCGACGAAGCGCAGGACATCGATGCTGACTGGTTCAACCGCCAGTTCCGGCCGATGACGGCATCAACTGGAGCATCGACGGTGATGTTCGGCACGCCGTGGAGCGGCAACTCGCTTCTCGAAGACGCCGTCGAAGCCAACCGCCGGCGCGACGCGGGCCTGACCGGGAGCCCGGCGGAAATCAGCCTCCGCAGCTGGCACCACCAGTTCAGCTGGGCCGAGGTCGCGCGGTACAACCCGCCCTATGGCCGCTACGTCGAACTCGAACGCGAGCGCCTTGGTGCGGATCACCCGATCTTCCGGTCCCAGTACGACCTGGTGGCCGCGGCGTCCGAGGCAACGCTGCTCTCACCCGAGGCCCTCCGCGCCGTCGCCGGCAGCTTCCCGGCGCTCGAACAACCACTGCCGGGCGAACGCTACTGCGCCGGGCTCGATTTCGCGGGCGAACGGCTCGGCGGCGACTCGACCGTCCTCACCATCGGCCGGCAAACCGATGGCGGGCTGGAGGTCGTGGCCGTCGAATGCTGGACCGGCACGCCGTTCGAAACGCAGGTTGCGGCGGTGGCGGCGCTTGCCCGCGCCTGGCGAATCGAGCGGCTGGTCTGCGATGCCACCGGCCTCGGCGCGGCGCTCACCGCGCAGCTCCGTGGCGAACTCGGGCGGGTAGTCGAGCCGCTCGTCTTCACCCGTGCCGAGAAGTCAGCGCTGGGGTTCGCCTTGCAGGCCGCCGCGGCGACGGGCCGCCTCGCCATTGCCCGGGCCGGGAGCGCCGGGATTGGCCGGCTCTGGCGCGAACTGCGCCTCTGCCGGGTCGAACGCGCGGGCCATCTCCAGATCGGGTGGGCCGCGCCGCAGGGCGAACACGATGACTGCGTGGCGAGCCTGGCCCTCTGCCTGCGCGCAGCCGAAGGCCTCCGGCCCGAGCGGCGGGCGTTCGGGCGCAGCCGGGCGTCCTAGTTGACGATTTCCTTGGTGGCGCCGGGGTTCACGATGGTGATGACGCCCGCCCAGGCGGTACACATCAGCGTCGCGCCCATGCAGAGTGCCGGCTTCTTGTTGATCTGAGTTGTCGGTGACGGGGGAACCCAGGGGGCCGTGGTCACCGGGATGCACGGGCCGGGCGTTGGCGGCACTTTCGCCATCCCGGCCGGGTTCGTCGGCGCGATGCAGGTCGGGAACGGCGCGATGTTCACGAACGGGATGTGGTCCATCACCGTTGCGGCGGGCTTCCCTTCGATCAGCACTGGCGGCCCCTGTGGGACCACGATTAACGACCCGGGTCCGGTCCCAAAGGAACACATGATCTGGGCGCCCATTACAACTGGAATCGGCATACGGGCACGGTACTCCGCCCGGCCGGGCCTTTCAAGGGACAGGTTGGAGCCTGTTTCGGGGCGCCTCAGCCGTCGGCCTGGCTCTCCCGGTAGGAGATGTCGCGGATGATCGTGAGCATGCGCACGGGCACGCCGCGAGAGTCGAGGACGAACGAACTCTGCGTCTCGGCGAGGAACGTCGAACCGTCGCGCCGCCGGAGCGTGGCCGTGTGGATGGCCTGGCGTCCGGTGCGCTCGTAGGGGCTGTTCTTTGCCCGGCTTTCACCGGCGTAGCCCTGCATCAATTCGAGCAGCCGCGGCATGTCCGGACCGTCGACCAGGGCGGTCCCGTTGAGTCCTGCCTCCACGTCCTCGGGAGTGATCCCGATGACGATCTCGGCCATCCGATTCGCGTACAGGATCTGGAGCGAACTGAGGTCGACCTCGATCAGCGCATCCGGCAGGAAGTAGCGGAAGTCGTTGTACTCCCGCCGCAAGGCCTCATATGCAGGCCGGTAATCGCCGCCGGGGCGTGGCTGACTCATACGGAGGTTTTCGGCATGCACACGGTGGTTCCTCACTCGCGGCCGGAGGGGCGGTGGCGGCGCAATGGTGCGATTTCTCTGATTATCTGCGCGAATTGTCAGGGAAAACCCCTAACAGTCACTCACCTGTCACTCGCTCTGCGGAAGTTTCACAGTCAGCGAAGCCGAGCGAGGACCGGGCGGCGCCCGAACCCCATCGCGCTCGCCCGCACCTCCGCCACCGGGCCCGCCGGCTCGAAGCGGGGGAAGCGCGCGAGGAGCGTGCGCAGCGCCGTCGTGGCTTCGAGCCGGGCCAGGTTCGCGCCAAGGCAGAAGTGGAGACCCCAGCCGAATCCGAGGTGCGGGTTCGGGTCCCGCGTAAGGTCAATTTCGCCGGGGTCGGTGAAGACCGCCGGGTCGTGGTTCGCCGAGACGATGGCGAGGAAGATGTTCTGGCCCTCGCGCAGCAGCTGGCCGCCGCGCTCGTGGGTCTTCGCCACCTTGCGCGGCATGCTCCGGGCCGGGCCGGCCACCCGCATGAACTCCTCGACGGCGGTCGCCGTCCCCTCCGGGTGGCGCCGCAACCAGTCCACGAGGTCCGGCCGTTCGAGGAGGATGCTGAAGGCGTTGGTCAAAAGCGTCGTTGTCGTTTCGTGCCCGCCGAAGAGGATGAGCGTGCAGGCTCCAACGAGTTCCATCTCGCTCAGTTCGCCGATGTCCGAATGGACGATTGCGGAGAGGACGCTGCCCGAAGGCTCTGCTCGTTCCCGTTCGATCAGGCGGCCGAAGAAGCTCACGAATTCGGCAGTCGCGCGGTTCACCGGCGCCTCGTCCACCTTGCCCGGCTCCATCGCGAAGACGAGGCGGCCGATGTCGTCGGACCAGCCCTGGAAGCGTTCACGGTCCCCCTCGTCCGCGCCGAGGATCGCGGCGATGACGAGCGCCGGGACGGGATGAGCGAAGCTTTCGTTCAGGTCGACCACGCCGCCGTCGGCGAAGCGGTCGATGGCAGCATCGACGATGGCCTGGACCCGGGCCTCGAACGCCGCCACTGCGCGCGGCGTGAACGCGCCTTTGACCGGGCCGCGCAGGCGGGTATGGGCCGGCGGATCGCGGAAGTTCATCCATGCGCTGAGCATGTCGACCGCGCGGGTGAACGCTTCACTGCGGCCGCGGGCGGCGCGGGCGAACACGCCGCTGCGTTCGGCCGAAAGGAGTTCGCCGTCGCGGAAGCCAGCCTCGACTTCGGCGTGGGAGAGGGCGAGCCAGGCGTGCTGGGCATCACTCCACTGCACCGGGCCATCGTCCAGCGCGCGGCCGAAGTACTCCGCCGGGCGGGTGATGGCTTCCCTGCAGGCGAGGTCGACGGTCACGCGCGCAGCCTACACCAGCGGCGCGAGCCTGTTAGGCGGCTCCGTCGGCCTCGGGCGCGCCGGAATCGGCGCCGGGCGCGCGGGACCCCAGTTCCCGGTCGAGGAAGAGCAGGCCGGTCTGGTCGTCACCGACCATGCGGAGCCGCTCGAGGATGGTCGAAACGGTCGCTTCCTCTTCGACCTGTTCGTTCACAAACCATTGGAGGAGCGGCAGGCTCGCGAAGTCCTGGGCGTCGAGCGCCTTCTTGTAGAGGCCGTGGATCGCGCGGGTGACGCGCTGCTCGTGGGCAAGGGCGGCCTCGAAGGTGTGGACCACTGTGTCCGGCGTGGCGTGGGGCGCGGCCAGCGTCTGCAGTTCGAGCTTGCCCCCGCGGTCGAGCACGAACTGGATGAACTTCATGGCGTGGAGGTGCTCTTCAGCGGACTGGAGCCGCATCCAGCGGCCCATGCCGGGCAGGCTGCGCAGTTCGAAGTCGGCGCCCATCTGGAGGTAGGCGAAGGAGGACTCGAACTCGAGCTGGATCTGGTCGTTATAGGCTTTCGTCAGTTCTGCGGACAGTTGCATGGAGGACTCCTGGGCCACAAAAGCGTGCACGATCATGGTAACGGCGGTGGCCCGCGCCGTCGCGCGATCCGCCTCAGATTGCGCGCGCTGCCTCGCGCCCCCCGCGGAGTGATGCGCTCTCGCGGTGCAGGTGCGCCAGGATCTCGCGGTACGACGCGAAGAGCCCGGTCGAGTGGTAGCTGACACCCTGCTCCGCGCAGAACGCCTCGACAATCGGCTGCGCCTTGCTCAGGTTGCAGCGCGGCATCGTGGGGAAGAGGTGATGCTCGATCTGGTAGTTCAGCCCGCCGTACCAGAAGTCCGTCAGCCGCCGGCCGGTAACGTTCCGCGAAGTCAACACCTGCTCACGGAAGAAGTCCATCCGTCGGCCATCGGCGGTGAGCGGCATTCCCTTGTGGTTCGAAGCGAAGACTGAGCTGTTGTACAGCCCAAACGTCAACTGGTGGACCACCGCGAACGGGATCGCCCAGGGGAGACCGATGAAGAAAAGCAGCATTGCATAGCCTGCGAGGTGCGCCAGGAGCAGGGCCGCCTGGAGCCACGGCCGCTCCGCTTTCGGGCTGAACAGGTGCTGCACACTGATGATGCGCATGTTCAATGCCTGGAACGGCAGCAAGAAGAGGAGCAGGAAGGCCTGGATGGCAATCAGCGGGCGAAGCAAGCGGCTGCGTGATTCAATCTGCTCCGCGGCGAACACAATCATCGGGAACTGGATGTCCGGGTCCTTATCGATATGGTTCGGGCTCGCGTGGTGCTGATTGTGCTTATCGTTCCACCAGGAGTGGCTGACGCAGAGGAGGAGATTGCCGAACATCGAGCGTGCGATCCGGTTCGTGCGGCGCCCGCGATACCCCTGCCGATGGCCGACATCGTGCGCAAGCAGGGCGATCTGCGTGGAGGCGAAGCCCATGAACACCGCATCCAGCATCAGCAACCACGGGTTTTCCACCACCAGGGCGAGGGTGATGGCGAGCCCCAGCGTTCCGATGGCGATCGCCGTCTTGAGCCAGTAGTACGCCGGGCGTGGCTCCATCAATCCTGCTTCTTTGATCCGGCGCTTGAGGACAACATAGTCCACTGCCGGCGCGGGCCGGGCATTGCCCTCCCGCTGCGCGGTAAACACTGCCAACGTTTCGATCCTCTCCGCCCGAGAGGTTGCCTTCTCAAGCAGCCAGCATCCGCCGGCCAGCTTCACGGTACCATGCCCCGCGGAATGCGCAGGTGTGAACGCTTACGGGCTGCTCCCGCCCCCGGAACTCGCCAGGTTGCTACCATGGCAGGCATGCGCGCCCGCCCCAACCAACCTGCGAGGATCCTTCCCCGGTGACCCGGCGCGTCGTCCTCAGCCTCGGGTCGAAACCGGGGCCGCCCGACCAGTGCTACCTCGGTGCGCTCGGGCTCGACGGCCTCGACCTCGAAGTGGTCTGTGTGCGGCCCGCCGATGACCCGGAGACGGTGCGCGCGCTCGTCCGCGAATCAGCTGGCCTCGTCCTTTCGGGCGGACCCGACGTCCACCCGGCGCGCTACAACGAAGAGCCCGCGGGAACCGAGATGCGCTACGTCGACGAGACGCGGGACGCACTGGAGTTCGCCGCCCTCGCCGAGGCCGACGCAGCGGGGCTGCCCGTGCTCGCCATCTGCCGGGGCGCGCAGGTGTTGAATGTGCAGCGCGGCGGCGGACTCATCCAGGACCTCGGCGATGCCCACCGCGACGGCCGCGAGCAAGCCGAGAAGTGGCGGCCGTTCCACACGGTCGATGTCATCCCCGGCACGCGCACGGCGAAGCTGCTCGGCGCGACTGCGGAGACGAACTCGCGCCACCACCAGGCGCTGGACCCGGCACGGCTCGGCGCGGGACTGACCCTCAGCGGGCGGTGCACCGACGGCACGGTCGAGGCGGTGGAGGAGAGCGGGCCGCGTTTCGTCCTCGGGGTGCAGTGGCACCCGGAGAACATGGCCATCGCCGCCGATGATTCGCCGGAACGAAGGCAGGCGCGGGCGCTCTTCGCCGCCTTTGCGCAGGCCGCCCACCAGCACCGCGCGGATTAGGTGCGGGCTTAGCTGCGAGCGGCGATCTCCCGCTCGAGGTTCAGCGGCGCGGTGATCGCGCGGCGGTCGTAGTCGCCCCATTCCGCCCGTGGAACCATCCACATCACCTCGAACTCGTTGCCGTCGGGGTCGACGGCGTAGAGCGACTTTGTCGCGCCGTGGTCGCTCTGGCCGACGAGTGCGCCGAGTTCAGCGAGCGTGGCGCGTGCAGTCGCCAGGTCCTCGAGGGCGGGCACTTCCCAGGCGAGGTGGTAGAGCCCGGTGGCGCCGCGCGGCGCGGAGGGAGCGTTCTCGCCGACTTCGAAGAGGCCGAGGTCGTGATGGTTCGCGCCGCCTTCAGCGCGGAGGAAGGCCATCCGCCCGCCGCCCTCGCGGCCGATGACTTCGAAGCCGAAGACGGCCTGGTAGAACGCGACCGACCGCTCGACATTGCGGACGAAGAGGACGGCGTGGTTGAGGCGGGAGAGCGTGACGGGCGGCATGAGTCACTCCTTACTTTGCGTAAGGATCATCTGGCTCATGCCGCCGGGCTGTCAACGGGTCGGGCTGCTGGTTAGCGCCCTGCCGGACGCGGCGCCCGGTTGTGGCGGCGCGAACCGCCTTCGGCCGGGCTTACCTCGCGCGGGCGGAACGGACGGCGGCCGTTGCCGCGGCCACCCGCGAAGGGACGCCGCTGGTCGCCTGCTGCGCGAGGAGTGTGCTCCTTTGCGGCGGGCGCTTCCGGCATCGGTCCGGGTTCGAACGAAGCGAGGTCTCGCAGGCGTTCGTCACCGGGCTTCATGGGCACGATAGCGAGGTTGATGCCCGCGTCCTTCTGGAAGGCCCGCACCTCGCGCGCTTCGTCCGGGGCGACGAGCGTGACCACAAGGCCCTCGCTGCCGGCGCGTGCCGTGCGGCCCGAGCGGTGGAGGTAGGTCTTCGCGTCCTCCGGGATGTCGAAGTGCAGCACCGTATCAACGCCGTCGACGTGGATGCCGCGAGCAGCGACGTTCGTGGCCACCAGCACCGGGGTATCGCCGCTGGCGAAGCGGGCGAGGGTGCGTTCGCGCTTGTTCTGGTTCAGGCCGCCGTGGATGGGGGCCGCAGCCACGCCATAGCGCGAAAGCTGGAGGGCCAGCCGGTCGGCGCCGTGCTTCGTGCGCACGAAGACGATCGAGCGGCGGGCGGCACTGCACACTTCAGCCGCCACCGGCAGCTTCTCCATCCGGTCCACGCCGATGAAGCGCTGATCGAGCGTCTCCACCGAGGTGGTCGGCGAAGCGACTTCGTGGGTGACCGGGTCATGCTGGTAGCGCGCGGACAGTTCGCCGATGGAGCCGTCGAGCGTGGCGGAGAAGAGCAGCGTCTGGTGTTCGCCCTCGATACGGTCGAGGATCTGGCGAACCTGGGGCAGGAAGCCCATGTCGGCCATCTGGTCCGCTTCGTCGAGGACCACCATCGAGACGCTGGCGACGGACATCTCCTTCCGTTCGATCAGGTCATTAAGGCGGCCGGGCGTGGCGATCACGATATCGACGCCGGCGTGGAGGGCGCGCACCTGGTTCACGATCGAGGCGCCGCCGTAGATAGCGGTCAGCCAGAGGCCGCGAGCGGCCGCGAACGGGGTCAGCTCGTCGGCGACCTGGTTCGCGAGTTCCCGCGTGGGGACGAGGATGAGCGCGTGTGGCCGGCGCTTGCGGGCGGTCGTCGTCAGCTGGATGACGGGCAGGCCAAAGGCAAGGGTCTTGCCCGAGCCGGTCTTCGCCTTGCCGCAGACATCGCGCCCGGCGAGCGCGTCGGCGATGGTCATCGCCTGGATGGGGAAGGGCGCGGTAATACCGAGCTCATCGAGGGTCGAGACGATTTCGGGCGCCAGGCCAAGGTTGGCGAAGGCAGGGGTTTCCGGCGCATCGGCAACGGCCGGCACGCTGGTGCGGTTCGAAAGATTCAGAGACAAACGGGTAGGACTACTCCAGGAAGATGTGAGCGCTGGGTGTGGCCTGGTCTCGGGTTGCGCTCACGACGAACAAACACAAGTAGAACGAGTAGGGCACGGGTGCACGGCATAATCGTGCGGGGCTCGTTATCGAGCGTAGCACGGATCGCGAAACTGTGCGCACGCGGATCCCCTACACTCCTGCCGCCATGTCCACATTCCCTGCCGGCGACCAACTCGTCCTCGAACTCTTCGTCCGCGATTTCGCCCGGTCGCGCGCGTTCTACCTCGCGCTGGGGTTCGAAGTCGAACGCGAGGAGGAAGGGTTCGCCTTCCTCCGCTTTGACCAGTGCGGGCTGATGCTCCAGCACTCCAGCCGCCTCGGTGAACTGCCCCGGCGGCCCGCGGCGAACCTTCGCATCCTCGTCGAAACCATCGCCGAAGTGGACGCGAGGTGGGACCTCGCGCGGTCGCTCGGCGCGCCGGTCTTCGTGCCCATCGGCAACCGCGACTACGGCCTGCGCGACTTCATCGTCCTCGACCCGGACGGTTTCGGCGTGCGCTTCGCCGCCCCCATCGAGGGATAACTGCAGGCACGGACGCCCGCCCGCGCTGTAGACTCCCCGGCATGCCAATGGACCTGCCCCTTCACGGACATCGCTGGCCCGTCCTCCGCGACGAAATGATGGCCATGCGCGCGAACGACCTCGACTGGAAGCACGGCCGCCACGGCGCCTACGTCTGGTACGCCAGTGACGAACTCGAAGACGTGCTGCGCGAGGCGTTCGGCATGTTCCTCGTCGAAAACGGCCTCGGCATGCGTGCCTTCCCGAGCATCGCCCGGATGGAGAACGAAGTGCTCTCGATGGTGCGCGGCCTCCTCAGCGGCGACGACGAGACGGCCGGCATCTTCACCAGCGGCGGCACGGAGAGCATCTTCCTCGCCATGTTCGCGCTGCGGGAGTGGGCGAAGAAGGAGAAGCGCGGCGTTTCCCGGCCCCAGGTCATCGCGCCACATTCCGCCCACCCAGCACTGAACAAGGCGGCCTTCATGCTCGGCCTCGATGTGAAGCGCGTGCCCGTCGGCGCGGACTTCCGGGCCGACCCCGCAGCCCTCGAAGCGGCCATCGGCCCCAACACGGTGGGCGTCTATGCCTCCGCGCCGAGCTACTCCCTTGGCATGGTCGACCCTATCCCGGCGCTCGGGGCGATGGCGGCGAAGCACGGCCTCTGGCTCCATGTCGATGCCTGCGTGGGCGGCATCCTCGCGCCGTTCGTGCGCGAGTGCGGCTACGAAGTCCCCCCGTTCGATTTCTCGGTCCCCGGCGTCACGTCCATCTCGGCGGACCTGCACAAGTCCGGCTTCGCCGCCAAGCCGGCGTCGACGGTGAGCTTCCGCACGCGCGCCCACCGCGATTTCGCGCGCTACGTCTTCGATGACTGGCCAAGCGGGACGTACGCATCGCTGACGTTCACGGGCACGCGCCCGGGCGGGGCGATCGCGGCCTCGTGGGCGGCACTGAACTTCCTCGGCCGCGAGGGTTACCGCGAGATCGCCGCGGCCAGCATGCGCGCGAAGGAGCGCACCATCGCCGGGCTGACCGCCATCGAGGGCGTCCAGGTCCACGGCGCGCCGCCGCTCTACGCCTTCTCGTGGGCCGCTCCGGGAGTCGACATGGGCGCGGTTGCCGGGGCGATGGCCCGCCGCGGCTGGCTCTGCGGCCAGACCACGAGCCCGGCGGGTATCCACGTCATGGCGACGCCGGTCCACGAAAGCTCGGCGGACGCCTACGCCGCCGCTGCTGCCGAATGCATCGCCGAAGCCGGCGCGGGCGGCGCAGCCTCGCAGCAGGCCCAGTACTCCTGATTCAGCCTGCCCGAGTTTTTGCTTGACTTCGCCGAATCCGCCCGCCTAGCATCCGCGCGCCGCGAAAGGAGACGCCGTACATGAATCAACTGCTCAAAGAGTTCCGAGACTTCCTGCTCAGGGGCGACATCATCTCGCTTGCCGTCGCCTTCATCATGGCCGGGGCGTTCCTGCCTGTTGTCAATTCGTTCACGAACGGCATCGTCCTCAACTTCATCGCGGCCATCGTGGGCAAGCCAAACTTCGATGACATCGGCCTCGACGTCGGTGACAGCCGGCTGCTCATCGGCACCTTCCTGACTGCTGTCGTGAACCTGATCCTCGTTGGGGGGGCGGTCTTCTTCTTCATCGTGAAGCCGGTGGAAGCAATCCGCGCCCGCCAGAAGAGCGGCGCCGAACCGGCCCCGGCCGACCCGGAGGACATCGCCCTCCTGCGCGAAATCCGCGACCTCCTGAAGAACCGCTAACCGGCATGCAGGGCGGCGGTCACGGTAAACTGCCCGGGTGACCGCCGATTCCAACCTCGTCATCGAGGAGCGCCGCGGCAACGCCGTGCTCCTCACCCTCAACCGGCCCGAGCGCCACCACGCCCTCAACCAGGCCCTGAGCGACGCCCTCGCGGGCGCGATTACGCGGGCCTCGAACGACGACAGCGTGGCCTGCCTGGTCATCACCGGCAGCGGCGAAAAGGCGTTCTGCGCCGGGGCCGACATGGTTGAAATGAGCGGCGCCGGTGGCGAAGGTTCGACGGCTTCCGGCGCGTCCCGCCTGTATGCGGCGATCGACAGTGCGCCGATGCCGGTTATAGCCGCCATCAACGGCTACTGCTTCGGCGGCGGCGCGCGCCTCGCCATCGGCTGCGACATCCGCCTCGCCGCCGAACAGGCGTCCTTCCGGCTCCCCGGCTCCGAGTACGGCCTCGTGGTGGCTGCAGCCACGTTGCCCCGGCTGGTCGGCGCCGAACGTGCCAAGGACCTGATTTTCACGGCCCGCCGGTTCACCGCCGCCGAGGCCTTCTCCTACGGGCTGCTTTCCGCGGTTTACCCGCAGGCCGAACTGCTGCCGGCGGCATGGGCCATGGCCGAAACCATCGCGAGCCATTCGCCCGGGGCTGTCCGCGCGGCGAAGCAGGTCATCGATGCCGCCACGCTTTCGGACGAAGCGCGGCAGCTCGAGGACGAGGCAAACCGCCGCCTCCGCGGCAGCGACGAGCAGGTCGCTCGCTTCCGCGATGCCACCCGCCGGGTCACCGGCCGCTGACGGCTACCGGCAGGCCGCACGTTCGAATCCTTCCCCGTTCCCGCGTTCTCCTATCTACTAGCGGCATGCGCTATCGCCGCATCGTCGCCAAGTTCGGCACCAGCCTGCTGACCGCCGGCAGCAACCGGCTGGACCTCGAAGCCATGGCCCAACTCGTGGGCCAGGTGGTGCGCCTTCGGGCGGCCGGCCACGAAGTCGTGGTGGTTTCGAGCGGCGCCCAGGCAGCGGGCCGCCATCGCCTGCGCGGGCGCATCCCGGCGGGCCGCTCCCCCAGCCGCCAGGCCATCGCCTCCGTCGGCCAGAGCCACCTCATGCAGAGCTGGGACGAACTCTTCGACTGGCACGACACCGTGGTCGCCCAGGTGCTTCTCACCCGCCGTGACCTGGCCGACCGCCTCGGCTACCTGAACGCCCGCAACACCCTGCGCGACCTCATCGAAGCCGGGGCCGTGCCCATCGTGAACGAGAACGACGCCGTCGCCCTCGACCAGGTGCTGGCCACCCGCATCGGCGAAAACGACAGCCTCTCGGCCTACGTCGCCAACCTCATCGACGCCGACCTGCTGGTCATGCTCACCGACGTCGCCGGGTTGTTCGACAGCGACCCGCGCCAGAACCCGGAGGCCCGCCTGCTCGAACGGGTCGAGCGCATCGACGCGACGATCGAGTCCCTCGGCGGTGGCGCGCATACCGGCACCGGCGGCATGGCCACCAAGCTGCGCGCGGCCCAGGTCGCCACCCAGGCCGGCGTCGACGTTGTTATCGCGAACGGCCGCGAACCGGACGCGCTCATCGCGTCGGCGAACGGCGAACAGCGCGGCACCTCGTTCCCGGCGCCGGGCGACCGCATCGAAAGCCGCAAACGCTGGATCCTCGCCCACATCTCACGCGAGGGGCACATCGTCGTCGATGCCGGTGCTGCTTCGGCGCTGCGGGGCCACGGCCGCAGCCTTCTTCCCGCCGGGATCGCGTCTGTCACCGGGACGTTCGAACGCGGTGACGCCGTCGAAATCCGGGACCCGGCCGGCAACCGCGTCGCGGTCGGCACGACGAACTACGCGAGCGGCGAACTGGCGCGCATTCGCGGCCTGCACAGCGACCGCATCGCTGAAACCCTGGGCTACGACTTCGGGGACGAAGCCATCCACCGCGACAACCTCGTGATCTATTAGGAAGGCGGATCGTCCGGGTCCCGCGGGGCGCGCCAGGCGATGAGGAGCATGCCCACGCAGAGCACGGCGCTGAGCCCGATGCCAGCGCTTGCCCCGGATGAGACGAGGATGCGGCCCTGCAGCCAGGGGAAGATGAACCCACCCGAGTTGCCAATCGTGACAAGCGCGGCGGGGACGTTCGCTGCACGCTTGCCGGCTGCGACCGCCATCGCGGCCGGCCAGATGGGCCCGAAGGCGAGCCCGGTGGCGAATGCCGCGGCCGCAGCGAGCGCGAGCGACTCGTTCGCGGCGGCGATGGCGGCGCTGGTCATCGTGGCGAGGGCGATGCTGCCGAGAAGCACCTGCCGCGCGCCCATGCCGCGCTGGAACAGCCACCCCGAGATAAGCCTGCCGACCATCAGCGCGCCCCAGTAGCCCGCGGTGATAAGCCCGCCGCTGAACGTGCCCGCGTCGAACTCGCGGCTGGCGTAGCTGGCCACCCAGGAGCCGAGCCCGAACTCCGCGCCGACGTAAAGGAAGAGCACCAGCCCGAGGGCCAGGGCCCCGCGCGTCAGCCGGGGCGAGGAATGCCGCGGCGCCGCCGGGTGCGCTTCGACCGCCGGGCTGAACAGCGTGAACGCGGCCGCCAGCAGCGTGACGCCAGCCACTCCCAGGTAAACGAGCGGCCGCGCCCCGGCATGGGCGGCGAGCACGCTCCCGGCCCAGAGCGGACCGGCCAGCGCCCCCACTGCGAAGCCGACGTTGAGGCGGTTGATGCTGCGTGTGACGTCGTCGCTCACGCGCGTGACGATGGTGAGCGAACCCGCATCCACCAGCCCGCCGCCCGCGCCGGAGATGACCAGGCACGGGAGCAGCAACCCCCACGACGGCGCAAGGCCGATGCCCGCCGAACCCACCGCCATGAGCAGCGTGCCCGCGAGCATGAACCGCCGCGGTTCGTAGGCGTGGAACCAGGCTGCGAACGCCGCCGAGGCCACGATCGACCCGAGGAACAGGAGCGTGAGGATGACACCGGCATGGTCAAGCGAGACGTCGAAATCGGCCGCGAAGCTCTCCATCGCCGGGCCGTAGGAGGTCGACGAGACGCCGATCATGGCCAGCGCGAGGCAGGCGGCAACTTCGAGGCGGGTCAATCGGCGATGCGCCGCGCGATGCGGCCGTCCCAGCGCATCCAGGCGATGCGGCCATCTTCGCCGCGCAGGAACTCCGCTCGCTCGCCCTTCCGTGGCCCGCTCAGCACGGCCGTTGCATCCGTGCCCGTGAAGACGAGCGCGGCTGGCGGCAGCGGGATCGGCCGGTGGCGGCGCTCCGCGAACCCGCGCTCCGGCGTGGTGTCGGCAACCATGAGCGCACCATCGCGGGCGCGCACCTCGAGCCGGGCGAGGACGGACTGGTAGACGCCTTCGTATCCGGCGTACTCGGGCTGCGCGGCGAGCGGCGCCGGTTCGGGCTTGCCGAAGCCGAGGAAGTGCTCCTGGCAGCGGTCGGCGATGGTCTGGCGCGCTTCGCGGCCCGTGTCCGAGTTCGTCAGCACGGTGACTGCGAACCCCTTCGAGGGCACAAGTTCGAACGAGGAAAGCTGGCCGTTGGTGGCCCCGCCGTGCTTCACCAGCGGCGCCCCATCGCCGGCCCAGTCGAGCATCCAGGAGGTGCCGATCGATTCGCACATGCTGCCCGCCGGGCGCTGGGCCTGCTGCATCGCAACCACCGTCGCACGGCTGAGGACGCCGCTTTCGCGCGCCTGGCCAAGGTGCAGCGCGGCGTAGCGCAACTGGTCGATCACGTTCGAAATCACGCCGCCGCCGGGGGCGATGCTGCGCGGCGTGTGCCACGGCCGGGCCACCTTCGGGCCGTCCCCGGTGACGATGTGGCCAGCCGCCACCCGGTGCGTCAGCGCCTCCTCCGGGAAGTAGAACGAGCGGTCCATGCCCAGCGGTTCGAAGACGGTTTCGCGCACCACCTGCTCGAACGGCCGCCGATGGACCGTCGCCACGATGTGGCCGAGCACATAGAAGCCCGCATTGCTGTAGGAGAAGGTAGTCCCGGCCGGGACGAGCTGGGGCGAATTCGCCATCTTCGCCACGATGGTCCCGAGGGCGTCATCGCCGCGGCCGGTGTCCTTGAAGTAGTCGCCGACGTAGCCGCCGTGGTGCGTCACAAGGTCGCGGACCGTGAGCCGGGCTGCGTCTTCCTCAGACTGGAGGGCGAACCCCGGGAGGTACGTGCGCACCGTGGCGTCGAGGTCGACCCGCCCGGCTTCGACCAGCGCCATGAGTGCGGTGGCCGTGAACGTCTTCGAGGTCGACCCCACCTGGAAGAGCGTCTCCGGGGTCACCGGGAGCGGGTGTTCGACGTTCGTGACGCCCACTCCGGCGGCGTAGATGACGCCGTCGTGGAGGACTGCCGCAGCCGCGCCGGGAACCTGCAGGCGGGCGATTTCGGCTTCGGCGTAGCGGACCAGCGGTTCGGGGAGGGGGCGAATGTCCATCGCCGCCGGAGTATAGAGGACGGCCCGCGAACATGGCCGCCAGCGCGCCCGGAATTGGGCGTAGTATTGCCGCCACACTCTGCCCCGGAACGGTCCCCATGTCTGACCAGGATGTCCTCTACGAGAAGCGCAGCGACGGTGTCGCGCTCATCACCCTCAACCGGCCCGACAGCCTGAACGCGATGGGCGGCCACCTCCTGCCGATGCTGGCCGACGCCCTCCAGGACGCCGAACGCGACCGCGCGGTTCGCGCCATCGTCCTCACCGGGGCTGGCCGCGGGTTCTGCGCCGGCGGCGACGTCCGCGGGATGCAGTCCCGCAACGACAGCCAGTCAGCCGCGGCGGCCGACCCGGAGGCGAACCCGGTGACCCGCGCCATGTCCACTCTCGAACGCACGACGGCCGAACTGCGCGCCGTGCACGACATCACCTCGCTGCGCCTCCACACGACGCCGAAGCCGACGATCGCGCTCGTCAACGGCGTGGCCGTGGGCGCCGGGTTCAGCCTCGCGCTGGCCTGCGATGTCCGCGTCTGCAGCGACCGGGCGCGCTTCGGCACCGCCTTCCGCAACGTGGGCCTGAGCGGCGACTTCGGCGGCTCGTACTTCCTCCCGCGCATCGTCGGTGCGGGCAAAGCGCGCGAGCTCTACCTGACTGCCGAGATCATCGACGCCCAGAAGGCGCTCGCGCTCGGCATCGCGAACCTCGTCGTCCCCCACGATGACCTGATGACCGAGGGGATGGCGTTTTGCGCGAAGATCGCCGCCGGGCCGACGGCCACCTACGGCCGGATGAAGGCGAACCTCAACCTCAGCGAGACCGGGACCCTCCAGGAAGTGCTCGACCAGGAGGCGATCAACATGCGCATCAGCGGGATGAGCACCGACAGCCGCGAGGCCGTCCGCGCCTTCGTGGAAAAGCGCGAACCGCGCTTCATCGGCGAGTAGCAGTCGCCCAACTTCGAACCAGAAAGGGGAGCAACACCATGGGACAGCTTGATGGAAAGGTGGCGATCGTCACCGGCGGCGCGCGCGGGATTGGCGCGGGCATCGCGAAGGTCATGGCCGAACAGGGCGCGAAGGTCGCCATCCTCGACCTCGACGGCGAAACGGCCGCCCAGACCGCGGCGGCGCTGGCCGTCCCGGGCATGGGCCTCGCCTGCGACGTCATCGTCGATGGCGCGTTGCAGGCGGCGGTGAAGCAGGTCACCGACGCGTTCGGCGGCCTCGACATCATGGTCAACAACGCCGGCGCCGGCCGCGGCCCACTGGACCCGGCGATTACGCCCTCGACCCGCGCGGCGAACGTCGAAGGCATGTCGGCCGAAATGTGGGACGAGCAGCTGGCCCAGAACCTGCGCAGCACGTTCCTGGGGACGAGTGTGGCAGTGCCTTACCTGAAGGCCCGCGGCGGCGGCTCGATCGTGAACATCGCCAGCATCGCCGGGATAACCGCCTCGCCAACGCTCCCTGCCTACGCCGCGGCCAAGGCAGGCGTCATCTCGCTCTCGCGCACCTCCGCGCTCGAATACGCGCCGGCGAACATCCGCGTGAACGCCATCATGCCGGGCTTCCTCTGGACGCGCGCATGGGAGGGGTTGGCCACGGGCATGAAGATGCGCGTCCCCCAGTACGCCGACCGCGACCCGCGCGACATCTTCCTCGAGGTGGTGAAGAACGGCGTTCCCCTGCGCCGCGAACAGACGCCGGAGGACATCGGCCACCTGGCCGCGTTCCTCAGCAGCCCGGCGGCGTGGAACATCACCGGCCAGGCCATCGCAGTGGACGGCGGCATCACGCTGAAGTGACGATCGGGGATTGCGGATTTTGGATTGGGGATTGGGGATTGAGTGGGCTGGCGCGGGTTTAGCCGGGCAGGGCTGTTGCGCGAGGAGTATCAGCCCGGCGAGCCGTCCCACCAGGCGAGAACCCGCAGCGCACGAAGGGTGTTCCAGCGGCTTGGCTGGCCATCCTCGGGCTCGAGCGCGAATGGGACCGCCCACGAGACGACATCCACGCGAACAGGGTAGACGATCTGGATTGCGGATTTCGGATTTCGGATTGAGGGGGCGGGCGCGGGTTTAGCCGGGCAGGCGGTCGATTTCGAACGCGTCTGCAGCTGCGAACTGGCACGTCCAGTAGGCCTGGTCCGAAGCGCCGTGCTGCTTTGCCGCCTTCAATTGCACATCTGACGGGTGCGCCTCCGGCACGCTTGCGCCGGCCTCGCGCAGGCAGACCGCCATGGCGTCGCGCATCGCCTGCAGCTCCACTTCGCTCGGCGCGGTGTGCTGCGCCCAGATGAACTCCACCTGGGCCGACCCTGCTTTGCAGTCGGCCACGACACGGGCGGCGTCCGCCGGGACACTCCCGGACGAACCCTGCACCGAGCCAGCATAGCTGTACACACCCCGGCTCGAAAGTCGCGGACCGGGTTCGCCAACCCCGCCGCGGCCGTAGCCCGGGAAGTGGACGACCTTCACGCCGCCGCGTTCGATACAGGCCACGGCATCGAGCACCGCCGACTGGTACTCAGCGAACGTGAGGACGCCATCTTCGAGCAACGGGCGCTCGCGCTCGCTCGCGACGGCAAGCCATCCGGTGAGCTGGGCGGGCGGGATCGTGTACGGACCGACCGTGACGTTCACTGTTGTTGCTGCCGCGCCCGGCGCTGGGCCTTTGCCCGGCGCGACCGCGGTCGAAAGCGGACCAGGGCCGTCCGCCGATACCGGTGTCGACGAATCTCCTCCGCCGAACACCAATCCACCGGCGGCAACTGCCACGACTGCGAGAATGACAGCGCCGAGGGCGCTCCAGAGAACACGCTTGTTCATGGGTAATCGCTCCTCTCTGTCACGGCGCTCGAACACGGGCCTCCGGCGTCACACGCGGAGTGCCAGAAGTTGGTCACGCCACCCGGCGTGGCGGACGCCCTCACCGTACTCACTGCCAAAACCTGTCAACCTCTCGGCTGCAGCACCTCCAATCCACGATCCGAAATCCACATTCCAAAATCCCCTCGGGTTACCATTGCCTGGGCCAAACACCCCCGGAGGCGCCCGCATGACCGTTGTCCCGCCCGAGCTCATGGGCACGTTTGCCGAAGTCGGCAAGGACCTCTACCAGCTCGGGCTGGTCTCATCGCATGGGGGCAACCTTTCGGTGCGCTCGGGGCACGAGATGTGGATTACCGGCACGGGCACGATGCTCGGGCGGCTGCGCGAACGGCACATCTCGCTGGTTCGCCCGGACGGCGGCTACGAAGGCCCGCCGCCTTCGAGCGACACGGCGCTGCACACTGCTATCTACGCGCTTGGCGGCGCGAACGCGGTGGTCCACGCCCACCCACGCCACGCGGTCGCCCTCACCTTCGAAACGGACCGGTTCGTTCCGCCCGACTTCGAACGGAAGCACTTCCTCGAAGACGTGCCGGTCATCGCCCAGGGCCCGAACCAGGTAGCGCAGGTGGCCGCCGCGCTCCAAACCCGCCTGGCCGTCATCCTCCAGGGACACGGCGCCTACGCCCGCGGCCAAACCCTCTGGGAAGCCCTCCACTGGATTACCGCGCTCGAGGAGAGCGCGGAGATTGCGGCCATCAGGGGGAGGATTTTGGATTCGTGATTTTGGATTTTGGATTGGTCTGGCGCCTCAGCTGAGTCTGCGGCGGAGGGTGCGAATGGAGGCGACGGTCATTGCGACGATTTCGCTGGCCTCAGGGATTTTGGATTCTTGATTTTGGATTTTGCATTGAGCCAGTTCAGCTGAGTCTGCGGCGGAGGGTGCGAATGGAGGCGACGGTCATTGCGACGATTTCGCTGGCCTCCTGGATGAGCGGCGCCACTACATCCGCTGGGACAGAGGCTGAGTCACGCAGCATTTCAAGCCAGTGGACCGTCTCGTCGGCTTCCTCTTCGACGACCGCGAGCTTCGCAACCATGTCTTTCAGGGACTTCGCCCGGCAGGCCGCACGATAGTTCGCCCCCACTGAGGTTGAGGAGCGAACCACCTGCCGGATGATGACATCAGCAGCCAGGTCGTGCCGGATGGAACGAGACAGCGCGATCACCGCCAGCCCAAGCTGGCGCGTTCGCTCTTTGAACGCTGCCTCATCCATCAAGCCAGTTCACTGCGTTGCTCAATCCAAAATCCGAAATCCGAAATCCGCAATCCAAAATCACAGGAGCGCCTGGTTGGCGCCCCCGTCCACTTCGATCGTCTGGCCCGTGAGGTAGAAGGCGTTGTCGCTGACGAGGAAGGCGACGACCTTGGCGACGTCTTCCGGCTGGGCGACGCGGCCGAACGGCGAGCGGGCGTCGATGTCGCGCATGCTCTGGATGCCCTGGGTGGCGCGCGCCAGGCGACTCCCCATCTCGGTTTCGGTCAGCCCCGGGCGGACGACGTTCACGCGGATCCCGTGGCGGCGCTCTTCCTTGAAGAGGGTCATGGCGAGGGCTTCCATCGCGGCCTTGCCCATGTTGTAGGGGGCGCCGTTCGGGCCAAGGCCGCGGGCTGCAACGCTGGAAATCATGATGATGTCGCCGCGCCCCTGCTGGCGCATGTTCGGGAGGACCAGCTTCGAAAGGTAGTGCGGGCCGAAGGCGTGGGTGCGCACCACGCGCTCCATCTCCGCCGGGTCGGTGTCGGCGACGCCCTGGCCGCGCGAGGCGATGCCAGCGTTATTAATAAGGATGTCGATGTGGCCGAAGTCCTTGATGACCGCATCGACCATCGCTTCATCCTGGCCCCAGTCTTCGACCGAGGCCGCGTAGGCTTTCGCCGTGCCGCCCGCGTTCCGGATCTCGGCGACGGTCTGGGCGGCGGCCTCTTCGTCGCGGCGGTAGTTGACTGCGACGGTTGCACCGTCGGCAGCGAGGGCGAGCGAGATGGCCTTGCCGATGCCGCGGCCTCCGCCGGTGACAAGCGCGACGCGTCCTGAAAGTGACATGGGTGTTTCCTTCTCCAGTGGGTGTGATGCGCTCGTGATTCTACCGGGCGGCCGCGTTCCCGGTGTTCGCCCGGCCCGTAGCAGCGAACCGGCGCGCACGGTAGCCTTCCCCTCCGTGACCCGTTACCACGAACCCGAACTGACTTCGCCCGTCGACCTCTGCGGCCCGGACGGGCGCTTCAACCGCGCCGCCGTCGGCTGGTCGCGCCACCCGCTGCACCGCTGCAACCTCGCGCCTTCGCTCGAACGCCCGAAGAAGTGGAACTACTGGGCGGTCACGAACAACGACCTTCTCTTTTCCACCACCATCGCCGACATGGAGCGGCTGCAACTCGGCGGTGCGTACTTCTTCCACCGGGGTACGAAACTCCACCTGGACAAGACCGTGACGCGCCCGCCCGGGACCATCGCCATCCCGGAGTATGTCCACGGCGACATGGTGATCGAGCACCCGGACATGCGCGTTTCGCACACGGACGAAGGGGCCGGCACACGGCTGCAGGTTTGGGCGGCGGACTTCCAGGGCTACCCGCTCGAAGCCGATATCCATGTCCGCCGCCCGGAGGGCCACGAAACCCTCAACGTCGTCATCCCCTGGAACGACCTCTCGATGCAGTTCACCTCGAAGCAGAACACGCTCCCCGCGACCGGGTACATCCAGCTGGGTGATACGCGGTACGAACTCGGCGAGGGCGCGTTCGGCTGCCTCGACTACGGCCGCGGCGTGTGGCCACTGCACACGGTCTGGAACTGGGGCGCGGCCTCGGGCGTGCAGGATGGCCGGCTGGTCGGCTTCAACCTCGGCGATAAGTGGACCACGGGCACCGGCATGAACGAAAACGGCCTCTGCATCGACGGGAAACTTTCGAAAATCAGCGAGGACCTCGTCCTCGACTACGACCGCACGGACTGGATGAAGCCGTGGACCGTGCGCACCTCCGAATCAGACCGGATCGACCTCGTCTTCGAGCCGGAGTATGACCGTCACGGCACGAGCGGGCGCCGCGAGGCCTGGTTCACCGAAGTCCACCAGATGTTCGGCGTCTACCGCGGGACCATCGTGCCGGACAGCGGCGAGGTCATCAGAGTGCGCGACCTCTTCGGCTGGATCGAGGAGCACGAGGCCCGCTGGTAGCCGCCAGGGTCATCCCTCGCGGCCGTGGAGGCCGCGCGGCGACCGTTCCTTTTCGAGAACGCGGAAGATGGTCCGGCGGGAGAGCCCGAAGGTGCGCGCCAGGTCATCGATGGTCGCGCCGTACCGCTTCGATGCGGCGATGATGCTGGCATCGCGACCCATGCGGAGCATCGCGCTTGCCCCGCCGCTTACTTCGTAGCGGCAGCGCGGCAGCGGGCAGTTCAGGCACGACGGGTAGAGGTCGCACCCCGAATCGGTGTAGTCGATGTACTCGGGCAGCGCATCAACGCGGGCGGGCAGTTCGAGCACTTCGTGCATGGCGGTTTCCTCCGATCACACTGTGTGTGGGGAGGTATTAGAACATACGTTCTGATACGTCTCAAGACCCTTTTTGGTGAAGGTTCGAACTCGTCAGGGGTTGGCAGCGCCGCTCCGAGGGCGGCTGGCCAACGCCGCCTTGGCGGTGCAGCCCGCCTGCCCGAGCGTGGACGCATGGCCAACGACGAGGACTGCACATCGCCGCCGCCAGACGGGGAAGACCTGCGCCGCGCCGCCGAGGCGCTCGACGCCGCCGACCTCCGCGGGCTGGCCTGGGCGTGGCTTGGGCATCTTTCGCGGAACTTGCGGACGGAGGATTCGACGCGGGCCGCTGCCTGGGCGCGCATCGCCGAACGGCTCGGCGCCGGCGCGCAGGACAACGAGACGGCCCTCATGCAACTGGCAGTCTATGGCGGCGCGATCCACGGCGTGCCGCCGCAGACACCCGCCCAGTGGGAGTTCGCAGCCAGCGTGATGGACCCGCAAACCGTGGAAGAGATGCGCGCGTGGGCGGCGCTGGACCCCGGTGATCCGGGAGGCGCTGACCTCGCGGAAGACGTCAGTTCAGGGCAATCGCCGTGACGTCCTTGAGCCACTGCTCCTGGGGGATGCTGGAACTGAAGAGCGTGACGTGGCCACTGTCATCAACGATGAAGACGGTGCTCGCGCCGATATCGGCCACCGGGAAGCGCACGGCCCCGAGGCGGAGGTTGTCCGCGCGCGTGCCCCGGATGGTGGCGACCGCGCCGGTCTTCGCCCCGGCCTGATCAGCAAGAGCGGCGAGGGTCACGCCCTCGTACTCCTTGCCGCCGGCGGTCACCTTCGTCTTCGCGAGGGCGCTGAACTCGGTCCGCGTGGGCGCGTAGACCTTGCCGCCGAACGCCACCTGGATGACGGGCAGCGTGTCGGGAATCGGCGTCGGGCTTGGCAGTTCCTTATCCGGCACCTGCGGCTGTTCACCCGAATTGAGGGTGGCGGTCGCCTCCACGGTCGCGGTCGGCTGGTCTGTCTTGTCGGGGCCGTCACCACAGGCTGAGGTCAGGACGAGCAGGGCCAGCGGCGTGGCGGCAAGGACGAATCGTCGCATGAAGTACTCCAGGGAAGGTAAGAAGGGGCGCACTCTGAGGGTAGGCAGCGGCCCGGCTGGGGGCAACGAACGGGTTAACCGGGGGTTCAGGGCGTATGCGTCGCCGGGGGCGTCGAGGTCTCGGTTTCGCCCGGGGTGGCTGTGCCTGTCGAGGTCGGCTCTGCGGTGACGCTGCCCGTGGGCGAAGCCGAAGCGGTCGGCTCAGGGGTGGCCGTCGTGGTGGCCGGAGGGCTCGCGGTCGCGCTTGGCTCGGCCGTGGCCGAAGGCGATGCACTCGGCGAAGCGGTTGGCGGCGTGGTTGGCGAAGCCGTGGGGCTGGCCGTTGCCGTCGCAGTTGCGGTCGGGATCTCCGTCGGGCCGCTGGCGCCAAGGGTGGCGACGGCATCGAAGCCGGCGGCGGTCGCGTCGACCGTTTCCTGCGGGATGTCGGGCTGCTTTTCGCTGATAGCGACGACGACCGCCTTGCCCTGGCGGCCGATGCCTTCGAGGCGGGCGCGCTGCATCTGGTCGAGGTCGCGCTGTCCGGCTATCTGCTGGAGGTCGGCGAGGTCACGCTGCGCGCGTTCGAGCTGCTCAGGCGAGACATCGCCGCGCGAGCTGAGCTTCTGCAGTTCGACCACGCGGTTCTCGACCTGGTGAAGCTGGACATCGACCCGGCCGTCACCGCGCGAGAGGGTGTATTCGAGGCGTTCGTTGGCCAGCTTGAAGGTGTAGTTCCAATCGCCGGGGACGGCGTTGCCGGCCGTGATGAAGCCAAGCGCGAGTGCACCGACCGCGGCTGCCACGCCGGCTACGGAGAGGCTGGCGACAGCGGTGCGGGCGGGCGAATAGACCGGCGCCGGCATGACCACAGGCTGCGCCGGCTTCGGGTTGCGAGCAGCATTGAGGAACTGCGACTTGAGCGAGGCTTCGAAGTAGTAGCTCGGCGGCTCGGACGCGGCCGCCTCGGCGATCCCCGTGGTCACTTCGAGGAGTGGTTCGAGCCAGTCGGTGTCATCGGGGAAAAGCCCGAGGACGAAGTCGAGGTCCAGCCCGTCATCGAGCAGGGGCTGGGCTTCGGCGAGGAGTTCAGCCTGGGGAGTGGCTTTGCGTTCGAACAAATGGCGGATCACTGCGGACGCACCATCCCCTGGAGTTTTGCGATGGCTTTGTGTTGGAGGACTTTCACGTTGTTCTCGGTCTTGCCCAGGGCCTGGGCCGTTTCGGCGACGGAGAGGCCGGCGCTGAAGCGGAGGGTGATCACCTGGCGTTGCGCTTCGGGCAGGAGGGCCGTGGCTTCACGGACTTCCTGGATGGTGAAGGCGGTGACGATTTCGTCCACGTGATCGGGCGATGGGTCCTGGATCGATTCCGTGAGCTGGGCTGCGCCTGAACGGACTTTCTGGCGGCGCACGTGCGAGACAACCTCGTTCCGTGCGATGCGAAAGACCCAGGCTGCGAAGGGGAGTCCTCGCCAGGTGAAAGAGCGCAGGTTTTCGATGATCCGGAGGAAGATCTCCGTGGTGACATCTTCTGCGTCTTCCGCTGAGGCAAGGCGGGTTGAGACGTAGCGGTAGACGCGTGGGAAGTAGTGATCGTAGAGCGCGCCAAGCGCTGCTTGATCCCCTCCCTGCGCCGCATCGACGATGGCTTTTTCGTCGAACTCCGGCGCCAGCTCTTCTACCGTAGTATTGCCCAAACCAGCCCCCTGGGCCGTACCGGAATCTGCGAGGCCGAGGTCCTCCTTTCCACCATAGGCACGGTTGCGCCTTGTGTACTAGAGATAACGGGCTGGCCGGAGAAAGGTTAATGGCGGATGGTCATATCCCCAGCAATTCCCCGGTAGCACCCACCCGATGACCGTCGCCCGCGCATTTTCGCATGGCTGGCAAGTGGCTTCTTCGCGCCGCTGGCTCCAGGTGTTCGCCGCCGCCATGTTCATCAACACCAGTTACGGCACGCTCAGCTACGCCTTCTCTGTCCTCGTCACCGAGTCCGGCCCGGGTGGCACATTCGGCCCGAGGACCGTCTCCTTCGCCTTCGGCGCGGCCCTCCTCGTCTCCGGCGCGATGGGCATTTTCGCCGGCGCTATCGCCGACCTGATCGGCACGCGGCGGCTGATGGCGGCAGGCTCGGCGGTGGGCGCGGCCGGCCTCGCGCTGCTGGCAGCCACGCAGACCGGCTGGCAGTTCTTCCTCGTCATGGCCCTGCTCTGTGGCCCGGCGATGGCCGCCACCTTCTACGAGCCGGTCTATGTGCTGATGAACCGCTGGTTCGCCGCCTCCGAACGGCCGCGGGCCTACGGTGTGCTCACACTGCTGGGCGGCTTCTCTATCACTATTTACACGCCGCTCACCCGCTGGCTCGTCTCGTCGCTCGGCTGGCGCGAAGCCGTGATCGTGCTCGGCATCATCCTCATGGCGGTTGGCCTGGTGGTCACGGCACTCCTGCGCGAACCGTTCGAACGCACGGCCGAAGGAGACCGCCTCACGCCGTCGCGGTTCCTGCGCGAGGCGCGCTCCGGGCTGCACCACGCGGACCGGCGGTTCTGGTGGTTCACGCTCGCCTTCGTCGTGGCCACGGTGGCGATCAGCGGATTCTCGTTCCACATGATCGCCCAGCTCGAATCGCGCGGCTTCGCCGAGGCGCCGGTGGCGAACGCCATCGCCCTCACCGGCATCATCAGCCTGCCTGCGCGCCTGCTCCTGCCGATGGCCTCGGGGCGCGTGCCGAGCGTCATCCTCCTCGCGGTCTGCATGGTCCTCCTCGGGACGGCCGCCGCGCTCGCGAGCGTCTCCGGCAGCTGGTGGCAGGTCTGGCTCTACATCGCCGTCTATGGCGCGGTCTTCGGGGCGGTCTACCCGTTGCGCGCGCTCGTCACCTCCGAACAATTCGCGGGGCCGTACTTCGGCCGGATCATCGGGCTGCAGGCGCTCTTCGTCGCCGCGGCGCGCGCGCTTGGTCCGGTGGCCGTGAGCGCCGTGGGGGCCAGCGCCGCCGCCTACGAAACAGCCTTCCGCCTCTGCGCGGTCGCCCTGATCGTGGCCGCGGCCGCCACCTGGTGGTCGATGCGGGGTGTTCGAACGCCCCACCCGTAAACCCGGGCTTTCGGGGCCACCTTTCGCGCCAGCGCCCAAAGCCCGACACTTGCAGGCAGATGGCAAGCCCCGAAATCCTCTTCGCGCTTGGAATGCCCGTTGCAATGGCGGTCAGCGGCGTCGCCGCATGGCGGCTTTCGAAGAAGGAAAGCCAGAAGCCCGAGACCCCCCAGTGGCGCGATGATTCGCTCGATGAGTGGCGGCGTGAGCGGGACGCCGAGGCCGAACGGGAACGCACCCTGCGCCCCGCCGAATCGCACCTGAAGACCGGCCAGGAAGAGCAGCAGGAGATCACCAACAGGCACCAGCGCATCGGCGGCTGAGGCCGCGCGGTTTGCCGTCGCCGTGCCTCCTTGGGGCTGCACGCCTGATCCCTTACCCTAACGCGCGGAACATCCGAACCACGTTCGGAGTCACGCACCCACCCCAGGAAGGTTCACCGTGCCCATCGATCCCGCAAAAGCGCTCGGCGCGAAAATCTCCGGCGGCGCAGCCAGCTGGAACCGCGACAAGGTCATCCTCTACCACCTCGGCGTCGGCGCCGGCGTCCCCCAGACTGACGCGAACGAGCTCGCCTACACCTACGAGAAGGACCTCAAGGTCCTGCCGAGCTTCGGCGTCATCCCGGCCTTCGCCTCCATGGGCGGCCTCGGCGCCGTCCCCGGCATGTCGTTCAACCCGATGATGCTGCTCCACGGCGAGCAGGACCTCGAAATCCGCAAGGCCATCCCGGTCGAGGCGGAGGTCGAGACCGAGGGCCAGGTCGCTGGCATCTACGACAAGGGCAAGGCCGCCCTCGTCGTCGTCGAAACCGAGACCAGGATCAAGGGCGAAAGCGACCCGCTGTTCGTCAACCGCTTCTCCCTCTTCCTCCGCGGCGAAGGCGGCTTCGGCGGCGAGAGCGGCCCGGCAGCCGGCAACGCCGCGCCCGATCGCGGCCCGGACAACGTGGTCGAATCAGCGACCATCCCCCAGCAGGCGCTGCTCTACCGCCTCAGCGGTGACAAGAACCCGCTCCATGCCGACCCGGCGTTCGCGAAGATGGGCGGCTTCGACCTCCCGATCCTTCACGGCCTCTGCTCGTTCGGCATCGTCTGCAAGGCGGTCGTCGATAAGGCACTCGGCGGCGACACGGCGCAGGTGGCCCGCTACCAGGCGCGCTTCGCCGGCGTGTTCTTCCCGGGCGAGACGATGGCGACCTCCTACTGGCGGGACGGGAAGACCATCCTCGTGGAATCGAAGTCGAAGGAGCGCGGGACGCCGGTCATCTCGAACGCCGCGATCACGGTGCGCTAATGGCGGGGGCGGAGGACACCGGGCCGCGCAGCCGGGTGTCCTCCATGCCCCCGTGTCTTACCCTGTCCGGATGGACCTGACCCAGTACCCGCTCATGGAGATCGCCGCGAAGGTTGGCACTCCGTTCTTCTTCTACGACGGCAACATCCTCCGCCAGAAGTTCGCTGAACTGGCATCGCTCACCGAGCCGCGCGGCCTCCAGTGCCGCTTCGCCGTCAAGGCCAACTCCGCCCGCAAAGTCCTCGAAGCCGCCCGCGAGCACGGCATGTGGATCGACGCCGTCTCCGGCAACGAGATCCTCCGGGCGAAGCGGGCGGGCTTTGCCATGGGCAACGAACCGCCGGTCGTCATGTACACGGCTGACGTCTTTCGCGATAACGCCCTCGCCGCGGTCATCGAGAACAACGTCCTGCCGAACATCGGCTCACCGGGGATGATCCGCGAACTCGCCGAGGCCGGCTACGGCGGGCCGGTCGCCCTTCGCATCAACCCCGGGTTCGGGCACGGCCACGTCCAGGCCTGCGACACCGGCGGTCCTTCTTCGAAGCACGGCATCTGGTACGAAGACCACGCCGAGGCCGGCAACCTCGCCCGCGACGCCGGGATGACGGTGGTCGCTCTCCACGCCCACGTCGGCACCGGCCCGCAAATCGAGGAGTTCGACCGCAACATGAAGCACCTCGCCGAGGTGTTCGAGGGCCTGCTCTCTTCGTACCCCGAAGCGACGAGCGTGAACCTCGGCGGCGGCATCCCCCACGCCTACCGGCCGGGCGCCCGCGAGTACAACCTGCCGAATTACCAGGTCATCCTCGTCGAAGCCCAGCGCGCGCTCTCCGAGGCGGCGGGCCGCCAGGTCCGGGTCGAAATCGAGCCGGGGCGCTACCCCGTCGCGGGCATGGCCCTGCTCGTCGGCCGGGTCAAGGATGTGAAGGCCACCCGCACGAACGAGAAGGGCCCGGGCCACCAGTTCATCATGACCGACGCCGGTTTCAACGACCTCGTCCGCCCGGCGATGTACGGCTCGTACCACCACATCTCCATCGTGGGCGAAGGCGCAGGCCGGGCCCGCGAACCGTTCGTGGTCGCCGGGCCGCTCTGCGAAAGCGGCGACGTCTTCACGCGGGACGAGCACGAACTGCTCGAACCGCGCGACCTCCCGCGGCCGGAACCGGGCGACCTCGTGGTGCTGCACGACGCCGGGGCCTACGGCGCCGCCATGTCCTCGAACTACGTCTCCCTTGGCCGGGCGCCGCAGGTGTACTGGGAGGATGGCCACGCCTCGCTCATCAGCCGCCGGGAAACGTTCGAGGAAGTCGTCCAGCGGGAGTGCGACGAGGCGCTGTAGCGGAAAAGGGAACCGCGCGCGGCAGCCTGCGGATCGTTGTGGGCGCGAACGTTGGCCGGAACCACCACCCCTTTCGCAAAGGCCCGCGCGCAAGCGAGGGCACGCCACGAGGCCTCACACCTGTCCGCGGCAGCGTGCGTAACGGTGGCGCGCGGTTCCCTGTCCTCGCTTCCCTTTCCTTCTTTGAGCCCTCTGCTTCCGGTACCGGGCTGTCGAACGTACAGTCATGAGCATGAAAGCAACTTCGGTCGCGCCGGCCGTCTCGTGGCTCAACCCTCGCTGGAGCTGGAAGGTCTGGGCGGTGGTTGCCGCACTGCTTGTCCCCACCATCGGGTTCACGCTCTGGGTGTTCGCCCAGGCCAGCGAACAAACGAAAATCGACCCGGCCATCTACGCGCTCGCCCAGGCCAACGGGAAGGGCGACGTCACCGCGATTACCGGCACCGGCCACACCGTCTATCACTCCACACGGCCCCTGCCCGACGCGAAAGCGCCCCAGGCCGACGGCATGATCACGCTCGTCTGGTTCACCAACGCCACCTGCGGCGAGTGCGAGAAGGAACTCTTCGTCCACAAAGCGATGGCGGACTACCGCAAGAGCGTGGTGTTCGTGGAGAAAGCCATCGACCGCGACACCTCGGCGGAGCGGCTCGGTGTAAAGCAGGTTCCCACCTTCGTCTGGCTCGACGCCGAAGGGAACGCGATGGGCAGCTTCGGCGCGGTCGCCAACGAAGCGCAGTTCCGAGAAGAACTGGCGAAGATGACCGACACGGACGCGGCGCTCTCCGGCAACTGACCTTGCGAGGCATCTGCCGCGGCTGACACACTGTTTCGATGACTGAGCAGCACGAGCACAGCCGCCGCGAACTGAAGGCGGAGTACAAAGAGCAGCGCCCCGAGGCCGGGGTTTACCGCATCCTGAACCCGCGCACCGGCCGCGGCCTGCTGGGTTCGACGTCGAACCTGAAGAGCGCCCGCAACCGCCTGGATTTCGCCCGCTCGACCGGCTCAACCGGCGCCCTCGATATGCGTCTAAAGCAGGCCATCACCGTAGCCGACGTCGCCGCCCTCGAATTCGAGGTCCTCGAAGTGCTGGCGCCGGACCCTGCGGCCACTGCGCACCAGGTCAACGACGACCTCGGCATGCTCGAAGCGCTCTGGCGCGAAAAGCTGGGGCCGGCCGCCCTCTACTGACCGCCGCCAGCCTCAGCCGATGAGGATCCCCGGGTTCAGCAGGCCCTGCGGGTCGACTGCCTCCTTCGCGGCGCGGAGGGCGGCTTCGAACAGCGGCGGACGCTGCTCGCGGTACCACGGCATGTGGTCCCGGCCGACCGCGTGGTGGTGCGTGATCGTCCCGCCGTTGGCGATGACGGCGTCACTCGCGGCGTGCTTCAGTTCGGCCCACATTTCGAGTTCGGCGCCGGGGCGGCCCATGCCGCTGAACGAGTAGTACGGCGCAGGACCGTCGGTATAGACGTGCGTGAAGCGGCAACTGAGCGAGCCGCCGCCGCAGACGCGCTGGAGCGCGCCATTCATCGCTTCGCGGATGTTGCGGTCGAACTCGGGCCAGCGATCCCACGTGATCGATGTCTCGAACGTGTCGCTCACGAGGCCCGTGCCAGCCGTCATGTTGCGCGAATAGGGCGCGGTGATGAACGAGTTGCGCCATGCGCCGACCGCGCCTTCGCGGCCGACTTCTTCGTTGCGCCCGTCCGAGATCTTGATGGCGCTGTCGTCGATGCGGCCGCCGGCCGCGCGGGCGATGTTCACCGCCTCGCGGATGAAGGCGTCCTGGGGTACGTCGGCTGATTCGAAGGCGATGATGAGAAGCGCTTCGTCGCCCTTGAGGCCCGCCGCCGAGCCCGCTTCCACCGGGTCGAGCAGGCGGCAGTTGGCGGGCCAGAGCTTGGCCTGGACGACGTGGCGGGCGGCTTCATAGCCTGCCTGCCAGCTATCGAACGTGAGGCCCGCGCTGGCCCGGAAGACCGGGCGCCCCTGGATACGCATCCACGCCTCTGTGATGATCCCGAGCGTCCCTTCGCTGCCGAGGATCATGCGGTCCGGGCTCGGGCCTGCGCCGCTGCCCGGCAGCCGCCGGGACTCCCAGACCCCCTTCGGCGTGACCATCCGCACCGACTCGACGAAGTCATCGATGTGGGTATGGTTGGTGGCGTAGTGGCCGCCGCTGCGGGTGGCGATCCAGCCGCCAAGGGTGGAAAACTCGAAGCTCTGCGGGAAGTGGCGCAGCGTGAACCCGTGCGGCCGAAGCTGGTCTTCGAGCGCGGGGCCAAGGACGCCTGCCTGGATGCGCGCCGCCCGCGAGGTCGCATCGATTTCGAGCACCTGGTCGAGCTTGCTGAGGTCGATGCTGACCGACGGCCCGCCGCCCTCCGGCGGTTCGACCCCGGCCACGACCGACGAGCCGCCGCCGTAGGGGATGGCTGTCAGGTTCGCTTCGCCGCACCATTCGAGCGTCGCCACAACCTCGGCTTCGGTCCGCGGGTAGGCCACCACGTCCGGCGGGTTGTCGAACTGGCCGCGCACGGCCCGGATGACGTCGCGGAAACTGCGCCCGTAGCTGTGCCAGGCGCGGTCGTACGTCTCGCTGGTGGTGAACTCGCGCAGGGAGGCTGGCGGCGTTGTCCTCGGCGCGCGCAAGGTCACGTCTTCGATGCGCGGGATCGGCGGAGCGGTGACGTCGCGGCCAAACCGCTTCGAAAGGCGGGCGGCGGTCTCCTGCCGCTGCTCGTTCGTCGGCTCGTCTTTTTCGAGGCCCCAGCCCCAGAAGCTGCGTCGTCCTGTCATCGCGATTGTTCCTCCGCGTCCGGAAGCCTAGCAGAGATTGGACTACGCTAGGGCGATGCTGCCGCGAACCCTGTTGCGCTGCGCCTTCACCGTCGCCCTCTTCGCCGTTTGCGCAGGCTTGTTCGCGGCCTGCAACGGCGACGGAGCGACGGCCACGCCAACCCAGGGCCCGACGCCAACGCGCGGCCCGGCCACCGCCGATGACCGCGCCTATGCGCAGGCCGTGTGCAGCGCCTTCGGGCACTATCTTTCGAGCCTGGGGCAGGCTACCCAGCGCGACCCGCAACTGTTCGCCGACCAGGGGAAGTTGCTCGCGGCCGCGGCGCCCATCCTCAACACCCTCGAAAAGGACCTGAAGAAAGCCAATCCCCCGCGTGACGTGGCGAACTTCCACAAGGCGCTCGTCGGCAAGGTGAGCGTCATCGCGAAGAAGGCCAAAGACGGCCAGGTGGTTTCGACGGAGGAATTGGCGGGACTTGGCAAGGGCGCGCCGCTCCCGCCCGAGACGGTCCGGGCGCGGCTGGACGAAGCCGCCGAGGGTATCCCCGAGTGCCAGCAGTCCGGCGGCATGGATGCGCTCTTCGGCGCGCCGTCGGCTCCCTGAGCGCGAGTCCGGTCACCGATTCGCCACCGGCAGGGAAATGCGTCTTATCTGTCCCGTATGAACGGCGATGGTATCCTCAGCCAATCTGCCGTTTCGGGCGCCGCAAAGGGCCCGCCCCTACTTCCCACACTCAGGATCACAACCAGGATGTCCAATCGCCAGGCACGTCGAGAGCAAGCGCGCACGACTCGAACCACGCGCACTACCAGGCCCCAGCCAAGCCAACGCAAGCCCTCCGGCGGCGGCGGTTCCAGCATCTTCACCGGCGGGTTCATGCTCATCCTCGCCGCCTTCGCGGTACTCGCCGTGATCGGTGTGGTCCTCGTCATCGTTTTCGGCGGCGGCTCGTCCAGCAATTCGGACCTCGTGACCGCGCTTGAAAAGCACAACACCGAGTTCCCAACTGAACTCGCCAAGGGGAACAAGGTCGGCAAAGACGACGCACCGGTGAAGATCACCGCCTACGAAGACTTCCAGTGCCCGTTCTGCCTGAAGTACACCGCCACCCAGGAAGGCGACGTCATCAACGAACTCGTGAAGACCGGCAAGGTCCAGCTCGAGTACCGCAACCTTCCCATCCTCGGCAACGAATCGGTGTCTTCCGCCATCGCCGCCCAGTGCGCTTCAGAACAGGACAAGTTCTGGCAGTACCACAACCTCCTCTTCCTCACCCAGGCAAAGGCCGGCCAGGCCACGGTCGAAAAGAACAACGCAGGCCGCTTCAGCGATGCCAACCTCAAACAGTTCGCCAGCGACCTCGGCCTCGACCGGACGAAGTTCGACAGTTGCTTCGATAACCGCACACCGCTCGACAACATCCTCCAGCAGCAGCGCGAAGCGAACTCCTTCGGCATCACCGGCACACCCGGCTTCCTCGTCAACGGCCAGCCCCTCGGCGCAGGCACGCCAAACTCAATCGACGACTGGAAGCAGATCGTGACGAACGTCGAAAACGCCCTCGCCACCCAGACGGCGCAGGCCGGGGCATCCCCGGCGGCCACCGGCAGCCCGGCCGCATCGCCGTCCGCAGCGGCGTCACCCACGAAGGCCCCGTAGGTTCGCCCCGGGCATGGCTGATGAGAAGACCCGCTGGGATGGCTGGCTGAGCCCGAAGCAATGGATGCCCGTCGCGGGCATCCTCTCGGTCGCGGTCATCGCCCTCGCCGTGGCGCTCATCATGAACCTCGGCGGCGGCGACGACAGCGGCAAGACCACCACCGGCGGCAGCGCGCGCACACCCGTCCACGAGCACGCCGACTTCCTCGTGATGATCCGCGGCCAGCGGTTCGACTTCAGCAAGCCGGAGTTCCTTTCGACCGCAGAAGGCAAGGAACTCTCGCCCTACGTCCACATCCACGAGCCGCGGTACACGGTCGTCCACGTCCACGCCTCGCTCACGCGCTGGGACGAATTCTTCACCTCGCTCGGTTTCACCCTGACCGACCCGTCGTTCCCCGGCGTCGATTCCGCCCGGACGTGCATGACGCTGCCCGACAAGACAAAGCTCTGCAACACCGACACCGAGAAGTGGAAGTTCATCGTCAACGGCGTGCCAGTCGACGGGATTTCGAACATCTTCATCGGTGATCTTAGCCGCGTGGTCATCAGCTATGGCCCCGAGACGGCCGAGACGGTCATCAAGGAGCAGTACCCGCTGGTCACCGACCAGGCCTGCATCCCCTCGGAACTCTGCCTCGCCCGCATCGACCCGAACGAACCGCCGGAACAGTGCAGCGGCGGGCTGACCTGCAGCAAGTAGGCGGGCCGGGGTCTCGAAAAGCTGACGCGCAGGCGCCCTGCATGTACAGTTCGGCCACAACCAACCCAAGGAAGGCCGCATGCCCGTCCAGGATATCCCGGCGCCCATGACCGGGACCGTACTCGAAGTGCTCGTCGCCCCGGGCGAATCAGTCACCGCAGGCCAGGAACTGCTCGTCGTCGAATCGATGAAGATGGAGATCCCGCTCGAGAGCCCATCCGCCGGCCGCGTCGCCGAAGTGCTCGTCGCCACGCAGGACCGCATCGAAGAAGGCCAACTGGTCCTCCGCATCGAAAGCTGACCGATGACGAACGAAGCTGGCCGCCGGCGCTGGAACAACGCAGCGGAGGTGGCTGGCTGGGCGAAACGCGAACCGTTCACCAACCGCGTCGTCCCCTTTGTCATCGAAGCGGCGAACCCGCAGCCCGGCGACCGCGTACTCGACATCGGCCCCGGCGGCGGGAACCTCACATTCGCCTTCGCCGAACGTATCGGCGCCCAGGGTCACGCTACCGGCCTCGATATTTCGACCGGGATGACGGCGTGGGCCACGGAGCGCGCCCGCAGCGGCGGAGTAGGCAACGTGACCTTCCTGACCGGCGACGCGCAGGTGCTGGCCTGCCCCGGCGCACCGTTCGACCTCGTGGTCAGCCAGTTCGGGGTGATGTTCTTCGATGACCGGCTGGCCGCATTCACGAACCTGCGACGGCACTTGCGGCCCGGCGGACGGCTCGCGTTCGCCTGCTGGCAGGAAGGCGCGCGGAATACGTGGCACCCGGGGCGTATCCTCGCGCGGTTCGCGCCGCCAGCGCCCGCGCTCGCACCCGGCGTCTCACCAACCGGCCCGTTCGCACTCGGCGATGCCGCAGACACCAGCGAAATGCTCGCCGCGGCGGGATTCGAGCGAATCGTGTGTGCGCGCCACACGCTCATCGAAAGGGTCGACGAAGAGGCCGTCCGCGACCGCGACTTCGTACCGTCGATGCGCCTCCCACCCGACCGCGAAGCGGAAGCCGAGGCCGCCATCGAAGCCCACTTCGCCCGGTTCCGCCAGCCCAACGGCCTCAGCCGCTTCGAACTGAACTTCCAGGTCTTCACGGCCAACAACCCGGGATAAGAGGGGAGCCGCGCGCACGACAACGGCAAAGAGAACCGCGCACGGCAGTAAGCGGATCGTTCCTCCAGCGAGACAGCAGTGAGCGTTTGCAGTGAGGCTGGTGACGATCCGCTTACTGCCGTGCGCGGTTCCCTTGCCAGGGTGGTGAAGGCCGGCCGGGTGGGGCCTCGGGACAGCCCTTGCTCACGCGCGGGCCTGTGCGGTATTCGAACCGGCAACTGCCGCAAGCACACCTAGATCCGACCGTAAGGGAGGCCAGGCGGCCACGCCTGCGAAACGGTTCGCTCCATGGATGCCGTCGCACACGGGATCCCGTTCGGGTTCGTCCCGGTCTTGCGACGGCTATGGCCAGCCTTCAACCTGCCACGCCCCGGGGACGGCGGGGCCTCCCTTACGGTCGGATCCAGGAATTCGGGTTTGCTCGCTGCTGTCTCGCCGGAGGAACGATCCGCTTACTGC
>JADYYG010000037.1 GCA_020853755.1 Dehalococcoidia bacterium | reverse complement strand
GGTCCCGTTCGGGAGCGCCTAGGTTGCGGCGCGGCGACATTGCGGGTTTTCGCCCAGCGGCTCTAAGGTATGGCGTTGAATAAGGGGGCTGCGTTGTCTGGTGCAAGCCATTCGGCCTCACCGGTCGAGGGGGAATTTGTCAGCGTCCGCGGGCGTCCCTGGCTGGTGGATGGTGTGAACGGGGCCGACGAGGGACTTCACACCCTCTCGCTCGCCTGCCTCGCCGATGACGCCAACGGCGAGGCGTTGGAGGTGATCTGGGACGCCGAGATCGGCGCGTCGGTGATTGACGACACGGGTTGGCAGTCGGTCGGTCTTGGCGGGCCAGACAGCCCAGAGGTCCTGGCGGCGCATGTTCGGGCCTTGCGGTGGAAATCCGCGACGGCGGCCGACCGCGAACTCCTGCAGGCTCCCTTTCGCGCCGGCATCCGGCTCGACGCCTACCAGCTGCTGCCTCTCCGCAAGGCGCTGCGCCTTCCGCGTGTGAATCTTCTCATCGCTGACGACGTCGGCCTGGGTAAGACCATCGAGGCCGGCCTGGTCACGCGGGAGCTGCTGCTACGCAAGCGGGCCGATTTCATCGTCATCGCGGCCCCGCCTTCGATGACGATCCAGTGGAAGGACGAACTCGAATCCAAGTTCGGCCTGTCGTTCGACATCATCGATCGAGAGCGAGTTTCTGACCTGCGGCGTCAACGCGGGTTCGCCGTAAACCCCTGGAACACCGGCTCGCGGTTCATTATCTCTCACCGGCTTCTGACGGACGAGACCTACGCTGGCGGGCTGCGGGACGTGCTGGGCGAGTTTCGCGCCCGCGCGCTGTTCATCCTCGACGAGGCGCACCACGCCGCCCCTTCGGCGGGCGTTCGATACGCGGTTTCCAGCCAGCTTACCCGGGCCGTGCGGGAACTCGCGGATCGGTTCGAGCACCGGCTGTTCCTATCGGCCACTCCGCACAACGGTCACTCGAACAGCTTCTCGGCTCTGCTGGAGATGTTGGACCCGCAGCGGTTCACACGTGGCGTCATCGTGCGGCCGAAGGACCTCGAGCCGGTCATGGTGCGGCGGCTGAAGTCCGACCTGCGCCGCTTGGGCGAGGACTTCCCCGAGCGGATCATCGAGCCCATCATCATCGACGGCCTCTCTGACAATGCCCCGGAGCTCGACCTCGCGCGCCGGCTCGCGGCCTATGGCGAGCTGCGCATGCTGCGGATCGCGACGTTGCCGACCCAGAAGGCAGCCCTCGCGAAGCTGGCGTTCGTGGGGCTTCAGCAACGGCTTCTCTCCTCTATCGCCGCGTTCGCGCGCACCCTGAAGGTGCATCGCAAGGGGCTGCAGCGGATCATCGACGGGGAAACCCCACTGCAATCAGGGGGAGCCGCGCAGGGCTTCGTCGCGGCGCGCGCCGGAGACGACATCGCCGAACTCGATCTGGCAGATGCCGAAGCCGAGGCCACGGCCGACGCCGAGGAAGACAGCCTCGCCGATGCGGCCACAATCATGGGCTCGGTCGGCGCTGAAAAGGGCGACCTGCTGGCTGAGCTCGCCGCAGTCGACGAGATGCTGGACATCGCCGAGCACGCCGCCACCCGCCCCGACGCCCGCGTCCGTCACTTGGTCGATTGGATCAAGGCCAACCTCTTCACCGAGGGCGTCTGGAACGAGCGCCGCCTGATCCTCTTCACCGAGTACGAGGACACCCGCCGTTGGCTGGAACGCCGGTTGCGGGAGGCGTTCTCAGACACGGATCGCGAGGATGAGCGGATCGGCGTCTTCTCCGGCGCGACCAATTCGGATCGCCGGGAGGCGGTGAAGCGGGCCTTCAACGCCGACCCCGCGGTCGAGCCTCTGCGCATCCTCATCTGCACTGACGCGGCGCGCGAAGGGATCAATCTGCAGACCCGCTGCGCCGATCTCATCCACTTCGACCTGCCCTGGAACCCGGCGCGGCTCGAACAGCGCAATGGCCGCATCGACCGCAAGCTCCAGCCGGCCAAGCGCATCCACTGCCGCTACTTCCGCTACGAGCAGCGCGAGGCGGACATCGTCCTCGAAGCCCTGGTTCGTAAGACTGAGACCATCCGCGAGGAGCTCGGCTCCGCCGGCCGGGTCATCGAGGATCGCGTCACCGCCAAGCTGGCCGAGGCCGGGATTGGCAAGGGTCAGGCTTCAGCCATCGCCCGTTTGGTCGCCGAAGAGGACGACAAGGAGGCCCGCGCTCGCGCCCAGGCCGAAATGGATGGCGAGGAAGCCGCCCGGCACGAGCTTCTGCTCAAGGAACAGGACGACCTTCGCCGGGCGCTGGAGCGCTCCCGCGAGCGGGTTGGGGTCGATGCCGACGACCTTCAGCGGGTCGCCGCGACTGCCATGGCCCGGGCCGGCGTGTCGCTGGACGAGGCCGAAGCCGAGCACGTCGGCAAGGTCGCGACGTTCCAGCTCGATCCGGCCAGCCCCGGGTTCGCGAGGGACGCGGGTTGGGACGATGCGTTCGACGACCTGCGCACCCGCCCGCGAAAGCGCGGTGAACGGATCGGAGACTGGCGGCGTGACGCTCCGGTTCGAAAAATCTCCTTCGAGCCGCCCGTCCTGCCCGATGGCCGCAACGCTGATGACGTCGTGCAGGTCCATCTGGAGCACAGGCTGGTTCGCCGCCTCTTGTCGCGGTTCCTCAGCCAAGGGTTCCAGTCACGCCTCTCGCGACTGTCCGTGATCCTGGGTCCGGGCGCGCAGCCGCGCATCGTTATGATGGGGCGCCTGGCGGTGTACGGGCCCAACGCGGCCAGGCTGCATGAAGAGATCATCCCCATCACTGCGATCTGGACGGAATCCGAACGCGCTTCAAAGGCGCTGCGGCCACTCGGCGAAAGTGGTGAAGAGAAGACCCTGAACCAGCTCGAAGAGGCGCTACGCGACGGCCGCCAAGCGTCGGCGTCGGTC
>JADYYG010000036.1 GCA_020853755.1 Dehalococcoidia bacterium | reverse complement strand
GGCAGGAATTGGGGCATGACTGAACCTCGGTGAAGGGACTTCGTTTGTCCGGAGAGCCCGTTCGAATCTATGATCGAAGGACCTGATGCGTCCCTATTGTGTCTTTTGCAACATTGTAGCCGGGACTGAGCCCGCGAACGTCGTCTACCAGGACGACGATGTTATCGTCATTCAGAATGTCCTCCGGTGGGTTCCGGTCATGCTCCTGGCGATGACCAAAGAGCACACGACCCAGGGCGAACTGTGGGATGCGCACATCGGCAAGGTTGGCCGCATCGCCGCTGAAATTGGCCGGCGGCTGTGCCCGGGGGGCTTCCGCCTGTTGACCAACTTCGGCTACGACGCGATGCAGAGCCAGGAACATGGCCACCTCCACATCCTCGGCGGCGCATTCCTCGGTCACTACGTCGGCTAAACCAGTCAGCCGAGCGCTGCAGCCTGCTTCTCGAACAGCTCCGCGATGCCCTGGCGCGCCAACTCGAGGAGGCTATCCATCCCGGCCCGGCTGAACGGCTTGTGCTCGGCAGTTCCCTGGACTTCGACGAACTCATCGGCCCCGGTCATCACCACGTTGAAGTCGACTTCGGCGGTGGAGTCCTCTTCATAGCAGAGGTCCAGCAGTGGGACGCCGTTCACGATACCCACTGAAACCGCAGCCACCGCTGACTGGACGGCGCCAGGCGGGACCGTGCCTGCGGCGACCAGCTTCTTCAACGCGAGCTGGAGGGCCACATAGGCGCCGGTGATCGATGCCGTCCGGGTTCCGCCATCTGCCTGGAGGACGTCGCAGTCAAGCGTGACCGTCCGGGGCCCCAGCAATTCGACGTTGACGACGCCGCGCAGCGCCCGGCCGATGAGCCGCTGGATCTCCTGCGTGCGGCCGCCCGGCCGGCCTCGTTCAACCTCACGTTGGCTGCGGGTGTGGGTCGCGCGCGGCAGCATCGAGTATTCAGCCGTGACCCAGCCGCTCTGCGTGCCCCGGAGGAAAGGCGGCTGGCGTTCTTCGACACTTGCTGCGACAAGGACCCGCGTCCGCCCGAACTCAACGAGGCAGCTGCCCTCAGCGAAGTCGAGAACGTTCGTTTGCAGCTTCACGGGGCGCAGCACGTTCGCGGCGCGGCCGTCGATTCGAGTGGTCATCTGGTCTCCAGGGAGGCCCTGAACGGGCGAATGAACGCCTACCGTATGACGGGAATCCTGCGGCGTGCAAAGTCAGCGCTGCGTGTTGATTCGCAAGGTGCGCCCGTCGCTGCGAATGGTGACCCTCCCGGACTCGTCGGTGCGAAGGACCCGTGCTGGCTCCAACGCCGACAGGATGTCCGGATTCGGGTGGCCGTAGGTGTTGTCTTTGCCGACGCTGATGACGGCCACCTTCGCTGCGACGGCCGGAAAGAGCGCGGGGTCCGCAGTCTTCGAGCCGTGGTGTGGCACCTTCAGGACGTCCGCGTGGAGGTTATCGCTTTGCATAAGCGCGCGATGCACTGGCGCCTCGCTGTCGCCGGTGAAAAGGAATGATGTTTCACCGAAGGTGACGTGGATCACGAGGGATGCGTCGTTCAGCTTCGTTGATGAGGCGCCGGCAGGCGGCCAGAGCACTTTGAACTCGACGCCGTCGATGGTGAACGAATCGCCTGCTTCGGTCCGAATCGCGGCAGGGAAGGCTGCGGCGAGGTAGTGATACGTGGTCGACTGACTCGTCGTTCCGGCCTCGCGCATCCCGCCAACCGCATAGCGCGCTCGGACCTCCGGGAAGCCGCCCATGTGGTCCTCTTCGGGATGGGACAGGATGGCGAGGTCAATGGAGCGATCCCAGTGCGGCATCACCGAGGAGAGTTCTCGCACGACACCCAATCCGCTCGGCCCGGCATCCAAGAGCACCTGCCGGCCGTGTGGTGTGACGATCATCGCTGCGTCCCCTTGCCCGACATCGAGGAAGGTTACCGTCAGGTCACCATTGCCCGGCCGCCGCAGGACGGTGAGCGATAGGAACCCCACCACGGCGACCCCTGCAGCCGCACCGAGGAAGAAGCGCCGAACTGCTGCGCGTTGCTTCTCAACTCGGCGCGGCTCCTGGGTCAGGTGCGCCGAGTACCGGTAGGACAGGAACGCGACCGGGGTGAGGGCTGCATAGCTCGCGGCCGCCACCCAACTCGCGCCGGCCGGAACTGCGACTGAGGCCAGCGGCACGCGCGCGAACTCCCGGGCAGAGCCCAGGATGAAGGCGAGCGGATAGTAGGCGACGTCTCCGAGGAGAATTCCCGCTTCCGGGCTGACGCGGGCCACTCCCGCCGTCGCCATACTGCCCCAGAACGCCAGCACGAACACCGGTTCGACGACAACATTCGCCAGCGGCGAGACAAGTGAAACGCGCCCGAACAGCACCCACATCACTGGCGTCGTTGCAATGGTCGCGGCGATGGTGAGCGAGGCAGCCTGCAGCACCCAGTTGGGCACGGCCAGCCACGGTTGCCGCCTCGTCAGCAGGCGGAGTGCGGCGTGAAGGTTCGGATAGAAGGCGAGGATTCCGGCGGTCGCTGTGGCGCTGAGGATGAAGCCAGGATCGCGCGCAATCGGCGGTGACCATGCGGTCATGACGATCACCGCTGCGCATAACCCCGGGAGACCGCTCTGCGGCCGGCCGACCACCGAGCCAGCCAGGAACGTGAGAGCCATCAGGCCCGAACGCAACACGCTGGGGCTGAGCCCCGCCGCGCCAAGGTAGGCAACCAGTGCCAGCCCCGCCGGGATCCACGCCCACCTCCTGCCAATCACTGGCACGAAGAGGATGTACATCAGCGCCGTGACCAACGAAACGTTCGAGCCCGAGACAGCCACGAGGTGGCGCAGGCCCGTATCGTTGAAGGTCGACTCAACGTCTGTGGAAAGTCCATCGGCGCGCCCGAACGCGATGCCGGCGGCGAGGGATGCCTCGGGTTCAGGCAGGCTGCGCTGGAGTGCGCGGTCGAAGGCGAGCCGTTCATTTGTCAGCCAGCGGTTGAGCGACCAATCGCCGGGCGCCGCGGATGCTACCCTCGGGCGGAACATCCTCCCGCCGACTCCACGCCGGGCGAGGTAGGCGCGGTAGCCCCCGGAAGCTTCGCCGGCGGCGGGGTCGAGTTCACCCTCGAGGACGAGGTGGTCGCCCGGCAGGTAGCGGTCGTACTGGTTGAGCATGGCGAGGACGATGCCGCCGCGAGCCTGCACCCCAGCGGCGGTGGTCAACCGGTCAACGCGCACTTCGTACGTCGTGGTGGTCAGCCCGCGGCCTGGCTCTGAACGAACCACACCTTCGATGGTGACCTCAGCGCCGGTGAGGTTCACCCACGCGGGAGCTTGGCCTGTGCCCGCGTGGGCAAGGAGGAGGCCGGCAATGGCCGAGGCGCCGAGTCCGGCAGCCCCGAGCTTCCAGCGCCTCTTGAGCGATCCCACAGAAAGCGCCACAGGGCCCGAGGCAGCGAGCCATGCGGCGCCCATCCACCATGGAGCGCCCCAGAGCCCAACGGGTAGCAGCCCAATGACCCAGCACAGGCCCACGACAATCAGCGCCATGGGCGCGGACGCTACCAGCCCATCGGTGCGAGGAGAACTGCCTGATCGGCCTTACGCCCGGATTTTCGAGAGCAGTGGCTGCAGGTCGATGTACCGGTCAGCGGCGTGGCGTAGTTCTGAAGCGATGCTCGAGCCCACAGCAATGACTTCGACACGCACGCCCTTGCCCTGCACGACTTCGACCAGCCGCTGGAAGTCACCGTCACCGGAGACGAGGCAGACCACGTCGAGGCGGTCGAGCATCTCGATGATGTCGAGCGCCATCTCGATGTCGACGTTCGCCTTGATCGAACCGTCGGCGAAGCGCTTAAGGGGCTTGGTGACTACCTTGAAACCCTTGCCGAGGAACGGTTCGGCGAAGCGCTGCGTCTCGATACTGACCCCGGGGTCATCATGGACCGGAGAGTACGCGGTCGCTCGTACGAGCGTGCGTCCATCGACCAGAAGGTTCAGCACCTTCTTCCAGTCGGCCCGGGCGCGGAGCCGGTCAAACGCAAGTTCCACGTTCGCCGAATCAACAAACACGCCGACGCGTGCGGCCGGGCCGGCAGTTGCCGAACTGCCGCTGCCTTTGCGCCCGGCTTCTTCGGTGGCCCGAAGGAGCTGTTCGATTTGCCGGCCCTGGGCTTCCACAACCTTCACGAGGCCGGCAAGGTCGAGGACTGCGGTCTCCGTACCCTCACTGACGGCCTTCTTCTTGGGCTGCCGGCGCGCCACCGGGGCCTCGCGCGCTTCGCCGGCTTCCGTGGCTGCCGATGGTTCAACCGCGGCGCCGGCAGGCTGTGCAGTGCGTGTCCGGCGAGCACGAGGGGCGGCCACCACCGGCTCCGATTCCGGGGCTTCCTCAACGGTGGTGGATTCGGTCAGTTCGCCCGCAGGCTTCCGCCTGCCCCGGCCTCCGCGAGTGCCGCGGCGAGTCTTCTTTGGTTCTTCGAGTGCGTCTTCCGACGGTTCAGGGAGTGACGATTCTGGTTCTGGTGACGGAGCAGCCTGGGGGCGCTCACGCCTCGGAAAGATGTTTAAGACCATGCGTTTGGGGTTACCTGCCCATCCTTTGCAAAACACTGATGCGGGCAGCAACGTTCTTGGCGATTCGTTCGATGGCCCTCGCTGAGTCTGAATCAGGCGCGCCGTAGACAACAGGAACGCCGCGATCCGCGCCTTCGCGCACAGCGGGCTCAATGGGAATCTCACCGAGAAAGTCGATGCCCAGTTCGTCGGCGGCGTTGGCGGCCCCGCCGTGGCCGAAGATGTCGTACCGCTTGCCCGTGTCCGGCGCGATGAAGTAGCTGAAGTTCTCGATCATGCCGAAAACAGGCACGTCCAACTTTTCGAACATCGCGACGGCCTTCATCGCGTCTTCTACCGAGACGTCCTGCGGGCTGGAGACAATCACGACCCCCGTGATTGGCGCATCCTGGGCCATGCTCATCGCTGCATCACTGGTGCCCGGCGGGAGGTCGATGATGAGGTAGTCGAGGTCGCCCCATGGCACGTCATGGAGCAACTGGCGGACGGCCGAGCCGATCATCGGCCCGCGCCACACGACGGGCGTCCCCTTTGGCAGGAGGAAGCCGATAGAGACAACCTTCACGCCGTGGCGCTCGACCGGCCTGAGGCCGTCGGACGAGCCGGCCTGGAGTCCCTGCGGAAGGCCGAACATGGTCGGCAGGTTTGGACCGGTGATGTCGGCATCGATAAGCCCGACGCTGGCCCCCGACTTCGCAAGGGCGACGGCGATATTCGAGGCGAGGGTGGACTTGCCAACGCCGCCCTTGTTCGAGGCCACCGCGATGATGTTGCGGACGCCCTCGATGGGCTTCTGCCCCTCTTTGGGGTTGCTGGCGCGAACGTTCGCGCCCCAGTTCAGCGTCAGTTCACCGGCGAGGTCAGCGAGGGCGGCGCGGATGTCGCCTTCGATTGTCTCTTTTAGCGGACAGGCGGGGGTGGTCAGTTCGACGGTCAGCGAGACATCACCGTCTTCGCTCACCTCCAGGTCTTTGACCATGCCGAGGCGAACGATGCTGGCGTGCAACTCCGGGTCCTGCACACGGTCGAGGGCGGCGAGGATTTCGTCGCGTGTCGCGGTCGTAGGGGTAGTCATGCGGTGAGAAGTGCCTTCCTGCCAGGCGAGGGCGGCAACACGCCCGTCATAATCATGCTTCAGGCGTCCGCTGCGGCGCCCTTCTTAGCAAAGAGCGTAGCCTCTCCGGAAAGGCTCGGCAAACCCTTGTGCTGGTTCACGACGTTAGTGACACTCCTGTGGATGGTGAGATGGTAAAGCGTTGGCGGAGGAACTCGGCGGGGGTGAGTTGGCCGAGAGCCTGGTGGGGGCGGATGTGGTTGTAGGTGTGTTCC
>JADYYG010000035.1 GCA_020853755.1 Dehalococcoidia bacterium | reverse complement strand
TCCTCGGCGGATTTGGCATCAGAGGTCTCGGCCAGGAGTTGCTCGATCCTGTCGACGCTAAGCATGTCGTGGAAGATCCAGTTGCGCGGACCCAGGCGCTCGTAGAAGTCGTCGACGACCCGCGTCAAGCGCTTCATCTGTCGCTCGACTTCCAGAATTTCCTTGCGCTGGCGGCGAGCGAAAAACAGCGTCAGCAGCTTGAAGCCCTGAATCTGCTGAGCGATCTCGCGATAGGACGGCAGGTCCCCAGCCGAACCGTAGGCCGACGGTTTGTTGGGCCCCTTCGGAGACTTCCCGGCCATGTTGCTAACTCGCGTCCCCGCTCCTGAACTCTTCGTCAAATCGGACCACTGGCAAGATTTCGCGTCCGACATCCCACAAGACGCCCTTCGGTAGCTCCCTCGATGACAGCGGCCAACGATGGAGTTCGTGGCGCATCTTGCCGCGCCAGTGAAACCGAACCTCAAGCCCGATTTCGTCAACGCCGACGTATGGATGCTCCATGAACTCGCTCCCGGTGAGGTCGAAGACCCACGCGATGTTCGTGTCCTTCAGGCGCGAGCCGTCAACGGCGCGCCAGTCCATGTGAAACCTGGGGCCGCAGAAGCGCCATTCGAGATTGGGCACGTAGTCCCCGCTGGCCTGCCGAATCCTCCAACTCGGCTCGAAACTCGGCGCGAGACTGCTGAGCGCGCCATTCGTCCTCTCAAAGGTTGGCCGGTCCTTCTCCTCGGCCCACTTGGCCTGTTCCTTCATAACCCGCACAAGCTCGGCGGCCGGGCCGTCGGCGTCAGGCTGCCCGACCGCGAACTGCGGGTAGTGCTGCTGGAGAACCTCGGGGTACTCCGTCATCCTTGATTCAAGTTCGTCCCAGCCCCACACCTCGACGGAGAACATGCCCTCAGCTTCGTTGGTCTCGGTCAGGCGTCGCGCCTCCTCCTGGACGGTCGCGTCGTTTGGCGCCGTGGTCGCCAGGACGAAACTCCTTAGCGCCGGCACGAACCTCTTGGCCTTCTCGACCTCCTCACGAAGCTCGGCAACCGACGCTGCCGTCGGCGGGTAGACCTTATTCCGCGCCTGCACCCCCGCGTAGTGCATCCCTCCATCGGGCCGGCCGAACACGTCTACGCCGTGCTGTGGCTGCCCAGTCCGTCCGTTCCTCTGCGTGCCTGGGTCGTTCCACACGCGGCGAAAGATGTCAGCGCAGAGAATCTCGAACTCTTCCCACGATTGCGGGGGCGGGAAGCGACCGAACTTCAAGGTTGGCACTATCCGAGATCCTAACATGGGCCTACCGGCCGCTTTCCTTGCCGCGGCCACAGCACCCTCACCGGCCGGGCGTGGCGCCCCAGCGCCAGAGGGCGTCGATTGGCATCGCCCAGAGGCGGTCGCCGAAGGGGAGGGTTTGCTCGCCCGTGTACAGCAGGACGCCGCGGACGAACCGCTCACCGAGTTGTTCACGCATGAATTCGAGACCGCGGAAGTCCCTGCCGTCCGCTTTCGCCGCCGCCCGAACTTCGATCCCGGCCAGACGTCCGTCGCTCGCTTCGACCACGAGGTCCACGTCGGTGCCGCTGTGGGTGCGCAGGTAGTAGAGCGTGGCAAGGGTTTCGGACCAGCCCAGCTGCTTCCGCAACTCCATTTCGACGAACGTCTCGAGGATCGGCCCGAGCAGCTGCCGCTCGGTGATGAGCCGCTGCGCGGTCACGTTCTGGAGGAAGGCGAGGACGCCGCTATCGACCAGCGTCAGCCGCTCGGTTTTCATCAGCCGCTGACCGAGCCGCTGCGACCAGCCGGGAAGCGCCTGCACCACGTACGCCGCCTGCAGGAGCGACAGGTAGCGCTTCATGCTCGTCGGCGGGATGTCGACGTCGCGGGCGAGGCGGGCGACGTTCGAGATGCCCGTTGCCTGCGCAGCGACGAGCGAGAGGATGCGCGGCAGCTCGGCGAGGGCGTCGATGTTGGAAATGTCCTGCACGTGGCGCTGCAACACGGTGGTGGTGTACGAACGGAACCAGGCGCGCGTGCGGGCGGCGTTCGCGCGCTGGACGACCTCTGGGAAGCCGCCTTCGAGGACACGTGAGATAAGTTCCGGCTGCCCGAGCCGCGATGGCCCGAGGACCGGCGGCGCCGCGTCGAAGAGAGCGTCGATGAACCCCTCGCGCATGCCCGAAAGTTCGCCCTGAGAAAGCGGCCAGAGGGTCAGCAACTCCATCCGGCCGGCGAGCGATTCGGAAAGCGACGGCAGCGCCATGATGTTGGCTGAACCGGTGAGGACGAAGCTGCCGGGCCGCCGGTCGCGGTCGACTTCGAACTTGATGGCGCGGAAGAGTTCGGGGACGAGTTGGACTTCATCGAGGATGGCGGGCCGTGGCAGCGCGGCCAGGAACCCCTGGGGGTCGGCCCGGGCCGATGAGAGCGTCCCGGCGTCGTCGAAGGTGTAGTAGGTCCCCGCGACCATGTGCTGGACGAGGGTGGACTTGCCAGTCTGGCGCGCGCCCGAGACAAGGACGACCGGGGTATCGGCGAGTGCGGCTTCGAGCGCAGGACCCAGGTTCCGGCGGAACATAGCCGGGATTCTATCTGGCGAGTGGCGGATATTCCACCACTAAATGCGAGATTGTCAGCCCTTGTGGACGCCTACCAGGAGGCCAGTGAGTACGGGATGCCTCGTTCGTCGAGCCACTCGGCGATGGCAGCCCGAGGGGTCCGGTTGCCGCCAAAGACTTCGACCATCAGCTCCACGATGAGCCGGTCCTTGAGCCCTGCATCGACATCGAGGAAGTACTCATGGTCCGACCTGTCGAAATGGCGCAGGGGAGCGGCCCCGAGATCCTGGCCGGCCATCACCACCCTGCCGTCCTCAGGGTCCACGTACACCTCGACGTGGACCCAGGTGCCCTCCCCGGACCATTCGAGGAGCGTCTTCGCGCCGCGCTCGTTCAGTTCGGGCGCATCCGGGCCGTCAAGGCTGGCGTCATACGCATCCAGTTCGAACCCAACAGTGTTGTCTTCGATGGGTCACCTCCTGACCCCATCCTGCAGGAGAATCGCGACAGGCAGTGTCGCGATGGTGGGGGTGGGCAATTTTGGTTGACATTTCTTCGTGCAGAAGCATACGTTGTCAACCACATGGCACGGACTGAAACGCTGGCAACCACAGGTACGGCAGTCGAGATGGCTGTCCTTGCGCGGCGCCTGCGACAAGCTCGGCTGGCCTCTGGCCTGTCGCTGGAACAATTGGCCGGCAGGCTGCGGCACCCGGTGACCAAACAAGCGCTCTCGAAATTCGAGGCCAATCGCGCAAAGCCTGCGATGACCACTCTCGCGGACCTGGGCGATGCGCTCGGCGTGGGCGCTGCCTGGCTCATGTCACCGTCTGACGTGCAGGTCAACTGGGTTGGTTACCGGAAGCACTCCTCATTGGCGAAGGGGAAACAGAACTCCATCACTGCGTTGGCCACGAGGCGAATCGAGGGTGAGTTACGGCTACGAACACTCTTCGGCATCTCCGCTGCGGTCACTGTACCAGCGGGAATCGAGGCGGAGTCGCTGCAAGGCGCTGAGGATGCAGCCCAGCATGTACGAGCAGCATGGGGACTGGGCAACGGACCAATTAGCGGACTCGTGGAGACACTGGAAGAACACGGGGCGATAATCCTCGCGTGGGATGAGACCGAGAAGTTTGATGGCCTGTCAGGATGGGCGAATAGCGACACACCGGTCGTGGTAGTCAACGCCTCTCGACCTCCGGACCGCATTCGGTTCGATGCAGCTCACGAACTGGGCCATCTCGTCGTGGACTGTTCGGACCCGGAAGCCGATCAGGAAGCGCTGGCGCACCGGTTCGCGGCATCATTCCTTGTCCCGCCCGCAGCGGCGGTCTACGAACTGGGCGAACGCCGATCGGATCTCTCGCTCCCTGAACTGGGGCTGCTCAAGCAGCGGTGGGGATTGAGCGTGCAGGGATGGGTGCGCCGGGCATTCGACTGCCGGATCATCGGACAGGCCACGTACCGCAACCTCAACATCCGGATTCGAGCAAGGGGCTGGCATCGCGAGGAACCTTTCTCCTATACCGGAATGGAACAGCCGCTCCTCTTCAGACGCCTGCTCTGGAGAGCCCTCGATGAGGGCGTCGTTTCGAGGCGCGAAGCTCGAGAGATGCTGCCGGGTTACGAGTGGGCGCCAGAGGCACAACTCCACGAAGCCGGGCCATCCCTTGCCGAACTGGCTCGTATGGGTCCCGAACAGCAGGCCGAAGCGGTCAGGCGCAGGCCCCCTGAAGTCGATCCGAGCGAACTTGCCGAATGGGACGCCGGCGCCTCGGTGGTTCTGGACGAGGACGAGTATGCCTTGCCAACACGCGGCGAGGTCTGGTGGTGCGAACTCGACCCGACGCGGGGTTCCGAGATCCGGAGGACTCGGCCCGTCGTCATTCTTAATTCATCGGTTTTCGACCACCTTCAGGTTCGCATTGTCGTCCCCCTCACCACATGGCAACCCAGATTCGCAAACCAGTTGAACAAGGTACTGGTGAAGGCCACCCCGGCGAACGGGTTGAAAACCGATTCGGCAGCCGACTTTCTACAGGTCCGGGCGGTATCACTCGGCCGGCTCACATCAAGAATCGGACGAGTCGATGCGAAGGTGCTGGAGGAACTGGCGGCCGGTGTCGCGATTGCGGTGGACTACCGGGCCTAAGCCCCTACAACCCCTTGATCTCCGGCAGCTTTTGCGCCTCTTCCAGCGCGCCTTCCGGGGGCTCTTGCTTTTCGACCCAGACGAGGACGGCGCTGTGCGGGTAGTAGGTCGCCTCCACGTAGTCGCCCTCGCGGATGCCGTCGAGGATGAACTGGTCGCCGCGGAGGATCATCTTGCCGAGGCGGATGTAATGCGCCTTGATGACGATCGAGTCGCTGCGGGCCCAGCGACGTCCGACGAAGCCCGCCGTGACCTTCGGTTCGCCCAGCAGGTCCAGCAGTGACTGGATGGTCTGGAAGCCGAAGAGCACCGTCAGGATCGCCAGGACGATGACGAGGAACCACGTGCCGCCGTGGTCGCCGCCGAGGAAGGCGCGGTCGAAGGTGAAGAAGAGGAGCGCGCCCAGGGCGACGACGAAGAACGGTCCCCAGATGATGACCGAGCGGAGGAGCCGGCCGCGGACGCTTCCCTTATAGGAGATCCGCGCGAGTTCGGGGTCGTCCTGCCAGTTCATGGGATCTTGATCTCCGTGCCGACGGCGATGGCGTTGGGGTTGAGGCCGGGGTTCGCGGCGAGCAACGCATCGACCGTGACGCCATAGGAGGCCGCCACCGCCGAAAGCGTGTCGCCGGGCTTCATCACGTACACGTTGCCCGACGGCGTCGGCGATGGGCCAACGGTTGGGGTTTCGCCGGCGCCCGCGGAAGGCGACGCGGTCGGCGTGACCGGCACCTGCGTACCGGGTCGCGGCGTCGGGACGATGACGCCGCCCTTCTGCGTGGGCGTGGCCGTCGTGCTGAGCGCCGGGGTCGCCGTTGGCAGTTCGCGGGTCAGGTTCGTGGCGCTCTTCGTCTGGGGCGGGCGAACGAGCAGGAAGACCGTCAGCAGCGAAGCGACGATGAGCACGACGATGCTGCCCCGGTAGACCGCAGCGCTCGGCGAGGCCGCCTCGGGCGACATGCAGCGCAGGCAGACGTCGTCGCCGTGTTCGCCGCAATAGAGGCGGCCGCAGGTCGGGCATTCGGCTTCGGCCGCGTTGTCGCAGTAGTAACAGGCGAGCACCTGGTCTTCGGACATGTAGCGCAAGGGTACGCGAACGGCCGGGCAAGCGGCAGGCAGGGATGTGTTACGCCGGCTCGATGGTGGCCGTCAGCCCACGCGATTCGAGGCAGTCCCGGTAATGTTCGGCGGCCTCTTTGGGGCACTCGATGACCGTCGCCTGGCCGTTGTTGTGCGCTTCGAACATGATCTCGACCGCCTCTTCGACGGTGAGCGAAGGCACGCAGCGCGTCAGCGAGATAACGACGTGGTCCATGCTGTTGTGGTCATCGTTGTGGAGGACCACGCGGTACGGCGGGAGCAGCCGCTTGAGCGTCTCCTCATCGACGACCGTTACCGGGACGGGCAGCGCAGGCGCCTGGCTCACGTTCGCAGTCTAGCCAGCGCCCGCGTAGAACCGGCAAGCCGGGGCGCGCTCAGGCCGAGGCGTTCAGCTTCGTCCCGACATTCACGTCGAGCAGGCTGATGAGCGCCGCCGCCTGCGACTTCTGGGCGTCGAGGCCCTTCTTCGCGGCGATGAACGCGAGCGCGTCGCCGGGGTTCTTGATCGCCTCCGGGAGGTTCGCGGTGTTCGAAGAGATCGTGGAGATAGCCATACCCGGTTATCGGCCGGAACCCGGCGACTCACGAGTGTCAGATCGGTGGTGGCCCGCGCGGAAGCCTATACTCCGCGCATGGCAGAGTACGAAAACCTCCTTATCGACCGCGTGGGCACGGATGGCCGGGTAGCCCGCGTCACCCTCAACCGTCCCGAGAAGATGAACTCCCTCTCCCAGGAGTTGCTCTACGAGTGGAACGACGCCCTCCACGACCTCGAAGCCGATGACTCCTGCCGGGTGATCATCGTCCGCGGCGCCGGGCGCACCTTCAGCGCCGGGTACGACCTCGCCCCCGCCCGCGGCGGCGCCGATGCGGTGGTTCGCCGCCACAAGACAGTCGACGACAAGGGACGCCGTCTGCTCATGGGCATCCGCACGGGCATGCAACAGATCACCGACATCCACATGTACTTCTTCAGCATGGCGAAGGTGACCATCGCGCAGGTTCACGGCTACTGCCTCGCGGGCGGCTGCGAACTGGCGATGATGGCCGACCTCGTGGTCGCCGCCGAAGACGCGCAGATAGGTCACCCGGGCCTGCGCGGCCTCGGCACCTCCCGCACCGGCGCCATCTGGCCGCTCGTCATCGGCATGCGCAAGGCGAAGGAGCTGTACTACACGGGCGACTCGGTCAGCGGCGTCGAAGCCGAACGTCTCGGCATGATCAACTACGCGTGGCCGAAGGAAGACCTCGAAGCCAACACTATCGCCCTCGCCGAGCGGCTCGCCATCGCGCCCGCCGACCACCTGGCGATCCTCAAGCTCAACATGAACCGCTTCTACGAGAACATGGGCATCTACAGTTCGGTGCGCACCTCGACTGACCTCGATGCGATGGGCCAGATGACCCAGTACTCGTACGGCTGGCAGGACAAGATGCGCGAAGGGATGCAGGAGGGCACGGGCCTGAAGGGCGCGCTGGACTGGCGCGACGGCCCATACAAGAAGCCAACCCCGGGCATCCGCCGCTAAGCGTTCGAACAGGCACACCCATTTCGCAAAGGCCCTCGCGTCAGCAAGGGCTTGGTTCGAACCACCATGCCCATGTTTGGCCACTGAGTCTCACGGCGTGCGTCGGCGCTCGGCATTCGGGTGGTTGCGGCGAGCCCTCCCTGACGGTCGGGCCTTAATAACGGTGGTGAGGGTTCATATCACCCCCCATCCTGCAAAGGCCTGCGCGTAAGCAAGGGCATGTCCCGAACCACCACCACGTGGACGCTCGCCGCCGCCACGGACAGGGAACCGCAGCGCGGAAGCGCGCGGATCGTCGCCTGCCCGGACATTCGCCGCCCATCGGGCATTTTGCCTGAGTCACCAGGCCCTTGCTGACGCGCGGGCCCTGGCGGAATCGTTGGGTGAGAGCCGCGTTCGTGCTGCCTGACGGGGAACGGTCTCGCGCACACCGCGATCCGCTTGCTGCCGCGCCCGGTTCCCTTCCCACGCACCCCAATTTCGCAAAGGCCTGCGCGTAAGCAAGGGCATGTCCCGAACCACCACAGCGTGGACGCTCGCCGCCAACACGGACAGGGAACCGCAGCGCGGAAGCGTCCGGATCGTCGCCTGCCCGGACGTTCGCCGCCTTTGGGGCATTGCGCCTGAGTCACCAGGCCCTTGCTGACGCGCGGGCCCTGGCGGACGGGCGACTACTCCGCCAGCGCGGCGCTGCGGAGGTAATCCTCGTTGTACCAGACCGCCGCGAGGATGCGCTCCCATGCCCAGCCTTGCCGGAGCAGGTGCTCGGTCAGCATCAGTTGCGCGTTCGTCTCGTTCGCCGCGTTTGCGGCCATATCCGAAAGCAGGCCGGTGTTCTCCGGGCCGAGCACATCATCGAGTTGGGCCTCGCGCTTCTGGGCGATGGCCCGGAAGGCCAGCACGCTGATGGCCATTCTCCGCGTCTCGGGGTCGGCGGGCAGGACGTAGGGGTCATCGGCTGCGATGCGGGGCCGTTCGTGCATTGCAGGCGCATAGTCGTCCCGGCAACCGGCGGTGTCTCTCGGGGGAAACCCCAAAGTCCAGTTGAAGTTCCCGCGCGGGATTCGGGGAGCCCGGGTGATGCTTTTCCGGCCGCGTGGGGCTAGGCTGGCGGCAACATGAACTGGCAGGCACGCCAACAGGCCAATCGCGACGCCATCCGCCGCGCGGAGTACCAGACCACGCAGCGCCGGCAGGACACCGCCCTTCGCCAGCAACTGGAGAAGGGCAGCTACCGCTCGGTCCTGCGGAAGTTCTGGGCGATGCAGTGGCGGGTCAAGTGGCTGCTCTTCATGGCCACCGGCGGCGGCATCGGTGCGGCGTACTTCCGCATGCCGCACCAGTTCGACCGGGCGCTCTACCTGGCCCGCCAGGGCGGCTTCTACGCCCTGATGACGGCCGCGCCGATCACTGTGGGGCTATACGGCTTCGGTATCTGGCGCTGGCTCCAGTACCGGGTGGGTTTCGGGCTCTATTACATGACGCTGCTTGGCCTCGGCGGGGGCGCGGCCGCCACGCGGGTCCACGCCCTCTCGAACGGGTCCGAATACATGCACTGGGCAATGGTCGTGTCGTGGGTGTTCGGCGCCGTGGGGCTGGTGGTTGGGGTGATTCGCTGGCTGGTGCGACGGGCCCGAAGCAAGCGCCCTGAGCCCGCGCCAGCCTGACCTGCGCTACTCGCGCGAGGCCAGCGTCCCCGCGGCGATGCCAACGAACACGCCGAGGATGGTTTCGATGACGTGGGTGAGTGTCAGCGCGATGCCGCCGTCGTGGCCCGCCGCACCGACGACAACGAGCCCGCCGAGCGAGATCAACAGCGCCGCGGCGAGCACGGAGACGATGATCGAGACCAGCCTCCCGACAGGCACTTCCTCGCTCATCGGGTGACCCGCCTTCCGCTCCGGCGGTCGAGCCGGACCGGGCGGCCGAACCCGCTCATGCCGTGCACAAGCAGTTCGGCGGTGGCGACGAGGAGGATGCGGCTGGCAGTCAGCCAGGGCCGCGGCTGAGCGGGCGAACGTTCGAGGGCGATGGCCACGGTGTGCTCCAGGGGGATGGGATGCAGCACAGCCTCACCCGGCTGCGAGCCAACCCCGACCCCTCGTTGGCAACGCGTCAGCGATTGTCCGGAGGGTGGCCCGCCCAGCGCCCGGTACGCCCAAGGAGGGCGTCTCGCACCCCGGCGAGGTAGGGCCCCGGGTGTGGGTGATGCCCGGCGATTCGCATGCGAGCGAACCACGAAAGGTCTCGCGCCATGCGCAGCCCCAGGAGCGGCCAGAACCGCCAGCGCGGGAGCCAGCGCCGCGCGACGATCACGTTGTTCCGCGACTGGTAATACTGGCGCGCTTTCGAGACCTTCGTTCGTGCGAGGGTGCGCGGGCCGCCGGGGTGCAGCTGGGCGGCTTCCCCGGCAACCACGGAGTCCCACCCCAGCGCCCGAAGACGCAGCGCCACATCCAGTTCGTCGCCGTCCATGAAGAGCGCTGCGTCCTGGAAGTGGCCGTCACGAGTGATGAGCTGGCGCACCGCGCTGGCATCGAAGAGCGCGCAGGAGCCCATGTACCGCCCGGAGCGCCACCATCGCCGGCCATGCGGGACAGCCGCCAGCCAGTACTGCGCGGGCGCCCAGAACATCTTCGGCCAGGCATTGACGCGGATGGAATGGCGGTCGCCGAGGCCAGGGCTGACAACGCCCGCGCCAGTCTCCCGCAGCACATCGAGCATCACCTGCGCCGTTCCGGCGGTGACCTCGGCGTCGGGGTTCAGCATCCAGATCCAGCCGGCCGGCGGATCTGCTCCAAGGGCCGCCATCGTCGCAGCGTTGACGCCGGCGCAGAAGCCAGCGTTCGTATCACTCCGGAGGAGCGTCACGCTCGCCGCGAACGGCCACTGCGCGACAAAGGCTTCCAGCCGCTCGGGCGACCCGTCCACCGAGCCGTTATCGAACAGCACCATGCGCAGGCCCGCAGCGAATGCCGGTTCGAGTGCGCGCAGTTGGCGCTCGGCCAGGCCGCCCGAGTTCCAGGTCACCCCGACGGCGGTGACACCTTCGAGGTTGGTCACGCTCAGGCGGCTACCCCGCCGCCGCGGCGCCTTCGTAGCGCGCGTTGATGTGTTCGAGCCAGCGGGCGTCGCGGCCGTTCGCGCGGCGGTCGAGGCGCTCCTCGAGGATGGCGCGTGCCGTTTCGAGGTGGCCGGCACGGGCGTGGGCTTCGATGCGCGACTCTTCGAACACGTCACGCTGGGCATGGCTTCCGCCAAGCCGGATCACCTCGTCTGCGACGCTGTCGAAAAGCGACGCCGATCGCTCCCAGTCGTCCGCGGCGAACGCCTGGAACGCCTCGCCGAGCGTGGGCAGCATCGCCCCCGCGTAGACCTTCCCGGCGGCGACGCGCTGCTTGAGCTGGTCGATGAGTTGGCCGAGCCGCGCCTGGTCGTTCACGGCGGCCCACGCGATCATGCAGTGCGCGTCGGCCCAGGTCATCCCGGGCTGCTGGAAGACCTGCCGCGACCAGTCGGCGAGCGGTTCCCAGGGAAGGTCGGATGCGGGCCGTTCGGTCAGGTTGCACCGCCAGAGGAGGGCCGCTGCATCCGCCACGGTGCCCAGTGGCGGCGAACTGGCGACCTCCGGCCGGATTGCGCGATCGTACAGGTCCATCACCGCCTCGTAGTTCCCGGCGGCGAGTTCGAAGAGCGCGAGATGCCAGCTGTTGTGGACATAGAGCTGGTTCGCCCGGTCGTACCCCACGAGCCACTCGCGCATGAAGTGGGCGCCCGCGTCGGCCTGCCCGGTTTCGTATTCGATATGGGCGACGGTGTGCGAGGCGTGGCCGTTGCGCGGGTTGCCCTGCAGCGAACGCTCGATGGCGCGGCGGGCCTCCTCGTGGCGGAACAGCTCGTTGTAGGCGAAGGCGATCTGGGAGAGGAACCACCAGTCGTCGCCGTAGACGGGGGCGAGCGGTTCGAGCAGCGCCAGTTGCTCCTCGTTCCGGTCGAGGCGGCCGGAGAAGCCGATGAGGCCGTAGACACCGCACGCCTGGGAGAGCACGAAGGCGTCGCGCGGGTAGTCGGCGAGGTGCGCCCGGACCGCTTCCAGCGCACCCGCCGGGTTCCCCGAGATGGCGGTGGCGAAGCAGGCCACGTGGGATTGTTCCCTCGGGCTGGCTGATGCCGCGGCGGCCCGCCCCTGTTCGAGCGCGGCGGCGGCCTCCTTCGCGCGACCGCGGAACTGGAGCATCCGGGCTTCGGCGACATGGGCGAGGGCGAAACCGGGGTCTTCCTCGCGGGCCTGGCGGAAGCAGGCTTCGGCGGGCGCCTCGGCGGCGAGCGCGTGGTCCAGCCCGCGGGTGTACGCGTCCGCCGCTGCCGCTGAAGACGTGGTGAGCGCAAGGCCGTAACGGTCGGTGAATGTCATTGTGGCTACCTCGCCGCCGAGTCTACGACACGAGCCGCCCACCGGGGGAGGAGGTAGAGGAGAGGAGAGGAGAGGAGAGGAGGTAGGGGATAGGGGATAGGGGATAGGCGATAGGAGGGAGGGAGGCCGGGCGCCTCACACCTCACACCTCACACCTCAAACCTCACACCTCACCCTCACGCCGCGCGCGAGAACCAGCCCCACGGCGAGCCGGGATCCGGCGCGCGGTCATCGTTCAGGATCGGGAGCCAGAGCGGCGAGAGCACGTTTTCCAGCCGGCTCGGCGCGCGATGGTCCGGCCGGGTCGTGAGCCACGTCGCGTCCTGGGGCGCCGGGATTGCAGCTGCAGCTTCGTCCGCAGGCCGGCCCGATTCGCGCTCGGCGCGGACGCGCAGGCCCCACGCCTTCAGGGCCTCGGTGATGATTTCGAGCGAGGCCGTCTCATCGAGGTAAAGCGTTTCGCGCGCCTCGGGCGAGACCAGCGTGACCGCGCGCGCGGGCGCGTCAACGTCATCGGTGCGAGGGACAGGCTTCAAGTAGCTCATCTTCGTACCAGCAATAACGGCGGCTTCCGGGGTCGAAACAGCAGGCCTGGCGCTCGTTTCGGTAACCGCTCAGTAAACTCTGCGGGGAGGCCGCTCCCAGATTCGAAAAAACGGTCGACAGGCGGTGACAACGCCCCGCTTGAGAGCCAGATCAGTGGCGAAAAGTGGACATCCAGCGCCCGGCCGGTCAGTCCCGCGCGAGGCCGCTCAGGAACCGCTTAAACGGATACGGGTCGACCGGCCCAACCGGGGTCGAAAGCGTCACCGCGTTGTTCGCCGAGTTCGGGTCGTTCGTGGGCGAGGAGACGCCCGCCGTGCCACTGATCGGCCCGCTCGACGTATCAACGTTGAAGGTGAGGGTGATCGTGACCGACTCTCCGGGGTCCATCGTTGGGCCGCTGCAGGTGACCGACGGGCCGGGCGAGGGCTTCACGCAGGTCCAGTTCGCCGGCTTCGAAGCGGACACGTAGCTGGTTCCCACCGGCGTGCCCATCGACACCGTCGGCGAAGCGGCGGAGTCCGGGCCGTTGTTCGTGACCAAGATGGTGTAGGCGAGCGCGCCGCCGCTGTTCGCCGGGTCCGGCGCCGCCGTCATCTGGAGGACGAGGTCGGCGGAGGCGACGCGCAGGACGGTGAGGGTCACGTCGTTGCCGGTGCCGCCTTTGTAGCTGATCTTCCAGGCGAACCCCTGCTCGACGAACACGGCGCCCTCGGGCAGGTCCATGAACGTGCCAGAGACAGGCAGCCCGCCGGTGTTGTCGATGATGCGGTAGACCTCGCCGGGCGAAACCGGGCCATCGATGTCGAGGTCGAGCAGCGTGGCAAGCGGATTGAGGGTCAGGCCGTTCGTCGCCAGCTGGCTGTAACCCACGCCCGCGCCCGGCCCGCCGATAGCAGTCCAGAAATAGCCGGCGTTGAAGGTGGTGTTCGTGAACACCGAGAGGATGCCGTGGGCGCTGCCCGAACCGGGGCGAATCACGCCCCCGCCGACGGTGACCTGGGAGACCATCCCCGTCCCGCGCAGCATGCCGCTCGGCGCGACGCTGACGAACGCCTGGGACGTTGCATTCCACGTGAGGTTGCCGCCGTTCACCGCCGCATCGCCCGCGAAGAAGCTCGTGTTGATCTGCAGCTTGCCGCTCCCCACGAGTTCGAAGCCCCCGGACGCATCCTGGTACAGGGTGTCGACAACGAGGACGCTGTTGCGCGCCACTCCGACGGTGGTGTCGCCCATCAGCCGCAGCTTCGCGATCGTGCTCTGCCCAACGAGTGACTGGACAGCGCCGTCGCCATCACCGGCGCCCCCGGCGTGGATGACTTCGAGCCCGAGGGAGACGCTGCCAGCAATTTCGAGCGTGCCGGGGGCGTTCACCGTGGTCTCGCCGGTTGCATCGCCAAGCGCCTGGTTGTGCGCCACCTGGAGGAATCCGCCATCGACGACGACTGCCGCGGAGAACGCGTTCGCGCCGCTGAGGATGAGCCGCCCCGAGGTTTGCTGGACGCCCCCGGCGCCTGCCAACGCCAGTGAGACCCGGTTACTGCCGCTGCCGCTGTGGTTGGAGAGCAGCCCGGTGAGCGCGATGGCGTTCCCCGAGATGTCGTAGCCGCTGCCGGCGAAGTCGATAGAGAGCAGTGCCGTGTTCGGCGCGAGGTCGTTCACATTCTGCTTGCGGTTCGCGTTCGCAGGGAAGATGAGGCTCGAGCCCGGCGGTGGCACGCCCGCATCCCAGTTCGCGGCATCGGACCAGTTGTTCGTTCCGCCGTTGCCAGTCCACGTCCAGGCGACCAGGGCGTTAGCCGGGCGGCCGCTCGAAACCACTGCGACGCCGATGAGCAGCGCCAACAACCAGAAAACCGCAACGCGAGTCCGCATCGTCCACCCCCTGCGCGTGGACGCCCATAGTACGCACTGTGGCAAGGGCCGTGCCTCGAAGGTCAAGATGACTTCGGGGTACCGTCGCCGTTTAGCTTTGGCGCTCGGGGAAGCCGCGCTTCAGCAACTCCTTCGCGTGAGCCACGCCCTCCATGCGCCGTTCGCCATTCGGACCCCGCAGCGGGTCAGACCGGACAACCGACGTGACGAAGTACGTCTGGAACGCCGAATCGGAGAAGGCGGTGAAGCCCTGCATGTCCTGGCAGCTGTTCACCGAGAACTTGACCTGGCGGAGCTGGAAGCGGGCGTTCTCGGCCACGCGCGCGGCGTAGCCCAGCGTCTCGCGTTCGAGGTCTTCGGGCGCGAACAGGCGGTTCACGAAGCCGTAGTCGTACGCTTCCTGCGCGGTGATGAAGCGACCTTCGTACAGGATCTCCTTCGCCCGCCGCGTCCCGAGGTCCCACGGCGCGGTGAAGTACTGCGTGTGCGACGGCAGGAAGAGCGCGTTGTTCGCCGCGAACACGAAGTCCATTGCCGAGGCGAAGATCCAGCCGCCGTAAATGCAGTAGCCGTGGACCATCGCGATAGTCGGGATGGGCAGGTTGCGCCAGCGCATCGAGGCTTCGTACCAGTAGGCTCGGCCGCTCGTGTAGTTGGATTTCGGCTCGCGGACGTGGCCCCGTTCCTCACGGTCGGCAACGGACTCGGGCGTCCCGAGGTCGTGCCCCGCAGAGAAGCTGTCCCCGTTGCCGGAGAGCACAACAACGCGCGTGTCCGGGTCATTGACGGCGCGGGTGAAGGCGTCGTCCATCTCCTCGATCATTCGCGGCGGCTGGGCGTTGTGGTAACGCGGCCGGTTGAGGATGACCCGGGCGACTTCGCCGGGTTCGAAGATGATGTCGCGATATTCCATGCTGATCTCCTTGTGCGGGTGACGGATGATGCCCTGGTTAGTCCGGCGGCGGCCCCGCGCCGATAATGCCGCGGGCGTCGAGGTCATCGAGCGTCCCGTCATCGAGGCCGAGGATGCGCGACAGCACTTCGCGGCTGTGTTCGCCGTGGCAGGCCGCGGGCAGGCGGATGTTGCCCGGGGTCTCGGTGAGCCGCGCAATGACCCCCGGGACGGGCGCGGGCGGGAGCGAATCGGGCTGTTCGAGGACCTGCAGGTAGCCGGTGGCGTTCATCTGGGGGCAGGCGATGACGTCCGCCATGCTTCGAACGCGCGCCGCCGGGACGCCAGCTTCGAGCAGTTCGGCCTCGGCTTCCGTGGCGGTTCTCTCCGTGGTCCAGGCGGTGATCGCCTCTTCAATCTGGTTCTCGGCGCGGCGGCGGGCGCCGGCGTCCCGGAATTCGGGCGCTGCCAACGTTGCGTTCCCCAGTCGCCGAACCAGCGCGTCCCAGTCGGTATCGTCTCGCACCGAAATCGCCACCCACTCTTCTTCACCGGCGCACCGGAAGATGCCGTTGGGGACGAGCGACCGGTCGCGGTTGCCGACACGCCCCAGCGAGGCGAGGCCGGCGTCATCGAAGAACTCTCCGAGCATCGCGGTCATGGACTCGAGCTGCGAGATTTCGACGTGGCTGCCTTCGCCGGTCACGTCGCGGCGACGCAACGCTGAAAGCACGGCGGCCGCACCGTTCAGCCCGGCGACTGCGTCCGGGTACATCACGCCCGAAACCTGGGCCGAACCGCCCGGCTCGCCGAGGAGCCACGAGTTGCCCGACATCGGCTCCACGGTCCCGCCGATGCCCGGGAAGTCGGAGTAGCTGCCTGACAGGCCAAAGGCGGGCATCGAAAGGAGGATGATGCCGGGCCGAACCTGCTGGAGGACGTCGTACCCGATGCCCAGGTTGCCCAGCACCCGCGGCGTGAAGTTCTCGGTCACCACATCCGCCGTCTTCGCAAGGTCGAGGAACATCGCCTTTCCCTCGGGCGAACTGAGGTCCAGGGTGATGCCGTACTTGTTCCGGTTCACGCTATTGGCGAGATACGAGCGGTTATACGGGTGGTCGCCGGGGCCAACCGTGGGGTAAAACGCCAGGGCGCGCGGGGCAAAGCTGCCACGCCAGGGATCGGGCCGCGTCCGCGATTCGACCTTGATCACCTCGGCGCCGAAGTCACCGAGCAACTGGAGGGCGTAGGCCCCGGCCCACGCCTGCGTCAGGTCGAGAATGCGGATGTGTTCGAGGGGCAGGCGGCTCATGCGCGCACCTCCTCGGTGGCCAGCGAGGCCAGCAGCGAAGCGGTGTCCGCTCCGAAGGCTGGCACGCCGCGGTCCGCACCCGGCCGCTCACCAGCAACCCGGAATCCCGGACCGGGGAACGTCCGCGCTGGCCCTTCCGCGCCGGTGAGCGCGTCGAACGCCTCCCGCGCCAGCAGGTGCCGGTCGGTGAGGAGATCCGCGGGACTCATCAGCATGCCCGCGGGGACGCGCACAGCGCACATCTCTTCGAACACGTCCTGGCGGTCCCGCGACGCCAGCACCGGCCCGAAAAACGTACGGATCTCCGCGTGGTGCTTGCGGCGCTCGCCTTCCGCGAACTTGGGCGCGTCCTCCTCACTCGGGGTGATGCCCCACAGGTCGAGGATGGTGTCCCACGAGCGCTGCGCCGAAGTGATGATGCTGACCCGCCCATCCGCGCAGTCGACGAGGAAGCCCTGGGCCGACGGCTGGCGGCGCGGCTGACCGTCCTGGTAGCTGGACTGCAGCACCGAAGGGTTGAGCACGTTCACCAGCGCCTCGAGCGCCGACACTTCGACGGCCTGGCCCTTGCCAGACTGGCCGCGGTTGATGACCGCCGCCAGCACTCCCAGGTAGGCGGCGATGCCGGCCACGATGCGCGCCTGGTTGCCCGGCTCCCGCAGCGGCAGCCGGCCCGCCTCGCCGTTGATATAGCACATGCCCGAAAGCGCAGCCACGATCAGGTCCGATGACGGCCGCTCCGCGAACGGTCCCGAGTGGCCGAGGTCGCTCGTCGAAACATGAACCAGGGCCGGCACGGTCGCCGCAGCCGCGGCCAGTTCTCGCGCCGGCCCCTCGCACTCGATGTCGGAAACGAGGACATCGACCGAGCCGAGCAGCCGCGAGAGGAGCCTGGCGCCCTCGTCGGTGCGCCAGTCCAGCACAACGCTCTCCTTGCCGCGGTCGAGCCAGTTCGAGAAAGCGCCGGGACCTTCGTCGCCCGGCAGGCTGAGCTTGATGACCTCGGCCCCGGCATCGACGAGCATCTTGCCGCAGAACCCGGCCCGCGGCGTGCAGCTCACCTCGATAACGCGCAGGCCGTTGAGTAACGACATCGACATCTCTGGAAGCGCTCCGATCTCCGGGCCAATCAGGCCCGGCGTTGCCTCGGCGGCTTCGATGTGTGCGTGCGGACCCGCACGCTACTTCGAAAGCCGCCACAGTTTAATCTCCTCAGTCTACGCTCGAAGAGCCTGCATTCTATCGCACCGCTCGTTTCCCGGTGGAGGCAGGCGAAGCTCAGGATTCCTCTTCCGGGTGGAGGGCGCCGAACTGGCGGAGTAGGAGCAGGTCGTACACGATTTTGAGTCCGCCGCCGGATACCAGCGGCCAGCCAAACGACGTTGCCGAGAGCATCGCGCCCGCGAGCAATGGCGAGACGGCGGAGGCAAGGCTGCGCGGCACGTTCGTGATGCTGGCGGCGGCGGTCCGGCGCTCGGGAGGGACCACCGCCATGACGTACGACTGGCGCGCCGGTACATCCATCTGCGAGAGGGCCATTCGCACCAGCAGGCAGGCCACGGCCAGCGGCGCCGTTGGCATGAGCGCCGCCGCGATGAGGAACACGTTCGCGGGCAGGTGCGTGAACACCATCGTCCGGATCAGTCCGATGCGGCGGGCCAGCACCGGTGAGGCGAGTTGCGAACCCGCGCTCAGGATCCCGGCGACGAAGAACACCGTCCCCGCCGCTTCGACCGACATGTCGAAGCGCTTGAACAGCCAGAGCGCCAGGAGCGACTGGACGGCGAACCCGCCGCCGAAGGAGTCGAGGCTGAACAGGGCGGAGAGCCGGAGTACCACCCCACGCGATTCGCCGAGGCCCCTCGGCGCTTCGGCGGCGCGCGGTTGGATGCGCAACGGCAGGTACAGGAGAAACACGGCCACCGAGGTGACGGCATAGAGAAGGAACACCGCTCGCTGGACGTCGCCGAGAGGTACATCGAGCGCGCGAGAAAGTGGACCTGGCAGCGCTGCCGCGAGCGCGCCCACCGCGCCGGCAAGCGCGCCGCCGAGAGTGTACCGCGCGAACAGCGACGTCCGGTCCTTCGCGGCCACCCGCTCGGAGAGGAGCGACTGTTCGATGGGCAGAAAGAGGCTGACATCAGAGGCCGACGGGTTCATGGTCCCCGCAAAGCCAACCACCAGGAGCGGCCAGAACTCGGTGAAGACGGCAAACCCGGCGCCGGTCATGGCCATCAGCGCCGTCCCGGCGAGGAGGAGCGTCCGGGCGTTCAGCGCGCCGCCGCGAAGCCCGATCCAGAGCGTCAGCACGGCCGAGCCCAGCATCGTTGCGGTGACGATCGCGCCGATTTCGAAGCCGGAGAAACCGAGGCCATCGAGGTAGCTGGCGAGCGTGACGCTGACAAGGCCGTCGGCGAAGCCGCGGATCGTGCGTGCGAACACGAGCCGCCGCGCTTCCGCGGTTGCCGAGGCTGGGAAAAACGGCACGCACTGCTCGCCGGATGGAGTGGGGAGAGTGTACGCGGCACAGGATGACAGCGCCGGCAACGGCCGCGAAACGCCCGGTTAAACCCGGCATCCATCCCCCTCGCGCCCTGACCAGAGGCCCCGCAACCGTCGACTATCCAGATGGATGATGAGGGAATCCCCGACGCTGCCGCTCCAGGAAGATTCCGAAAGGCACCCCGATGTTGAGCGGGCGACTCGCCGTTCCCGGCTCGTTGGTTTTGGGGCGTGGCTCGTCGGCTGGGTGCTGTTCGTTTTCGCGACGGCATCCGGCTACGGCTGGCTCTCCTGGGCGTTCGCGGGGTGGTACCTCACGCTCCCCGCAGTCGTGACCGTTGTAGCGGCATGGCCCCGCCGCCGCCAGGCTGCGATTGATCGTGAACTCTGGCGGCGCTTCCGCGAGCTGTCAGAACACGATGACCTGACCGGCCTCTTCAACCGGCGCTACTTCAACGGCGAACTCGAGCGCCAGCTCTCCCGCTGCCGCGGGAATGGTTCGCCGCTCAGCATCGCGATGCTCGACCTCGACGACTTCAAGAGCATCAACGACTCGTTCGGCCATCCGGCGGGTGACGTTGCGCTCTGCATTGCCGGCCAAACCATCATCGACGTCGTTCCTGCCGGGGCAACGGTTGCTCGCACCGGCGGCGACGAGTTCGCGGCGATCATGCCCGGCATCGCGCGCGAAGAGGCCGAGATGATCGCGGCGCGGCTCAGGAAGGCGATCAACGCCGCCAACTTCACCATCGATGGGCCGCGCGGCGGCCGCGGACGGATCTGCGCCACGGTTGGCATCGCCACCCTCGGCGAGGATTTCGACCCCGGCCACCTTTTACAGGAAGCCGATTCCTCGCTCTACGCGCGGAAGCGCCGCCCGGCGGCATAGGGCGGGAAAGCCGACGAAACCCACCACACAAAGGGAACCGCGCACGGCAGTGAGCGGATCGTGACCAGCGTCGACAGTTCCGCGGCAGCAGGGCACGGTTCGCATCACCACGGCGTGGTGCAACGCGGGCCGGGTGGTGATTCGGACCAAGCCCTTGCTTACGCGCGGGCCTTTGCGAAATGGGTCACGTGGCCACCGTAGGTCGCTCAACCACCACCACTTCCGCCAAGGCCCGACCGTCAGGGAGGGATCGCCCCGCGCGCGAACCACGCTGGCGGGAGCGCGAGGGGCATGACGGTGACACGCTGGCGCCGGGCCGAGTGGTGATTCGGACCAGGCCCTTGCTCGCGCGGGCCTTTGCGAAAGGGATTGCGACCGTCAGGGATGGCTCGTCCCGCGTGTGAACCATGCTGGCGGGAGCGCGAGGGCATGACGGTGACACGCTGGCGCCGGGCCGGGTGGTGGTTCGAACCAGGCCCTTGCTGACGCGCGGGCCTTTGCGAAATGGGGGTAGATTCGACCAGACCCTTAGTCCGGGTAGCTCCACGGGCAGGCCTGCTCGAACGCGGCGCTGGCGGCCAGCACGAGCCGGTCGTTGTAGCGCGGGCCAACGATCTGCATGCCCACCGGCAACCCGTTCTGCGCGTTCCCGGCCGGGAGCGAGGCCGCCGGGTGGCCCGTGAAGTTGAACGGGTAGGTGAACGGGATGAACCCGGCCGCCGTGACCGGCTTCCCGGCGATGGTCGTGGGCGGCGGGCCTTCGGCAATGAACGGCGTGGTCGCCGTCGTCGGGGTCACGAGCAGGTCGTACTGCTCGAAGAATGCGGTCATCGTGCGGTTGGCCTGGTGGCGCACCTCGAGCGCCTTCGCCACGTCCACGGCGGTAATGCCGCGGCCGACTTCGGCGAACTGGCGGAAGCCCGGTTCGAGTCGCTCGCGCTGCTCCTCCGTCATCTCGTCGACCAGCCGTGTGTCGCCCGAAGCGGCGATCGTAATCCAGTGGGTCAGCGGGTCGGGGAAGCCGGGGCCAGCCTCCACCAGTTCGGCCCCGACCGCTTCCGCCAGCGCGGCCGCAGCGTTTCGGGTCATCTCGATGACTTCCGGGTCGACGATGGCGTAGCCAAGGTCAGCCGAATAGGCGATGCGCTTGAGGCGTGGGGCCGGGCCTGTCGCCGCGCCTTCGAAATCGAGCCCGGTCGAATCCAGCGCTTCGAGGTCGTTCGGGTGCGGACCGGAGGCGACATCCATGTAACGGGCCGAATCGCGCACGGTGCGCGCCATCGGGCCAAGTGTGCTGAACGAACCCCAGGTCGGGGCGTGTTCGTTCGCGCGGGGGATGCGGTGGGCGCTCGGCTTGATGCCGTAGCAGCCGGTGAACGAGGCCGGGATGCGGATCGAACCGCCGCCGTCGCTGGCCGAGCAGATTGGCGTCATCCCCGCGGCGACGGCTGAGGCGCTGCCGCCGCTTGAACCGCCGGGCGTCTTCTCCGGGTTCCACGGGTTGCGCGAGGCGCCCCAGAGCAGGTTGACCGTGAAGCCCTTGTAGCCGAACTCCGGCGTGTTCGTCTTGCCGACGATGACCGCGCCGGCCGCCTTCAGGCGCGACACCGAGACACCGTCGCGGTCGGCGATACGGCCCTCATAGGCGCGTGACCCCTCGGTGAAGAGGAGGCCTTTGACCGGTTCGAGGTCCTTCACGCCCATCGGGACGCCAGCCAGCTTGCCGGGGTCTTCGCCCCGCGCGATGGCGGCATCGACTGCATCGGCCTGGCGGCGCGCGCCCTCGGCGTCCACCTGGATGAAGGCGTTGAGTTTCGGGTTCTTCGCTTCGATGCGACGGAGCGCGGCATCGGTCACTTCGCGCGCGGAGAAGCGCTTGGCCCGCACGCCATCGGCGATTTCGCAGGCGCTCATCAGGGGTTCAGACATACAGGAGCTCCGGTTCGAACACGAACGAGCCGAGTATAGCCCCGCGGGCTCAGATGCTCCGGATGATCCAGTTCAGCCCCAGCCCGGCGGCCAGCAGCGCGCCGAAACGGGTATGCAACTGGGCCGTATAGAAGAGCGCGCCGTTGAGCTTCTTCGGATTCCCGCCCGCGTGGACGATCTTCACGATCGGCCGGGCCAACGGCAGCGTGGCAAGGGCCACCAGCGCCTCCCACGGGAGCGCATCGACCGCTGCCGCGACCACCAGTGAGACGTAGGTGGCGGCCAGGAGGAAGTACATCTCGCGGTTCGCCCACCGCCGTCCGACTACCGTGGCGACGGTGCGCTTGTGGTGTTGGCGGTCGTGTTCGATGTCGCGGATGTTGTTCGCCTGGAGGATGGCGGTGACCAGGAACGCGATCGGCAGCGAAGCCACGAAGGCTTCCCACGTCCAGCGTTCGACCTGCACGTAAGCGGCGCCCATCACGATCGTGGGGCCCATAAAGAGGAAGACCGTGACTTCGCCGAGGCCGATGTAGGCCAGGTGCACGGGCCACCCGGTATAAAGGAAGCCCGCGAGCGCGCTGGCCAGCCCGATGTAAAAGAGCTGCCAGCTGACGAAGACGCAGAGCGCGATGCCGATGCCTGCGCCAATCGCGAACGAAACGAGTCCGGCAGCCAGCACCTGCCGCGGGGTCAGGATGCCGCGCTGGATGAACCCGGCCATCCCGAGCGAACCGGGGCCATCGGCGCCTTTGCGGTCGTCATAGTAGTCGTTTACGAAATTCGTTCCCGCCTGGAAGAAGACGGACCCGAGAACGGCCAGCACGGCCTTCCAGAGGCTGAAGGTGTCGGCCGCGTAGAGCAGCGAACCGACAACGGACGGGACGACGGCGGCGGTGAAGGAGAACGGCCGGGAGGCCTGGACCCACGTCTTGAGATCGGTCATGGCGCGGGAAGCGTAGCCGCCGCCGGGCGCATGGGACAGCAAGCGCACTCACGCATCGACTAAGATGCCCGGCATGGAATTGCCGCCGGATGAAGCCTACTGCTACCTGACCACCACGGGCCGCAAGAGCGGCGAGCCACGTGAAATCGAGATCTGGTACGGCGTCATGGGCGGGCGGCTCTACCTCCTCAGCGGCAGCGGCGAAGACGCCCACGGGCCGAAAGCGCACTGGGTGCGAAACCTGCTGAAGACTGCGGCAGTGACCGTGCGCATCGCCGGGGAGACGCATGCAGCGCGGGCGCGAGTGGTCCAACGGGGGACGCCGGAAGACACGGCTGCGCGGAAGCTGCTCGTCGAAAAGTACCAGCCGGGCTACGGGAAGGACCTCGGGGACTGGGGCCGCACATCGGTCGTCGTGGAGCTGGCGTTCGAATAGCCTGCCGGGCAGGTTTGCCCCCTTGGGACCGTGGTCCGGGGACCGGCTGGCCGGGCCGCCTGCTGCCAAACCCGCTAGCGTAGATGCGGGGATTCCATGCGCCTCACTCGCCCACCTCTGAACCTGACCACCGCCCTGTTCGCCGCCGCCGTGATTGGCCTGGCGGGCGGCAGCCTGCTCTGGGCTGCCGGCGAACACCGCGCCGCCGATGCCGCGTTCGCGATTACCGCCTTTGTCGCCCTCGTCCCCCTCGCCTGGACGACGCTCATCGCCCTCGCCCGGCGCGAGGCAGGCGTCGACGTCATCGCCCTGCTGGCGATGGCCGGGGCGCTCGCGCTCGGGGAGTACCTCGCGGGCGCGGTCGTCGGCCTCATGCTCGCCACCGGCCGGGCGCTCGAAGAGTACGCAGGCGACCGCGCCGAACGGGAGCTTTCGGCGCTGTTGAAGCGCGCGCCCAGGTCGGCCCAGCGCCTGCGCGACGGGATCCTCGAATCCATCCCGGTTGAGGCGGTGGTGGCCGGCGACACGCTCGTCATCCGCGAAGGCGACATCCTGCCGGTCGACGGTGTGGTCACGCGCGGCCCGGCCACCCTCGACGAGTCGGCCCTGACTGGCGAATCGCGGCTGGTGGAACGCGACCGCGGCGACCGGCTGCGCAGCGGCGTCGCCAATGCCGGCCCTTCGTTCGAAATGCGCGCAACCGGCTCGGCCGAGGAGAGCACCTACGCCGGGATCATCCGCATGGTGCGCGAGGCGCAGGCCTCGAAGGCGCCGCTTGTCCGCATGGCCGACCGCTACGCCACCGTCTTCGTGCCGGTGACGCTGGCGACCGCGGGCGCAGCCTGGGCGTTCTCCGGTGACCCGGTGCGCGCCCTTTCGGTGCTGGTGGTGGCGACGCCATGCCCGCTCCTGCTTGCCGCTCCCGTCGCCATCGTCTCCGGCGTCTCGCGCGCAGCCCGCCGGGGCATCGTGGTCAAGGGCGGCGCCGCCATCGAAACGCTCGGCCGGGCAAGGGCCCTCTACCTCGACAAGACCGGCACGCTGACCCTCGGCGCGCCCCACGTGCGCCGGACACTGCTCGCCGGGACCGCCCTCGACGAAGCCGAACTACTCAGGCTGGCTGCGTCACTTGACCAGCTTTCGTCGCACGTCCTCGCCAGTTCGCTCGTGGCCAGCGCCCGCGAACGGAATCTGCCGCTGGCCCTGCCCTCGGACGTCTCCGAAAGTGCAGGCGCTGGCATCGCGGGGAACGTCGATGGCCGGGCGGTACGGCTCGGGCTGTTCGCGTGGGTCTCGCGTGAGGTGGCCGACCGGCAGGCAGCGGCCCGTTTCGAACGCCGCGTGATGCGCCACGAAGGCTCGGTCATCTTCGCGGCGGTGGACAGCGAAATCGCGGGCGCGTTCCTCTTCGATGACCCGGTGCGGCCGGAAGCGCCCCGCGTCCTGCGCATGGTGAAGCGCCGCGGCATCAGCGAGACCGTCATGCTCACCGGTGACCACGCCGCCATCGCCGAGGCTGTCGGCATCGCCATCGGCGTCGACCAGGTGATGTCCGAACTCGCGCCGGAGGAGAAGGTGGCAGCCGTCCGCCAGTCCCAGCGCGAACGCACCACGATCATGGTCGGTGATGGCATCAACGATGCGCCGGCCCTCGCTGCAGCCGATGCGGGCATCGCGATGGGCGCCCGCGGCGCCACGGCCTCGTCCGAGGCCGCCGACGTCGTGCTCGTGGTCGACCGGCTCGACCGTGTCCTCGAAGCCATCGAGATCGCCCAGCGCAGCCGCGGCATCGCCGTCCAGAGCATGGTTGCGGGCATGGCGCTTTCGTTCGTGGCGATGGGGCTGGCGGCTGCGGGGCTGCTCGCGCCAGTCTTCGGTGCGCTCCTCCAGGAAGGGATCGACGCTGCCGCCATCCTCAATGCGCTGCGAGCGCTCGGCGGCGGCCGCCGGCAAGGCCCGCCGCTCCTGCCGCCGGGCGTGGCCGAAGCCCTCCGCGCCGAACACCGCGACCTGCTGCCGAAAGTCCAGACCTTCGGCGACCTCGCCGATGTCCTCGGCGACCTGCCCCCGGACGAACTGCGCGAACGCCTGGCCCGCATCCGCGAAACCCTGGCCGACGTGCTCGAACACGAACGGAACGACGAACGGCAGGTCTACACCGGCATCGCCGAGCGCATGGGCGGCGACGACCCGCTGGCAGCGATGAGCCGCACCCACCAGGAGATCTTCCACCTCGCCGGGACGTTCGAACGGGCCTACGCCGGCCTCGAACACCGCGAGCCAGACGCCGAAGACCTCGTGGACCTGCGCCGCACGCTCTACGCGCTGACCGCCATCCTGCGGCTCAACATCGCCCAGGAAGAGGAACTGTACCTGTCGATCGAGGGAGCGTAGCCGGGCGGCCCGCTCAGTTCGCGAGGAGCAGTCGCCGCACGCTGGCGATCTCGTCTTCGCTTACGCCCTGCGAAAGGAAGAAGTCGGCGGAGCTGCCATACGCGCCGCGCAGCAGCCTGATGAACCCGGCCATCTTCTCGGGCGGCGTCGCCAACCGCGCGCGGACCTCGTCGATGCTGCCTTCGAGCTGGCGGCCGCTTTGCACGAGGTACTCGATGAGCCGGTCGGTGTTGGCGTCGCTCAGGCCGTATTCGTTCGCGATGTCCTCATCGGAGCAGCCGAGGACATCCATGATCATGCCGAGCAGTACGCCGGTGCGGTCCTTCCCTGCCGTGCAGTGCACGAGGAACGGGTAGTTCGCTTCGACCGCGAACAATTGGAACGCGCTGGCGAGCCGCCCGCCGCCGATGGAGAGGTAGTGAAAGTACCGCTCGGAGGAGATCCCGGCGCCGTAGAGGCCGTTCAGTTCGCCGATGATGGCCTCCTGGCGGAGGTCCGGCGGGAAGATGCTGTGCGGCCGGACGCGCGCTTCCAGCGGGTGCGGCCCCTTGCGCAGGGCGAGTTCGTCGCTGTGGCGAAGGTCGAGGATGGTGTGGATATCAAGCCCGGCTTCGAGCCATGCGCGGTCGCTCTCGGTCATCAGTTCGAGGGCGCCGGAACGGTAGATCCGGCCGTGGCGGACGCTTCCGCCGGCCGCGGCATAGCCCGCGAGTTCGCGGAAGTTGTGGATACCTTCGGGTGCGTGGATGCCTTCTGCCATTGGTGCCAGCGTAACAGGCAGTGGGTCGAGGTTCGAAATCCCGGCACGCCGGAAACCCCTATACGGGATTTCCCGCATAGCAGAGGATAGTTCGCACCGCGACACTTTTCCCGGAGAGAGACGCGTCCATCTATGGAGCCTGGCCAGGGAATTTCCAGCCTGCACCGTGATCTCCTGCTCGAAATCTCGCTGCTGGTGAGCGAGCAACGGGAGATCGATGAGATCTTCGCGACCTTCGCGGACCATGTCCGCCAGGGCGCAGCCTTCGAGCACGCCTCGCTCCTCGTGGTCACGCCAGATCCGGGCTTCATGCGCCTCGTTGGCAACATTCCCCAGTTCAGTGGCGCGTGGCCGCCGGGCCGTATCATTCCCGTCGCTGACACAGGCGCCGAAGCGGCCCTCAACCAGCGTGACGGCACGGAGTACCGGCCGGATCTGGTCGAAACTGTGGCGACACAGGGACTGGCAAAAGAAGGCTTCCAGCGCTGCTGGGTTATGCCGCTCTACGTGGACGATGTGCTCTGCGGCGTGCTCACGGTGGGCAAGCGTGCCCGCGGCCCCTTCGCGGAAGAAGATGTCGCGTTCCTGCGTGCTGCCGGGGCGCTGCTCGCGCGGACGGTGCACCAGAGCATCGAACTCGAACGCGCGAAACGCGGCGAAGCCCGCGCCGAGGCCGCCCGCGAACTCGTCGTCGCGCTCCAATCGGGCGAACCGATCGAGCAGATCTTCGAGCGCCTGCCGGTCCTCCTGAAAGACTGCCTCGCCGTGGACTACGTCGGCCTCTTCCTCCAGCAGGGGACCGTTTTCCCGGCGGTGGCCGAGGCCCCGGACCATATCTACCTCGGACTTCCGCCGGATGAGGCGGGGGCGGAGTTCGTCCGAATCGCCGCCGCCGGTTTCGATGTCGGCCAGGGGCGCATCAACCGCGACGGCCCGCACGACACGCCACTCGCCGAAGCCGGCTACCAACGTGGCGCAATGGCCTTCCTCCGCGACGGCAGCGAATTGCGCGGCCTGCTCGTGATGGCGCGCCGCAGCCGCCGCCGGTTCGACCCCGGCGAGCTGACCTTCATGGAGTTGCTTCGTTCGGTCCTGGCTCAGTCGCTCATCAACCGCCAGCAGGTTGCCCGGGTTGAGGGCGCCACCGCGCGCGCCCGCACGCTGAACGACGTCGCCCTCCTCCTCAGCCGGACTGATGACCTCGGCGCCAGCTTCGACAAACTTATCGCGCTCCTGCGCGGGGCCATCGAGTTCGATTACGCAGGCCTTTCCGAGGTCATCGAACCGGGGGTGATGCGCCAGGTGGCCGCCCGGCCCGAGATCACCCGCCAGGACGGCAGCGTCATCCGAAACAAGGAAGCGCGGCTCGCCGAACTGCTCGCGCTCGAAGGCATGTCCCAGTTCTCACTCCGGCGTTACGCGGGCGAAAGCGCATTCACACGCACGCTCCGCGATGCCGGGATGGCCCGCGTCATCAGTATCGCCCTCGTCTCGGGCGGCGAAGCGCAGGGCGTGCTCGCCCTCGCGCGAAGGAACGGCGCCCGCTTCGCGCCCGAAGAAGAAGAGTTCTTGCGCACGCTCGCGTCCATGCTCGGCCAGGCGATGGAGGCGAGCAGCCGCCTGCGCAGGGCCGAAACCGAAGCCGCCCGCCAGGCCCTCCTGCGAGACCTCGCGAGCCAGATGGCCACCGGACAATCACTCGAAGCCTTCTTCGACGTCCTCGCGCCGGAGGTTCAACGGGCCATCTCCGTGACCGGCATGGTGCTCCTTGCGGCCACTTCAGCCCCGGGCGAACTGAGGGTCGTTCGCGGCCTGCGCGGGATCACCTTCCCCGATGGCCGCCTCATCCACCGCGACGACATCGGGGTGAACATGCTCGGTCAGTTCGCCGCCGGTGCGACCGTGGTCGAAGGCGTCGCTTCGGACCTGGGCGGAAGGGTCGCGGAGGAAAGCCACGCTTCCGGCACACAGCGCGGTGCGGTTGCTGTCATCCGCGCAGGCGCCGAAGACGTGGGCTATTTGCTCATCGGCCGCGATGTGGATGTTCCCTTCCTGGCCGACGAACGGCGCTTCATCGAACTGATCAGCGCGCTCGCAGGCCAGGTCATCGCGAACCTGCGGGCAACCGCAGCCGAGCGAGCGCAGGAAGCTCGCCGCCGCGTCCTCAATGACCTTGCACTCATTGTGAACGATGGCGAGCCCATCGAATCGCACTTCGCCCGGGTCTGTGAACTGCTGGCCGGCGAGGGGTACACCTTCTTCGCGCTGACAGCTCGTAACTCCGAAGATGACGGCTTCCGCCTCCTGCGTTCGATGGACCTCCCCGGCGACGACGGTCTGCCCCATCCTGAACGGATCGATGCGATGCTCGAAACGGGCCTTCGGCACGTTCAATTCGGCGCCGCCACGGCACATCCTCAACTGCCTGTTGGTCTCTTCGAAACGGGCATTGGACGGGCAGCGACACTGGTCCTCTCCGCCGGGAATCGCACGAAAGGGCTGTTGACGATTGGCAAGCCGGACCCGGCGCCGTTCACGGATGAGGAGATGACGTTCTTCGAACTCGCCGGCACCCTCGTCGCCTACGCGATCGCGAGCGAACGGCGGATAGCAGCGACCACCGCCGAAGCGGAGGAGCAGGCGATCCTCGCCACGGCTGCGGCCGCCATTGCCCGGGAGACCAACCCTCTCGCCATCACCCGGGCGCTGCGCGGAGCGGCGGGCCTGTTCATCCATGACCCGTACGTCACGTTCGGCTTCCTCGAACCGGGGGTCGTCGAATTCGTCACCCGCTCCGGGCCGCTCCACCCAATGGTCATCAGCAAGTGGTTCACGCGCGCCTTCGCCGAAGGCCAGGTCATTGTCCCGCCGACCGCGGAGAGGGTTCGCGCGGGCGAGGTCATCCCCGAAGTCCAGGCGACAGGCGTGCAGTCCCACGTCCTCACAACGGTCACCTCCGGCGACGCGGTGGTTGGCCTGCTCGTCATCGGGTCGCAGGACGAAAGCTTCGTGCCCGGCGACCGCGAAGTGCGGCTCTGCCGGCTCATCGCCGATATCGCCGGACCCGCCCTGGCAAACGCGCGTATCGCTCAGCGAAAGCAGGAGGAGGCGAAGGATCAGCAACTCCTCGCCGAAGTCGGCGCCGTGGCATCCCGGGAGAGCACGCTGGAGGGGATCCTGCTGGGGCTCAAGGCCCCGCTCGAGGCCCTGATCCCGCAGCCACTCGTCCTCTTTGGAGTCCGGGAACCGGATGCCGTCGCTTTCCCGGTCCTTGGCGGCGAAGTCCGGCGTGTCCCCCTCGGGCCGTACGCGGCCCTGCTCGACGAGAAGGGGCAACTCCATGCGGACGCGGTCCCGCCAGCGCTCCTCCCGGGAGGGCTCGGCCCGTTCCGGCTGCATGCAATCAACGCCACCGCCGTCCGTTCGGCCGGCGCGACTATCGGGTACTTCATCGTCGGGTCGCGCGATCCCGTTTTCCGGTTCGATGAGCGGACGCTGGAGATCTGCCGCCGGGTGGGGCAGGTAGTCGGCCCGGCCATGGAGAACGCACGGGCCACGTTCCGCTCCCGGCAGGAAGCCGACGAGCAGCGCTTCCTCGCGGACACGGCAGCGGCGGCGGCGCGCGCGACGCAGTACCAGGACCTTCTGTCCAACCTCTGGCGGCCGTTCCAGCGTTTCGTGCCAGGCGCACTGACGGGTTTTGTCTTCCGAGAAGGTGACGTTATCTATGACGCTCGTTCCCCGGGCGTTGCCATACCTCTGCCTATTCGCGTGGCGGAGGTGATGGAGCAGGAGCAAAGTTCCGACAGGCTGGACGAACACCTCCCCGGCACCCGGACGTACGATTACTTCCACTCGCTCGGAATCGCAAGCTGGGTCGACACGACCGTCGCCATCCAGGGCGAGAAGATCGGCCTGTTCTTCCTGGGCACAACCGACCCCGGCTACCGGTTCACCGAGCGCGACCTGCGGCTTTGCCGGCTCACTGCCGGGATCATCGGCCCGGCGATGGCGAACCTGCGCGAGAGTCAGCGCCGCCTGCAGGACGCTGACGACCAGCGCATCCTCGCCGAAGCGGCAGCGGCGGCCGCCACCGGTGACACCGAGCGCGCTATCCTGAAAGGCCTCGTCGAGCCGATCCGGTCGTTCATCCCCGAGGCCCGCATCACCTTCAACTACGTCGAAGGCGACGAGATGTGGGAATACGACGGAACCAACCGTCGCACCATGCTTCCTCGATCCGAGCTTGTCTTCACGACGGGGCAGCAGGTCGGAGACATGGCCACGACCCCGGTCACACCGGGGAGCAGGGCGCTCATGGAGCGGCTCGAGACGAGGCGCTGGGTCGATACCGTGGCTCACTCGGGCGGCGGCCGCGTCGGCGTCTTCTGGGTGGGCACCCCAACGGACCACGAGTTCAGCGAACGCGGCCTGCGCCTCATCCGCCTTATCGCCGACGTGATCGGCCCGGCGATGGTGAACGCCCGGGAGGCCGCCCGCCGCCAGCAGGAGGCCGAGGACGAGCACATCCTCTCTCAGGTAGCCGCGCTGGCGGCGCGCAGCGACTCGGTCGTGCCTATCCTCGAAGGCGCCGCTGCCGCGCTGGGGGCGCTCATCCCCGGCGCCTACGTGAACTACGGCATCGTGAGCGAGGACGGCATCACCTACGTCTGGAACCCCGGCGACGTCGAAGAAGAGCCGGTGACCTACCCGGTGTCACCAGTAGGACGCGAGGCTCTGGCAGAAGGCCAGGCGACCGGCCACTTCGCCGATCTGCCGGACCGGGAACTCGCGACGCGGCTCGGACTCCACCGCTTCTCGGTCACCCTCCACACCTCCGCGGGGGCGCCCGCAGGTATGCTCGCCGCGGCAAGCAGCGACCCGGACTACGAGTTCCCCGAGCGCACACTCGCGCTCCTCCGCCGCATCACGCAAGTTGTTGGCCCGGCGATCGAGGCCGCGCGGGCCGAAGCCGAGCGCACCCGCCAGGCCGAGCTCAACAGTCTCATCCTGCGCTCGCTCTCGGAGGGCGTCGTCCTCTCCGACGCCAACGGCGACGTCATCTTCGCCAACGCGTTCGGCCGGGCAATCGTCGACGCCATCGACCCGGAAGGTCTTTCCGAGTCCTGGCAGGACGTGCTCAACCTGCTGCCCGAGGACGTGCGCGACGGGTACCGTGCGGTCTTCGAAGAGGGCAAGGGTTCGCGCGGCCGCACCCATCTCTCCATCGCGGGCGAAGAGCGCTGGCTCGACTACGAGTTCGTCCCCCTCGATGACCCGCACATGCGCTTCCTCCTGGTTGCAGCCGACGTCACCGCGGATGTGGCCCACGAGGCACAACAACGGCTGCACCGCGAACAGATGGAGCAGGCACAGCGGCTCGCCGCGCTCGGCGAACTGATCGGTGGCGTCGCCCACGAACTGAACAACCCGCTGACCGCAATCCTCGGCTTCTCCGAAGTCCTCGGCCTCTCCAAGGAGGCTGAACCGTTCCGCGAGGACCTCTCCGTCATCCAGAAGGAAGCGCTCCGCGCTCGCAACATCGTGCGCGACCTGCTCTTCATCGCGCGGCCGGGAACGTCGGAACGGCGGCTCATCCCCGTCTCCGAACTGGTCGACCACATCGAACGGCTACGGCGCACCGGCTGGAAGCGCCAGGAAATCGAGTGGGACATCCGGATCCCGCTCGGCTGCGAAATCTGGGGCAACGAACACCAGCTCACCCAGGTCATCCTCAACCTGGTGACGAACGCCGAACAGGCCATGCAGGCCGTCGCAACCCGGCATCTCCGGATCAGCGCCGCCACGCGCGACGGCCGTACCGAGATCAAGGTTTCGGACAGCGGGATTGGCATGGATGAAGCGACCCGCAACCGTATCTTCGAACCGTTCTTCACTACCAAGCAGGGCCACGGCACGGGCCTGGGAATGTCACTCTCCTACTCGATCATCCGTGCCCACGAGGGCGAGTTCCGGGTCGATTCGGCGCCCGGCGAAGGCGCCGCGTTCACCATCTCGATCCCCTTCCCGCCGGCGCCCGCGGCCCCCACGCCGGCCGCTGAGGATGAACCTGCCGCCGATGTCATCAAGCTCCTCGTGGTCGATGACGAACCGAGCCTGCGCAAGGTCTGCCAGCGCCTGATCACCAGCATGGGCCACCACTGTCACGTGGCCGAGAACACCGCCGCCGCGCTCAAGCAGGCCGCGGAGCATGACTTCGACGTGATCCTCTGCGACTACCGCCTCGGCGCCGAATCGGCCGACGATGTGGTCGCCGGGCTGCTCAAGGCCGCTCCGAAGCTCGTCGAACGGGTCGTCATCGTCACCGGCGCGACCACCGACCCGGGCGTTGTCGCGCTCACGGAAAAACACAATCTGCGGATCATCGCCAAGCCGTACGGGGTCGAAGACCTCTCGAAGGTGCTCCAGCGGGCAACCTGACCCCCGGTCAGGCCGGCAGTTCGGGCTGGCAGGTGCGGCAGAAACTCGTGATGCGCTGACTCGCCGTGATTTCGCTGATCGTTGAACCGCAGCGCGGGCACGGTTTCCCTCCGAGGCGGTGGACGCGCATGAAGTCCCGCCGCTCTTCATAGTCCAGCACGCCCGCCTTCACCATCGCCCCGGCAACGAGCGGCGTTGCCCATGCCATCACCGCGAGCGCCGCCCGGTAGAGCCGCCGCAGGTCCTCGTCCGAGAGCTTCGTGCGGGGGATGTACGGATTGATCTGGGCTTCCCAGAGGATCTCGTCAGAGTAGGCGTTGCCGATGCCCTGGACGAACTCGGCGTTCGTGAGGACCGACTTGATCTGGCCGCGGTACTTCTTCGCGCGGGCCACCCACCTGTCTTCATCGAGGGCCGGGTCCAGCAGGTCGGGGCCGTTCGCCGTCCAGTTGGGGATGAGTTCGAGTCGGTCCAGCGGCACGAGGTAAATCTTTCCCATGAGCCGCTCATCGGAGTAGCGCAGGGAGTTGCCGCCTTCGATGCCGAGCGCGAGGCAGGTCTTCGCTCGCAGCTTCGCCGCCGGGTCCACGTACTGGAAGCGGCCCGTCAGCATGGGGTTGATCGCGAGGATGCGGCCCGACGCCAGCGGGAAAAGAAGGAACTTGCCGTGACGCGGCACCGGTCCGAAGGTGTCACCGGGAAGGGTCTCCCGGATCTCCTGCGCGGGCGTGCGAAAGACGTGCGGGATGCGTGCTTCGGCCGTGGCGATGGTCTTCCCCGCGAGGGCGCCGGTGAAGTACCCCTTGATGGCTTCCAGTTCGGGAATCTCAGGCATGGGCGAATAGCTTAGTCGAAACGGGCGCGTGCGCGGCCGCTACTTCGGCAGTTGCTCGGCGTGCAGGCCGAAGAGCGGCGGCGGTTCGAGGCCCAGCAGGCGCAGGTACTCGCAGAGCTGGCTGCGGTGGTGCACCTCGTGCTCGATCAGCCCGCCGATGACCCGCCGCCACGCCGGGAACGGTTCGCCGTTCGTCTGGGGGATGTGGCGCTCGAGGTCGGCGTCGACAAGCCCGGCGATGGTCTTCTTGCCGGTGCGGAGTGCCAGCTGGCGCAGGTTCGCCGCCGTCGCTGTGGGCTTCGTGGCGTGGCCTTTGTAGTGGATCTCGCCGGTGAGGATGCCGCCAAGGTTCATGAGGCGAGTGTTCGCGATGTGGCTCACCAGTTCGCCGCAGGTGAACTCGCCCGGCGCCGGCCGCCAGTGCACATCGTCATCTCGTAGCCGCTCCACGGCCTCGTAGGTGCGGCCGTGGACGTTGCCAACGTAGTTGATCAGGTCATCCTTCGGAATCATCGTCCAATGGTAGATGGTCGCGTGGCCGCTTCCGCAATACCTGCGGGGGCTTGCGCGGTTCGCTACGATTGGCGTCAGCATCTCTCAGGAGGGCAGCGCTGTGCCGCAGCAGCAGTCGTCCCCTCTTCCCGGCGACCCTCGCGTCACCGCGCTCCTCGAAGCGGCGGGCGTCTGGCTCTGGGAGATGAACCTGCCCGAGGAAACCACCGTCTTCCAGCCCGGCTTCTGGGAGCAGTACGGCTACAACACCAGCGACCTCGAGGAGACGTTCGAGTTCGTGCGCGTGGTCGAACGTGACGATATGCCTGCCATCGTCCGCGCATGGCGGGCCCACGTCGAAGACGGCGCAGCGATGTACGAAGCCGAATGGCGAATGCGCACCGCGACTGGCGAGACCCGCTGGATCCAGTCCCGGGGCAAGGTTTTCGAACGCGATGCGGCGGGCAAAGCCACGCGCCTCATCGGCGTCTACCGGGACATCACCCACGAGCGAGACACGGAGGCCGGCCTTGGGGTCTCGGCGGCCGAACTCGACGCGGTTTTCCGCAGCGCCCCCTTCGGGCTCGTCCTGGTCGCGCCGGATCTCACCATTTTCCGTTCGAACGAACGGGCCCGCGCCATCAGCCGCGACTTCTTCGGCGCGGAGTTGCGTGACGGCCAGAATGTGCGCGACTTCCCGGCCCAGGTTCGGCCAGAACGCCCCATCCTGTCCGACATCCTCCGGGCGTTGCAGGGCGAAAGCGTCCACGACCGGGTCATCTGGTTGGAGGGCATCCAGAAGTACGTGGAACTCACCTATGGCGCCATCGGCGGCCAGGCCGGTATCGCCGGGGCCGTGGTCACCATGCGCGACGTGACCGGACGAACGAAAGGCGAACGGCTGCTGGCCCAGAGCATGCGCCTCGAATCCATGGGCCTGATGGCGAGCGGTATCGCCCACGACTTCAAGAACCTCCTCTCGGCCATCGTCGGCAATATCGATGTCGCCCTTATCGAATCGCCCGGCGGCGAAGCGGCTGCAGCCCTCAGCGATGCCCGCAGCGCTGCAATGCGCGCCTCGGAGATGGTCAACGAGCTCCTCACCTTCGCTGGTGAGAACCACGGCGCATCGAGCATGGTCGACGTTTCGGCGCTCGTGCACGAGATGGCGCGTTACGCCCGCCGCATCCCTGCCAAGGCCAGGACGAAGATCAGCGAGGAGCTTGCACCCGATATCCCGCCGTTCCAAGCCGACGCCTCCCAGTTGCGCCAGGTGATCCTCAACCTGCTCGTGAACGCCCTCGACGCCACGGCCGAATCGGGGTCTGCCGTCACCGCGCGGACCTTCCTCCGGCCAGCCGTCGACCCCGGCAGCGAAACGGTGCTGCCGGGCAGGATGTCTGACTGCTACGCCGTCCTCGAAGTCGAAGACGACGGCCCGGGCATCAACGAGGAATCACTCCACCGCATCTTCGACCCCTTCTTTACTACGAAGCCGGAGGGCCACGGCCTCGGCCTCTCGACCGTCCTCGGCGCGGTGCGCACACACGAGGCCACCCTCGCGGTCGATTCGGCGCCGGGCAGGGGTGCGCGATTCACGGTCTATTTCCCGGTCACAAGGTAGCTGCCGGGGGACCCGCCCTCCTTTGCTGGCCGGTTCGAAACCGGGAGGACGCTAGTGTAGTGTCTCACATGTTTCTTTAGTTGTAGGCTTTCTCCATGAAGAGAGGACGAGTCAGTGTATCCGCAAGCGACCGGGCCGAACTCGAGCAACTGATTCGCGGTCGCAACACACCACAG
>JADYYG010000034.1 GCA_020853755.1 Dehalococcoidia bacterium | reverse complement strand
CGGTTGCCCTGGAGGCCCAGCCAACCGAGTACATCCGGGAGTCGTGGAAGGACCGCGACTACGGCCAGACCGCGGAAGCCCAGGTGAAGGCGGCCAGCGATGGCCAGCGCCTCTACGTGCGCGTCGAGTGGGCAGATGACTCTGCGCCGAACCGGGAGTTCCAGGACGCCGTCAGCGCCATCTTCCCCACGAACGGCAGCGGGGTTCTCGCCACCCTGGGCGATACCGAAAAGCCGCTGGCGCTCTGGTTCTGGGAGCAGGGCCGGCCAGGGCCGCTGCGCCTGCTCTCTTCGGGACCCGGCGTCGTGAAGAAGGACCCGGAGGCCAACCTCGGCGCGAAGGGCGTGCTCGCCGATGGGCGCTGGAGCGTAGTCCTCAGCGGCCCCGCCGACGTGCTCCAGAAGCAGAAGCTCGGCCTGGCCGTCTGGAACGGTTCCCGCGATGAACGCGCGGGCCTCGCCGCCGTGAGCCAGGAATGGCTCCCCCTGGAAATGGAGTAACCCATGGCTGCAACCACCGAAACTAAGACCCACCAACTCGCCTGGGTCTATGACTTGAACAAGTGCATCGGCTGCCAGACCTGCTCGGTGGCCTGCAAGGTTCTCTGGACACGGGACGAAGGCGAAAAGCACCAGTGGTGGATGTCGGTCAACACCATGCCAGGCCTCGGCACCCCGAAGGACTGGGAAAACATGGGCGGCGGCATGGACCTGTCGACCGGTAAGGCCCGCCCCGGCCATCAGCCCACGCGTGAAGAATTCGGCGGCGGCTTCGACTACAACTACCAGGAAGTGTTCTACGGCGGCACCGCCGGCAAGGCCCACCTCGAACCCCAGGCCCCCCGCGAAAACCGCTGGGCGATGAACTGGGACGAAGACCAGGGCGCTGGCGAATGGCCGAACTCCTACTACTTCTACCTTCCGCGGCAGTGCAACCACTGCTCGAATCCCGTGTGCTTGACTGCGTGCCCCACCGGGGCACTGCACAAGACGAGCGAAGGGCTCGTGCTCAGGGACGAAGAGACGTGCATGGGGGACAGGTTCTGCATGGAGGCCTGTCCCTACAAAAAGGTCTACTTCAACTATGAGCGCCACGTGGCGCAGCAGTGCATCGGCTGCTACCCCCGCATCGAAGCCGGGGTGGCTCCTGCCTGCGTGCGCCAGTGCCCGGGCCGGGCTGTCTTCATCGGCTACCTCGATGATGAGGACAGCCCGGTCCACAAGCTCGTCAAGGAGTGGAAGATCGCGCTCCCGCTCCACGCCGAAGCCGGCACCGGCCCGAACGTGTTCTATGTCCCGCCGCTCTCCCCCTACCGCCTGAACGACGACATGAGCATCGACCACGAGACCCCGCGCATCCCGCCGGAGTACCTCGAATCGCTCTTCGGTCCCACTGTCCACGATGCCCTGGCCACGCTGAAAAGCGAGATGCAGACCGTCCGCGACGGCGGTTCGTCGGAGATGCTCAAGACCCTCATCGCCTACAAGTGGCAGGAGTTGCTCGGGCCATTCACGGTCGACCCGGCAACCCTGGACCGGTCGAACTTCATCCCTGTGGAGACAATCGCCTAGGAGGCTCCCATGTTTGTCTACTCACTCGCAGGTCTGCAGGTCGACGGCGAAGCCCTGCAGGAAACCGAACTGCCCGATAACGAGGTCACCGCGCGCACCGGCGTCTACCAGTTGCTCGCGCGGCTGGTCTCTGTCCCGGATGAGGACGCCTACACTGCTGCCCTCGCCGGCGAGTGGGGCGACCGCCTCACTGATGCCGGCAAGCTCCTGGGCTTCTCCTTCACCTTCGGTTCCGAAGTCGTGCCGTCCTCGGTCAGCCAGCAGGACTTCGAAGCCGAGTTCCTGCGCGTCTTCGAAGTCGGCGCTGGAAGCGGCCCGCCTGCTTCGCTCTTCGGAGGATCCTATGGCGGGGACCGGATGCAGCGGCTCGAAGAGGTAGTGCGCTTCTACGAGTACTTCGGACTCACCACCTCGGCCGAGGACCCGCGCCCTGCGGACCACCTCGCCACCGAACTCGAGTTCCTTAAGTACCTCACCTACAAGGAGGCCGTGTCGACTTCGCCACGCCTCCAGACTTCGTACCGGCGGGCACAACACGACTTCCTCGAGCGTCAGCTTGTAGGTTGGCTGCCGAGGCTGGCCGAACGCACCCAGGGCGCCGACACCTGGCCGTACTGGCAGTGGGTCGTGGACACCATCGGGAGATTCGTCACCGCCGACGAGCAGTACGTCTCCGGCGTCCTCGTCGGCTGACCGCCGGCGCCAATGTCCTCTTGCGAAGTGAAGCGATGAACCCCATTTCAGCTTCCGACCGGTACAGCCAGCGCTGGAGCTGGGAGCGCGCGACCTTCGGGACGCACTGCCTGAACTGCCTGGCGACCTGCCCCTACCGCGTCTACTCGCGCGGGGGCGAGATCATGTTCGAAGAGCCGGCCGCCGTCTTTGACCAGATTCAAGAGGGCGTGCCAGACATGAACCCCATGGCCTGCCAGAAAGGCAGCGCCTGGAGCGCCCAGCTCGATTCGCCCGACCGCCTGCTCTATCCCATGCGGCGCAAAGGCGAACGGGGGGCGGGCGAATGGGAGCGGATCAGCTGGGACGAAGCGCTCGAAGAGGTCGCCGACGCCGTCATCGAGGCTATCGACTACGAAGGCCCGGAGTCAGTCGTCTTCGAAGAAACCGTCGAAGGCGGTCTGCTCGCGCAGGCGGCCTACCTGCGGTTCGCCGGGCTCATCGGGGCCACAACGCTCGACGCCAACGGCCTCATCAACGACTTCCCGGCCGGGCACCACATCACCTTCGGCAAGTTCTCGTGCGCGAGTTCGGTGGACGACACGTTCCACTCGGAACTTATCCTCATCTGGCACTCGAACCCGTCCTACACCTCGATCCCGTACGCCCACTTCATCACCGAAGCGCGCTACCACGGTTCGCGGGTCGTTTGCATTGCGCCGGACTACAGCCCCTCGGCACTGATGGCCGATACCTTCGTCCCCATCCGGCCCGCGACCGACGCCGCACTCGCACTTTCAATGTGCCAGGTGATCGTCGAGGAGAACCTCTTCCCGCGGGACTTCGTGCGGTCCCAGACCGACCTGCCGCTGCTCGTCCACAAGGGGACGCGCCGGTTCGTTCGCGGACCGGAACTGATGACCGGCGAGCGCGAAGACCAGTTCTACTGGTGGGACCAGGCCACCGGCGCCGTCGAACTCGCGCCCCGCGGCTCGCTCCTCCTCGACGAAGCTGACCCAGCGCTGGAGGGCGCCTTCACCGCGACCGGGACCGATGGCGCGCAACTCGAACTAACCACCGTCTTCGAACTGCTGAAAGAGCGGCTCGCAGACTACACGCCAGAGAAGGCGGGCCCCATCTGCGGCATCAACCCTGGCGTCATCCGCGAACTCGCGCGCGAAGCCGCCCGCAAGCGGACCAAGATCATCGAAGGCTTCAACACGCCGAAGTATTACCACGGCGACCTGATGGAGCGGGCCATGTGCCTGCTGCTCGCACTCACCGGCAACTGGGGCGGCCCTGGACGCGGCATCCAGGGTCTCGCCCTCGCCGGCCTCGACGGCTACATGCTCTTCGGGATGAAGCAGAAGCGCGGCGTCGCCGAAACCATCCGCGTGATGGACGGCCTCGATGGCGCGATCGAGGCGCTACGAGCCCAGGACGAAGAAGCCTCCGACGAAATCCTCGGATACGAACTGCTTCTCCGCGGCGTGGCTGCCGGCACTGCAAGCCCGGCCGCGTTCTTCCACTTCTACCACTGCGGTTACGAGGACACCTGGAATACCAACCAGTGGTCCGACCCCGCGATGACGCGGCCGTTCTCGGAGTATGTGTCCGACGCCTCGCGCCGCGGCTGGTGGGGCGGCCTCGTCAAGCCCGGCCCTTCGAGTGACCCCCAGGTGCTCTTCATCGTCGCCACCAATCCGGTGCGAAGGCAGCGCGGCGGCAGCGACACGCTCTTGCGCAACCTCTGGCCCAAGCTCGAAAAGGTCGTCGTCGTCGAAAACCGGATGAGCGCAACCGCCCTCCAGGCCGACATCCTCCTCCCGGCGGCGATGCAGTACGAACGCCCGAACCTGCAGTACGCGATCACCCATTCGTTCCATGTCGGCTTCTCCGAGCAGGCGCGGCCGCCCCGCGGCGAGGCCCGCACCGAGTGGCAGATCTTCCGCGCGCTGTCTGAGAAAGTGCAGGAGCGGTGCTCTGAACACGGCGTGACCGAGTACCTCGACGGGCGCCGTCAGCCGCGCCGCCTCGATAACCTCGGCAGTGCGTTCACCGCCAACGGCGCGTACGAAAACGAAGAGTCCGTGATGGACGAATGGCTCCGAGATAGCATCGAAGCCGGCACACTGTCAGAAAACGGCAGCCTTGGGTCGCTGAAGGAACACGGCACGGCCCGCTTCTCCGGCCTCGGCATCTTCGCCCCCGGGCTTTCGCTCGCCGCAAACGTGCAGCCCGACAAGACGGTTACGGCGTTCGAATGGCACGTCGAAGACGGAGTGCCTTTCCCCACGCTCACCCGCCGAGCGCAATTCCTCATCGACCACCCATGGTTCGTCGAAGCCGGCGAAGACCTGCCCTGCCACAAAGAGAACCCTGCCATCGGCGGGGACTACCCGCTGCTGGTCACCAGCGGTCACTCGCGCTGGACCATCCACGCCGTGTCCATGGGCAACTCCATCCTTTCCGGGACACACCGCGGCGAACCGCTCGCAATCCTCGGGACAACGGAGGCGTGCGCGCGCGGCATCGAAGACGGAGACCGGATCAGAGTCTCCAACGACCGCGGGAGCTACACCGTCCGCACTCGCGTCTCGCCCCGGGTACGCCCGGGCCAGCTCATCGTCTACAACGGCTGGGAACCGCACATGTTCGAAGACTGGAAAGGCTCGAACGAGGTGGAACCCGGCATGGTGAAGTGGCTGCACCTGGTCAGCCGCTACGGCCATCTTCGCTACCTTCCCTTCGGTTGGCAGCCAGTCCCCGCCGACCGCGGGGTATTCGTGGAGGTTTCCCGAGCATGACCCTCGCCCACGCCTCATCGCAGGGTGTCGAACCCATCTCCCTCTCGCCCGAAGAGCAGGCCGCCATTGCGCGCGTCTTCGAACACGGCCCGACTGTGTTCGGCGCGCTTTCCACACTGCGCACGCGCCGCATCGGCATCGGGTACCGGAGCGAGACCGGGGAAGACGAATCGTTCGACTGGTCCAGCCACCTCGTCGTGCGGCAACGTGAGGGCCCGCTCGCATTCGAATCCGCGAGCCAGCCCCGGCCGCTTTCCGAAGTCGAAGAGGCGCTGATCGCGTGGGCCGCCCTCGGCCCGAACGGCATCATCACTGCCGATATCCCGGTGCAGGGAGACCTTTCCAGCCTGCTTTCCTGGGCGGGACGCACCGTGCCAGCTTCGAGCAACGACCAGGCGGTCGATCTCTTCATCATCAACGACTCCGGTGTGCACCTGTACCGGCCGGGTACGGAGCGAATGGCCCCGGTCGAAATCCAGGGGCCGGAGGACTACTGGAAGATCCTCCACTGGTACCGTGCCGGCCGGACAACGATTTCCCCGCGGCGTCCGGACGTGGCGTGGGCCACGGCGCCGCCAGGCACGCACAACGTCAACACGATGGGCGCGCTCCAGTACAACGCGAACCGCCCGGGAAGCACCTGGTTCCTCCCCGTCGGCGACGTCGGGTTGGAGTGGGTCAACCTGCTCCTTTCGTCCTACCAGTTCGGCGGCTTCTACCTCCAGGACCCGGAGACGAACAAACCAGCCGGCTGCGACGCATGGATTCGCCCCGGCTTCCTCGAAGTCGGCTTCCCCATCCCGATCTTCGACGAACTCGCGCTCATGCAGCACGTCACGGAAGTGGCCTGCGTGGTCCAGAACATCCGGCTCGCCTGCGAGTCGATGGGCCTCGGCGCATGGGCAATGGGCGGCTATTCAGACGATCTCCTCCTCGGGGCATACCCCGAGGTCGCAGCCGGGTTGGGCTTCTCGTTCCTCGACCGGGACGCAGCCCGGAACCCGTCGAAGACCGCTACCTGCCAGGGCCTGCCGGGCGTGCTCGATGCGCGGATGGCCCCTTCTCGCAAGTTCCCTTCGGCCGAGGCGCTGGTGCGCAACGTCGTCGAGCTTCGCTACCAGCGCGGCGCGCACCTTTCGCCAGTGGACAACTGGGCCGAGCGGAACGGCGGCCCGTTCACCGAAGAGGCTCGCGAGGCGATCCTCCAGCATCCGCGGACGCACATCCCCGATTGGGTCGTCGAGGCGGCTATCGACACCGTGAAATACATCATCGACAAGTACGGATGCGCCCCGTCGCACATCAATCCGGTGCGGGCGAAGTTCTCCTGCCAGGTGCACCACGTGGACATGGAGTACTACCGCAAGTTCCACACGGGCGGCCCCGAACCCTACCTGGCGACGCCGCAACTCCTCTCGCACTTCCATGACTGGCACGCCGGAACCCCGAACCCCTACGAGCGAGGCGCACATGCCTGACGACCCCCAAATCTGGATCCAGATCCTCCTCGGCTACATCCACGACCTGTCGATCGCGGTCTACCTCGGCGGCGCCGTGGCCATGGAGTTCGTGCTCGGGCCTGCGCAGACCTCCATCCCACCTGCCCAAGCGCAGGTCATGGGCCAGAAGACCTCCGACCGCTTCCTCTGGCTCGCCTGGGGGTCGCTCATCCTGATTCTCATTACGGGCGCACTACGGCTCGAACGCCTCGACATGCTCAACGTGACCTGGCCGTTTTTCGAATCACCGCTCTCGCTATCAGAGTCCTACGGGCGGACCGTCGGTACGATGTTTGTGCTCTGGTGCGTACTGGCCATTAATGGCGCGCTGGTGACGTTCCGCTTCCGCCCGCGCCTCGCCGGCAAGATAGCCCCGGGCACGAGCGCAGCCCAGGTGACCTCGAACCAGGCCGGGCGCATCGCCGCTGCCACCTGGATCCAGCGCCTGACCCGCGCAGACCTCGCCATCACCGTCGTGGTCGCCCTCCTCGGCGCATCGCTGAAATGGGGAGGCCTGCTCTGAGAGCCTCGCACAGAGGGGAATGCCGATGGACACACTGCTCGCCGCCCTCCATGCGGTCGCCTGGGCAGTCTATGTTGGCGGCTCAATAACCATGGAATGGGTCCTGCGCTACGCCCAGCGGACGATGCCGCCGTCGCAGGTTGGCGTGGTCTGCAAGAACGCCGGCACCCGCTACCGCTGGTTCGCTCTGGCGTCGCTCCTCGTCATTGGCGCGACCGGCCTGCTCATGCTGTTGCGACTCGACGGCCCAGAGTTGGCCACGCGCCCTGGCAGTCCCGAACTCACGCTCTCGGACTCCTACGGCCGCACGATGCTGCTACTTGCCGCCGGCTGGTTCGCCCTCCTGGCGACGGTCTCCGCGATGGCGTTCTGGCTGCACCCGGCGCAGCGCAAGCGCTCCCGGCCGGACATGACGGCCGAGGCCATCGCCGCGGAACGGCAGCGCATCGGCCGGGCTATCAAGCACATGGACTTCGCGCTCAAGTTCGAACTCGTCGTCTCCGTCCTCTGCATCGGCATCGCGGCTTCGCTGCGAACCGGTGGCCTCATCTGACTCCGGGGAGGTAGCCCGTGCCCAAGACGATCGCCATCACACCCTCCTGGTACTGGCCCGCCGGCATCTCGCGGGTGGTCGGGGTACCGCCATACTCCATCTATGACCTCTGCGTGGTGCGGAACGCGCGCCGGACACCGGACGCGCCGGCCATCATCGACGACCAGGGAGCGCTCACCTTCGAAGCGCTCCAGCGGGAAGTCGACCGGCGGGCGCAGGCGCTTGCCGTGGCGGCGGGCGAATCGCGCCTGGCCGTCCTTTCCGGCGCCCTCACCCGCGAAGCTGTGATCGAGCTACTCGCTGGCCTCGCGGCGGGAGTGCGGTTACATGTCACCTCCGGAGACCCCGGGGCAGTGGCGAGCAGCCTGGGCGCAGCCGTAATCGCGGGGCAGCAACCAGCCGCCGAGACTCCCGCCGTCCCGGTGGCATATGGCCTCGATTCACGGCAGCCAGCCGTCACCATTGAAGGGACGAGCGGCCCGGTTTCCCATTCGAACCGGTCGCTGCTGGCGATGGCCATCTCGATGGCCACCTTCCTCGACTCCGCAAAGACCAGCCGCTGGCTCTCGACGCTCCCCCTGTCACGCTGGGAAGGGTTGATGGCTGCGTTGCTGCCGCTCCATCCGGGCGGCGCGCTCGTGATCCCGCGGGCACAGGCGGACCCCGACGCGCTGCTCGGCCTGATCTCGCAGCACGGCGTGAATTACGCGATCGCCGATATCGAGGGCTTCGCGCGGGCATGCCGAGAGGCGAAGCGCGCGGCCAAAGACGCACGCCGCCAGCTCTCGGCCGCGGTCCTCGCCGTCGATGGCCCATTCGACCCGGACCAGCGGCGGCGGGTGGCCAAGGCGCTTGAGTGCCCGGCGCTCACCTTCTGGGGGATGCCGGAAACGGGCCCGGTCTTCGCTGCCCACCAGTCCTGGTACATCGATGAGTCGGTGGGCCTGCCGATGACCAATGCCCACGTCGTGCCATCAGACCCACGCTCGGGCCAGCCGATCCAGTCGCTCTGGGAGCTGGTGGAGATGGCGGAAGTAACGGTCTTTTCGCCGTCGCTTGCCGTCAGCGACGAGGCCGAGGGCAACCCGCACTTCGCCGGCAACCGGTTCCGGACAGGGATGCTCGCTTCGTCCGATGCGAACGGGATGGTCTACCTGCTGGGGAACTGAGCGCCGGAGAGACTGTTAGCCGGTGTCCCATTGTGGCCACTGCGCAGGTCAGCGAGGCGCGCGTTCCCGACTACCGAGATGGACTGGATCACCTGCTGGTAGAACGGCAGTGCATCGCGCCGGGCGAGCCGTGACGCTGTTTCCTTCGCCCATGGGCACACGTGCCGTTCGAGGACGTCGGCTAGCGCCCTCTCCCACGCTGGCCGCACCGCCGGACTCGCCGCCCCGGCGCCCGTCGACAGCAGGCTGAGGAACTCGAGCACCGTCGGCACAAAGTCGGGCAGGTCGTGGGCGTCCTCGCTCACGGTGACGCCGAAGTGCCGGTAGGTGCGAAGCAGTTCCTCCATCGCATCGCGCCGCCGGGGCGCGTACACCCCGGTGTAGAGCGGCGCCGGGAGGCGGTCGGGCACGTCGAACAGGCAAATGTACTCGGACTCGAGTTGCGCCGGGCTCGCAGGACTCTCCGGACGGCATGCCAGGGGCAAAGCCGGCGCCCATGGCAGCTCCGAAACGACCGCCTCGATCATCGCTGCGAGGAGGCCCGAGCCAGCCACCTCGGCAAGTTCATCGGTTGGGAACGAAATGACCTCGGCGAGGATCGCGTAGAGACGGGCTTCCGCGCCGTCGAAGGCTTCTTCAGGCACAGCTACTTCTCCGGAACCGGCCGACTCAGTTGCGCCGGGTTCTGCGTGAACGGACCCATCAGGTCGTTCCAGTCCCGGGAGATGAGGATATCCATCAGTTCGGACTGCTCACCCCGGGCGACCTTCTCCCGCTCCCGGGAGATCGTCTCCAGGGCATCGTCCACGGCCGGGCCGAAGAGTTCGCGCATGTACCCCTCCGGGATGCGATTACGGGAGTCGTCGAACTCCCCGGATTCGTTGAAGGCGGACGGGGCGAGCGGCGGGACGTAGAACACGTTCGGTTCGGTGCCGAAGTCCGGCCGGAGCGGAAGCGCGACCTTCCACTCCTTCACCAGCTTGTAGGGGTGCCCTTCGAGGTTGTCCATGTAGTCGATGTGTCGAACCCGGCCGGGGCACTGGCGCACGCAGGCCGGGGCAACGCCCGCCTCGAGGCGTGGGTAGCAGGAGATGCACTTCTGAGCGATGGCGCGCTGGGGGTTGAAATAGATCCGCTTGTAGGGGCAGGCCTCGGCACAGAAGCGGTAGCCATGGCAGCGCTCCTCGTCGATGAGGATGATGCCGTCTTCCTCGCGGCGGTAGAGACCTTCACGCGGGCAGGCTTCGAGACAGGCCGGTTTCGAACAGTTCGCGCAGATCTGCTGCAGGTAGAAGAAGAACGAGTTCGGATACTCGCCGCCACCCATGTCTTCGTCCCAGTTCGGGCCCCACTCCGGCGTGCTGCCGTCCCGATTGCGCGGGTGAAGCGGGATCCGTTCGCCGTCGCCGAATGTGGCCTGGTGGTCAAAGTCCCAGGCTTCGCCGTACTCCCGGAGCGAGGGGAAGGTCCCCGGAACGGGCTTCCCGTCTTTGTAGCCGCCGCCGTGGGTGAATGCGCCGCGAGGCGTGCCCTGTCCCGGCAGTGTGTTCACGATGTTCCACCACATCGATTCCATGCCCGGTGCATCGGTCCAGAGCGTCTTGCAGGCGATGGTGCAGGACTGGCAGCCGAGGCACTTGTTCAGATCGAACACCATGGCCAGCTGGCGGGTTGGTTTTGAATTCACAGTGGCCATTTGCGGTCTCCGTTCTTTGCGCTTCAGCGCGGGAGTTCGAGGGTGATCCACGCGGGTGTGTGCGCTGCCAGCCCGCCGCGCTCCTCGGTGGCGCCCTGCCAGATGGCGACCCCCATCGGCACGGATGAAGCGCCGGCCGCTTCGGGAGCCCCGGAAAACACGACGGCCCACTCGCCCGCGTGCCATTCCGCTTCGACCGCGACGCCGTGGGGCATGGCCTGGCGGGATGTGGTCCCGAGGCCGGTCGCCGTCAGGACAAACGGGTCCGGGGTTCCAGCCCGCCAGTGCCAGGCTCGCACGGGGTGGTCCGCGTCACCCATCGTCATCAACTCTGCCTGCTTGCCATCGAGGGGGAACAACAGTGCGCAGGCGTCAGCAAAAACGTTGTTGTCGGTGATCGCGGGCCGTGGGCTGGAAGCAGCCCACTGCACACGCACACGGAGGACGCCGCCGGCCACGGCTGCCGCGACTCGTGCCGACGGCGTCACTCCATGTCTGCGATTCGCCCAGGCCGTCTGCACGTAGGCCGAAGGCTGGGCGTCGAGCGGTGTGGGTTGGAGGGCCGCCTCAACGGCCTCGGCGGCGGCCCATCCCGAACCGAACGGACCAAATGAGCCGGCGTCATGGCCTGCTGGCCGGGCTGCGACGATGCGAACGCTGGTTTCTGCGGTCATACGACAGGCACCACCAGTTCGATATCTACCGCGACTTCCTTCGGCACGTGGTTCATCGTGTAGGAGGCCATGCGGTAGTGGAGCTGGCCGTAGTCGCCGACCAGGTTCGTCGGCTTGATGGGACTGGCCGCCACGTCGTTCTGGGTGGACCAGCCCTTGAACTGGTAGCCCTCCCAGGCGTGATAGACGATGACGATGCCCGGCTGCACCGCAGGGGAGACCTTCGCACGCACCTCGAACTGTCCCACATCGTTGCGGACGCGGATCTCGTCGTGGTCTTTAATGCCGCGCGCTTCGGCGTCGCTAACGGCGATGTACGCCACCGGTTCGCCGCGCTGGAGACGGAGGAGCTCCTCGCTCGCCCGCCAGATGCTGTGCATGCTCCAGCGAGTGTGCCCGCCAGTCAGCCGGAGCGGGTACTTGCCGCCGGCTTCCACCGGTTCCTTGTGCACGAGGAGTTCCTCGCCCGCTTCACGGAACCAGAGGTGGTCAATGTAGAACTGCTGGCGGCCGGTGAGGGTGGGCCAGGGGTTCTTCCGCTCGACGAACCAGCCACAGGAATAGAGCGGCCGGTCCTCGGTGTAATCGCTGTAGACCGAGTTGAACTGGACTGCGAGCGCAGACGGCTGGACAGCCTTGATCTTCACCATGCCCTTCTCAGCCGCTTTCGCCCACGCGCCCTCGCCGAGGCCGCTGTTCCGGGTGATCGCCGAGTTCTGGAGGATGAAGTCCAGCGCGCGCTCTTCGCCCTCGGGGCCTGCGTCGTAGGCGCCGTCTGCGCTCATGTCGTCGAACAGCCGGTCGAGGTGGTGTTCGCCACCCTGCCGGTCACGGTAGGGCTTTGTGCCACGAGCTCGCGCCCGCTCCTGGATCTTGCGGGCGAGCAGGAAGGCGACATCCCACTCGTGCTTCGATTCGTAGAGCGGAGGCACGGCACGGTCGCCGACAACCACGTACGGCACGTAGGTGCTCGTGTACTTGATCCCCGGCTTCTCGTAATAGCCGCAGCCCGGCAATACATAGTCCGAATACAACGCCGACGTGGACATCCGGAAGTCGAGCGTGACGATGGTCTCGATGTTCGCCCAGAGGCTGTCGCGGATGACGGCCGGGTTCGGCCAGCGGCGCAGGGGGTTCGGCCCCGAGTAGTAGAGGAAGCGGGGCTTCTTGCCGCGCGGCGGCGAGATCGGCTGCCAGCCGGCGTCAAGCGCCTCTTCGATGTACTCCTTCGCCGGGCGCGGCAGGCTGGGGTCGTTGTACTCCTGTTTCGAAGCGACCTCGGCCCATTTCGGGTCGTGCGCGTAGAGCCACGGGATGAGCGGCGTCGCATGGCCGAGCCGGCCCGCCTGGAACGTCACCTTCGAGAGTTCCTGCACACTGACGCGGTCGACCGGGAGTTCGGGCACCGGCGCGGTGTTGAGGCGCACCTGTGGGCCTGCCATCCCGCCGCCGGTGAGTGCTCCGTTTGGGGGCGGCCACCAGGTCGAGACCTTGATCCCGCTGCCGGGCTTGCCACCCGAGTTCCCGGTGAGTGCGCAGAGGTACGCCATACCTCGCTGGAAGAGGTCCGAGTGGTAGTGCTTGCAGGCGCCCCAGGACGAATAGATCATCGCCGACTTCGCGGCGGCAAACTCCCGCGCAACCGTGCGGATGTTGTTTGCCGCCACGCCGGTGATTTGCTCCACCGCTTCCTGTGAATACTCGGCCGCGCGCTTCTTCATCAGTTCGAAGACGGGCCGGACGGTCACGGTCATGCCGTCCTTCAGGCGGACGCGATGCGCGCCTTCGAGTGCCGGGTCGAGCTCTTCTTCAGCGGCAATCGTCGAATAGGGCGAACCCCAACTGCCCGAGGGCGACTCCTTGCGCCCGGTGAGGGCGTTCCAGACGAAGAAGATGGCATCGTTGCCGTCTTCGTACACATCAGACTCGCGGAGGTACTGGCCGGTGTCGCTTCGGACGAGGAACGGGAGGTCCGTCTGCTCCTTGATGTACGCCTCGTCGTAGAGCCCCTCTTCGAGGATGGTGTTGACCATCCCCAGCGCCAGGGCGGCGTCCGTCCCGAAGCGGACGTTGAGCCAGCGGTCGGCATGGATCGTGGAAGCGTTGTAGTCAGGCGCGATGCTGACGACCTTGGCGCCGCGATAACGCGCCTCCCACATGAAGTGGGCCTCTGGAACCTTGGTGTACGACGGGTTGCCGATCCAGATGAGGATGTAGTCTGAGAGGAACCAGTCGTCCGCGGTACCCTCGGACATGTACAGTCCCCAGGTCTGGATGAGACCGGTCGGCAGGTCGCCAACGCCCGCGTAGGAGTCAATGGTCGTGCTGCCGAGGCCCGTCGCGAAGAGGTGCGACTCCATCGGCGAGCCGATGCCGAAGTCGAGGTTCGTGGTTCCGTTGTCATAGACGATGCAGTCCGAACCATCGGTCTCGGCCACATCGATCAGCTTGTCGGCGATCTCGGTGAGGGCCTGGTCCCAGGTGATGCGCTCCCACTTGCCTTCACCGCGCTTCCCGGCCCGCTTCATCGGGTACTTCACCCGGGTCGGGTCGTACATCACGGAGGAGTACACGCAGCCCATGGGGCAGCCGCGCGGGTTGAAATCGGGGACGTCCGCGAACGACTTCTCGTAGGTGGCGTTCTGTTCTTCGCGCCAGACGATGCCGTCCTTCACGTAGGCATCGAGCGAACACGCGGAAATGCAGTTCACCCGCGTGTGCGTCACCTTGACGACGCGGTCCCAGGTCCACTGGTCGCGATACACCTCCTCCCACGAGCGGTACTCGTAGGCGCGGGAGAGCAGTTCTTCGAGGTGGACTGCCGCGTCGAGCGGCTTGAGGCGCTTCAACGGAGCGCGAGCTGGCGCAAGGGTAGCCATTCTGTCCCCAATCCAGTTTCCAGGGAGGCGGCGGACGTTCAGTCCTTCGCGGGCTTCTCCGCGGCCTTGTTCGCCGCTGCGCCGCCGCGTGCCGCCACCTTGCGAGCCTTCCGTGCGGGAGGCGGGGTCTCTTCAGAACCCTTCAGCTTCTCGAGATCGACGTTGATGGAAGGTGCAAACATTCCCTGCCTCCGGGCGGCCCGCTGTTCGTGTCCCTGCGGCCGTCGCTGGCCAACGTAGTCGCCTTCGCCGCCCCCCATTCATGATCACCGTCATATCGAGTTGAACCATCCTCAGCCTACTGTCCGCCCGATACGAAGAAGGGGGCACTGCAGAGTGATCACCGATATCGAAGTGGGGCTTTCCGATACAGAGCGGGCGATCCGGGACCGCGCCCACCAGTTCGCAAAAGATGTCATGCGGCCGATCGGCACGCAGCTCGACCAACTCCACGACCCGCAGGACGTTATCTCCTCAGGGTCGCTGCTCTGGGAGGTCTTCAAGAAGTACCGTGAAGCTGGCCTTTCCGACATGGAGTCCGTGACGGCCGAGATGTCGCCGTTCGAACGGGCGCGGCTCCGGGCGATCGTCAGCGAGGAGATGGGCTGGGGCGACTCCGGCCTCGCCATCAGCCTCAGCGTCTCAAACTTCCACAAAACGTTCGCGATGATGTCCGGCCGCCAGGCCCTGGTGGACCGTTATGTCCGTTCCGGAAAGGACGAAATCGGCTGCTGGGCAGTCACGGAACCTGACCACGGCAGCGACACGCTCACCGTCACCGAACCGCACTTCCGCGACCCGAAGATCCGCGCGAACTGCATTGCCACGCGTGACGGCGACGACTACATCATCCGCGGGCAGAAATCTGCCTGGGTCTCGAACGGCTCTATCGCAACCGTAGCCGCGCTCTTCTGCACGATCGATCCCTCACAGGGCTTCCACGGGGGCGGTGTCGCCGTCGTCCCGCTTGACCTGCCCGGCGTTTCCCGCGGCAAGCCCACCGACAAGCTCGGCCAGCGCGCACTCAACCAGGGCGAGATCTTCTTCGATGAAGTCCGCATCCCGGCCGAGTACATGGTCGTTGGCTGCGAGGCCTACGGCGCGGTTGTCGAGCAGATCCTGACCGGCGCCAACGCCGGGATGGGCACCTGCTTCGTCGGTGTGGCGCGGGCTGCCCTCGAACACGCCGTCGACTACGCGAAGAACCGCGTCCAGGGCGGCGTCCCGATCATGGAACACCAGAGCGTGAAGGCCCGCATCTTCAAGATGTTCACCCAGGTGGAAGCGGCCCGATCGCTTTCGCGCAGGGTGGCGCACTACAACGCGACGAACCCGCCGCTCATCCAGTACTCGATCGCCTCAAAGGTGTACTCCACGACCACGGCCTTCGAAGTCGCCAGCCAGGCGCTCCAGATCTTCGGCGGCAACGGCCTCACCCGGGCCTTCCCGATCGAGAAGCTGATGCGCGACGCCCGCGCCTCGATGATCGAGGACGGCTGCAACGACATCCTCAGCCTTGTGGGCGCCTCCCGCCTCTGAAGCTCACCCATCCGTAAAGGAGACCCCATTTGGAACTCAGAGAAGTCATCGGCAACCGGCGGTCCATCCGCTTCATGCTCCCCTACAAGCCAGTCGAACCGGAGAAGGTGCAGCGCATGCTCGAAGCCGCGCGCATCGCTTCGCACTGGGGCAACGTCCAGTCGCTGCGCGCGGTCGTCGTCTTCAAGGACACGGCTCCCCAGGAGGTCATCGACGCGATTACGGCCCCGGTGGCCGGCTACCAGATCCGCATCGCACCTGTCGTCATCGTCTGGTACGTCGAAACCGCGGCGGTCGACGAACAGTCCGACCGCCTGCGCGAACTCCTGCGGGCCGGCGCCCTCGGCTTCGGCGAAGACAAGCACGAAGCGCTGGAGCGCCAACTGATCCCCTTCTTCTCCGGCATCAAGGAACGGCTGAAGGAGCCGGGCATGAACGAGATGGACTGCGGGCAGGGCATCGCCCAGGCGACGCTCATGGCCTTTGAGCAGGGCCTCGGGACATGCCTGCTTGGCGGCGGCAACACGGAAAAGATGAAGAAGAACCTCGGCCTGCCTGACAGTGCCCGCATCCTTATCCTCCAGACCGTCGGCTACCCGGCCGAGAGTGCCGACGCTGGCGGCCAGCGGCCCCGGCAGCCGTTCGAGAAGCTGTTCTCGATGAACGGCTACGGGAAACCGTTCCCGCGCTCACAGGCGGTAGTGGACGAACTCATTCGTGACAGTATGATCCAATCGCAATCACCGGCGTCGTGGCGTGAGGCCGAACTCGAGTACCTCCGCAAGGCCCTGGCGATCAAGGGCAACGGCCTCATTTAAGGAGTACTGGCATGAAGATGAACGCGGTCATCGCCGGGGTGGGGATGACCCCCTTCGGCAAAATGCTGGACCGGGGACTCAAATCCATCGGTACAGAAGCTATCCAGAGTGCCATCGCCGACGCAGGCATGACGAACGCCGACATCGAGGCGGCATTCGTCGGCAACGCAGCAGCCGGGCTCGTAACGGGGCAGGAGTGCATCCGCGGCCAGGTGGTGTTGCGTTCTGCCGGCATCGGCAAAATCCCGGTGATCAACGTCGAGAACGCCTGTGCCAGCGCCTCAACCGCGTTTCACCAGGCGGCGGCAATGGTCACCGCCGGACTGTACGACGTGGTCCTCGCGGTCGGCGTCGAGAAGCTCTATCACGAAGACAAGCGCAAGAGTTTCTCGGCATTCAGCGGCGCCGTTGATGTCGAGGCGATGGAAGAGATCATGGCGCGCCTGAAAGCCGGTGCAAAGGAAGCCACCCCGGGCTCCTCCGGTGAAGGCGCGGGCGAGAACCGCTCGATGTTCATGGACATCTATGCGGCCGCGGCGCGCAACCATATGAAGCGCTACGGCACGACCGTGCAGCAGTTCGCAGGGGTCAGTGCGAAGAACTCCTTCCACGGCAGCCTCAACCCCCGCGCGCAGTTCCGCGAGGCGCTCTCGGTCGAAGATGTGCTCGCCGCGCCGATGATCGCGGCGCCGCTCACCCGGCCAATGTGCTCGCCCATCGGTGACGGCGCGGCTGCGGTTGTTGTCATCAGCGAGAAGAAGGCGCGCGAACTCGGGCTTTCGAACCCGGTGCGGGTGGCAGCCATCGCCCTGCATTCGGGTTGGGACCACGCGCCCGGCGAAGAAGGCGGCGCAGCCGAACTCTGCGCCCAGGAAGCGTATGCTCAGGCCGGACTCGGCCCGAGCGACCTCAGCGTCATCGAACTGCACGACGCCTCCGCCCCCGCCGAAGTGATGGCCTACGAATCGCTTGGCCTCTGCGCGAAGGGTGACGGCGGACGCCTCATCGACACCGGCGCCACCCGGCTCGGCGGCCCAATCCCGGTCAACACCTCCGGTGGACTGCTTCGCAAGGGTCACCCGGTCGGCGCGACGGGCATCGCCCAGATCGTCGAACTGACGGAGCAACTCCGCGGATCGAGCGGCGCCCGGCAGGTCGAAGGCGCGAAGGTGGGGCTCGCCCACAACGGCGGCGGCAACATCGGCTCGGATGCGGCGGCCATGTGCGTCTCGGTTCTGGTGCGATGACGGCCCCGGCGGCGCGGCGCTCCCTGCCGATCCTTCGGGAGGGCACATCGGCGTACCTGAAGGTCGATCCCGATGGGTTCCGCGCTTATGTCCGCGACAACAAGCAGCGCGCGTTGACCCCGCGGCTGATGAGCGCGCGCGAAGCTGTCGAACGCTTCGTAGCCGACGGCGACTACCTGGCATACGAATGCAACTACCTGATGCGGGGGCCAAACGAACTGGTCCACGAGATCATTCGCCAGGAGAAGAAGCAACTCTGGGCCGCCGGCAAGTTCACCTATGTGGACGTTGCCTTGCTGGTTGATGCCGGCTGCGTCTCGCGCGCCGACTGCGGCTTCTTCCTCTCATCGCCGCCGATCGACCGCGCCCTGCGCGAAGGCCGGCTCGAAGTCTTCGAGTACAGCAACGTCATCATGACCACCCGCCTCCAGGCTGGGGCGATGGGCATCCCGTTCCTCCCGGTGCGGTCCTTCGGCGGCACCGACGGTTTCGACCATTCGGGCGCCAAACTGATAACCGACCCCTACACCGGCGACCCGATCACCATCGTCCCGGCGCTGAACCCCGACGTCGCCATCATCCATGTCCACCAGGCTGACGTGTACGGCAACGCGCGCGTGTTCGGCACCGGCATTTCCGACGTCGAGTCGGCGCTGGCCTCCCGGAAGGTCATCATCTCGGCCGAAGAGATCATCGAGACCGACGACATCCGCGCCAAGCCTGGCGCCACGAGCATCCCCTACTACGCTGTGGATGCGGTGGTGCATTCCCCGCACGGGAGCTATCCGGGAACCTGCCCGGGGTACTACGGTTCCGACCCGGAGGTGGTGTTCGAAATCTTCCGGGCCATCATGACCGACCAGGTCCAGGCCTACCTGGACAAGTGGGTGCGGCCATTCGCCACCTTCGCCGAAATGCTGAACGAGCGAGTCGGGGCGGCGAAGCTGGAAGCCATGACCGCCCGGGAAGTCGCAAAGGATGGGTACAGCGCATGACCAGGGCCGAAGCATTCTCCGAACGTGAAGTCGCAATGTGCACCGTCGCACACCTCGTCGAAAACGGCCGCACCTATTGGGCTGCGGGCGGCGGGACCCCGCTCTACTCGGTCCTGCTGGGCCAGAAGCTGTACGCCCCGGACGCGCAGTACATCACCGAGGACGGCGTCGTGGCGCCGGAGCCGCTGCTCCCGTTCGAACCGATGATGACGATGGTCGCCTCCCGGGCCGTTCACCACGCCCTCCTCTGGGGCACGATGAACTCCGCCGGGCTCCATGCCCAACTCGGGCACATGGACTATGGCGTGCTCAACACGCTCCAGGTGGACCAGCACGGCAACATCAACTCGACGTTCCTCGGCGAGTACGGCGGCAGCGGCCGCCGCTTTGGCGGTCCCGGCGGGGCGGACACCATCGCTGCCTGCTGCTGGCGCACCATCCTCATCACCGACCAGGAACGCCGGAAGTTCGTCAAAGAGGTCGACTTCATCTCGTCGCCGGGGTTCCTCGATGGCACGCCGGGCGCCCGTGAACGAGCCGGGCTGCCGCGCGACACTGGCCCCTGGCGCGTGGTCACCCCCTGGGCGATGTACGACTACGAAGACCGCCGGCTGCGTCTCATGGCGCGCGTTCCCTGGGTCACGGTCGATGAGATCCTGGCTGAATGCGAATGGAAGCCGCTCATCGCCCCTGAGGTGCAGGTGATCGAGCCCCCGACGGAAGAGGAACTGCACCTGCTGCGGACCGAGCTGGACGTGCGCGGCCAGACCACCGATGCGGCCGGCAGCTGGATCACCTGGGACGGCGAGAAGTACGTCCGGGCGTAGGCCAATCCGCTCGCTGAGCTACTTCGCAGCCGGCCTGAGGTGTTCGTTGAACCACGCGACCGCCTCAGCCGCCGACTGGCACAGTGGTTCGCCACTGTAAATCTCGTAGTGGCGAATCCCGGGAATAATCACCAGGCGGCGTGGCTCCGGCGCGGCAGCGTAGAGCGCCTCGGAGTCACCGGCCGGGGTGAGCGTATCGTTCTCGGCGGCCACCAGGAGCAACGGGCAATTCGTAAGCTCAGCTACCGCCTTGATGGGCCGGTGGCGTGAATGCGCCTCGAAGAACTCCGTCGAGATCGGCTGGCTCAGGCGCGGGTGCGACTTCCGCGCCTCCGAGAAGAAGGCCACCGTTTCGGGGTCGCTCAGCACCTGCAGCGGCTCGACGAGCGTGACTTCGTTCTTCAGCACCCGCTTCACGCGCTCCGCTTCGATGATCGGCCGGGCGGCGGGGAGCCCGCGAGCCCCGTCGGAAAAGCCGACCTGCGCGGTGACGCAGCGCACCCGGTCGTCCTCGGAGGCGGCGACAATGACGTTCGCTGCGCCATAACTCGTGCCCCAGAGGCCAACCCGCTCCGGATCGACCTCCGGGAGCGTGCGCAGGAACGTCACCGAATTGCGGATGTCTTCGAGTTGCCTGCGCGCTACCAGGCGGCCCGGGAGCCCTTCGCTCTCTCCGAACCCGCGGTAGTCGAAGGCGAGGGCGACGAAACCCGCCCGGGCAAAGGCACGTGCGTAGTCCGGGAGGATGATCTCCTTGATCGCGGTGAAGCCGTGACAGAGCACGATGCCCGGGCGAGGGCCCGCGAGGTCCGCGTCCTGGTAGACCACGCCGGCCAACCTGTCGCCTTCGGAAAAGTAGGACACGGCACGTTCGGAGATGTTCATAGCCGGCACGCTGACCCGAACCGGCCAGCGACCGGTATGCGCGCCGTCATATGCCATTGCGGCGCGGCGAGGCCAAGCTCCGGTGGGGTTTTCTGCCCGTGGAGGATCGTGATGGCGTCGATGCAACCCGGTGACCTGCTCGTTCGCACATTGGTCGAATACGGTGTTCGTGAGGTGTTCGCGCTCTCCGGGGGCCACCTTGACCCGATCTTCCAGGCCTGCCTCGACCACGGCGTCCGCATTATCGACACGCGCCACGAAGCTGCCGCTGTCCACATGGCTGACGGCTATGCACGCGCGACTGGCAAGCCGGGTGTGGCCTTCGTCACTGCCGGACCGGGCGTCACGAACGCCGTGACCGGCATCGCGAATGCCTACATGGATGCGATCCCGCTCATCTGCATCGCCGGCCGCAGTCCGATCCGCGACGACGACCGGATGCCACTGCAGGGCATGGACCAGATCGGCCTCGTCGCGCCGGTCACGAAGTTCGCGCACACCGTCCTCCAGCCGGAGCGGGTGGCCGAGTACCTCATGATGGCCTGGCGGCAGGCGACCTCGGGCAGGCCCGGGCCGGTCTTCCTCGACATCCCCATCGACGTCCTTTTCACACCGTTCGAAGACACCTCGGCGCCGCACCTGTCGACGCACAACGGCGCGCACCGCATGACGCCCGACCCTGAGAGCCTCGATGCCGCGCTCGACCTCCTCGAAAAGGCCGACCGTCCTGCCATCTTCGCAGGCGGCGGAGCGTTCTTTTCGGGCGCACAGGAGGAGCTCCGGCAGTTCGCGGCCATGACCGCGGCGCCCGTCTTCGCAAACTCCAAGGCGCGCGGACTCGTGCCCGAATGGAGCCACCTCGGTTACGGCAGCTTCGCCCTCGCCGCCTCGCCGCTCGCAGCGCAAGCCGCCGGCGGCCCGCCCGACGTCGTGATGCTCCTTGGCGCGCGCGTGGGCATGAACACTGGCACGGCGCCGCGGTCGATCATCCCCGAGTCTGCAAGCGTCATCCAGGTCGACATCGAACCCGAGGAGATTGGCCGCAGCCGCGACATCGAAGTCGCCCTCGCGGGGGACGTCCGCGAAACGCTCCGCGCCCTGATGGAGCGCGCCCGTGGCCGCACCTTCAAGGAGCACAAAGAGTGGCTGACGGCTCTTGAAGGGAGCAAGAAAGCGATGCGCGCGATGCACGACGGCCCGGCCGCGCGCGACGAGCCGATTCACCAGTCGCGGCTCGCCCGGGTCATCGCCGACACCATCGCCGGGGACGGCATCATCGTCGCCGACGGCGGCGAGACATCCATCTGGATGGCCGAGCAGGCGATCATCCTCGAAGGCGGCTCATGGCTCAGTCACGGCTACCTCGGCTGCCTCGGCGTCGGAATCCCTTTCGCCATCGCCGCGAAGGTCGCCCACCCGGAGAAGCGCGTCGTCGCCATCCTCGGCGACGGCTCGGCCGGCCTGAACATCGCCGAGTTTGACACGGCAGTTCGCCACAACATCCCGATCGTCGTCGTCGTGAACAACGACCAGGGCTGGGGAATGATTCGCCACGGCCAGCGCACCCGGTACGGCGCCGGGCGCGTCGTGGGCGCCGAACTCGGGTCGACGCGGTACGACCTGGTCGCCGCAGGTTTCGGCGCGCACTCCGAGTTCGTCACGAAAGCATCCGAAATCGGTCCCGCCTTGCAGCGGTCGCTCGCTTCCGGGAAGACCGCCTGCATCAACGTCATCACCGACCCGAACCAGCCGCACGCCACGTCGATTGCGATGGCCAAGCCCACCGTCACCGACGGCGAGGTCGACCTGCCGTATTACGGCCGGAAGAAGCTCACGACAGCGTAGCCGGCAGTCATGGGCGGCATTCCCGCCTTTCCGGGAAGGTTTCCCGAATCAGGCGGGAATGCTCACACACGCGGGGTCAGAGGCTTGTGTCCTGGCTTAGGGGCGAACCGCCGTCACATTCGCCGAGGCGATTCCGCTGTCGCCCGGGTACGGGCTGGCCACCGAGACCACGCTGGCGAAGCCCGCAGCACGGACCCGCGCGAGGTAATCGGTCTCCTCAAGAGCGCCGCTGATGCAGCCTGCCCAGCGCTCCATGTCTTCCCTGACGTCTTGCGGCACGGGCCGCGTCCAAACGATGTCGGACACCTGTAGACGGCCGCCCGGCTTGAGGACGCGGAACGCCTCGCGGAACACGCGGTCCTTGTCCGGGGCGAGATTGATCACGCAGTTCGAGATGATCACGTCGACCGAGTTCGATTCGACCGGGAGTGCTTCGATCTGGCCGTGGCGGAACTCGACGTTTGTGGCCCCAACCTTTTCCCGGGTCCGGTTGGCCAGATCGATCATTTCGGGGGTCATGTCGACGCCGATGACTCGTCCGGTCTCGCCGACCATCTTCGCCGCGAGGAAGCAGTCAATCCCTCCGCCGGAACCGAGGTCGAGGACGGTTTCCCCCTCCCGCAGGGCGGAAATGGCCGTCGGGTTGCCACAGCCGAAGGCTACGTCTGTCACTGTTGCCGGCAGATCGGCGATCGGGGCGCCGCGGTACAGGTCTGCGATCCGTGAGATCTGGACGTCATCTCCGGCGCTGCTGCCGCAGCAACTCGTGCTGCCGTCGTCGACGGCCGGGGCGCAACAGGACGCTTCGGTGGAAGCGGGAGCGCAACAGTCCCCGGCGGAGACCATCGGCAGCGACAACTCGTCGGCTTCGAGCACCGGCCGCACCCTGTCGCCGTAGGAGCGGGCAACCTCGGAGCGAATCTGTTCGTCAGTCCTGGTAACCACAATGAACCTCCATGCATCGTCTTTTTCCGATTGCTACCGAGCCATCGTAAAAATCCGATGTTGTCTCGTCAAGACCCTTCGCCCACAATAGCTCAAATGAAGGAGATCGAGGGCCTTACCCGCGAGGAAGAGCGCGCAGCAGCCGTGTTCCGGGCGATGGGCAACCCCGCGCGAGTCCGCATCGTGCGCGAGTTGTCGCTTCGGCGCGCCTGTGCCACCAGCGACTTCGTGGCGCTGCTCCCGCTGGCCCAGTCGACGGTTTCGCAGCACCTCAAGGTGCTGAAGGACGCCGGCATCATCCAGGGCGTTATCGAAGGCGGCGACCAGTGCTACTGCCTCGAACCGGAAACGGTCCGCTGGCTGTCGCTCTTCACCCACGGTATCTGTTGCCCGGACGAAACAGACTGCGGCCCGGACACGTGCTCGGGACCCGAGTGTTAATCATCCCCGAATCAGCGTGATCCAGGGTCCCCCGCCTCGCGCAGGAGGCCGCGCGCAGCTTCCCTGCCAGCATCCCCGGCGCCGCCAAGCATCGCCGCCAGTTCTTCGACCCGAGCCTCGCCGGTTACCGGCGTCACCTCGGACCAGGTCCGCGCACCGTCGGACTGCTTCGTCACCACGAAGTGCCGGTCGCCGAAGGCGGCAACCTGTGGCAGGTGGGTGATACACAGCACCTGGTGGCGCTCGGAGAGACGGCGCAGTGCCATCCCAACGACGCCGCCCGTGCGGCCGCCAACACCCTCATCGACTTCATCGAGCACCTCGAGACGGCCCATGCCAGACGTGCCGAGAGCAGTGGTGAGCGCGAGGAGGAAGCGCGACGTCTCGCCGCCGCTGGCCACCGACGAAAGCGGCTTCGGACTCTCACCGGGGTTGAACGAGACGAGGAACTCGACGCGGTCGACCCCGCTCTCGGTAAACGCCACCGGGTGCCCCTCGCCGGGCGGTGCATCGCCGGCCACTTCGCTCGTGGTGACGACGATTTCGTAGTCGGGGAGTGAGACCATCGGACCGGCTGCCGCATCGTCGCAGGCGAAGCCCACGCTCAGCACCGCGCCAGCCATCGACAACGCGTCCAACTCCACCGAGATGGCTCGAACAAGGTCACCGGCAGCGGCACGCCGCGCGAGGCTCAACGATTGGGCCTGGCCAGAGAGGCGCTCCAGCAGCTGGGTTTCCTGGGCCTGCAAATCGTCCAGCGACATCCCGGCCCCTGTAAGAGATTCAAGCTGGCTGGCTGCCTCATCACGGTAGGCGAGAACCGCATCGAGGGTGTCGCCGTACTTGCGCATCAAGCGCGCCAGTTGGTCGAGCCGCGCTCCGACAGCCGCCAGCCGCTCGGGATCTTCCTCGATGCCATCGCGGTAGCGGCGAAGCGACCGGGAGAGTTCGCCCGCCGTCTCCTCGAAGCTCGCCGCGAGCGCGGCTACGTCAGACGCGCCCGGGTCACGGGCAGCCAGGTCGCTGGCAGCCCGCGCAACTTCGCCGAGGGAGGCGGAATCGAGCGCGTCGAGCGCGACTGCAACGTCTTCCAGCAGCCGCCCCGCGTTGGCCAGCACGGCCTGTTCGCGCCGGAGTTCGGCATCCTCGCCAGGGCTGACACAGGCCGTGTCGATCTCGGCGACTTCGAACTGGAGTTGCTCGATCCGCCGCTCGCGCTCTCGTGCGCCGGTGGAGAGCGATTCCAGCCGGCGGCGCGTTTCCCGCAGTTCGCGGACGGTTCCCGCGACCTCCTCACGCTGTTTCCCAAGCCCCGCGAACTCGTCGAGGACGGCCAACTGCACCGAGGGCTTGAGGATCGCGAGTTGCTCCGATTGCCCGTGGATATCGACGAAACCTTCAGCAATCGCACGCAGGTCGTCGACGGTCGCCGCAACGCCGTCGATACGAGCACTGGTCCGGCCGCTCTGAGAGATGGTTCGTTCGATGACGCGGACCGTGTCCCCGAAGCACAGCTGTACGCGCACTTCGGCTCGTTCCTCGCCGGTCGCGATGACCTCGCGGCCGCGCCGGGCGCCAAAGACGAACGCCAGAGCGTCGACGACCAGCGACTTGCCCGCGCCGGTTTCGCCAGTGAAGACCGTTAGCCCGGCCCCTGGCTCAATGCTCACTGACCGGGCAACTGCGAATCCAGTTATGTCGATGCGCTCAAGCACCCGGGCTCATCGCGCTCGAAAGCTGCGTATCAATCCGCTCGGCAAGGTCGGAGTAGAACGTGTGCGGCTCCTTGAAGCGCACAAACCGGGTCACATGCTCGCTCTGGCGGACTGTCACGCGCACACCGTTCGAAACCGGCATCTCCTCCTGCCCATCGATGCTGACGATCGCTCCGCTATCGCTGGTCACCTGCAACTCCACGGTCGACTCCGGTTGGAGGACAAGACTTCGCGCCAGAGCGAGGTGAGCCGAAACCGGCGTCATCACAAGGTGGTGCTCGGTCGGCGCCATTATCGGGCCGCCGGCGCTCAGCGAGTAGCCGGTGCTCCCGGTCGGCGTTGCCACGATGATGCCGTCGCAACGGTAGTTGGCCAGTCTTGCGCCATCGATGCGCACGTCCACGTAAATCGGCCGGCCGGGCGAACTGCGGCTCACCACGATGTCGTTCAGCCCGTGTGCAAGCGTCTGGCGCCCGGCCGGGTCGAGGACATCGCAGCGCACCATAATGCGCTCCTCGATCCGCCAGTCTTCGGCCACGATCCGTTCGACGCGCTGGAAGCAGTCTCGCGGCGACATGTCCGTGAGGAACCCGAGCCGGCCCATGTTGATGCCGAGCAGGGGAATCGTCCGGGGAACGATGATTCGAGCAGCCCGCAGAACGGTGCCGTCACCGCCGATGCAGGCGACGAGCCCGGCTTCGTCGAGCGCCTGTTCCGGCGGGTCAGCCCAGGCCTCGGCGATGGTGGCCTTGACCCCGGCTCGCTCCAGTTCGCGCCCGAGTTGGGCGGCGAAAGCGGCCGCGCCCTCGTTCCGCGGGGCGTGAAAGACAACGACGCTGCTCAGCACAGGACCACTTCCCTGGTTCGCAAACGATTCATCCTCACTGCTCCGCGCCGCCGGTCTGGGATTCGGAAGACGGTGTGGCCACGTGCACCAGGTACTCCGTGTTGCCATCGCCCCCTCGAATTGGCGACGCAATCATGCCATACAGGCGCCACCCCTCGCCCAACAGCCAAGCGGCGAACTCTTCCCGGACGCGGGCAAGCACCGCTTCGTCCCTGATCACACCACCGCGGGGGACATCTTTCGGCCCGGCTTCGAACTGAGGCTTGAGCAGTGCCACGCCCTCCGTACCAGGGGCGAGGCGGTTCCCAACCGACGGCAACACCTTGCGCAGGGAGATAAAGGAGAGGTCGGCCACGAACAGGCTGACTGCTCCGATCCCCGCTTCTTCCGGGGCGTCGCCCGCCCAGTGCAGCTCCGGGAGGGCACGCGCGTTCGTCCCTTCGAGCAGTTGGACCCGCGGGTCGCGCCGGAGCTTTTCGTGGAGTTGTGCGCGCCCGACGTCGACGGCGATGACCCGGGACGCGCCGTGCTGAAGCAGGCAATCGGTGAAGCCGCCGGTCGAAGCGCCGAGATCCAGGCAGGTACGCCCGCGAACGTCGATGGCAAACGCATCGAGCGCGCCCTCGAGCTTCAGGCCGCCGCGCGAGACGTATCGCTCTGGTTCCGCCACCTCGAGCGGGGCGTCCTCGGCCAGCACCTGCGAGGCCTTCACGAGAACCAGCGTCCCCGTGCGCACGCGCCCGGCGGCAATCAACCGCTGCGCTTGCTCGCGTGATTCGGCCAGCCCGCGAGCAACGAGCAATAAGTCGGCTCTGACTTTCGCCATCAGCCGATACTAAGCTTGCGGAACATTGGCCGCCGCAGCGCTCAGCACTCCACCTCCGGGAGACGGCCGAGGGCCGCTTCGAGCGCAGCCGCGCCACGAAGCACCGTGGCCTCATCCCATGGGCGGCCGGCCAGTTGCACCGACATCGGCAGCCCATCGCTCGAAAGACCGCAGGGGAGGGTGATGGCAGGCGCCCCGCCGATGTTGAACGGCATCGTCATCGAAGCGAACGCGGCCCCGGGGCTGAGCATGTGCCCGTCGACGTCAACCTGTTCTTCGCCAATCTTCGCTGCCGGCCGCATCGTTCCCGGGGTGAGCATCAGGTCAACCCGTTCGAACGCCCGCCGCATCCCTTCACGGATGTCGTAGACGGCACGATAGGCGTCAGCGAGGCCCTTCGCGCTCGGGAGCGGCAATGAGAGCGTCTCCTGCAGGTCGGCGCCGTACTCATCTTTGCGCGAAGGGAACCACGGTGCGTGGTAGGCCTCGCTCTCCGCCACGCAGACCTGCCAGGCGAGCATCGTCTGGTCGCGCGCAAACCCGGGGTCGAAATCATCCAGGATCTCAGCACCGAGGCCCTGCAACTGCTCGATCACGAGTTCGACTGCCACGCGGACCTCGGGGTCGAGCAGCCCGAAGAACTCCTCCCGGGGAACCCCAATGCGCAGGCCGTCGATGCCGCGGCCGAGCGCTTCGCGATAGTCCGGAATCGAAACAGGAACGGTAGCGAAGTCACCGGAGTCGTACCCGGCAATCGCCTGAAGAACGATGGCGGCGTCTTCGACGCACTTCACGATGGGTCCCGGGTGGTCGAACTGCCAGGACATCGGGACGATGCCGGCTTTGCTCACACGGCCCCAGGTCGGCTTCAAACCAACGCACCCGCAGAGCGCCGCCGGGATGCGGATAGAGCCGCCCGTGTCAGTGCCGAGCGTCCCGGCCGCAAGGCGAGCAGCAATCGCCGCGCCGCTCCCCCCGCTCGACCCGCCCGGGATCCGATCGAGGTCCCACGGGTTATGGGTGGCGCCGGTGTGCGGGTTGTTGGTCGTGGTCCCCCAGGCGAACTCGTGCGTGTTCGTCTTACCGAGAAGGACCGCGCCGGCTTCGGCCAGCTTCCAGGCGACGGTCGAGTCCTTCTCTGGCACTCTTCCGGACAGGATCTTCGAACCGGCCGCCGTTTCGATCCCCGCCGTGTCGTACAGGTCCTTCAGCCCAATCGGGATACCATGCAGCGGCCCGCGGTGGTCACCCGCGGCAATCTCCGCATCGGCCCTGGCTGCATCGGCGCGCGCCCGCTCGGCAGTCACCGTGACGAAGGCATTAATCGCGGGGTTCAGGCGTTCGATGCGGGCAAGGTAGGCCTCAGTCAACTCTGTTGCCGAGACGGCCCTGCGCTCAATCTGCATTGCCGCCTCGGCGATGGTCAGGCTTGTGACATCAGTGGCAGTTGTCATCTCTCGGTGCTCCTTACGCGCGCTGAGCGGATCCTGCTGATTCCGCCACCGCGAGGCAAGCCACCCCGCTGGCCAATGCCGCAGCCGGACCACGCCGAAGATCGTGCCTTCCTCTATTGACGCTATCTACGGAAGCCGACACAGTAACCGGGCACATGTCGAATTCCGCACTCCTCACCGCGCTCCTCGCCACCGCCGCCGCTGCGGCCGCAGCGCATGCGCGCGGGAAAAACCGGCGGTCGGAATAAGGCACGGCATAGTACATTCGAAAGACCGCCCCTGAGGCGGTCTTTCTTCGAGGGAGAGGCTACCTGGGGGAGACAGGAGAGCCCATATGACCACCAGCGTGAGTGCCGAACCGGCACGGTTCATCTCACGAAGGATCCAGGCGGTCCCGCCCAGCGGGATCCGCAAGTTCTTCGACCTCCTCAGCACCATCGAGGACGTCATCTCCCTCGGCGTCGGTGAGCCCGACTACGTCACCCCGGAGCCCATCTCCCGGGCTGCCATCGAAAGCATCGAACGCGGGGACACGCACTACACCTCGAACTATGGCCTCCTCGAACTGCGCGAAAAGCTGGCCGCCCACCTCGAACGGCTCTACGGAGTCCGCTACGACCCGCGCACCGAAATCGTTATCACCAGCGGATCGAGCGAGGCGCTCGACGTCACCCTCCGGGCCCTCCTGGACCCGGGCGACGAAGTGCTCTGCGCGGACCCGGCCTACGTGGCCTACCTCCCGGCGACGCTGATGGCTGGCGGCAGCTTTGTCCCCGTGCCGACGTCGGCCGCGAACGATTTCCGGCTGCTGCCACATGACATCGAGGCCGCCATCACGCCGCGGACCAAGGCGCTCCTCCTCGGTTATCCCTCGAACCCAACTGGCGCGACGATGGGCCGCGAGGACCTGATGGCGGTCGGCGAGATGGCCCGCAAGCATGACCTCGCCGTCATCAGCGACGAACTGTACGACCGCATGACGTACGTCGGGCAGCACACATGCTTCGCCGCCCTCCCGGGCATGGGCGAACGAACGGTCCTGCTCGGCGGATTCAGCAAGGCCTATGCGATGACTGGCTGGCGGCTCGGCTGGGTGGCCGCACCCGCACCCCTCGCCGAGGCGGTGATGAAGGTTCACCAATACGTCATGATGTCGGCGCCCACCGCATCCCAGTACGCCGCGGTCGCCGCCCTCGACCAGGGCGAAACCTTCGTCGCCGAGATGGTCGCGGAGTATGACCGGCGGAGGCGGCTGATCGTTGACGGTTTCCGCGCCATTGGCCTGCCCACATTCGAACCAAAGGGGGCGTTCTACGCCTTCCCGGACGTTTCCGTGACGGGCCTCGACAGCGTCTCATTCAGTGAGCGCCTGCTGGCAGAGGAGCGCGTGGCCGTGGTGCCGGGCAGCGCGTTCGGCGCCTGCGGCGAGGGTCACGTCCGGGCCTGCTACGCCACCGGCTACGAACAGATTGAGCGCGCCCTCGAGCGCATCGGCCGGTTCGTCCAGAGGAACCGCCATGATTGAGGCGACACTCGATGCCAACAACCTGTTAACCGTCTGTGTCCGCACCCGGGCCTACGCTCCGGGCTAACTTTCAACGAATGTCTTAGGGGAGGACCATCATGACTGCGAGTGTGTTCGAAACAGCCGGAGATCTGCCGCCGGGAGCCAGCCCATCGTTCGGGGAACTCCCGGACGAACCAACGGAATTGACCCCCGAGCACGTCGTCCTCTCGAGCGAGGAACATGACCGGCTCATCGGTTCCGGGCCGCTCGCCTACCTCAGCGGGCCATTTAGCGCCGAACGGTTCGGTGTTGGCTACCTGAGTCTTTTCGAAACGAACCTTGCCGGCGAAGTACACGTCCACGCCGACCTCAGCCGTGTGGAGGGCCCGGCCGTCCATCTCGATGCCGACGTTCGCCAGACCTGGGTCTCACGGGCAGCCACCGACGGAGAAGGGGCCTCCCCCGCCGTCCGCGTCGTGAAGGAACTCTTCCGGCTGGCCGATCTGCCAAAGCAATCCACCGTCACCGTACAGGTCGACTGCGAAAGTTAGCCTCACTGGATGGATGCTATAGCCCCGGTAGATAGCAAGCCACGCATTAATTAATCCTTGTACTGATCCCCGTCACTCCCTACGATGCCGCAAATCGGTCCTGGGGGAGGGGATTGTGAAGATTCGCAAGCATTGGTTCACCACGGCGGCGCTCATTGGGAGTTGCGCCGCACTGGCGCTGTTGGCGGCATGTGGCGGAGGGGGCGGCAAGAAGGAAACCATCGATACATCCAACGTCGCTATCGATGCCCGGACGACCACCTCGAACCAGGTCGTCCCGGAGCAGGTCATCGAGGTAAAGGCTGGCTCGTTCGAGCCTGCGGCGGTGACGATCAAGGCCGGCACCAAGGTCATCTGGAAGTGGACGGCCAGCACGCCCTGCTCCCTCCAGATGGCGGGATCCACGATCCCCGAACAGTCATCTGGCACGTTCGAGCGTGTCTTCTCTTCGGCCGGGTCTACCTTCAGCTATCAATGCGCCGGTAAGCCGGACATGGTTGGCAAGATCACCGTCGAGTAGCGGCGGGCCGAATCGATCGAGACGTCGAGAGCCCTCGCGATGCCGCAAAACGCGGCGTCTTCGAGGGCTTTCGGTTCCCCGTCGCACTGCGCATAACGGGCGCCCGCAGCGCGCGGGCGGAACACAGGAAGCCAGGGGAAGAATCAGTGGTCGGGGTGCCGCGATTCGAACGCGGGACCTCTTGTACCCCATACAAGTGCGCTACCAGGCTGCGCTACACCCCGATTTGGCGGCCCACTCTGGCCCCGATCCAATCTACGGACTGGGCGGCGCGGGGTCAAAGCGATTCCGCCACCGAAACGGTCAGCCAGTCTCCAGTTCGATGCCAACCGGGCAGTGGTCTGATCCGAAGACATCCTGCTGGATGAACGCCCGGCGAACCTTCGGCATCAACTCCTCGTTGACCATCACGTAATCGATCCGCCAGCCGATGTTGCGAGCCCGCCGTTCGCGCCAGGCATCCCAGTAGCTGTACTGGTCACGGGCATCTGGTTGCAGCTGCCGGAAGGTGTCGACGTACCCTTCCGCAAGGAAGCGGTCGATCCAGGCGCGCTCCTCGGGCAGGAACCCGGTGCCCTTCAGCGCTTCATCAGGCCGGGCGACGTCGATGACCTGGTGCGCCACATTGAAGTCGCCCATGAAGACCACGTTCCGGCCAGCGCTTCGCAGCCCGTTCACGTGGTCGAGGAACGCCGCGTAGAAGGCGAGTTTGTACTCCATCCGCTCGATGCCACGGCCGGCGTTTGGGAAGTAGGCGGTGAGTACGGTATACTCTGGGAAGTCGGCCTGGATGACACGCCCTTCGGAATCGAACTGTTCGAGACCCAGGCCGATACGGACGTCAAGCGGTTCCTGTTTGGAAAGCAAGATTGCGCCGCTGTACCCGGCACGCTGAGCAGGGTGCCACCAGCAGCGATAGCCGAGAGCAGTCCAGGGCTCATCGGGCACTTGATCCGGAGTGGCCTTCACTTCCTGAAGCCCCGCAACATCGGGACGGGTGGTTTCCAGCCATTGGCCGAAGTGGCCGGCTTTGATCGTGGCGCGAAGGCCGTTCACGTTCCAGGAACAGATGGTGGCGGTGCTCATCGCTGGGAAACGGTGAGCCACACCCTGCCCCTGCGCAAGCGCACAAAGCGTTAACCACGCCTTCAGGTGCGCACGCGAGGCTGTCCGTGTTCGAGCCGTCAGCCCCTTGCGGGGTCTGGTGGCAACGCTTTCAGGGGGATTCCCCGCATGAATCGGGAATCCGCGGTCTGTCCGCGGGTCCCGCCTGCCGATACTAAAGAGCAGAGAAAGTTAGAAAGAGGAAATCACATGACCGCATGTCCTCGCTGCGCTGCCCGCTTCACGGGCGCGCCGGACATCGAGCGGCTGTGGATCGAGCGTCATCTCAGGCGCCACGGAACCGCGCGCATCGCGCCGGGCACGGGCGACGCCGAAGACCATCGACTTACTGCCGCCGCCTGACACAACCAGCGCAGCACACACACGAAGGCCCTCCATCGTGGAGGGCCTTTTCGCTATCCGGCGATAACGCGGGCGACGATGACAGCGACGGAAGCGCCGGCGCTCACAACCACGTATTCGGCAGCCGTCGCGGCGTCGAGGTCGCGATCCAGGACATGGGCCACAATGCCCGTCGCCAGGTAGAAGGCGATGAGCAGAAGCGCCCCCGCCAGCAGCCCGTCGAGCGGATAGAAGTAGAGCGCGAGCCGGAACTCGCCCAGGGTCAGGCCGATGGCGAAACTCACCAGCAGGCTGCTCAGCCCGAGGAGCCTGCTCTCACGGAACAGTTCCATTGCCAGCAGCGCGCTCACCCCGGCGATGAACAACCCGGCAAACACGAGGTCGAAGTCACGACTGTAAATGACCGTGAAGAAGGCGAACGCGGTGATGTAGGTAACCAGCGCCATGAAGACACGGAACCGCCCGAACAGCCTGCCTTCGAAGTCGACCGTCTGGTACTCGCCAAAGGCGATGAGGCTCGTGGCGAGGCCTGCCGCGATAGCTGCAGGCTGGCGTGCATACCCTTCGAGCACGTGGTCGATGAAGAGCCCGCTGCCGAGGACAAAGAGCGCGGGGAGGAACGTATAGACCACCGAGTCGATGGGCCGGAGGTCCCGCCACTGGCGGTGGACCTTGACCAGCCCATCGGTGCCGAGAGCGGCAAGAATCGTCGTCAGGACAAGGATCCATGGCTGCTCCGGCCGGAGCGAGACATAGGCCCCCAACCCCAGGGCGGCCATTCCGCCGAGGATGACCGTCCGTGCGGTGACATTCACGGCGGCCGGGGACTGACCGAGCGGTGCGCTGGCCGTGGTCACTCCTCGGCGAACACCGGTTGCTCGAGGCCGTAGAGTTCTGCGCCGTTTCGCCACCAGAGGCGCTCGCGCTCGTCCTCGGTCAGGCCCAGTTGGTCGAAAATGACCTCGAACCGGTCGATGTGCTCGCGGATCTCGTCCATCCCGCAGTCGCTGCCAAAGATCAGCTTCTCATGGCCAAACTCGCCCTGGCTGTTGGCCGCGAGCAGCTTCCTCTCAACCATGTGGCGTTCGATGGTTTCGCCGCCGCTCATGTCGAAGTAGACGTTATGACGCCAACGCGCGACCGAGGTGGAGTAGTCATAGTTGCCCTGGTTCCCAAGGTGGGCCCCGATGATCTTGAGTTTCGGGAATCGGTTCGCGATGGAGTCGAGATGGAGCGGCGACATGCGCAGGGCCGTGGCGTTGCGCGGCGGAGTGCGCTCCTGCATGGCCGTCATCCGGCGGTACGCCTGGGCTGCAGCAGGATCTCTGCGCGGGTGCGTGATCGAATAGTCGAGCCCGCCGCCGATGACGCCCATGTGGAACAGCACAGGCATGTTCAGGTCCTGGGCTTTGGCATAGGTCGGCAGGTAGTCGGGTTCATCGTACGGGCGCTGCACGCCGATGAGCTTGAGTCCCCGGTAGCCCATCTCGTACAGGCGGGCCACGGCCTCGCCGTCTATCTCTTCGGGGTCGACGACGGCGACCGGGATGAACAGGTCGAGGTACTTCTCGGCAATCTCCATCCCACGGTCATAAGCGGGGCCGAATCGCCCGCCCGTTAGCAGGCAGGCCTTGGTCACGCCGGCCGCATGGAGCCGTTCGACGAGACGGTCAACCATCGGGGCGGGATCTTCGTCCGGGTTCTCCCAGTTGCGGGGGAAATGGACGTGAATATCGAAAATCTTCATGGCGCCTGCCCAACCAGTAGCTGTTTCGAGTCTAGACCCGCCGCGGGCCATGCGCGAAACAGCCACGAGTGCGCAGGCGACGCCTCAGTCCTTTCGCGACCGGCTTCCTCCGATGATGCCAAGGAACGGCGACCCCGCACCAAGCAGGAAGCCGAACTGGTACCAGCCGCCGTCACGGGCGATGTTGTAGACCGGGTACCGCTCCCACCAGTCGAAGATGTGGATGATGAGGAGCGGCCAGGCGGTCACCCCGTTCCAAAGCCCCCACAGGAAGTTCTCCATCGTTCTGCCGCCTTCCGTCACATTTGGAGTGACGCTGCCAGTGTGGCTTTAGCCTTCGCGGCCGGACAGGTACGGTGGATCCGTGCGATCACGACCATTCGTCGCCCTTTACGTTGCCGTTTTCGTCGCAACGCTGGGGATCTCGATGGTCTCGCCGCTGCTGCCCGTCTACGCCGAGACGCTCGGCGCCTCGGGAGTCTGGCTCGGCATCACCTTCTCCGTCTTCGCCGTGGTGCAGACGTTTTTCGGCCCCTTCGCGGGCAGGCTCTCCGACCGCTACGGACGGAAGCCGTTCATCGTCGCCGGGCTGCTCGTCTACCTGGTCGCGGCGCTCGGGTACCTCACTGCCCAGAGCTTCTACCAGGTCATCGCCTTCCGGGCATTCAGCGGCTTCGGGACCAGCCTGATCTTCTCCGTCGCCCGGGCGTACGTGGGAGACATGACGCCGCGCGGCCAGGAAGGGCGCTGGCTGGGCGTGTTCGCCACCGCGGACATCGTTGGTTTCGGAACGGGGCCGCTTATCGCCGGTCTCCTCCGCCAGGAGGTTGGCTTCCGCTCCGTCTTCGTGGCGATGGCCGCGCTGATGGCCTTGTCCGCGCTCATCCTCCTCTGGTGGCTCCCGCGCCACAGTCCTGCTGAACTTGCGCGGGGCCGCATGGAGAAGGGTGGCGAACGCCCGAAGCAGGCGCCGTTCAGCACCGCCCTTCGGGAACGGCTGGTCATCGCGGTAACCACGCACCAGTTCCTCATCTCGCTCGCGATGGGCGCCTCGTTCAGCTTCCTTGCGCTTCGGCTGGAGAACGGCCTGCATGCGAGGCCACTGGCGATCGGCCTGGCGTTCGCCACCCAGGACCTGACCGGAGGCCTCGCCCAACCGCTCTTCGGGCGCCTCGCTGATCGTTATCACCGGCCGTTCCTCGTCGCCGGTGGGCTGATCGCAAACGGCCTGCTGCTCGCCTGCGTGGGAGCATTGCCGAATTACTGGCTGGTCGTTGCGGTGCTCATGGGCATGGGGGCCACGGGCGCCATCTCGCAGGTATCCGCGTCCGCCATCCAGGTCGTAGCGGGCCGCGGCGTCGGCATGGGCACCGTGCTCGGCATCAACTCGGCCGCGAACGGCGCGGGAATTGTCATCGGTTCGGTCGTGGGCGGCCTCATCTTCGATATCTGGGGCCTCTCGCATTCGTTCTTCTTCGCGGGCCTCGTGATGGTCGCGGGCGCACCGGCGTTCCTCACGCTCACCCGCGGGCTGCACACGCGCGAACCCGCTCGAACCGGCCACGCCGAGTTCGCTGAAGCTGCCGGCGGCCAGTAACCATCTGAACGTCGACAAACAACCCCGCCAGCTTCGATGATCCACCCGTGACGCTGCCGTTCCCCACCTATGACCCGGCAGAGCCGCCGCTTCCGGGCGCCTTGCTCGCAGAAGTCGCCGTGAACGCCGCACAACCGGCCCGGACGCCGTTCACCTACAGCATCCCTCCCGGCATGGACATCGCGCCTGGCCAGGCCGTCTTCGTCCCGTTCGGGCCGCGCATCCTGCAGGGCATCGTGCTGGGCATCACGAGTTCCACGGCCCTCCAGGCAGTGCGCCCAATCGTATCGGTCGCCGACCCTGACCCCCTGCTCGACGCCAACCATGCCGCACTCGCGCAGTGGCTCGCAGGCGAGTACCTGGCGCCGCTCTGGGACTGCGTGAGTTGCTGCCTCCCGGCCGGCTACGGCCAGAAACCGGTAACGATGGTCTCCCCGGTCGATGTACCGCCACTGCTGCCGGTCTACCCAAAGGACCAGAAGATCCTCCAGTACATCGCCGCGAACGGGCGCGTTTCCCTCGATGAACTGCGCGAGCACGTCGGCCAGGTCAGCCTGACTTTGCTCCAACGGCTCCAGCGCGATGGCCACCTGACGGTCGCACAGGGCCTCGCGCGGCCTTCCACTCGACCGCGGATGGAACGGCGCCTCGCCCTCGCCGCGGAACCGGCTGACGCCGAGGCTTATCGCGCAGGCCTCCTCGAACGGAACGCACGGTCCGTCGAAGCGCGTCTCCTCGGCCACCTCGCCGTCCACCCGGACATCTCGCTGACCGAAGCGCGCGAGATCGGCGCGAACCCGTCGCACCTGTCCCGGCTCGAAGCCGCCGGGATGCTCCACCAGTACGAGCAGCGTATCGAACGGGACCCGCTCGCCGCGTTCCGCTTCGCCCAGAAGCCCCCGGCGCTCCTCAGCGAAGAACAGCAGCGCGCGGTCGACCTGTGCTGGGCGAATCCCGGCGTCACGCTCATCCACGGCGTGACCGGTTCCGGAAAGACCGAGGTCTACCTCGAACTTGTCCGCCGGACGCTCGACGAAGGCAGGGGCGCTATCGTCCTCGTCCCCGAAATCGCGCTCACGCCGCAGGCCGTCCGCCGCTATGGCGAACGCTTCGGCGGCACGCTGACCGTGCTCCACTCCCAACTCTCGCAGGGAGAACTGTACGACCAGTGGTTTCGCATCCAGCGCGGCGATGCCCGTCTCGTGGTTGGTTCGCGCAGTGCGCTCTTCGCCCCCATCCCGGACCTTGGGCTCGTCGTCATGGACGAAGAGCACGAGTGGAGCTACAAGCAGACCGACCCACAACCGCGCTACCACGCCCGTGAAGCCGCCGAGCACCTCTGTTCCCTGGCGGGGGCGCGGCTCGTGCTGGGCAGCGCCACCCCGGACGTTGTGACCTACCACCGCAGCGAAGTGGGCGCCATCCAGCGCGTCGAACTCACCCAGCGTCTCGCTCCAACCGGCGACGGCGGCGCCGTGGAGACTGGCATGCCAGCGGTCGAAATCGTGGACATGCGGGCAGAGTTGCAGGAAGGGAACCGGAGCGTCTTCGCCCGTTCCTTGCGCCGGGCAGTCAACGCCGCGTTGCGGGCCGGCGAGCAATCGATCCTCTTCGTGAACCGCCGCGGGTCGGCCCGCTTCGTGCTCTGCCGGGACTGCGGCTACCTCCCGGTCTGCCCTTCGTGCTCGGTCTCGATGAGCCTCGATGTCCAGAGCCCGGTGCTGACGCTGCTCATCTGCCACCACTGCGGCCGTTCACGGCGGCTCGAAGACCGCTGCCCGAAGTGCGATGGCGCGCGCTACCGGCCCTTCGGCGTCGGCACCCAGCGTATCGAGCAGGAGGCGCGGAAGCAGTTCCCGAACGCCCGCGTAGCCCGCTGGGACAGCGATGTCTCGCGCCAGAAAGGGAGCCACGAGCGGATGGTCCACGCGCTAGAAGCCGGGGACGTCGACATCCTCGTGGGCACGCAGATGCTGGCGAAGGGGCTGGACCTGCCGGAGATGACGGTCGTCGGCGTGGTCGATGCCGATGTGGGACTGAGCCTGCCGGACTACCACGCGCAGGAGCGCACGTTCCAGTTGCTCTCCCAGGTGGCCGGCCGCGCGGGCCGCCGCGAGAAACCGGGCTGGGTGTTCATCCAGACGTATGAGCCCGAAGCGGCGCCCATTGTTGCCGCGGCAACGCACGATTTTCGAACCTTCTACGACGAAGAGATCGCGCACCGCCGGCGGGCCGGGTATCCGCCGTTCAACCGCCTCGTGCGGCTCGTCTTCCGGCATCGAAACCAGGAGCACGCCCTCGAAGAGGCGTCGCGCGTAGCTGGCGAACTGCGGCTGGCACGGGACGCTGCGGGCCGCGCCGAACCGGACATCCTCGGTCCAACAACGCCCTACATCCCGCGCTTTCGCGGGGAGTACCGCTACCAGGTGCTGCTGCGCGGGCGGGCGCCGTCCCGGCTACTGGCGAACATCCGCCTCGGGGAGAACTGGCACATCGACGTCGACCCGGCGAGCCTGGTGTGACCGAGGGTCAGCTGGCCGGCGGAAACGGCCACTGCCGCCGCCAGAGGTAGGAGAGCACACCTGCCGCCACGCCGACATTCAACGACTCCACGCGCTGGTCCATCGGCAACTCCACCTGAAAGTCACTGACCTCGAGCAGCAGGTGGCTGATGCCCTCACCCTCGCTGCCCATCACGAGCACGGTCTTCGCGGGCCAGTCGAAAGACGTCGCGGGCTCGGCGCCTTCCCCTGCTGCAGCGGCAACCACCCAGTAGTTCGCCTCTTTCAGCGTACGAATCGCCATCGCCAGGTTCTGCGGCGCCGCAACCGGCGCGATGAAGCTGAGCCCGGCGCTCGCCCGGTGGACACCCGGCGTGAGCAATGCCCCTCGCCGGAGCGGCAATACAATCGCATCGACGCCAACCGCCACCGACGTTCGCAGGACAGCACCCAGGTTCTGGGGGTCGGTCACCCGGTCGAGGACGACGATGAGCGATGCCTTCCCTGAGTCCCGGGCAACCTGGCGCAGGTCCACCGGCTCGACTGCACGGAGGCGGACGAGCACTCCCTGGTGCACGCCTTCTCCCGTCAACTGGTCAAGTCGGAAGCCTTCGACCTCCTCCGTGCGAACCCCGGCCGCCTCAGCTTCTTGTACGAGTTCGAGCACACGGTCGTTGCGAGTGCCGCCGAAGTAGAGCAATGACTTCGCGTAGCCGGTCTTCAGGGCCATCGTGCAGGCGTTGATGCCGAAGGCGAGGTCGTCGGGCGTTGCGTTGGGCTTGGGGCGAGGCCGGGGCACGCCCAAGATATTCGCACCGCCGGGGAGGATGAGTCATCCTGTCGCGCACTGCGAGATCCGGCTTAGACGCGCGCCCAGTTGTTGGTAGTGAAGACGTCCTGGTCCCACGGGCTGCGCTCCCCGAGGTCGAGGCGGAACCCGGCGACAGCGCCGATCATCGCCGCGTTGTCAGTGCAGAACTTCGGCGGCGGGATGCGCACGGGCACCGGGCAACGGCGGTGCAACTCCTCGCGGAGGCGCTGGTTCGCCGCGACACCGCCCGCGACAAGCACGTTGCGCGCCCCGAGTTCCCTCGCCAGCCGCGAAGTCTTGCCCGCCAGTACGTCGACAACCGCCTCCTGGAACTCCCAGGCAAGGTTGGGGACCGTGTGCTTCTCTTCGCGAACGGCATGCAGGGCCGCCGTCTTCAGCCCGCTGAAACTGAAGTCGTAGGTGCCGTGCATCCAGGCGCGCGGGAGAGAAACATCGCTTGGGCCGCCTTCGAGTGCCGCCTTCGCGACGTGCGGTCCGCCCGGGAACGGCAGGCCAAGCAGTCGGCCTACCTTGTCGAAGGCCTCACCCGCCGCGTCGTCGCGGGTGCCGCCGAGGCGCTCGTACTGGCCGTGGCTGCGCATGAACACAAGGTCGGTATGCCCGCCGGAGACGACGAGGCAGAGCGCCGGGAACTCCGGTTCTGGCCCCTCGACCAGCCAGTTCGCGTAGATATGCCCCTCGAGGTGGTTGATGCCGATGAACGGCAGTTCCCGCCCGAACGCAATCGCCTTGGCGGCGTTGTAGCCAACCAGCAGCGAACCCGCGAGCCCCGGGCCTTTGGTCCCGGCCACCGCGTCGACGTCATCGAGTGTCAGGCCGGCGGACTCGAGCGCCTCGCGGACGACGGGGACGATGTTCCGCAGGTGCTGTCGGCTGGCCACTTCGGGGACCACGCCGCCGTACTTCGCATGGAGGTCAACCTGTGATGCCACCACTGACGAAAGGGGAGTGCGGCCGTCCTCGATGACGGCGGCGGCGGTCTCATCGCAGGAGGACTCGATTGCAAGGACTTTCACGAACCCAGCGTAGCGCGGGCGGCATGGTGCGGCGAGGGTTGTTCGTCTGGGCCGAACCTTCGCCCGAGGACTCCGGTGCTGGTACCATCGCTCTCAGACGGGCGCTCCCCATGCGCCCTTTGGAGGCAGCGGTTCGCTATGGACCAGGAAGTGAAGCCGTGGGTACGGCTCGCACTCATCTTCCCAGGCCAGGGATCGCAGCACGTCGGTATGGGACACCGGCTTGCGCAGGTCTCGAAGGCCGCCCGAGACGTATTCAAGCGCGCCGATGAGGTGCTCGACCGGAACCTCTCCAAGCTCTGCTGGGAAGGCCCCGCCGAAGAACTCGAATCGACCGCGAACCAGCAACCAGCGTCTTTCGTTACCTCGGCCGCATGGCTCGAGGCGTTCAAGGAGCGCTGGGCTGCACTCGACCGCAAGCTCGAACCATTCCTCTTCGCAGGCCACTCAATGGGCGAATTCACCGCGGCCGTCGCCGCCGGCAGCCTTTCGTTCGATGAGGGGCTACAACTCGTGGCCGAACGAGGCCGCCTGATGGACATCGCGGGAACTGAGAACCCCGGCGGGATGGCCTCGATTCTCGGACTTCCCGAAGAGAAGGTGCTCGAAATCTGTGCTGAGGCTTCGAGCGAGGGTTACGTCGGCCTCGCCAACGCGAACTGCGACGGCCAGAGCGTCATCTCCGGTTATCTGAAGCCGCTGAAGGTCGCGATGGAATTGGCCGAAAAGGCGAAGGCACGCCGCGTGGTCCGGCTGCCAATCAGCATTGGTTCCCATTCGCCGCTGATGGCGCGCGCCAGCGACGGCATGAGCGCCCTCCTCCACAAGATGCACATCAAGGACCCGAGCCAGCCGCTCGTCGGGAACGTTGATGCCGGCCTGCTAACTACTGGCCCCGAGGTGTTCGGCGAACTCCGCGACCAGCTCACCCATGGCGTGCGTTGGCAGAAGACCATCGAACGGATGCGCGACCACGGCGCCGATATGTTCCTCGAAGTCGGTCCCGGCAACGTGCTCACCAAGCTCGTCCGGCGGATCGACTACGACGTAAACAGCATCGCCATTAGCGATGACTACGACGGGATGCTGAGCGACCGCTGGAGCCTCGTCGAGGCGGCTGCCCGATGACCCGCCGCGTCGTCGTCACTGGTGTTGGCGCGGTCACCTCAGTCGGCCATACCGCGGAAGAAACGTGGCAGGCCATGCTCGATGGCCGCAGCGGCATCGGCCCCATCAGCCTGTTCGACCCCGAGCCCTACCCGGTCCGCATCCAGGCCGAAGTCAAAGGTTACGAACTCGGCGACCGCGTCGATGCGAAGCAGCAGCGCTACATGAACCGCAGCGTGACCTTCGGGGTCGGCGCCGCGATCGACGCCCTGGCCGACAGCGGATTCGAGATCACCGAAGAGAACGCCGACATGGTCGGCGTCATCTTTGGCTCGGGCGCCGGCGGCACCGACATGCTCCTCGAGTACCAGGACATCCTCGAGACAAAGGGCCCGCGGCGGGTGACGCCCTTCCTGGTCGCCAACCTGATCCCCGATGCGGCCAGCGGACACATCGCCATCCACACCGGCGCGCGAGGGCCAAACTATGCCCCGGTGAGCGCCTGCGCGACCGGCGCGACCTCCCTCGGCGAGGCGTTCGAGAATATCCGCCGGGGTGATGCGGACACCGTTATCGCCGGCAGCACGGAGGCCGTCCTTCTCCCGATTTACCACGCCACCTGGTGCTCCATGCGGGCACTCGCGGGCGACAACGAGAACCCGACGAAAGCACTCAAGCCGTTCGACCTGGACCGCGACGGCTTCATCGCCGGCGAAGGCGCCTGTTCGATGATCCTCGAGGAGTACGAGCAGGCGAAGGCGCGCGGCGCGAAGATCTACTGCGAAGTCGTCGGCTACGGCTCTTCGAACGACGCGTTCGACATGATTTCGCTGCACGAAACGGGGCGCGGCCTCAAGCGAGCCGTCAAGGCCGCCATCCGCAAGGCCGGGATCGACCCGTCCGAACTCAACTACATCAACCCCCATGGCAGCGCCACACCCTCGAACGACAAGGTCGAGACGATGGTCATCAAGGAAGTCATGGGCGAAGCCGCCTACCGCACGGCCATCTCGTCAGTGAAGCCGATTACCGGGCACTGCATGGGCGCGAGCGGCTCGGTGGAGGCCCTCGCCTGCGTCATGGCCATCCGCGACCAGAAGGTGGCGCCGACCATCAACTACACGACACCCGATCCCGAATGCGACCTCGACTACGTCCCGAACGTTGCCCGCTCAATGCCGGTGAACTACGCGATGTCGACATCGGTTGGCCTTGGCGGGCACAACTCCGCCATCATTTTCAAGAAGGCGAACTAGCCCTGGAGAGAAACCTGTGACCCGTGCCGTAGTGACCGGGCTGGGGGCGATCACGCCCATCGGCCTGACCGCCCACGACTTCTGGCAGAACCTGGTCAATGGTGTCTCGGGAGCGGGCCAAATCACCCGTTTCGACACCACCGGCATGCCGGTAACCATCGCCACCGAGGTGAAGGGCTTCGAGCCGGGCAACTACATGGACTCGAAAGGGTCGCGGCGAATGTCGCGGTTCGCGCAGTTCGCGGTGGCGGCAGCGCAACTCGCTGCGGCCGATGCCGAACTCGTGCTGAACGATGACGAGCGGAGGCGGGCCGCCTCAGCCATCGCCACCGGCTCCGGCGGCGCTATCGATACCATGGACGAGCAGGTCGTACTCCAGGAGCGCGGCCCTGCCCGCGTGAGCCCGTTCTACATCCCGATCATGGCCCCGAATATGGGCGCCTGCCAGGTTTCGATGCACCTCGGCCTCCGCGGCCCGGCGCTCGCGAGTGTCGCCGCCTGCGCGAGCGGCCTCTACTCGTTCATGGAAGCAAAGCAGCTGATCGCTTCGGGCCGGGCCGACGTTGTCCTCGCCGGGGGCACCGAGGCGGCGCTCCATCCCCTGCCGATCGCGGCGCTGGCGAATATGAAAGCCCTGAGCCGCAGGAACGACGAGCCCACCCGGGCGAGCCGCCCGTTTGACCGCGAACGCGATGGCTTCGTCTTCGGTGAAGGCGCTGTCGTCATGGTGGTCGAATCGGAGGCACGCGCGACGGCCCGCAAGGCGCGCATCTATGCGGAACTCGCCGGCGGCGGCCTCAGTTGCGACGCCTACCACATCACTGCCCCGCTCGAGGACGGCTCCGGGGCCCAGGATGCGATGCAGGAGGGCCTCCGCGATGCCGGTCTGCGCCCCGAGGATGTGGACTACATCGCGGCCCACGGCACCGGCACGCCCCTGAACGACGTCTCTGAGACGCGCGCGGTGAAAGCCGCCTTCGGCGACCACGCCTATAAGCTCTCGCTCAGTTCGCCGAAGTCGATGGTCGGGCACCTGCTCGGCGGGGCGGGCGCCGTCGGTGCGCTCGCGGCGGTGCTCGCCGTCCACCACGATGTCGTCCCGCCGACAATCAACCTCGAAAACCCGGACCCCGAGTGCGACCTCGATTACACGCCGCTCAAGGCGCGCAACCGCGAAGTCCGTGCCGCCGCCGCGAACGGCTTCGGTTTCGGCGGGCAGAACGGCTCCGTGATCTTCCGCAAGTACCGCGCGTAACCTACCCTACGCCCTCAACCGGGCGAGGCGGGAAGCCGCACTTCCCGCAGCCAACCGAAACCAGCCGCTGGAGGCAACTACCCTTGGCTACAGTTCTTGAACGCGTCCGCGATGTTGTTGTCCGCCAGTTGAAGGTCGATGCGGCCGAGGTAAAGCCGGAAGCCAGCCTCGTCGATGACCTCCGGGCCGATTCTCTCGACATTGTCGACCTGACAATCGCGATTGAAGAAGAGTTCGCCGACGACGCAGAGTTCGAGATCCGGGATGAAGACGCGGAGAACATCCGCACCGTCCAGGACATCCTCGACTTCCTCGCGCAGCAGGGCCTCTCCTAGCCCACCCCGCGGTTAGCAAGCCTGTGCGAGCGACCCCCGGGCGGGGCCGTCAGCCTGCGAGCGAGCGGAGCCGGCTCACGATTCCCGGCAGGACATCCAGCACGCGGTCGATATCTTCGCTGCTGTTCGACGCCCCGACGGTGAGCCGCAGCGAGGCGTGCGCCAGGTCCGGGTCGATTCCCATCGCTGTGAGGACGTGGCTCGGTTCGAGGGCGCCCGTCGTGCAGGCGCTCCCGCTGCTCGCGGCGACGTCCGCCATGTCCAGCGCCAGCAGCACGCTTTCGCCCTCCACGTTCCGGAAGCAACAGCTGAAGTTATTCGAAAGCCGCTGTGATGGGTCAGCCGGACCGGTGATCACCGTGTCGGGGATGCGTTCCGGCAACTCGAATAGGAGACGGTCGCGGAGTACGCGCGAGTGGGCATTCCGCGCATCGAATTCGTCCCAGGCCAGTTTCATCGCGGTGGCCAGGCCAACTATCCCGGCAACATTCTCCGTCCCGGCCCGGCGCTCTTTCTCCTGCGACCCGCCCAGAATCAACGGCTGCCACGGCGTCCGGTTCTTGATATAGAGCAGCCCGACACCCTTCGGGCCGTAGAGCTTGTGCCCGGCGACGCTCAGAAGGTCGACCCCCAGTGTGGCCGGCCGGATATCGACAGCGCCGGCAGCCTGGACTGCATCGGTGTGGACGACCACCTTCGGATTCTTCGCCTTCGCAATCCGGCTGATTTCAGCGATGGGTTGGAGCGTGCCAACCTCGTTGTTCGCCGCCATCACCGAGACCACCGTCGTCTCCGGGCCGACAGCCGCTTCCAGGGCCGCCAGGTCAACCACGCCCGCGGCATCGACTGGCAGATAAGTAGCGCGGAAACCTTCGCGTTCGAGTTGTTCGACTGTGTGGAGGACGGCGTGGTGCTCGATGGCTGAGGTGATGATGTGGTTGCCGCGGGCACGGTCACGCTGAGCGAAAGCGGCCCCACGGATGGCGGCATTGTCCGATTCGGTGCCGCCGCCAGTGAAAACGACCTCTTTCGGAGTCACGCCAAGGAGGTCGGCGCAGAGCTTGCGCGCCGAATCAATAGCCCGGCGCGCCTCCTGACCCTCGAGGTAGATGGAGGACGGATTGCCCCAGTAGGTCGTCCACATCGGCAACATCGCTTCGATGACACGAGGGTCGGGCGGCGTGGTGGCAGCGTGGTCAAGGTAAATGCGGGGCATGGAACAAGCGTAGCCAGAACCCGGGAGGCCTGCCACAGGGTTAACGCCGTCGTTGCATCGTGGTGTTATACTGCCCCCGGCAACACTTTCCGAGAGGTGGGCTGAGAGGCCCGCTTTTTTATTGGAGCTATGAAGAACGAACTGCTGCTCGCACTGAGCGCCCTTGCCGCGGAAAAAAACCTCCCCCGGGACGTCGTCTTCGAGGCCGTTGAAGCTGCGTTGACCTCCGCCTTCCGCCGGGAGGGAGACAACGCCCCGAATATCAACGTCAAGATTGACCCGATCGGGGGCGACATCCGCGCCTACCGCCAGATGGTGGTCGTCGAAGACGTCGAAGAGCCAAACGTCGAAATGACCATCGCCGAAGCGCGGAAGTGGAAGCCTGACGCCCGCGAAGGCGACGTGCTCGACTTCGAAGAGCAACTGCCGCCGAACGCCGGCCGCATTGCCGCCCAGACCGCGAAGCAGGTGGTGCTCCAGCGCCTCCGCGAAGCCGAGCGTGACGCCATTTATGACGAGTACATCGACAAGGAGGGGGAACTCCTCGTCGGCACCGTGCAGCGCGTCGAAGCACGCCAGATGATTATCGAACTTGGCCGCGGCACCGAAGCCATGCTGCCGTTCACCGAGCAGGTGCGAAACGAGCACCTGCGCCCCGGCCAGCGAGTCAAGGTGCTGGTGCTCGAAGTCATGAAGGCGGTCAAGGGACCCCAGATCGTGGTGAGCCGGGCACACCGGAACCTGCTCCGCCGGCTCTTCGAAATGGAAGTGCCGGAAATCAAGGCCGGCACCGTCGAGATCAAGAGCATCGCCCGTGAAGGCGGCCATCGCAGCAAGGTCGCCGTCCACGCGCGCAACTCCAACATCGACCCCATCGGCGCCTGCGTTGGCATGCGCGGCAGCCGAATCCAGAACATCGTCAATGAGTTAACCGGCGAGCGTATCGACGTCATCAAGTGGGATCCGGACGCGGCGAACTTCGTCTCGAACGCCCTCAGCCCAGCTCAGGTCCTCGAAGTCGAGATCGACGAAGAAGAGCACCTCGCCTCCGTCGTGGTACCGGATCGCATGCTCTCCCTCGCTATCGGCAAGGAAGGCCAGAACGCCCGCCTCGCTGCGAAGCTGACCGGCTGGCGGATCAACATCGCGAGCCAGGCCGCGAAGGACCGCGCCGAAGCCGGTGAGCCGCCTGAGGTGCTCGCCTTCGAACCCTTCGCACCCGGTGAAGAACCCGACATCGACATCATCCAGGAAGCGGAAGAAGTCGCCGCCGCCGCCGAAGAGGCTGCCGTCCCGGCGGCCACGGTCGAAGCGCCAGCCACCGCCGAAGCAGCGCCTGCACAGGCCACCGGCGAACCCGAGGAAGAGGAGATCTCCTTCGCCTCCGTGGTTGACCGGATGGCAGTGCCACGCGGCGAAGACCGCGAGTCCGAGGACTACGGCGAAGACGAGGACGAGGAGTACGAGATCCCGACGACGGTCGTCTCGGAATTGCGCCCCTCGGCCATTCGTTTCGGCGAAGACCTGCTGGCCCATCAGCGAGCCCAGGAGGCGGAAGCGGCTAAGGCCAAACCCGCCGCGAAGAAGAACCGCCGCCCGTCGCGCTTCGAAGAAGAAGAGGACGACATGGACGACATCGAGTACTCAGGGCGCATTCACTGACGGAGTCCCGCGCGATGAGTGCGCAGACCCAGCGCCCGAAACCCGTGCCGCAGCGCACCTGCATCGGTTGCCGCATCGAACAGGGCAAGCGCACCTTCGTGCGCATCGTCCGGACACCAGAAGGCCGGGTCATCGTCGATCCGTCCGGGAAGGCGAATGGGCGGGGCGCTTACCTCCATCCGCTCCGCGCATGTTGGGTAAAAGCGCTGAAAGGCGCTACCATAAAGAACGCACTTAAAGTTTCCCCGGCTCTCGAGGACATGGAGGCGTTGCGCGCCTTCGGGATGACGTTGCCGGTCGAAGAAAGCGAAAGCGTATGACGGCAAAATCAACCTCCCAGGCTGTGGCCATCCCCCGGGCACTCACCGTGAAAGAGTTGGCCGACATGCTCGGCATCTCTGCCATCGAAGTCATCAAGCGCCTGATGACCAATGGCGTCATGGCCAGCCAGAACCAGACCATCGATTACAACACGGCGGCGATCGTGGCCCTCGAACTCGGCTTCGACCCCGAAGAGATGGCCGCGCCCGTGGCTGCGGTCGCTCCGGCAGCAGTCGAAGAAGAAGACGTCGTCGATGACCCAGCGTCGCTAAAGCCGCGGCCGCCGGTGGTCACCATCCTCGGGCATGTCGACCACGGCAAGACGAGCCTCCTCGACCGTATTCGCAAGACGAAGGTCGCGGCGGGCGAGGCCGGCGGCATCACCCAGCACATCGGCGCCTACCAGGTGGTGATGGACGGCAAGCGGATCACGTTCATCGACACGCCCGGCCACGCGGCGTTCACTGCCATGCGCGCGCGCGGCGCCCAGGTCACCGATATCGCGATCCTCGTCGTCGCAGCTGACGACGGCGTGATGCCCCAGACCATCGAGGCCATCAACCACGCACTCGCGGCCGGTGTTCCAATCATCGTGGCCATTAACAAGATCGACGTCCCCGCTGCGAACCCTGACCGTGTCAAACAGCAGTTGACCGAGCACGGCCTCGTGGTCGAGGAGTACGGCGGCGACGTCATTGCCGTCCCGGTCTCCGCTGCTCGCGGCGACGGCATCGATGACCTGCTCGAGTCCATCAACCTCGTTGCCGAAGTGGCCGAACTGAAAGCCAACCCGGACCGGGCCGCGTCGGCCGTCGTCATCGAAGCCGAACTCGACTCCAGCCGGGGGCCGATCGCGACCATCCTCGTCCAGGCGGGAACTCTGCATCAGTCCGATGCTGTGGTGGTCGGCGAAACGAGCGGCAAGATCAAGGCGATGTTCGACGACAAGGGCGGCCGGGTGAAGGCAGCGGGCCCTTCGACGCCAGTCATCATCATGGGCCTCGAAACCGTCCCCGAGGCAGGCGAGCGCATCCGCGCCGTTGCCGATGAGCGCCTTGCCCGCCAGATCGTCGAAGCGCGCCGCCGCGAACGTGAGGCTGCGGAACAGACCGACCACGCCCGCGTCAACCTCGACACGCTGTTCAACGAGATCAGCGCGGGCAAGCTCAAGGAGCTCATCATCATCCTCAAGGCTGACGTCCGCGGCAGCGCTGAGGCGCTCAAGGCATCGCTCGAACGCCTCAGCAACGACGAGGTGAAGATCAAGATCATCCACTCGGCCACCGGCCCGGTGAGCGATTCCGACGTGATGCTCGCTGAGGCCTCGAACGGCGTCGTCATCGCCTTCAACACCAAGGTCGACCCGTCCGCGAAGAAGCGTGCCGAAGTGTCGGGTATCGACATCCGTTCCTACAACATCATCTACCAGGTGTTGGAGGACATCGATAAGGCCCTCCAGGGCATGCTCGAACCCATCTACACGAGCGTCGTGGACGGCCACGCGGAAGTGCGCCACGTCTTCAAGTCGAGCCGCCTCGGCGGGATTGCCGGCTGCTTCGTCACCGACGGCACGCTCCATCGCGGTTCGAACGTCCGTGTCCTCCGCGGGAAGGAAGAACTCGCGCGGACCCGCTGCGAGGGCCTCAAGCGCTTCCAGGATGACGTTCGCGAGGTCCAGACGGGCTACGAATGCGGCGTTGTGCTTTCGAACTTCGACAAGTTCCAGGAAGGCGACGTCATCGAGTTCTTCCACGAAGAACGCGTCCGCTAGCCTCGGGCAAGAACGCCGCGCACCGGCCCGGAGGGCCCCATGTCGCTCCGCACCACTCGCGTCAATGAGTTGCTGCGCGCCGAGATCAGCGATCTGATCCTGCGCGAAGTGAAAGACCCGCGCGTCGCCGAAGGAATGGTGACGGTGACGGAAGTGCGCGTCTCGCCGGACCTTCGCCACGCCACGGTGTTTGTCTCGCACCTCGGAAGCGATGAGGAGCGGCAGCACGCACTCGACGGGCTTCAGCGGGCGGCCCCGTTTATGCACCGGGCGCTCGTGCACCGGCTGAAGATGCGCGCCGTCCCCGAACTGGTCTTCCGCTTCGATCCTTCGATCGAGCGGGGTGCGCGCCTCTCTGACCTTATCCGCAAAGTGAGCGCGGAACACCGTGAGCGCCAGGCGGACTGACAGCGGCCTCGACGGTATCGTCCTGATCGACAAGCCAGCCGGCTGGACGAGCCACGACGTCGTGGCGAAAGCGCGCGGCATCCTCGGCCAGCGCCGCATTGGCCACACCGGCACCCTCGACCCGATGGCGACCGGCCTGCTCGTCCTCTGCCTCGGGAAGGCGGCCCGGCTCGTCGAGTACATGACCGCCCACGACAAGCGGTACACCGGCCAGATCCGCCTCGGGCGAACCACGACAACCGACGATGCCGACGGCGAGACCATCGAAGACCGGCCCGTACCGGCCCTCACGCCCGCTGCACTGGAAGCTGCCGTCGCTCCGTTTCGCGGCTCGATCAGCCAGTTGCCGCCAGCCTTCAGCGCCCTGAAGGTCGGCGGCCAGCGGGCCTATGACCTCGCCCGCCGCGGCGAACAACCCGAACTCCACGCCCGCACGGTCACGGTGTCCCAGTTCTCGGCCGCTCTGGCCGGGCCTGAAACCCTTGAAATCGACGTGGCCTGCTCCGCCGGGACGTACATCAGGAGCCTCGCCCGGGACCTCGGGCAGGCGCTCGGTTGCGGCGCGCACCTGTCCGCCTTGCGCCGTGTCCGGGCGGGCGCCTTTTCGGTCTCCGAGGCAGTCACCCTGGACGGTCTCCATGCAGCGGTAGCCGCCGGTGACCTCGAACCGGTCCTCCTCCCCGTCGACGAAGGCATCTCGGCACTGGACGCGGCCATCCTCGTTGAGGATAGCGCAGGAGTGCTGGCAAACGGCGGCGTGCGGACGGCCCGCGGCGGTGCGACAAGGTCCTCAGAGGTCACGCGAATCTACGATGCCGCAGGAGGCTTCCTGGGTGTCGCGTCTGTGTCGAGTTTGGGCGAAATACGCCCCCGGAAGGTCTTCCCGCGTGAAAAATCGTGAAACTCGATAGTTATGTTCGATTCAGACTCAGAAAAAGTATTGACACCTTGGAGACAGACTCCGATCATGCCTGAGGACGCGGCGAACCTGCGCAACTGCGTAGACACTCTAACAATTAGCCGCGTTCGCCCGGCCGCGGGCACAACGAAGGAGGATTCATGGAAGCCTACTGCCTCAAGTGCAGGGTCAAGCGGGAGATGAAAGACCCGAAGGCCATCACGATGAAGAACGGCAAACCGGCAACCGAGGGGGCCTGCCCTGTCTGCAGCACGAGGATGTTCAAGATCGGGAAAGCTTGATCGTCCTGCGCTGCTAACCGAGCACAACGAAAGAAGGGTCCCACAGCGGGGACCCTTCTTCATTTCCGCGAAGGTTTATCCGTTCAGCGCCGCAAGCACTTCGCTGTGCAAGAGACCATTGGTAGCAACCACCGAATCGCCGACGCCCGCATGCCCGTCCCACGTGGAGAAGCCGCCCCCGGCCTCGGTGATGATCGGGTACAGCGCAGCCGCGTCCCAGAGGCTCATGATCGGGTCCAGCATGATGTCGGCGCGGCCAGTGGCCACCATCAGGTAGCCATAGCAATCGCCCCAGGCGCGCGCCAATCCGCAACGCGAAGCGAGCCGCGCGAGACCCTCCGCCCGGCCCTGGAGCATCCGCGTCACGCTCGTCATTGAGATAGTCGCCTGGGCAAGGTCATCGACCTGCGAGACCCGGGTCAGTTCGCCGTTCAGGTAGGCGCCCACGCCGGATGCCGCCGAGGCGGTTTCGCCCACGGCATGGCAGGCGATAACCCCCACCACCGGCACACCGTCACGCTCCAACGCGACGAGTGTCCCAAAGAGCGGCACGTGGTGGATGAACGACTTGGTGCCGTCGATTGGGTCGAGGATCCAGCGGTGGCGGCCGTCGCCGGGCGTCTCAGGGAACTCCTCGCCGAGGATGCCGTGCGACGGGCATTCGCGGCTCAGGAATTCTCGCATCGCCAGCTCAGCGTTCTTGTCCGCGATCGTCACCGGCGTCTTGTCGGCCTTCAATTCCACGCTCGTGCCGGCGTTGTAGAGCGGCATGATGACATCGCCCGCGACGACAGCCGCGCGGCGTGCAATGTCGAGCAAGTCTGTCAGCTCACTCATCAGCGGAACGCGTCGCCTTTCCGGTAGTCAGCGGTCAGGTCATCGAGGCGGCGCTTCAGTTCGGCCGGCATCTCGGTGAGGGCAGCCTTCAGCGTGTCATCGAGCTGCTCCGGGCGACTGGCGCCGATGATCGGCGCCGTGACGGCAGGGTTCGCCATCACCCACGCGACGGCCATCTGGGGCAGGCTCATCCCTGCCTCCTGGGCGATGGGCCGCAGCTGTTCCACCGTGTCGAACATCCCTTCGTGCCAGTAGCGGTCCTGGTACCGGTCGGCCGCAGAGCCGAGGGTGAAACGTGAACCCTCTTCCGGGCCAGCATCACGGTTGTGCTTCCCGCTCAACAGGCCGCCGGCGATCGGGTTGTAGGGGATGACGCCAATGCCCTCGTCACGGCAGAGCGGGAAGAGTTCACGTTCGAACTCCCGGAAGAGCAGGTTGTAGCGAGGCTGCACACAGTCAAACCGGACAAGGTTCAGCGCCTCGCTGCGGCCGATCGCCCGGGCCAGCTGGTAGGCCAGGAAGTTCGAACAACCCACGTAGCGCACCTTCCCGGCACGGACAATGTCCTCGAGGGCGCGCAGCGTCTCGTCGATAGGCGTCTCCGCATCGGGGCCGTGCAACTGGTAGAGGTCGATGTAGTCGGTGTTCAGGCGGCGCAGCGATGCATCGACCGCATCGAGGATGTGCTTGCGCGAGTTGCCCTGGTCCCAGCGGCTCGGGCCGGTGCGCCCCCAGCACTTCGTCGCAAGGATGATGCGGTCGCGGCGGCCCTGCAGCCAGCGGCCAACCACTTCCTCGGTGCGGCCCTGGTAGCCGGCCGGCGCACCGAGCGGGTAGACATCCGCAGTGTCCCAGAACGTGACGCCGCCATCGAACGCCTTGTCCATGATGGCGATGGAGGTTTTCTCGTCGCACTGAAAGCCGAAGGTCATCGTGCCGAGGCACAGGCGGGAGACCTGGAGGCCGGTGCGGCCCAGCCGGGTGTATTGCAAAGAGGTGCTCCGGGAGAGTGTCGAACGAGTATAGCGCCCGTCCGGGCATGCCCGTCAGGTTTGCGGCGGTTCCTCTGTCGGCGCGGGGCTACCGCTGTTGCCCATCTCCTCAGCATCCGCAGGCGGTTCGGGAACGACGGTCAGAGTGGGCTGCTCGAAGTGGCAGTAACGGCACGATTCCCGTGATCCGACGAGCGATAACGCGAGATGGGTGAATCCGCGCCCGCAGTCATCCACCCGGTACTGCCGGACGCGCGCCGGGCGCGGCTTCCTGGGGGGTTTCGCAGTCTTCGGCTTCGGAATGCCCGCAGCAATGCCACGCCGCTCCTTCGCCACCATCCCCGAGTTCAGGAAGAAGAGCAGCAGCGGGACCAGGAACACGACGAGGAAGGTGAGCGCAGAGACCATCTTTCGAGCGAAACCTCCCGGGACAGCCTCATCCTACAGCTCAGTCGAGCTGGCCTTCGGCACGCAGGTCCTGGAGCGAACTGCGCCAGCCCTCGACAGTGCGGGCGATGTCAGCTTCGGTGTGCACCGAACTCGTCATCCCGGCAGCTCCGAAGAGGTGTGAACCGTGGTTTGCCATCGCCAGCTGGAGCAGGCGCGAGCGCTCGCCGGGCATGCCGTCGGCGAGCAGCTTCCATGGCAGGTCCCGCGGATCGTAGTCCTGGGCTTCGGGCACCTGGGTACCCGCTACGAGCACCTTGAACTCGCTCGCCTCGCCGTAGATGAACCCGGGGATGCCGAGTTCGCAGAGCACGCCGTTCATGCCGGCGCGCATTTGCGCGGCGAGTTCCGTTGCCCGGCGCTGGTGCGTGCCGTCCGCGATTTCGTTCAGGCAGACCGTGCCCGCCGCCGCCGAAAGCGGGTTTGCGTTGAAGGTGCCGGGGTGGCCAACCTTGGCCGCCTTCACGCCGGGCTCGGGGAAGCGCAGGTGCTCCATCACTTCGCGCCGGCCCGCCACCGCGCCACCGGGGAACCCGCCCGCAAGGATCTTCGCCAGCGTTGTCAGGTCGGGTGTGACACCTTCGATTTCCTGGACGCCGCCCGGGGCCCAACGGAAGCCGGTCACCACTTCATCCATGATGAAGACAATGCCCTCGCTCCGGCAGAACGCTGAAAGCGCCTGGAGGAAGCCCCGCGGCACGGGAAGGAGCGCGCTGGAAGCCCCCGCGGACTCGATGATGATGGCGCCGATGTCACCGCGCGTGGCCACCGCCTGGCGAACCTGGTCCATGTCCAGGTCAAGCACGGAGACCGAATCGAGCGTTGCCTGGGGGACACCTGCTGGCGCGCCGGCCGAGTACTTCGAGTTGGCAACCACGTAGTCGTGCCAGCCGTGGAAGTGACGGTCGAACTTGATGACGCCGGGCTTGCCGGTATACGTGCGGGCCAGGCGGAGGGCCATCAGCGTGGCCTCGGTGCCGGAGCTGGTGAAACGGACAACTTCGGCGGAGGGCACGATGCGAACCACCGCTTCGGCCCACTCGATCTCCTTCTCCTGGCTCGCCCCGTAATGCGTTCCCTTCACGAGCTGCGCCTGGGCGGCTTCGGTCACGCTCGGGTAGTTGTGCCCAAGCAGCAGGGCGCCGTGCCCCATCACGTAGTCGACTAGTTCGTGCCCATCGACGTCCCACTTGTGGGCGCCTGCCGCGTGGCTGGCGTAGAGCGGGAAGGGGCGCATGAAGCGGCTGTCGTGCGTGACGCCGCTGGGCAGCACATTCGAAGCCCGGGCATACAACCGGGCCGATTCGGGGTTGCGTTCGACGTAGGTGGATTCGATGGTCACGGGCGCCTCCGGCCCCGATCATAGCCCAAGGGGCAGTCAGCTTTTTCGCACCGGCAGGTTTGCTATGGTGCCTCCTGCGTGGCCGACCAATCGATCCTTCACCCCGGCAACCTGCTCATGGTGCAGGAGCGCGAGCGGTTCCTCGCCCGCTTCTTCCGCAGGCTCGGACGAAGCACCCTCGCCGGCACACGCGTCTTCGAAGCAGGCTGCTCAACCGGCTACAACCTCCGCCTCATGGTGCAGTGGGGCGGCAATCCCGAAGAGATGGCCGGCATCGACCTCGACCCCGAAGCCGCGGCCTACTGCAGCGCGCACGCCCCTGAGATTCGAGTCCATGCGGGCAGCGCCGCCGCGATCCCGGAAAGCAACGCTTCCTTCGATGTAGCGTTGGCCTTCACACTGTTCAGCTCCGTGCCCGATGAGGAAGTCAGCGCGGCCATCGCACACGAACTGGAACGCATCGTGCGGCCGGGTGGCTTCATCATCGTCTACGACATGCGCCGCCGAAGCCCGGGCAACCCGAACGTGCACCCCGTCTCGGCCGAGGACATCCGCCGCTGGTTCCCGCGTGCACCGATGCGCATGACCACGATCACGCTCGCGCCGCCCATCGCTCGCCGGCTCGGGCGCACCCCCTGGCTGTACGGGCCGCTTTCCCGCATTCCGCTGTTACGGACACATGCGATGTACGTCCTTCGGCGGCCGGGGACGCTCCCCGCAGGCGAATCTGCCGCGCCCGTAGAAGCCTGACCACCGCGGTGCCGGGTATACGGACTCGGGGTCTAACTGATGGACACGGGGCAATGATTGGGCGAGAGTGGAAGGGGCGGTTGGAACACGAGTGATTCTGCCGTGTCCTCAAGGAAATCTATGGTAGTCTAGAGGTAGGCTATGGCTGAGTACGACGTTGCGGTTATCGGAGGCGGCCCCGGCGGCTATGTTGCAGCCATTCGCGCCGCCCAACTCGGGAAGTCCGTCGTCCTCTTCGAAAAAGACCGCGTCGGCGGCCTCTGCCTGAACTGGGGCTGCATCCCAAGTAAAGCGCTCCTAAAGAACGCCGATGTCGTCAACCTCGTGCGCGACGCCGCTACCTGGGGCATCAGCGGAGCGGAGTCGACGAAGTTCGACCTTGGCGCCGCCATCGACCGCTCCCGGGGCGTCGTCGACAAGGTTGTGGGCGGCGTTGAAGGACTCTTGCGCGACAATGGCATTACGAGCGTGACGGGCGTTGCCTCGCTTAAGGACACGCGGACGGTTCGCTGCAACGGCGAGGAATACCGCGCGAAAGCGATCATCATCGCCTCGGGGGCCTCGACGCGGATGCTGCCCGGCCTGAAGGCAGACGGCAAGGTGGTTCTCACCAGCCGCGAGGCCCTCGAACGGCGCGACATCCCGGCGAAGGCGGTCATCATCGGCGCCGGGCCAATCGGTGTCGAGTTCGCTCACCTCTGGCGGAGCTACGGCTCAGAGGTCACGCTGGTCGAATTGCTCGACACGCTGGTCCCGCTCGAAGACCCTGACTCCGGCCGCGCTCTCAAGCGCTCCTTCGAACAGCGGGGCATCACCTGCCTGGTGAAGACCCGGTTCGAAGGCCTCGACACGACCGCGAACGGCGCCGTTGTCCACGTCAGCAGCGAAGCAGGCCAGCAGACGCTGGAGGCCGACGTGGTGCTCGTCGCGGTCGGCTTCGTGCCCCATACCGAAGGGCTCAACCTCGAAGGCGCCGGCGTCGCCACCCAGCGCGGCTTCATCACTATCGATGAGACGATGCAGACCAACCTTCCCGGCGTCTACGCCATCGGCGATGTCACCGGGAAGCTGATGCTCGCCCACGTGGCCATGCAACAGGGCATTATCGCCGCCGAACACATCGCTGGCCAGGCGACGACGACGCTGGATTACACCCAGATGCCACGGGCTACGTTCTGCCAGCCCAACGTCGGTTCCATCGGCTACACCGAACAGGGAGCGAAAGACGCGGGCTTCAGCGTGAAGACCGGCCGGTTCCCGCTCACCGCGCTCGGCAAGTCAGTCGCCATCGGCCACACCGAAGGCTTCGTGAAGGTCGTCGCCGATGAGCCGACCGGCCAGGTGCTCGGCATCCACATGGTTGGCCACGACATCAATGACCTGCTCGGCGAAGCAACGATGGTGGCGCTCCTGGAAGCGACCACCATCGAGGTGGGCTTCGCCGTCCACACCCACCCCACGCTTGCGGAAGCTATCAAGGAGGCCGCCCTCGCCGTCGACGGTGAAGCGATCCACATCGCTCGCCGGCGGGCTGGAGCGGCATCCACCCAAGGAGTTGCGACCCGGTGACCACTGAAACCACCGCCCGCGAGACGCTCGGCGCAGAGCGGCTCGGCATGTTCCTCTACCAGATGATGCTCATCAGGCGGTTCGAAGAGAAGTGCGGCGAGCTCTACACGAAAGGCAAGGTCCGCGGGTTCCTTCACCTCTATACCGGCCAGGAAGCCTGCGCTGTCGGGATGATGGCGACCCTCGACGAACACGACAAGATCGTGACGCACTACCGTGACCACGGCCATGCCCTCGCCCGCGGCCTGGACCCGAACCGGGTGATGGCCGAACTCTGCGGCAAGGCCACCGGCGTAAGCGGAGGGCGCGGCGGCTCGATGCACCTTTACGACGTGAGCAAGGGCTTCCTTGGTGGCTATGCCATCGTTGCGGCGCATCTCCCGCTGGCCGTCGGCCTTGGGATGGCCGCACGGATGAAAAAAGAAGACTCGCTGGCGCTGTGCGTCTTCGGCGACGGGTCGGTCGGCGAGGGCGAGTTCCACGAGTCGCTCAATATGTCGGTCCTCTGGAAGACACCGACTATCTTCTTCTGCGAGAACAACCTGTACGGCATGGGCGTGCCATTCAAGGAGTCCCTCTCCACCGAGATCCCGAAGCTCGCGGCCGCCTACAACATGCCGGCCGTGTCGGTCGATGGGATGGACGTCCTCGCGGTCTACGAGGCGATGCAGAAGGCCGTCGCCCACTGCCGCGCCGGGAACGGCCCGTACTTTATTGAGGCGATGACGTACCGCTACCGAGGGCACTCGATGTCCGACCCCGAGCTCTACCGCCTGAAGGACGAGGTCGACCAGTACCGTAAGCAGGACTGCATCGACCGGCTGAAGGCGACCATGCAGACGGCCGGCTACCTCTCCGAGGCACAGTTCCATGAACTCACGGAACGCGTCGAACAGGTGGTCCACGACGCGGCCGAGTTCGCAGAGAACAGCCCCCAGCCGGGTCTCGATACGCTGTTCGATCACCTCACGAAGGAGCCCGCCCATGGTTGAGATGCGCATGCGCGACGCCCTCCGCGAAGCCCTCCGGGAGGAGATGATCCGCGACGAAACCATCTTCCTGATGGGCGAAGACATCGGCGCCTACGGCGGCTCCTACGCAGTCACCAAGGGTCTGCTCGAAGAGTTCGGCGAAGAACGCGTCATCGACACGCCGATCGCCGAGTCCGGCATCGTCGGCGTTGGCATTGGCGCGGCGATGGGCGGACTCCACCCCATGGTCGAGTTGATGACCATCAACTTCAGCTTCCTCGCACTCGACCAGATTGTGAACAGCGCGGCCAAGCTGCACCACATGTCGAACGGCCAGATTCACGTACCGCTGGTCATCCGCATGGCGAGCGGCGGCGGGTCGCAGCTAGGGGCCACGCACAGCCATTCGCTCGAAGGGCTTTATGCCCACTTCCCGGGTTTGAAGGTGGTCTGCCCGTCGAGTTCAGCCGACGCGAAGGGCCTCCTCAAGCGCGCCTTCCGGGACCAGAACACCGTCATCTTCATCGAGCACACGGCCAACTACACCCTCAAAGGCGAAGTGCCGGACGACCCGGACTACCTGGTCGAATTCGGCGTGGCGAATGTCCTCCGCGAAGGCAGCGACGTCACCATCGTCGGCTACAGCGGCAGCGTCCACCAGGCGATGCGCGCAGCCGAGATGCTCGAAACCCAGGAAGAGATCAGCGCCGAGGTCATCGATCTGCGCACCCTCCGGCCACTCGACATGGACACAGTCATCGCCTCCGTGAAGAAGACGAACCGGGCGGTTATCGTTGAAGACGACTGGCTCTTCGGGGGCTTCGGCGGCGAACTGAGCGCCCAGATCATGGAGCGCGCGTTCGACTGGCTGGACGCCCCGGTGGCGCGCGTCAGCTGCAAAGATGTCCCACTTCCTTACAATCGCAACCTGGAGTTCGCCGCGCTGCCTTCGGAAGAAGATGTGGTCGAAGCCGTCCTCCGCATGTTCAAGGAGTAGCCCGTGTCTTTCGAAGTGACCATGCCGCAGATGGGCGCCGATATGACCGAAGGCACCATCGTGAAGTGGCTCAAGAGCGTCGGCGACAACGTGAACCGGGGTGAAATGATCGCCGAGATCGAAACCGACAAGGCGAACGTCGAACTCGAAGCGTTCGAATCGGGAACGCTCCTCAAGGTCATCGCGGAGGAAGGCGAAGTGGTGCCCGTCGGCGAAGTCATCGCCGTCCTCGGCGCGGCGAACGAAGCCACGCCGGAGATCGACCGCAAACCGCCAGCCGTAACACCTGCCCGGCGCGAGATCGAACCGGAAGTGAAGGCGGCCAGCCACGCACCCGCAGCAGCGCCGGCCGAGACCACGGTCTCCGCGGTCGCAGAGCAGCCGCACGCCGGGGGTGCCCCGGAGGACGGCCGCATCCGCATCTCACCGGTCGCCCGAAAAATCGCAGGCGACGCTGGCTTCGACTACAGCAACCTGCAAGGTACCGGCCCCGACGGCCGTATCCTCCGCCGCGACGTGGAGGCCGCTATCGCGAAGGCTCCAGCGAGTTCGCCGGCAACGGCGGCGCCACGGCCGGCGACGGCAACAGCATCGGCCCCGGCCGGGCTCAGCAAGATGCGCCAGGCCATCGCCCGGCGGATGGCCCAGTCCAAGGCCAGCGCGCCGCACTACTACCTCACGCTCGATATCGACATGACCGCAGCCCTCGAGTTCCGCGCGCAGATCAATGCGAACGCGACCGATGAGCAGCGGGTCAGCATCAACGACCTCATCGTCAAAGCCTGCGCGATTGCACTGGAGCGCCGGCCGAAGTTCAACGCCGAGTTCGCCGAGAGCGGCCTCCAGATGCACGACCGCGTCAACGTCTGCATTGGCATCGCGCTGGACGACGGCCTCATCGCGCCCGCCGTCATGGACTGCCAGGCGAAGTCGCTCGGCCGCATCGCCATCGAGACCAAAGACCTGGTGAACCGCGCGAAGGCTGGCCGCCTGCGCGCCGATGAGTACAGCGACGGGACGTTCACCATCACGAACCTTGGGGCCTACGGCGTCGAGACACTCATCGGCATCATTAACCCGCCCCAGGCAGCCATCCTCGGCGTCGGCTCCGTCATGCCCAAGCCCATCGTCAAGGACAACGCCGTGGTTATCCGCCAGGTGATGAAAGTCGCCCTGAGCGCCGACCACCGCGTCACCGACGGCGCGGAAGGCGCGGGTTTCATCAAGGAGATCCAGAACCTCCTCGAAGCCCCGGCCGCGCTGGCGCTGTAGCTCTCAGCTACCGAAACTCCAGCGGGACCGGCGGGTTCGCCAGCGGTTTCGCGGCGATAGCCAGCAGAAGCATGATGCTGTCGTCCCCGGCGATGCGGTTTTCGTGCAGGTGCCGGCAGGTCTTGCAGCGATGGATGAGCATCCACTCGCCGCCCTGCGCTACGAACACCGCGAGTGGCTCCATCGGCCCGCCGCAGTCGGACTTCCGGTCGCCGGGGAAGTTATCGACGTGACGGCTCCAGAGGCACTGCGGGCAGTGGTTCCGCTGAGTCGTGCCGAACGACAGCGAATCCACCTGCTGTTTGCAGTGCACACACCGGAATGAGTCCTCAGCCAACGGGCGGCTCCTTCGTGCTCACCGCAGTTTCTTGCCCATCACGTAAAACGGGTAGCCACCGGCCGTGAACGCCATCTCGGTAATCTCTTCGAACCCGAGGCGGCGGTAGAGCCGGTGGGCGTCGCTGTCAGTACGTGTGCTGAGGACGCACGTGGCCTCGTGGCGCCCATCGAGCAGGTTCTCGATAAGTTCCGCGCCGATCCCATGGCTTTGCGCGACGGGGTGGACGGCGATTTCGACCAGTTCGTACGAGTTGCCGAGCCACTGCTCGGCAAGCCGCGGTTCGAGCGCCCGGCGGACGGTGTCGTGCCACCATTGCCCATCAGAGCCGTGGTACCCGTAGGCCATGCCGACCACGCGTTCGGGCCCAGAGCAGGCCACAAGGAAGCTGAAGCCGGATCGGAAGACGTGGGTATCGCGAATCCGCTGGCGGATCTCGGCCCCGCGGTCAGGGTCGCTGTAGGGCGGGCGGCTGAATGCCTCGCCATACACGGCGATGGCCCCCTCGAAGAGGGGGCCACTCGCGCCGATGCTGGTGATGGTCCAGTCCATTCGTTCAGGTCAGCCGCGGTATTGGACTTTACCGCCGACCTTGTCCTTGTTGAGGCGCTTGTTCAGGTGGAGGCCTTCGAGCAGGAACTCGGCCGCCGCCGCGATCTCTGCCGGCGAACGGCCAGCGCCAGCTTTGTCGACCGCCTCGCGCAAGCCATCCACGCTGGCCACCAGCCGGGCGTAATCGGCGCTCGGGCTCATGTCCCCCACTTCGACGGCAGCGCCCGACTTGAACTTGTTCACCACCAGTTCGAGCTCGCCGAGGTTGTAGTAGCGGTTGAACACGGCGACCACTGCACCCTGAATGAGCTTCTCGATGATCTGGTCCTCGCGGCCTTCCTCTACGGTTTCGAACTCGACCTTGCCGGTGAGGGCGGGGACAACGTACGGGAGGTCACTGATTCGCGGGACAACCTCCTCCTCGCCCGTGATAACGGCGCGGCGAAGGGCGTTCGCAAGCATCGATTCGTAGTTCGCGATGCTGGCGCGGACGCTGACGCCGGACCGCTGGTTTACATCGGGGCTGCGCCGCGCGAGCCGGCTGATCTCCGCGATGATCTCCTTCATGTAGGCCGGGACGGTGACCTTGAAGTCGCCCGGGATCGGGTGGTGCTCCGCCTCCATGATGCCGATCTCGTGCTCGATCCGGGTCGGGTAGTGCGTCCGGATCTGGGCGCCGTAGCGGTCCTTGAGCGGGGTGATGATGCGGCCGCGGTTCGTGTAGTCCTCGGGGTTCGCGCTGGCGACGACGAAAACGTCGAGCGGCAGGCGGATCCGGTAGCCGCGAATCTGGACGTCGCGCTCTTCCATGATGTTGAGGAGGCCCACCTGGATGCGCTCGGCAAGGTCCGGCAGTTCGTTCAGGCAGAAGATGCCGCGGTTTGTCCGCGGGATGAGGCCGTAGTGGATGGTCAGTTCGTCGCCGAGGTAGCGCCCCTCAGCGACCTTGATCGGGTCCACCTCGCCGATAAGGTCGGCGATGGTGATATCCGGGGTCGCGAGCTTTTCGCCGTAGCGGTTCTCGCGCGGCACCCAGACCAGTTCCGCGTCGTCGCCCTTCGCTTCGATGATGTCCCGCCCGGCCCGGGTAATTGGGTCATACGGGTCTTCGAGGATTTCCGTGCCTGCGAGCGACGGGATATCTTCGTCCAGCAGCGAGATGAGCGATCGGATGATGCGGGACTTCGCCTGGCCGCGTTCGCCGAGGAAAATGATGTCCTGGCCCGCGAGGATCGCGTTCACGATGTGCGGGATAACCGTCTCTTCGTAGCCGAAGATGCCGGGGAAGATATCCTCCCCGCTGCGGATCTTGGCGATCAGGTTCTTGCGCATTTCTTCGCGCACTGGCAGCACCTTGTAGCCAGCCGCTTTCAGTTCGCCAACAGTCCTTGGCCTTTCAAGTGTCGACACAGAAGCCACTCCTCAAGTTTTCCGGCACGAATGCCGGAGAGCCGAGGGAGGGGCAAGCGCGCGGCAGCACGGGAACCCGGATCCCGGACACCGCCACGGGGCGGTGCGCCCTCCCGAGGGAGAAGGGCCTCTCTGATTCGGATCATAGGTGAGCCGGAAAGGGTGTCAACCAACCGTTCTTCCGGGTCAAGGGCGCCCTTACGGGTTCTGCCTACTGCGCGCCGCCGCACCATCCTTCGATACCAAGAAGGAACGCCACGCGAGGATGACGCCATCATGGCCGAAGCAGCCGAACAGCCCGTGCCTGATTCCGAGGAGACCCCGGGGAACATCGTGGCGCTTCCCGGCGCCGAAACACCCATCGGCCTCACCCGCAAGGCCGAAGGCGGCCTCTCGCTGCACTTCACGTTCGACCTCCCGAAGCTGCCCAGCCTGAACCGCGTCGCCGACTGGTCACACCAGCAACTCATCAACGGGGCGCTTATCGCCGTTGTCGCGTTGCTGGCTGGGTGGACCATCTACCAGGCGAAGTTCGCCGCTCCGAAAGCCCAACCTTCCGAGACCGCCGTCGAAGCGCCCGCGAACCTTCGTCCGAACGTGGTGACCAGCTTCAACCCGGACATCAACAATCCTGTCGTCGGGACCGGAAGTTACGTCGACAGGCTCGCCTCGGTCATCGGTGATGTGATCCTCGGCAAGGATGTGTTCGTGGCGCCGTTCGCCAGCATCCGCGGCGACGAAGGCCAGCCGATCATGATCGGGGACGGTTCGAACGTGCAGGATGGCGTGGTCATCCACGCGCTGGAAACCATGAACGGCGGGAAGGTGGTCGACCAGAACCTCGTGACGGTGGGCGGAAAGAAGTACGCCGTGTACGTCGGCAAAGGCGTCTCGCTCGCCCACCAGTCGCAGGTGCATGGCCCGGCAGCCGTCGGCGACCACACCTTCGTTGGCATGCAGGCCCTTGTCTTCAAATCGACCATCGGGAAGAACGTGGTCATCGAGCCGGGCGCGAAGGTGATCGGCGTCACCATCGCCGAGAAGCGTTACGTTCCCGCGGGCGCCACCATCGTCACGCAGGCGCAAGCGGACGCCCTCCCCGAAATCACGCCCGACTACGCCTTCGCTACGCTCAACGACGGCGTACTGCACGTGAACGAAGCGTTCTCGGAAGCCTACGGGCACGCGAACAGCGGGGAGTCCGGCGAAGCCGCTCCAACAGCAGCCGGCGGCGCGAAGTCCGGCCACTAAAGGCGAACGCAGCCCTCCACGACGGCGGCGCACTGCAGCATCTCCGGGATCACGAGGTACTCGTCCTTCGTGTGCTGGTTGTAGCCACCGCGGCCGATGACCACGCTCGCAATGCCCTGGCCGCGGAACACGTTGCCGTCGGTGCCGCCGCCGACAGGGTGCGGGTTCGGTTTGTAGCCCAGCCGTTCGAGTACCGGGAACAGCAGTTTCACCGCGGGGTCTTCGGGCGTGAGCGTGTATCCCGGGTAGGCCTGGCTGAAGCTGGCATCGATGGTCGCGTCCGGGTGCGCGTCGCGGACCTCGTCCACGTGCTTCCGTGCGCCCGAAATGAGCGTCTCGAGCTTTTCTTCCACCATGCTGCGCATCTCGCCCTGGATGAGCGTGTAGTCAGGCACGGCATTGCGCACGAGGCCGCCCTGGACCTTGCCCACGTTCCCGGTCGTTTCGCTGTCGAAGCGCCCCTGCGGCAGCCCAACAATGATCTCGGCGGCGATAGAGATGGCTGGCACGCCCTTCTCCGGTTCGAGGCCGGCATGCGCCGAGCGCCCGTGGACCGCGATGTCGTACACGCTGTGGTACGGCGCCTGCCCCTGGATACTCGAAGGCGGCCCGCCGCTATCGATAACGATGGCGACCTTCGCGGAGATGCGGCTGTAGTCCATGTTCGCCGCGCCGGTCAGGCCAACCTCTTCGCCTCGGCTGATGGCAACCTCGATGGCGCGCGTTTCCGCCCCGTCCTCGATGGCCGACTGGATGACCTCGAGGATGACCGCACACCCGGCCTTGTTGTCGGCACCGAGGATGGTCGTCCCGTCGCTGCGAATGATGTCCGCACCGTCCCAGACAGGCTTGATGCCACGGCCGGGCTCCACCGTGTCCATGTGCGCGGAGAGAAGGATGGCATCGCCTGTGCCGTCTCGCCGAGCAAGGACATTCCCGGCGGCGTCCTGGCTGGCTTCGAGTCCGAGCGCCTGCAGCCGCCGTTCGAGTTCGGCAGCGATGGCATCTTCTTCGCCGGACGGCGAATCGATGGCAACGAGTTCGAGGAAGGTCTGGACGATCCGGTCGCGGTTAATCACGCCGCGATCGTTGCCAGAACGCGCCGAAGAGACAAGCGCAGTTGGCCGTTAATGCGTGGTTCACGGACGCCTGCGAAGCTGTTTGTATGACGCTAACGATCACCAACCGCGAGCTGAGGCTCGAAATCGCACACAACGTGCGCCACATCGGCGGCTACCGGTCGCTCGATGGCCGTACCACCTCCAGCACCATCGTCCGCTCGGCGGGCCTGCACCGGCTGACCGCCAACGGGCTCGGCGCCCTTCGCGACGCCGGTGTCGCCACCATCATCGACCTCCGCTCCACGGCCGAGCGGGAGCGAGAAGCGACGCCGGATCCGGTTCCGTTCGGCATCCAGCACGTCTTCGCTCCCGTCTTCGAACAGGACCAATCCCCGACGGGCCAGGCAAACGAACCGTTCCCCGGCTACGCAGTGGTCTACGAACGCATGCTCGAGACCGGCCGGGACGCCTACCGCACGCTCTTCGAAGTGCTCGCCGGCACGAATGGCGGCGTGCTCTTCCACTGCGCCGCCGGCAAGGACCGGACAGGCGTTGCCGCCGCCCTCATTCTCGGCCTCGCAGGCATCGAGGAGACGGACATCGTAGAGGACTATGCCGTGTCTGCTTCCCTGCTGGCGCCGCTGTTCCCCGAATGGCGCCCGAAGATGGCCGAGCGCGGCATCACCGAAGAGCGCGCGCAGGAACTGATGGCATCGCCACCGGACGTGATGCAGGCGACCCTGCGGCACATCGCGACGACCTACGGCGGACCCGCCGGCTACCTCGAAAGCATCGGGCTGAGCACCACGGCGATGTCGGCCGCGAAGGCGCGCATCCTCGCCTGAATCAGGCGGGTAGGCCAACCACCGTCATCGTCCGCGGCCGGCTGGCAAGGTAAGCAACCCGGGCGCAAACAAACGCGGTGAGCGCCAGGCTGACCATCATCAACACACCGGAGAGACCCATCAGGCCCTGGCCAACCGAACCCGGCGCCGAGTCCGTCAGCGCGGGCAGGATGCGCAGCGGCCACGCGACGATCGCCACGATGAACGCGCCGGTCAGCGCGTTTACGTTCGGGATCCGGCCGATGCCGAAGCGTTCGAGGACGATGTGAGCCATCCCGATCATGAGCGGGACCATGAAGCCCAACAGGAACAGGTGGCGGATGGCGCCTTCCTGGTACAGGTTCAGGTCCAGCGACGGGGTGACACTGATAGCGATGAGCGCGATGCCGTAGACGGCAACGGCGATCCAGGCGATCGGGAGGAGCCAGTCGTACCGTTCGCGGCGTGGCCGGCGGGCATCCAGCACGCCAAGCCACCACGTGAGAGCAAGCAGCGCGCCACCGAGAGCAATATTCCCCAGTCGAACCAGGGCGGAAACGCCGGGCAGGACTCCTGCATCCTGGCCAGCCAGCCAGGTGATGAGGCCGCCGTTCACGAGCGCGAGCAGGATGATCTGCTGCCGGGCATCGATGCGGCGCAGGCCCAGGTGGCCCACCATCGCCCGCGGGGCAACCGCCAGGATGACCTGGATGATGAAGCCGCGAATGAAGATCTCGGCGACCGCATGGGATTCGACTGGCAGCGAGACGCCGCCGTCCCAGCGCAGGGAGAGCGCGAACGTCGCCGCTGCGGCAATGAAGAGCCAGACCGACCCCAGCCAGAAGAACCAGGGCTGCGGGTCAAGCTTGAGGCTGTGCGGGGGACGGACGTGGCAGACTTCCCAGGCGAACAGACCGGCCGCCGCCAGCAGGACAGCTCCACCCATAGGGCCCAGGAAACCGAGCGGCCCGTTCCAGACCTGGGCGGCAGCCATCAGCAGCGCGCCAAGCAGCAGCCCCCCGGGGACGCCAGCACGCACCGGCACGGGGAACAACGGCCGGCCGTTCATGCGGACGAGGAACTCGAACGAGAGCGTGACGATGAACACGCCTGCGAACGCCCAGAGCTGGAGGCGCCCGTGCGCCTGCACGGCTTCGGTCCAGTGGCTGGCGCCGAAGCCGTCCTGGGTGGCGGCGAGGATGCCCAGCACGAGTCCGGCCGAGACCGCGGTTAGCGCGGAGGCGGCCATCCAGACGGCGAAGAGCCATGGGAGCTGAGGCGGGCGCACTCGGCGCGCCGCCGTGAACGGCAGTGGAATATCACGGGAGCCCGGTCGCATGGATCGAGTGTACTCGCGAGCCCCGGATTTCGATGTGACTTTTGTTCGCGCGGCGTTTTAGACCGCCGCTACTGGCACGCTGGAGCCCGTCTCGATACCGATGCCGTCGAGCATGGCATGGATCCGGCGGGCAGTCGCGATGATCCGCCCGGCGTCTTCCTGGACGGCCTGCTTGCCGTCGCAGAGCGCCTCGGCGGGGTTGTTGTGGATGTCGAACTCAATGCCCTGCGCGCCCGCAGCGACGAAGGCGTACGTCATCCGCTCGACGAGCCGGCGGTCGCCGCCGCTGTGGCTGGGGTCGGCGATGAGCGGGAGGTGGGAGCGCATCCGCACCAGTGGGATCATGCCTGTGTCCGCGCCGAAGCGGGTCTCGCTTTCGAAGCTCTTGATGCCGCGGTAGCAGAGGATGACGTTGCGGTTCCCCGAGCCTGCGACCCGGCCCTCGCGGTCCATGCCGGACATGATGTAGGCGGCCGCGCACAGCCACTCGTTGAGGTCGTTGCCGAAGCCGTGCTTCAGCACCACCGGGTTCTCAATCCGCGAGAGTTCTTCGAGTAGCGGCGAGTACTGGGCGCTGCGCGCGCCGACCTGGATGACGTCGATCCCTGCCTTGAGGAAGGCATCGAGGTGGCGAAGGTCGATCAGTTCGGACACTGTCGGGAGGCCGGTAGCCTCCTTCATCGCGGCGGCGATTTCGAGGCCCTTCTGTAGTTCGAGCCCACGGTAGTCGTACGGGCTTGTGCGCGACTTATCGACGAACGCGCGCAGGACATCGACGCCTGCGTCTTTCGCCATCATGGCCGATTCAATGGCCTGCTTCTCGGATTCGATGGCGCAGGGCCCGCCGAAGAACGTGAGGTGCGGCCCTCCAGCGCGCACCCCCGGGGCGATGTCGATAACCGAATCGTCCCGGTGGAAGCTCCGGCTCGCGTCCTTGTACTTCTCCGTGATGCGGATGACGCGGTCTACGCCGGGCAGCTCGAGGATGCGGCCCTCATCGACGACCGATGCGATGCCTTTCACACCGATAACGGTGGTGTCCGAGACGATGGTCTCGCAGCGCAGGCCGTAGTCCTGCGTGATGCGGTTGATAACCCGCTCCAGTTGTTCGATGGAAGCCCCGGGGGACATACGAATGATCATGTTGGCGATGCTCGAAAGGTTATGTTGGGACAGTCAGTTTCGCGGAGTCCGTCCTTAAGCGCGAAACAAACGTTGACGGCGCACACACCCACGCCAACCCGGCATCAGCCCTAACTCCTAACCGCCGCCGGTGGTACGGTGGAACCTCCGCGGCCTCTCCGGCCCCCTACACTTCCCAAACGGACTTTGCCCCATGACCGTCGGCATCATGGAAACGGCCATTCGCGATGGCCACCAGTCGCTCCTCGCGACGCGAATGCGCACCGAGGACATGATTCCCGTCCTCGAACTCATGGACTCTGTCGGCTACCACAGCATCGAATGCTGGGGCGGCGCCACCTTCGACTCCTGCATGCGCTTCCTCAAGGAAGACCCCTGGGAGCGCCTCCGCGAAGTGAAGAAGCGGCTCAAGAACACCCCCACCCAGATGCTCCTCCGGGGACAGAACGCCGTCGGTTACCGGCACTACGCCGATGATGTGATCAACGAGTTCTGCGACCGCGCTGTGGCGAACGGCATGGACATCTTCCGCATCTTCGATGCGCTCAACGACGTCCGGAACCTCGAGACCGCCTTCCGTGCCGTAAAGCGCGCCGGGGGACACGTCCAGGGCACCATCTGCTACACCATCAGCCCGGTTCATACCGTCGATGCGTTTGCCGAAATGGCGACGACGATGGTCGAGATGGGCGCCGATTCGCTCTGCGTCAAGGATATGGCCGGCCTGCTCAGCCCGATGATGGCGAAAGCACTGGTCAGCCGGCTGAAGGCCGACCACCCGGACATGCTGCTCCAGATGCACTGCCACGACACCTCCGGCTACAGCGAGATGGCCTACCTGATGGGCGTCCAGGCCGGCGCCGACGTCATCGACTGCGCGATCAGCGCGCTTGCCGGCGGCACCAGCCAGCCAGCGACTGAAACACTCGTCGCCGCCCTCGCCGAGGACCCGGACCTTGCGACCGGCCTCCAGATCCCAACGCTCGAGGAACTCGCGACCTACTTCAAGGGCGTGCGCCGCAAGTACTGGAAGTTCGAAAGCGGCCTTCTCGGCATCGACGCCGGCGTGCTTTCGCACCAGGTGCCCGGCGGCATGATTTCGAACCTCGTGGGCCAACTCCGCGAGCAGGGCGCCGAAGCCCGCCTGCCCGAAGTGCTGGCCGAGAACGCCCGCGTCCGTGAGGACCTGGGCTTCCCGCCGCTGGTCACGCCCAGCTCACAGATTGTCGGCACCCAGGCGGTGCTCAACGTGCTCACCGGCAAGCGCTACGGCACGGTTACGAAAGAGACCCGCAATCTCGCGAAGGGTATGTACGGCGCGACGCCGACCCCCATCGCGCCGGACGTCCTGAAGGAACTCCTCGGAGACGAGCAGCCGATTACCCACCGTCCCGCTGACGACCTCGCTCCCGAAATCGAAGCGGCGAAGGCAGAGATCGGCGACACGGCCCGGGACATCGATGACGTCCTGAGCTACCTCATGTTCCCTCAGCCCGCACGCGAATTCCTCGAGTGGCGCAACTCGGGCGGCGGGCCCGAACGCGAACTGGTCGCCGCCCTCGTCGGCGCGCTCGCCATCGGCGAAAAGAAGGCGCAGGCCCCTGCGCCCGTGCAGCACATCGCGTCGAACGGCAGCGAACCCGCCGCCTGGCGCAACTTCGGCCGCATGCGGCAGATGCGATAGGAGATCCGAAATGGCGACAGTGAAGGTTGGCGGCAGGGAATACAACGTCGAAGTCCGCGGCGACAAGGTGGTCGTCGACGGGCACGAATACGACATCAAGGTCCGCGAGGAAGCGGGCCTCAGCTCGGTCACCGCAGGAGGGGTGCAGTACCGCGTCCAGCTTCCCCCGGCTGGCGAACGGGAGACTTCGTCGCTCGCGGTCCAGGTGGACTACCGGCCCTTCGCCGTCGAAATCGACGGCCGGCTCAGCACAGGCCCTGCACCCCGCGAGCGCAAGGCCTCCGGACCCGCTGGCGGCGGCGCCACGGCAGCCGCGGTCAAGGGCGGCGTCACAGCCCAGATCGCCGGGCGCGTCCTCGCCATCAAGGTCAAGACAGGCGACACCGTCGCCAAGGGCGATGTCCTGCTCCTCCTCGAAGCGATGAAGATGGAGAACGAGATCAAGGCGCCGGGCAGCGGCATCGTGAAGGACATCCCGGTCGCAGAGGGCGCCCGGGTGACCGAAGGCCAGGTGCTCGCGGTCATCGAACCGGACTAAGAAGCCGCCAATCGCCCACACAGCACAGAGGGGACAGCCACGTTAGCTGCCCCCTCTTTCGTTCGGCGTCGGATGCGGAGGTGGTTAGCCGCCGCGCAGGGTCTTCAACTGGTTCGCGTGGTCGTTCAGGTGGTAGCTCACCACTCCGAGCATCGACGCGACCGTCTGCTTGCCGAGCTGTGGCGTCTCGAACTCGATCCCCAGGTGTTCGTCGCTGACCTTGTTCACGACATCCATAAGGAGACCGTGGGTGCGCCGGGTCTCGCCGCTGGCGGCGCTGGCATCGGGAAGCGAGATTCGCTCCAGCTCCGGCGCTTCGAGCCCACAGGCAGTGGCAATGCCAGCGCCAAAGAAGATGCCGGCACTGGCGATGTGTTCGGCGACCTGGCGGGCGCACCACGCGGCTTCGCCGTCGGCGGAGCCTTCTGGCTTCTGCTCCCAAACGGCGCCGGCCTGGGCGAGTTCTGCGCTATAGGTGTCGAAGGCGGCAGCGATGGCTGCACGAGATTCAGCGGCGGTGGGCAATTGAGAGCACTCCCAAGTGAGATTCGCGGCGGGAGTCTGGGACATTTGCGGGCAATGCGCTACCCGCTTCGCCGCCCGTGGCCGCTCGTAAAGGTTTCCTGTTTCCGAACCTTCGCTATGATTCGGAGTCGAAACAACCGCGGGCGACCGCCCGTGACTCGTGGAGCTGGAATGCTGGCCTATCTGCCTTTCCTCGTGAGCGCGAACAGCCTCGGTGTCATCTGCCTGATCATCTTCCTCGGCAGCAGCATCATCCTGACCATCCCGGTCTTCGCAACGCGCGGCGCGGCACAGGTCGTGTGGACGGGCGTCATCGGATTCGCCCTCACCGTCGAAATCGTTGTAATGATCCTGTTGGTCGTGCTCACCAGTAAGGGCGACATCTTCCAGTAGCCCGGGCGACGGTTCGCAACGACTGAACGGCGGCCGCATTGGCCGCCGTTTTCCGTGTCCGAAGGACCGCGCGAACTACAACAGGCGGCGAATCGGCTTCCGGCCAGGCCGCGGGTCATAGTTGCTCTTGAACATCTCCAGCTTGTCCCGCTCGATCAGGTACTTGCCCGCGAAGAGGGTGGCGGGCACCTTCCGCTGCTTGATCAGGCGGCGCAGGCTCTGCGGGTGGATGGCGAGTTCGCGAGCAGCCTCGACGAGGTCAAGGTAGTTGTCGAACGGCGTGATGATGGCCATGGGTGGGCGTGGACCTCGGGGTAAAGGTGGCCAAATCGCTCAATTGCTTAGGCAGATGGAACGGTAGCACCGCGTTATGACTATTGTCTACACCCCCTAGCATTTCCGCCAGCGGCCGTCTGGGCACTGTGGATCGGACCCCGTCCGTTCGACTCTTGTAGGGTGGGGCGGGTAGCTCACGCTGCCCCGCGATGAGGGGGACCCCATGCTCAAGGGCGAAAAGATCATCCTGCGGCCGATGCGCCGCGACTACCTGGAGAAATACACCGAGTTCCTCAACGACGTGGAACTGCTGCTGCTTGCCAGCGACGGTCCTCCGATGCCGATGGAGTACGAGCGGGTGGTCGCCGAGTTCGAGCAGCACCTCGCGAGGCCGCGCCGCGACCTCATCTGGTTCGGCATGGAAGTCCAGGGCGGCAAGTTCATCGGCCAGAGCATCCTGCACCACTTCGACCACGCGGCGCGCAGCTGCGAACTCGGCATCACCATCGGCGACGCCGACTACCGCAACCGGAAGTACGGCCGTGACGCCGTAGCGCTACTCACCCGCTACGCCTTCCGCTTGCTGAACCTGCAGAAAGTCTGGCTGACGGTGAATGGCACAAACCTGCGTGCTCAGAGCGCCTTCCGCCACGCCGGTTTCGAAGAAGAGGGACGGCTGAAGCGCCACATCTGGCTCGATGGGGCCTACGACGACCTCGTCTACATGAGCGCCTTCCGCGAGGACGCCCGCCCGCTGGAACCAGAAACCGGAGACCCCGGTGAGGACCCGCCCGAAACCGAAGAAGGCGCTGCCGGCGATCCTGCGGCCTGAACCGCTGCCTACCCCAGGCGGACGCGCGTCGCATTGCGGGCAGCGGCGTATTCGGAGGCAGTCTCCGCGACGACGTCCGCGACACTTGCCACTCTCCGCACACCGGAGACCGAGTGGCCTGCGCTGCCGCGGCCGCCCTTGATCATGCTCGCAGCGACGCCGTTCGGGGCCATCGCGACCTCGATTTCGTCGAACTCGACGTCGACCAGCGTCTGCTTCCACTCCGGCGAAGCCACGCTCTCGTTGGTGGCGATGAACCGGGTGCCCATGTAGGCAAGGTCATAGCCGAGCACCTCGGCGGCCCAGAGCGCGACCCCGTCGCTGACGCCGCCTGCGAGCACGAGCGGGCCGTCGAACGTGCGGCGCACGGCCCGCGCGAAGGCGAACCCGTTCGCCCAGCCGGTGTGCCCGCCGGCGCCGGCGCTCAGCAGCACAAGCCCGCTGGCGCCAGCTTCGAGGGCAAGCTCGGCGTGCCGCATCGAGGCAACATCCGCCAGGACGCAGATTCCGGCGTCGTTCAACGGCCCACAGACATCCTTCGGTGATCCGACACTTGTGATGACGAAATCCACGCCGTGGCTGATGACAGTGGCGATGTCCTCGGCAATGCGCCGGTTGCCGCGAATGATGATGTTCGCTGCCAGCGGTCCAACATGCGCCCCGGCGTCACGGGCCTTCGCACGGGCGGCCTGGATGCGCGTCAGCCAGTCCTCGAGTTGCTCCGGCGTCTCACAGTTTCGGGTCGGGAACGATCCGGCGATGCCAGCGAGGCAGGCTGCAGTCACGAGTTCTGGACCGGACACCCCGGTCATCGGTGCGCAGATGAGCGGCAAGTCCAGCGATTGCCGCACTTCTTCGAAGGTGGCCACGAGTTACTCCGGACGAAAGAGAATGTGTGCCGCGAGTGTACACGGGCGCCGCTCTTCCCGAATGCCGTTCAGAGCGGGTTCTCGTGGCCCTCCGGGACCTCGACTTCGAACACGTTCAGGGTCATCGAAACCAGCCCGTAGTAGCCCACCACCCCCACGAGGTCGACCACGCCGCGTTCGCCAAACGTCTCGACCGCCCGCCGATAGGTCACGTCCGAAACGCGATTGGTCGTGAGGTATTCGGTCACGAAGGAGTAGACCACGCGCTCGAGGTCGCGCGTGAACGGTGGCTCAGCGCCGGTCCGGACCGCTTCGATGATGGCCGGGTCGAGCCCCGCCTGGAGCGCCAGCCGTGCGTGCGCCCAGAACTCGAACTGCGCCTTCCAGTGCTTCCCGGTGAGGAGGATGGCCAGTTCATTGATGTCGGCGGGGAGGCTGCTCCCGAATCGGCAGTACGCGCCGACCCGCTGCGCAGGGTCAGCCAGGCCGGGCGCACGCAACCATGCTTCGAATGGGCCGCGCAATCCGCCGCGAGGTCCATTGCGGATTGCGTCGGCAACTTCTCGTTGTTCGGGCGTGAGCGCCTCAAGGTTCAGGGGTGCGAGTCTGGTCATGGGCAAGTCCTCCGGGGAATGCCGTCCATTCTGGCGTCCTTCGTGTTCGTTGACATCCCCTTTCCCTCCGGTAGGATCGAGTGGACCCTCCAACAAGGATGAAACGATCGGTGGCGTTCGCGCCGGCCGTTCACGCTTTTGCTTTATGACGCATGAAGTAGCTCGCCGTCTCTCCATCAGTGTCCAGCCCGTCCCGAAACAGGACGCCGAAGCGCGAAAGCGGAACTTCGACGAGACCTACATCGGGTTCGACCTGAACGCCGCCAAAGTTGAGGCGTCGCGTTGCCTGCAGTGCCCCTCGGCGCCCTGCCAGGAAGCCTGCCCCGTCTCGAACGACATTCCCGGGGCATTCGCCCTGCTCGAAGTCGGCGACATCCTCGGCGCGGCCGACAAGTTCCGCGAAACAAGCAACCTGCCCGAGATGTGCGGACGCCTCTGCCCGCAGGAGAAGCTCTGCGAGGGCGCTTGCGTCGTCGGCTTCGCCATTCGCCCGAATGGCCAGAAGGAACCGCCGGTAACCATCGGCAAACTCGAGGCCTTCTGCACCGACTCCCAGCGCCAGGAGCTCTCCGGCTACCCGATGCCGCGCTACCTGCCCGAGAAGACCGGCCGGAACGTCGCCGTCGTTGGCTCCGGTCCGGCCGGCCTCGCAGTGGCTGAGCAACTCGCGCTCGAAGGCCATTCCGTCACGGTCTACGAATTCTGGCCCGAACCAGGCGGAGTGCTCGTCTACGGCATCCCGAACTTCAAGATGCGCAAGAGCATCGTCGATGAATACATCGCTCACCTCGAAGCCCTCGGCGTGACGTTCGTCTGCAACACCTACGTCGGCCGCGATGTGACCATCGATGACATGCTCGCCGGCAAGTTCGAAGCGGTCTTCGTGGGCACTGGTGCGGGTGTCGGCAACCAGATGGAGATCGATGGCGAGAGCCTCAAGGGCGTCTACACGGCGACCGACTTCCTCGTCCGCGGGAACCTCGCCCCCGAGCAACTCCCGCAGAACTACCGCGAGCCGGTCCCCAGCGTCAACGACGTCGTGGTCATCGGCGGCGGCGATACATCGATGGACTGTGTCCGCACGGCCATCCGCCTCGGCGCCGAGAACGTGAGCTGCGTCTACCGCCGCACCGAGGCGGAGATGCTGGGCCGCGGCGAAGAGCGCAAGAACGCCCGCGAGGAAGGTGTGCGGTTCGAGATGCTCACGCTTCCGACGCGCATCATCGGGGACGAATCGGGCAAGGTTGTCGCCGTCGAATGCCAGCGCAGGGAACTGGGCGAACCCGACGACTCCGGCCGCCGCAGGCCGATCCCCGTCAAGGGCAGCGAGTTCATGATCAAGGCAGACACCGTCGCCATCGCCATCGGCTACGGCGCCGACCCGCTGCTCCCACAGACGACCTCCGGCCTTCGTTCTGACCGCAAGGCGCTCATCCAGACCGATGACAGCGGCCGCACGAGCCGCCCGGGCGTCTTCGCCGGCGGCGACAATGTCAACGGCGCGGACCTCGTGGTAACCGCCCTCGCGGACGGCCGCCGCGCTGCCGAGGCAATCTCGGAGTACCTGCGGAAACTTTCCCCGAAGCGCGGCTAGAAACGGCTTACCCCGTTTCTCCGCTGCCCGGCGGCAGAGATTACGCACGGTTTACAAACAAAGACTGTCCGCGCGTCCCAAAACGTTCGACCTTCTATGTAGAACGCGAGAGGACGCGCACCCGTGAACAAGCCGCCAATGCTGAACGCATTCCTGTTCCCATCGACCGACCAGGGAGAACTTGGGTCGGTTGAGTCGCCGCTCCTGTTGCGGCTCCTGAGGCCGATGACGTTCGCGCTCTGGCTCATCATCTTCTGCGTCGAACTGCAGACCGTGATCTCGAACGGCGGCCACGCCAACGTCCTGATCATCCTCCTGTCGACGGTGCTGTTCGCCGGGATCCACGCACAGTTCTGGTATGAGCAGTCGGAGCAGGGCCGCCGTTTCCATCGCGCCCTCGACCGCATGCGGGGCCGCATCTACGAAGACGAAAGCACGGGCCTGCCCAACAGCCGCCACTTCGTCTTCGAACTGCGCCGCCAGATGATGCGCTCGGTCCGCAACGGGCGCGGCTTTTCGCTCGTCCTCACCGACTTCGGCGAGTTTGATCGGGTGAAGCCGAACGAAGAGCGCTTCCTGCCGTCGATTTCCCGGGCGATGCGCCACGCAGTCGGCGAAGGCGACTTCGTCGCCCACCTGCAGGGGCCGATCTTCGCCGCCATCATCTCTGACGATGCCGACCAGACGGCCGCGGAGAAGGCGGACAACATGCTCCCGGCCCTCGGCTCAGCCATCCCCCAGGAGTACGCCCACCAGCTCTTCCCGGTGGTCTCCCTCTCCGGCTACGAAGGCGAACTCGAGGTTCGCGACTTCCTGCGCCGGGCCCAGCGGGACCTCGCCGGGGCCCGTGCCAATGGCCCGGTCGTGACGCCGGCCATGGTCCGCGGGATGCGCCCGCAGCGCGGCGAGCCCGCCGTCGCCTGAACTCACTCACTTCCCACCACATCCTGGTAGGAATCGAAGCCCGCTGATCTGGCCATCAGCGGGCTTTCTGCGTCCCCTTGGCGGCCATCGTCACCGCCGCATCACCGCGTGCTAGAATCGCGGCCCCAACCTCGGAGGCCGCCAGTGAGTACCGACAATATCGCCGTCATTCGCGCGTTCTGCGCCGACTTCTCGCATCTCGATACAGATCGCATGATGGCGTACTTCACCGGCTCTCCGACGTACCACAACATGCCCGGCCCGCCGGCCGTTGGGACGGAAGCTGTGCGCGCCACCATCCAGCGCTTCCTCAGCAGCTGGCAGAAGACCGATTGGGACCTGCTCAATATCGCCGGGAACGGCGATGTCGTGTTCGCAGAGCGCCTGGACCGCACCGACTCGAACGGCAAGCACGTTGACCTGCCATGCGTCGGCGTGTTCGAGATGGAGAACGGGAAAATCCGGACCTGGCGGGACTACTTCGACCTGGCGACGTACACACGCGCGATGGCGTAGACGGAGGCCGGGAGCGTTGGAGCGGGCGAAGGGAATCGAACCCTCGTCTCAACCTTGGGAAGGTCGCATTCTGCCATTGAACCACACCCGCCCGGGTGCAAGGCGGCTATCGTATCATCCCCACAGCTACCGTTCGAGGCGTCTCCTATGCCCATCCCAGCCGAACTGGCACTCACCCCCGAACAACTCGATGAACTGATGCTCTCCAGTTGGAACATGCGCGTGGCCAGCATCGGTCCGGGAACGCGCATCAACCTGACCCCGCTCTGGTTCGGCTGGGCCGGAGGCAAGGTCTACTTCTATTGCCGCGGGCAGAAGGTGGTGAACCTGCGGCGCAACCAGGCCTGCACCGTGCTCGTCGACCGGAACGAACAGTTCCCCGAACTGCAGGGCGCGATGTTCCAGGGCCGGGCAACCGTCCTCGAAGACGCCGCGGCCGAGGCGGCCGACCCGGACCTCGAGAAGGTCCGCCTGCAGATGGGCCGAAAGTACGCCGGCGGCCACGGCGAACCGGCCGAGCCGCGCAGGAACGAATCAACTGCACGCGGCCGGCATTGGCGCTGGGTGGTCTTCGAGCCATCACGCACGGTCACCTGGGACAACAAAAAGATCCAGCGCCGGCCGTAGTTCGCCAGCACCCGCGGCTTCCTCCACCGAACCACAGATGACCCTCTTGACACCTCTCTATACTTGGGATGACCAGCATTCGGAGGTGTTGCGTGTTTGGCTTCGTCAGCAGCGTCCTCGCCGAAAAGGGGCGCCAGGTCTACACAATCGGCAAGGGAGTCACCGTCTCCCAGGCGGTCCGGGAGATGAACGAGAAGGGCATCGGAGCGCTCGTTGTGACTGAGTCCGGCCACCCGATCGGCATGTTCACCGAGCGTGACGTCCTTCGCCGGGTAGTCGATGCAGACAAAGACCCGGCGATGACCCGCGTGAGCAGTGTGATGACCCGGAATATCGTCGCAATTGCGCCAACCGACCGGGTGGAGGAAGTCATGGCGCTGATGACCGAGCGCCGGATGCGCCACCTGCCGGTCGTCGAAGGCGGCCAGCTCATCGGCATGATCTCGATCGGCGACCTCATGCGCTGGATCACGCTCCACCAGGAAGACCAGATCCGGCACATGACCGAGTACATCACCGGCCAGCAGACCTGACCTGCGTCGTCAGAGCAGTTCGAACCGTGGCGGCTCTTTCCACTCGCCCGTCGGCGGGTTCTCCTGGGCACGGACTTCGGCCCGGCTGCGCTCGGCTTCGAGCTTGCGGCCATGCTTGATGGCCAGGTCCCGCTGCCGGACGTGTTCAACGTCCTGCTGCACCCGGGCCGCTGATTTCGGCCGTCGCGGCTTCCCCTCGTACAACTTCACCCGGCCCTCATCGGCGAGCTGCTTCAGGTGAGAGCGGACATTGCTGTCGGCTGCTCGCCGCAACCGCTTATCGATGTCGGGGTAGAGCTGGAGCATGATGTCCCAGCTGCTGATCGCTCCCCCGCCTTCGAGCGCCTTGAGGATCTGCTGTTCGCGCATGTCGCGGTGCTTGATGTACATCTGCAGGCGCTCGCGCGGGTCATTGATGATCTTGCCGTGGCCGGGACACATCACCTTCAGGTTCGGGAGCTCCAGCAGGCGCTTGAGCGACCTCCGGTACGCGGCGAGGTCGCTCACGGTGGTGGTCGAACTGCCAAGGAGCGTATCGCCCGAAAAGAGGACGCCCTCCTCCTCGATGTAAAAGCAGAGCGAATCGACACTATGGCCCGGGGTGGCGAGGACCTGGACGCGGACGCCCCCGTCGAGGTCGATGACGTCCCCGTCCTTCAGGGTGTCCACCTTCGTGGGAATGCGGCCCTTCAGCAGCGAGCGGCCGTTTGCCGGGATCGTGATGTCGGCCTTGAGGAACTCTTTCGCCCACTTCAGGTTGCCCGAGTGGTCCGAGTGGTGATGGGTGATGGTGGCGATTGCGATTTCTTCCTGCTCGACGGCTGCAAGGTAGCCGCGGAGGAACCACTGATAGCGGTCGAGCGCTTCGCCGGAATCGATGGTGAGGGACTGGCGCCCCTTCTTGCCGACGAGGTAGATGCCGGTGAAATCCGGGTGCATCGGATTTTCATCGGCGACGAGGACGGCGCGGACAGACTCGGAGATCTTCATTGTGGGGTGGAGTGTAAAGGTTCCGGCTCGGCGAGGTGCACGCCAGCCCGCGCCGAATGCTCTTCGATTGGCGCCCCCGGAAGGACTCGAACCTTCGACCAGCCGGTTAGAAGGCGGCTGCTCTATCCCCTGAGCTACGGAGGCGTGGCCCCATTGTACCCGCCCTGCCGGCAGCGGCCGGGACGCACCGGTTTTCGCCGCAGGCGAGAGCCGCGTATGTTTCGCCCGAAGACAACCCCGGAGGAACTGTTCATGCCCACAGCTGAGATGGTGGCGGCCAAACCGGAAGACCTCGGCATCGACTCCGAAAAGCTGGAGGCGCTCTATGCCCGCGCCAAACGCGACGTCGACGATGGAACGCTGAAGAGCGCACAGGTTGCGGTGGCGCGCCACGGCCAACTGGCCGGCGTTCGAACCTTCGGCACGGTTCGGCACAATGGCGCCGAAGCCGAGGTCCCGGCGACGAACAGCACCCTCTACGCCATCTTCAGTTCCACCAAGGCAGTCGTGGGCGCCGCGGCCTGGACCGTCTGCGAAGACGGCCTCCTCAAGATCGAGGAGCGGGTAGCGGACATCATCCCCGAGTTCGGCGCGAACGGGAAAGACCAGATCACGGTCGAACAGGTGATGCTCCACATCGGCGGTTTCCCCCTGGCGCCGTTCAACCCGCTGGACTGGGATGACCGCGAGAAGCGGCTCGCACGGTTCGCCGGGTGGCGGCTTAACTGGGAGCCCGGGACGAAGTTCGAATACCACGCTACCAGCGCGCACTGGGTCATTGCCGAACTCATCGAACGGCGCACCGGCCGGGACTTCCGACAGTACGTGCGCGACCGGATCCTCGGGCCAATGGGCCTGAGCGACTTCCACCTGGGCCTCCCGGCGGACAAGAACGGCCAGGTCGCCGATGTCCGCTACCTCGTCCCGCCAACCCCGCCGCCCGGCGGCTGGGGCGAAGTCACGCCGGACGCCATTACGTCGTTCAATCGTCCCGAAATCCGGGCGGTCGGGGTGCCAGGCGGCGGCGGCATCGCTGGCGCCGCGCAACTCGCGATGTTCTATCAGCCGCTCGTCAACGGCGGCGTGACTGCGAACGGCACACGCATCATGAAGGCCGAGACGATCGAGTGGGCGACGAGGGTTCGCACCACGGACATCCACCGTGACCTCATCTTCAACCAGCCCGTGAACCGCGCCCTCACGGTTGTGGTGGCCGGTGATGACGGGCTTGGGTTCCAGCGCGGGTTCGGGCGTTCAGCGTCACCGCGGGCGTTCGGGCACGGCGGCGCCGGCGGCCAGATTGGCTGGGGCGACCCCGAGACCGGCATCTCCGTGGGGTACACGACCGACGGATTCGTCGACGACCTCACGCAGGGCCGCCGCGGGGTCGCAATCAGCAGCCTCGCTGCGCAGGTCCTGGCATAGGGTACTTCCGGGCTGTCAGAAGTTCGGCTCGCGCTTTTCGATGAGCGCCCGGACACCTTCGCGGTAGTCCTGGGACGTGGTCATCCGGTTCAGCAGGGTCTGGCTTTCCGCCACTGCTGAACCGACGTCGCGATGGAGGTCCGTATAGACCTGCTGGCGCGTGACGCGCAGCGAGGACGGCGCGAGCGTGTGCGTGAACGCCCGGGCGTACGCGTACACCTCGGGGAGCAGACGCTCGGGCTCGACGAGGCGGTGCACGAGGCCCATCTCAGCCGCCTCATCCGAGAGGAACACCCGGCTCGAGAGGAGCAGTTCCTGCGCGCGAGAGAGGCCGATAAGCCGCGGCAGCAGCCACGACAGGCCAAACTCAGCCGGGAGGCCAAGCCGTCCGTGCGCGGTCGTGAACTTCGCCCCGGGAACGGCGAACCGGATGTCGGCGTAGCAGGCCAGCACGAGACCAACACCCGCGGCCGGTCCGTTGACGGCGGCGATGACCGGCTTCGAAAGACCGAAGTGATAGGCGAAGTCGGTGTCGAACTCAGGCCGCACGCCATACCCCGGCGTCGCCAGTTCATCCGCGCGCGTGCCGGAGTCGTACCCGCCCTTCTCCAGGTGGCCATCGAGCGCTTGCGAGTCGGCGCCGGCGCAGAAGCCACGGCCAGCCCCGGTCACGACGATGCAGCGCACCTCGCTGTTCGCCTCAGCCTGCTCCAGGCACCAGCGGTACTCGGTGTGCATCCGGCCGGTCCATGCGTTCAGCCGGTGGGGCCGGTTAAGGGTGATCGTGGCGACCCTGTTTTCGACGGCGTAGGCCGTGGCTTTCAATTCCATGCCGGCGATTGTACGGGACGGCCGGCAAGCGCCTGCCCCATCCCACAACTGCGCCCGCCGATAAGATGGGCACGTGGTGCGGAACCTCGGCAGCAGCGTCCAGTACTTTGCGTGGAGGGTCGCCTCGGCGGTCATCCGGCGGCTGCCGTTGCGCGTGAGTTATGCCGTTGCCTGGGCGCTCGGCAGTGGCGCGTACTATTGCTGGCCCCGGGCGCGCAGGGCCATGCGGGCCAACTACTGGCGCGCGCTCCCCGGCGTCTCGCGCAAAGAGCGCGACCGGGTCGCGAGGCGCTCCCTCGTGAACTACTGCAAGTACCTCGCGGACTTCATCCGCTTCCCGTCTATCCCGCCCGGAGAACTGATCGCGGAAGTGGAGGGCGAAGCCCAGTTCGAAGCGCTTTCGCAGAGCCTCGAGTGCGGCAAGGGCGCGGTCATTGTCTGCATGCACTTCGGAAACTGGGACCTCGGCGCGGGCGCTGCAGCCGCTCACGGCTACCCCCTGACCGTCGTCGCTGAGACATTCGCCGACCCGCGGCTCGACGCAATGGTGATGGGCGCGAGGACTCGCCTCGGGATGACGATCGTGAAGATGGAGAAGGCCGGACCGTCCCTCATCCGCGCGCTTAAGCAGAACGGCCTGCTCGCTCTGCTGATCGATCGGTCAACCCCCGGTGACGGTGTCCGGGTCTCCTTCTTCGGGGAGCAGGTCGACGTGCCGGCTGGACCCGCACGCCTCGCTCTGCGAACGGGTGCGAAGGTGATACCCACGGCGTTCGCACGCATCGATCCCCATCGCCCGGCTGTTACGACGCTCTGTGACTTCGGCATCGAAACCGCCGCAACCGGCGACGCCGAGGCGGACATCCGCAACCTCACCCAGGCCATCATGCACGCCCACGAGCGGTTCATTCGGCAGTACCCGGACCAGTGGTACATGTTCCGGCCAATGTGGTCCGCGGGGGTCGCGCCATGAGCGTCCGGCTCTGGTTCGTACGGCTCATTCAGCCCTTCGCCGGGAGGTTCCCGGGGCCGTTCTACCGGATTGCCCCGTGGGCTGGCTGGCTCGCGTTCACGCTCCACCGTGGGATGGCCCGCCGACTGGTTCGCAACATGCTGCCGTTGACCGGCGGCGACCGGAAGGCCGCCGAAGCCGCCGCACTCGCCGTCAGCCAGAACATCGCACGCTATTTCGTCGACCTCTGCACCATCCCCGAACGGCTGATGGAGCGGTTCGAAGCAGACCACCTGGAACTGGTAAATGGCGACCGGCTGGCCGTGCTGAAGGAGCCGGGCCCCGTCATCGCGATGAGCGCGCACAGCGGCAACGCAGAACTGGCCATCCAGGCGCTCACCTTCCGTGGCCGCCCTTTCGTGGCTCTCGTCGAAGCACAGCGGCCGCGGGCGTGGTCGCGCTACCTCATCCGGCTTCGATCGTCTGCCGGCGGACGGTTCTACGAGACGAGCTTCCAGGGCATCCGCGCCTGCCTGGCAACGCTCCAGGAGGGCGGCCTCGTCGGTTTCATGGGCGACCGCGACATCCAGGGCAACGGCCTCTGCGTCGACCTCTGCGGGCGAATGGTCCGGCTGCCCCGCGGGCCGTGGGAGATTGCCCGCAGGTCTCGGGCGCTCGTGCTCCCGGTCTTCACCGCACGCATCGAAGATGACCGCTTCCGCCTCTTCGTCGAAGAGCCCTTCCGCGTCGACCAAACGGACGACGAGGAAGCTGACATCCTCGCCGCCGTCGAACGGTTCGCCGGCCTGCTCGAAACGCACCTCCGGCGAGACCCCGGCCAGTGGGCGTTCACCGAGGACTTCTGGCGGGTGCACGCCTGTGGGTAAGGCAGACCTCCACATCCATACCCGCGTTTCCGACGGGATGGCTTCGGTCAGCCAGGTACTCGATTACATCGAGCATCGCACTGACCTCGACCTTGTCGCCATCACCGACCACGAGGATGTGCGTGGCGGCCTCGAAGCGCGGGAGCTTGCCGCCCAGCGCGGCTACCGGTTCGAAGTCGTGCCCGGCGCGGAGATAACGACCATGCAGGGGCACCTCCTCGCCCTGTACATCGAACGCACGCCGCCGAGTTTTCGCGGCATCGAAGCCACGCTCGAAGCGATCCACGCCCAGGGGGGACTTGCCATCGCTCCCCATCCGATGAGCTGGCTGACACGCTCGATTAGCGCGCGCACGCTCGACCGGCTGGCCGAATCAGACGGACAGCGCCTCGACGCTATCGAATTGGCCAACCCGAGCCCGGCCGCCTTGAGGACCCGAGCGCGGGCCGCCAGCCGGAATGAAGCGCACTGGAAGTTGCCCGTCACCGGCGGGTCGGACGCCCACCACCTGCCGCACGTTGGGACGGGCTGGACACTGTTCGCAGGCTCAACTGCCGAACATTTACGCGAAGCCATCCATTCGGGGACGACGCAAGCCCACATGCGGCCGTACCCTTCGCTTCGTGACGTGGGCATTTCACGCGTGGTGGCCGGGCTGGCATGGGGGTACAGTGCGACGCCTCGGAAGATGCTCCGGGTGAGACGCCGATGAAGATTGCCATTGTGTCGCCCTACGACTGGTGCGTTGAGGGCGGCGTGAAATCGCACATCAAGCACCTCGCCGCGTATTTCCGCGACTGGGGCCACGAGGTGACCATCTTCGCACCCGCTTCAGAGCCGGCCCTGGCGCGCGACGAGGTGACGGTCATGGGGAAGCCGTGGCCCATGCGCGTTAGTGGCTCGGTCGCACGCATCACCTTCGCGTGGAAGTCCCCCGAAGTGAAGGCTGTCCTCCGCGAAGGGAAGTTCGACGTCGTACACCTCCACGAACCGCTAATGCCGCTCCTTCCGTACCACTTCCTTCGCTACTCCACGTCCGCAACGGTGGGTACCTTCCACGCTGCGAAGGAGGGCGGCAACCGCTTCTACGGCTACACCACGCCGCTGACCCGGCGCTGGTTTCGCAAGCTCGAGGGAAAGATCGCCGTCTCCCCGGCGGCCGCGTCGCTGGTCAGCCGGTACTTCGCTGGATACTTCAACATCATCCCGAACGGGATCGACTACGCCCACTTCTCCGCTCCCGCGGAGCCGATGCCGGAGTTCAACGACGGCAGGCAGAACGTCCTCTTCGTCGGTCGTCCGGAGAAACGAAAGGGCCTCAAGTACCTGCTCCGGGCCTACCTGCGCGTCCGTGAACAGGTGCCGAACACGCGCCTCATCGTGGTCGGCGCCGGCGATTTCACCCGCTACCAGCGGTTGATGGCCGCGTTCGAAGACGTGGTCTTCCGGCCGAACGTGCCCTACGCCGACCTCCCGCGCTACTACCGCTCTGCGACGGTCTTCTCCTGCCCGAACACCGGCAACGAAAGCCAGGGCTATGTGCTGCTCGAAGCGCTCGCCGCCGGGCGGGCTGTCGTCGCCAGCAACATCGAGGGCTTCGCAGGCGTGATGACGCACGAGGAAGAGGGCCTGCTGGTGAAGCCGAAGGACCCTGCCGAACTGGCCGCCGCCATCACCACGTTGCTGCGGGACCCGAAGCTGCGGGCTGAATTCGGGCGGCGCGGCCAGGCGCTCGCCCAGCACTACAGCTGGGACCACGTCGCCCATCGCGTGCTCTCGTACTACGAGCGGATCCTCTACGAACACCAGCAGGTTGCCGCGTCACGCTCGCGGAAGACGCTGGCCGCCGCCTCGCGGGAAGCCTGACGTGCCGGTAACGCTTCTTCCGACCCGCCTACCCCGGGGCATCCAGGACGGCATCGGCCGGACCGTCGGCGGGCTCGGTATCACGCCGAACATGATCTCGCTGTTCGGCTTCTTCGGGAACCTCGCGGCCGCCTGGTTGATTACGCGCGAGAACCTCCTCGCAGCCGGAATCGTTTATGTCGTGTTCTCCGCGCTCGACCTCGTGGACGGCGCGGTGGCGCGGGCAACCGGGTCAGCCAGTCCCTTCGGCGCGGTCTTCGATGCAGTGCTCGACCGGGCGAGCGAGGCAATTGTGCTCGCCGCCTGTGGCTGGTACTTCAGCGAGCGCGGCGAGCAAATCCAGGCTGCAGCAGCCTACGCGGCTATCTTCGGGAGCATCGCCGTCAGTTACATGCGGGCGCGTGCGGAAGTGATGGGCCTCTCGATGCGCGACGGCCTCTTCCGGCGACAGGAGCGCGTGGCTTTGCTCACCATCGGGCTGCTCTTCAACGCCCTCACCGTGGTCGTGGCCGTCCTCGCGCTGTTGGCGAACTTCACGGCGCTCCAGCGGTTCTGGATGCTGCGCGGCGGTCTTCGCGAGGAAGCCTGAACCCGGCTCTTTGCGTTAGGCGCTGGGAGGAGCCGGCGGGCCGGTGTCCCGCGGCTTCGCGGGGACTGACTGGCGCCGGTTGTTCCCCATCATCAGCGCGAACAGCGCCGCAAAGATGGCGGCCAGGACAAATAGCAGCGCGACGCCGGCAATGACGATGCTCCCCCTGCCGATGCCGCCGCCGTCATCGTTTGACGAACTGATAGCGGCCGCGCGCGTCGGCGTCCGTGTCGGAGCGGTCGCCGTCCGCGTCGATCCGGTCGTTGGCCGCGGGGTGGCCTGCGACTGGCCAGGCAGGTTCAGCGAACTGCGGAAGTCGCTTTCGAACGCGGCCAGGTCCTTGTAGCCGTAGACGTCGGTCAGCGCCTGGTCGAACCGCTTGCCGCCTTTGATGGTGGCCATGTATTTGGCGAAGCTCTCCGCGCCGCCCTTCTTGATGAGGAAGTCCACCATCGCCCACGATTCGCCATAGAAGACGTCGACCTGGCGGGCATCGCTGGCGGGGATGCCCATCTGCGAGAACGGGATGAGCCGGTTGGCCCGGACTGCCGAGTTGAGCGCAGATTCGTACCCGCCCGGGCTGGACTGTGCGTAGACGGCGGCGCCTTCATCGAGCCAGGCCGGGAGCTTGCCCAGCGCTCCCTCGCCCGCCGTCTCATTCAGGATATGGCCGAACTCGTGCCGCAGTGTGTCCGTCCGATCCGGCGAACCGCAGGCAACCGGGATGAGCAGGATGATGTCGTCGGTCACCTTCGTCCCGCAGGTGGTGACCGCGGAGTCAAATGTGGCCCCGCTACCGGGGCGGGCATCGTTGCTCTCCTTCTCGTCGGCGAACATGATCACTTTCACAGGGATCTGCTTGAGGGTGATGCCGTACAGTTGCTTCCCGATGCGGTCGTAGGTCTCGGCGCCGGCCTTCAGGTAGGCGTTCGCAATCGAAGTGCGGTCGCCGTGGTAGTAGACGGTCATGAAGTCGTTCGAGACCTTCTGCCAGTCCTGGTTCGGCGGCAGGTAGAAGAACGTCTGCTCATCGCTCCTGGTCACCTGCCCGTCCGCTGTCGTGATCTCCCAGTGGTAGACGAAGTCCGACCCGACCGGGATGTAGTTGCCTGCCGAGTTCACCTGGAGGACCACTTCGGTGCTCAGGTTCTTCGCAGGGATCAGATCCTTCGGCTTGTCGAGCGCGTTGGTGCCCCGGCCTTTGATCGAGTAAGCAAGCGTGACGTCGGTTATGTCGCTATCAGCTCGGGCCGTGAGCTTGAAGGTCAACGCCTTCGGGTATCCGTTCACGACCGTGGATGATTCGACGACCGTGGCTGCGGCCGCCGTCCCAGGCGTACCCACCAGTAGCCCCACTGCCATCAGGGCAACGAGCAGGAGCGCAATCCGGCTCATGCCTCCTCGCCCACGCGCGACTTCAGGTAGGCCTCGATGAACCCGTCGATTTCGCCATCGAGCACGGCGGTGGTGTCACTGGTTTCGAAGTCGGTGCGCACGTCTTTGACCATTTTATAGGGGTGCAGCACGTAGTTCCGGATCTGCGAGCCAAAACTCACGTCCATGTGCTGACCCTTGAGGCGCGCCTTTTCCTCTTCTTGCCGGTTCAGTTCGATTTCGAGGAGCCGTGCTTCGAGCACCTTCATCGCGCTTTCGCGGTTGCGTCCCTGCGAGCGTTCGTTCTGGCAGGTCACGACGATCCCGGTGGGGATGTGCGTGATGCGCACTGCCGTCGAGTTCTTCTGGACGTTCTGGCCGCCCGCGCCGCTCGACCGGTAGACGTCGACGCGGATATCGTCGTCCGGGACCTGGATTTCGCCGACCTGCTCGACTTCCGGCATCACTTCGACTTTCGCGAAGCTGGTCTGGCGGGCGCTGGCCGAATTGAACGGCGAGAGCCGAACCAGCCGATGGACGCCGCGCTCGCTCTGCAGGTAGCCGAACGCGTATTTCCCCTTGATCTCGACGGTCGTGCTCTTGATCCCGGCTTCTTCGCCCTCGGTCAGGTCGAGGATGTCGGTCGAGTACCCCTTCCGTTCGGCCCAGCGGAGATACATGCGGAGGAGCATTTCTGCCCAGTCCTGCGAATCAGTCCCGCCGGCGCCGGCATGCACGGCGAGGATGGCGTTCCGCGAGTCGTACTGGCCCGAAAGTTGCAACTGGAACTCGAGCGCCTCGAACTCCTTCTCGATGGCGTCGAGGTCGGCGCCCGCCGAAGCGAGCACGTCGCTGTCGCCTTCCGCCTCGGCGAGTTCGATCAGTTCTGCTGCGTCGGAGGCGCGGCGGTGCAACCCGCCCCACGTTTCGACACGGTCACGCGCCGCTGCAAGTTCCTGCATCAGGTCGCGGGCGCTATCGGGGTCATCCCAGAAGCCAGCCGCGGCGGACTGCGCTTCGAGTTCTTCTACGCGAGCTTCATCGTTGGCGAGGTCAAAGTCGCACCATGGTGCTGGAGATGCGCTGGGCAAGGTCATTCGCCCGGGAAAGCAGTTCACTCATGCGCCAGATAGTCGCACGGCATCCGGAAAGGCGCATTTGGGCAGGTCGGGCCAGCTACTCTCCGCGGGCGAGCTTCTCCGCGGCGCGAACCGTGTTCACGAGCAACATCGCCCGCGTCATCGGGCCAACGCCCCCGGTGTACGGCGTGACGTACGAAGCCACTTCGCGAACGTCCATCGCGGCATCGCCCACGAGGCGGTAGCCGCTCGGTCGCGTCGGCGCGTCCACCCGGTTCACGCCGACATCGATGACGACGACGCCCGGCCGGCACATCGCCGCGGTCAGCGTGTTCACGTGACCGGCCGCGAGCACCACGATGTCGGCCTCGCGCGTGAACTGCCCGAGGTCCTTGGTACCGGTGTGGCAAATAGTGACCGTCGCGTTGGCGCCGGCCGCCTTGTTGCTGAGCAGCACGGCCAGCGGCCGCCCGACGAGCGTCGAACGTCCAACCACGACGACGTGCTTACCAGCCGGGTCGATACCGGTGGCGCGCAGAAGCTCCATCACGCCGTGGGGCGTGCAGGGGATGGCGCCGTCGAGTTCACCGCGGAGCAGCCGCCCGAGGTTCACCGGATGCAGACCATCAGCGTCCTTGCGGGCGAGCATCGCATCGATGACCTCCTGCTCCCGAACCTGCCGGGGCATCGGCAACTGGGGGAGGATGGCGTGGAAGCGGTCGTCCGCATTGAGGCGCTCGATCAACCGGACAACATCCTCGTGCGTGGCCGTCTCCGGGAGCCGGAACGTCTCAGAGAAGATTCCCACTTCCGCGCAGTCGGCCGCCTTGCCTGAGACATAGCTAATCGACGCGGCGTTGTCACCGACGATGATGGCCGCAAGCCCGGGCGCGGTGCCCTTCGCCTTCAGCGCGACAACCCGGGATGCCACGTCGGCCTTGATCTGGGCGGCAATTGCGTTGCCATCAATTAACTGAGCAGTCATCTGGCTCAGAGAGTAAGGGCGGGGGCCCCGACAGGCTATGCGCTTGCGCGGTCGTTCGGGTACTGGGTGGCCGTCCTGCCCAGCGCAGGGTCATCGTCGGCGCGGTGGGCAAGGTACACCTGGTAGGCCTCGAAGTGCGTCTTCAGCTCGTGGATCAGGTCCAGCAACCGGGGCGCATCCTCCGCCGTCTCCGGGTCGAACTGGAGATGGAGGACCACCGTGTCCCACTGTCTCTCCACGGAGACAACGGCCGCCGGCAGTTCGAACCGCTCAGACCGGAAGCTGACATCGAGGACCGCGTGCCCGGCCTTCGTATCGGACCAAAAGCCCCAGACCAGCGCGCCGCCCAGGGAAACGTCACAGAGCATGCCGGCCCGCGGCACCGGCTCGCCGTCGATGCGGACATTCACCGGGAACCAGGCCGGGTAGCGTGGGTGGGCACGGCGGTCAGGGACAATCATGCGTCGGCTATCCTGGCACGGAGGCGATGCGCTTCCGCTTTCAGCATGATTATCGAAACGCGTGCCCATCCCTGAACCCCGCGCGCCTCACCCGCCGCTCGGCTAGGATCGATGCTCACATGGCGACCAAGTTTGCCCACGGCATCGACATCATCGAAATCGACCGCGTGGCCGACGTGATTTCGCGTCACGGCGACCGCTTCTTGAACCGCGTCTACACACCGGATGAGATAGCCCACTGCCGAGGTCGGATTCCAGAGCTGGCGGCGCGCTTCGCTGCGAAGGAGGCGGTGATGAAGGCCCTCGGCACCGGCGTCCGCGGTGTTGGCTGGCGCGACATCGAGGTCCTCCCGAACCGCCGCGGAAAGCCCCTCGTCTTCCTCTACGGCCGTGGGGCGAAACGCGCCGAAGAGATCGAACTACGGGGCCTCGAGATCTCGCTCACGCACTCGAACGAACTGGCGATGGCCTCGGTGGTCGGCGAACGGGCGATGACCGAACTCGAAGACACGCCCCGGCGCGGCGAAAACGCCCTCCGCCTCATCCGCGAAAAGGGTCTGCGATGAAGCTCGTCACCGCCGCGCAAATGCGCGAACTCGAACAGGCCGCGATCGCTGCCGGGAGTTCGGAACCGCAGTTGATGGAAGAAGCCGGCCTCGCCGTCGCGCAGGAAGCATGGATGCTGCTCGGCACGCTCGAAGGCCGCCGGATCGTCGTCCTCGCCGGGCCGGGAAACAACGGTGGCGACGGTCTCGTCGCAGCCCGCCACCTTGCAGACTGGGGCGCCGAACTCGCGGTGTACCTGCCGAAGGGCCACCATCACGAAGAGCGCTTCGGCGAACTCAACGACCGCCAGGTTCCCCTCATCGACGGCAGAGACGACCCTGAGCATCAGGCCCTCGACGGGCTCCTGGGCGCCGCAGACCTCGTCATCGATGCGCTCCTCGGCATCGGCCAGCAGCGCCCAATCGACCCGGCCGAGCCGGTCGGCGAGGCACTCACCCGGCTGGCGCAGGCCCGCAACAGCTACCAGCCGCCGAAGCTGGTGGCTGTTGACCTCCCGACAGGCGTCAACGCCGACAGCGGCGCCGCAGACGCGCTGGTCGTCGCACCAGACATGACGGTCACCTTCGGGCTGCCCAAGGTCGGGATGTACCAGGCTCCAGCGAGCGGCCTCCTCGGCAAAGTCCAGGTCATCGATATCGGTATCCCGAAGGCCGCGCAGGAAGCTGTCAAACTCGAACTCCTGACGACTCGCTGGGTGCGTGCGAACCTGCCCGGCCGGCCGGAGGACGCGAATAAGGGCACCTTCGGCAAGGTGCTCGTCGTTGGCGGCAGCCGGATGTACACGGGTGCGGTCCAACTCGCCGCCGTGGCCGCTTACCGGGCAGGCGCGGGACTGGTGACGGTGGCGACGCCGGATGCGGTTGTCGACCGCATTGCCGGCTCGCTGCCGGAAGCCACCTGGCTGCCGCAACCCGCTTCGGCGGACGGCCGCCTCCCGGGTGAAACCGCGAAGACCCTTCGCAATGAGTGGCCCCACTTCCGTGCAGCCGTCGTTGGCCCGGGACTGGGCGACTCAACGGAAACCCGCGCCTTCACCTGGGCTGCCCTGCCGGACCTTGGCGACGTCGAAAGCGGCGCAGTCATCGACGCTGACGCGCTCAACGCGCTGGCTTCGATGCCGGACGGGCCGGAACGCACCCCGGCAAACGCGGTGCTGACACCGCACCCGGGAGAACTCGCCCGGCTCATGGGAACGACCGTCGCCGATGTCCAGTCACGCAGGCTGGAGGTCGCGGGAGAAGCAGCAGCGAAGTATGGCTGCACCGTCATCCTCAAGGGTGCCCACAGTGTCATTGCATCAGCGGACGGGCGCGTGAGCCTGAGCCCATTCGCGAACCCGCTCCTCGCCACTGCTGGCAGCGGCGACGTCCTTGCAGGCATCGTCGGCGGCTACCTGGCGCAGGGGGCTGACCCGTTTACCGCCGCCTGCCTCGGGGTGTACTTGCACGGGGCGACCGGCGAGGCGCTGCGTGAGGAACTGGGCAGTGCCGGCCTGCTCGCCAGCGAGATCGCCCGCGCGCTCCCAAAGGCGGTCAAGGACATAGCAGCGCCCTGATGTACACTCGCTGGGTATTGTGAGCAGTTCCGCTTCACCTGCAGGCCGCCGTGTTGTCGTCACCGGCCTCGGCCTGATCACCGCCCTCGGACATAACGCCCAGGACAACTGGTCCGCCCTCATCGCGGGGCGCTCCGGCGTGCGCCGCATCTCGCTGTTCGACCCCACGGGATATGACTCCCAGGTGGCCGGCGAGGTGCCCGATTTCGACCCATCGGCCTACATGGACCGCAAGGAAGCCCGCCGCGCCGACCGCCTGACGCAGTTCGCCTTTGTCGCTGCCGATGAGGCCATGAAGCAGGCGGATTACACCGTGGATCCGTCCAACGGCGCCGACATGGCGGTCATCGTCGGTACCGCTATCGGCGGCATCACGACGCTGATGGCCGAATACGACACGCTCCTCGCGAAGGGCCCGGCCCGGGTTAGCCCGTTCCTCATGCCGATGATGCTTTCCGACATGACCAGCGGCCAACTCAGCATCCGGCTCGGCGCGAAGGCGGCGAACTACGCGCTCGTCAGTGCCTGCGCCAGCGGCGCCGACAGCATCGGCGAAGCAGCGAACATCATCCGCCGTGGCGACGCCGAGATCGCCCTGGCCGGAGGGACAGAAGCTGCCATCACGCCCATCAGCATGGCCGGATTCGCAGCTGCCCGCGCCCTCACCTCGCGCAACGATGACCCCGAGCGCGCTTCGCGGCCGTTCGACCTCACCCGCGACGGCTTCGTTATGGGCGAAGGCGCGGGCCTCATCGTCATCGAGTCCGAAGAGCACGCGCTGGCCCGTGGCGCGACCATCCTGGCCGAACTCGCCGGGTACGGCGCCACCAGCGACGCCTTCCATATCACGCAGCCGGACGAGAACGGCGAAGGCGCCGCGCGGGCCATGCGCAAGGCCCTCGCCATGGCGGGCCTGGATTCAGACGATATCCATTATGTGAATGCCCACGGCACGTCGACGCCGATGAATGACAAGCTCGAGACCGTCGCCCTGAAGAAGGTTTTTGGCGAGTACGCCTACGAACTGCCGATCAGCTCGACCAAGTCGATGACCGGGCACCTCCTCGGCGCGGCTGGCTCGGTTGAGGCCGCAATCTCCGTGATGGCCCTCCAGAACGGGATCATTCCCCCGACGGCCAACTTCGAAACCGCCGACCCCGAGTGCGACCTCGATTATGTCCCGAACGCTGCCCGTTCCGCGGCCCTCGAAGCGGTGATGACGAACTCCCTCGGATTCGGCGGGCACAACGCCAGCCTCATCTTCCGCAAGTACCGGCCCGCGCCATGACCCAACTCGTTGGCCTGCCAAAACCTCGCTGGCGCCTTCGAGACCCCTTCGCGCATCAGAACGGCATCGCCAACTTCCCGCCGGTCGTGGCGACCGTGCTCGCTGCCCGGGGCATCACCACGCGGCCCCAGGCCGATCTCTTTTACAAACCGCACCTCGCCGCCGACTACGACCCGCTCGAACTGCCCGGCATGCCCGAGGCCATCGCGCGCGTCCGCGCCGCAATCGCCGCACACGAAACCATCGCCCTCTACGGCGACTTCGACGTTGACGGCGTGACTTCGGTGGCCGTCCTGCACGAGGGAATGAAGCCGCTCGGCGCTTCCCTTATTACCTACATCCCCGACCGGTTCAGCGAGGGCTACGGGCTCAACTTCGGAGCGATGAAGAAGCTCCGCGACGACGGCGCTTCCCTCCTTATCAGCGCCGACTGTGGCATCAGCTCCGTCGCCGAGGTCGCCTATGCCAACGAACTCGGCCTCGATGTCATCATCCTCGACCACCACACCGTGCCCGACGTCCTGCCGCCGGCAGTGGCCGCCGTGAACCCGAAGCGCCTGGACTCGCCGTATCCGTTCGATGAACTGGCGGCCGTGGGCGTGACCTACCGCTTCCTCGACGTCCTTTACGAAGCCTGCGGACGGGCGCTCGATACAAGCGCGTTCATCGACCTGGCGGCCCTCGGCACGGTCGTCGATGTCGCACCCCTGTTCGACGAGAACCGGCGCATCGTGACCGACGGCCTCGCCCAGATGCAGCGTGGACTGCGGCCAGGCCTCGAAGCGCTCGCGCGGGTCTCGGGCACGGCCGCGGAGCGATTCAACGCCGAGACCCTGGGGTTCGCCATCGGCCCGCGCATGAACGCGGCCGGCCGCCTCGCCCACGCGAACATCGCGCTCGACCTCATGCTCGCCCGCGACCCGCTGACTGCCCGCAACCTGGCCGAACAGCTCGACCACCTGAACCGCCAGCGCCAGGCTCAGACCGAAGAAGCGATGAACATCGCCGAGGAGATGCTCGGAGCGAGCGATGACCCGCTCATCATGGTCGCCGCCGAGGGCATCAGCCCCGGCATCGTCGGCCTCGTCGCTTCACGCCTCGCGGACCGCCGCAACCGGCCAGCCATTGTGCTTTCGAAGGGCAGCGAAGAGAGCCGCGCCAGCGCCCGCAGTGTCCCCGGCTTTGACATCGTCTCCGCCATCCGCAAGGAGAAGGACCTCCTCGTGCGCCACGGCGGACACCGCGCCGCCGCGGGCTTCACAGTCCGGAACGAGCACCTCGACGAACTGCGCGACCGGCTCATCAACACAGCCGCCGAGCAACTCGGGTGGGAGCCGCCGCGCCGCCTCATCGAGGTCGATGCGGAAGCCCGCCTCGGTGACCTGACCGGACTCGAAATCAAGGGGCTCATGCGCTTCGAACCGTGCGGGCAGGGCAACCGGAAGCCCGTGCTCCTCACCCGCGGCGTCCAGTTGAAGGACGCGAAGACCGTCGGCGCCGGGCAGGACCACCTCAAGGTGGTGGTCAAAGATGGTCCCATCACGTGGCGGGGGATCGCCTTCCGCCAGGCCGAGGCCGAACTCGACGGGCAGGTCGACATCGTCTTCTCGCTGCAGCGGGACTGGCGCGGCGACGGCGTCGAACTGGAGATCCTGGATATCGCGCCTTCGTTCGAAGGACGGCCGCTCGAACAGCAGCCGCGCTGAGCTGCTTCCCAGTTCCCGGGACAGCCGGTAGCCTTTCGGTCTCCATGGCTGACGTTTCGCTCTCTGAATCAGGCGCGCGGGCTCTTCGCGAGGCCGAGAACTACTGCTGGCGCACGAACGTGGCCATCGTCACTCCGGAACACCTGCTGGCAGGCTGCCTGGCGGTGCTCGCGACGGCCGGGGCCGAAGGGCTGCCATCGCCCGAAGCGGTCGAATCAGCCCTCCTCATGGCGCAGGGCATGAGCGATGAAGCACTCACCCAGAACGTCATGTTCGGCTCGGCGGCGCGGGACGCCATCACCTTCACGGCGCACCTGGTGCGCGAAGCGGGCGGCGGCGAAATCGACCCGCGGACTCTCGCCTACGGCATCATCCAGTCGGGCGAACCGGGGCCGATGTTCTTCAACGCACTGGGGACAACCAAACAGGACGTGCTGGCGGCGCTGGGCGCAGGTTAAGCGTCCTCATCCACCCGGCATCTTGGGGAACTTTTCTCACGGTTGAAGCGTTTATTCTCAAAGGAGTATGGTGCCAACAGCGCCCGATGACTTGCAGCGGTCCCCCCATGAGCGGGGAGGCGAGGAGGAGAACATGGCGATGTCAGGCAAAGACGAGTTGACGCCGCGCGAACGCGAGGTGCTGGAGCTGGTGCTTGCGCGCTGGCACGACAAGGAGATTGCCGACCACCTGGTCATCAGCGTGCGGACGGTGGAGACGCACGTGGCGCGCCTGTTCTCTACAACCACGTTTGGACGTTCTACAACCGATCCGATCTGTGTCAATTAAGCGCGAGTCACAGAATGAGCAAAAGCGGGATTGATTCGAGTCCTTATCTGTACACATTTGTTGCCGGGCATTGGCCAGCATAGGAGGCGTCCCGATGAACAGCACCATTTTCTTGAGATTCGCGCTTGCTATCCTTGGTGGGTCATTCGCTACAAGTGCCTTAATTTGGACGGGAAGGTCATCGGGCGAACAACTGCACCCAACAGCTCAGCAGCTTATCACCGCACTGGAGAAGGACTTTAATGACGATCAGGCTGCAGCTCTCGCGGACGGCATACTAACACGCGCGGAATACGACTCCGCCCGCCAGCGAGTTGCCAGTTGCCTCGAAGCTAATGGGCTCGAGGTTCATCGAGAACCCGGACGAGGGCCGGGTGGAGTCGATGAACTCTGGGCCGAGTCCGGGCCATCGGCGGGCGATTTGGGAAACGTGTTCCTCAATTGTTATGCACGATACCAGGGCAAACTGGGTCTGATCTGGGCAGAGCAGAACAGGCCCACAGCCGATGCACTCGCGCAGAGGGAGACAGCGATCGATTCGTGCCTGACATCGAAAGGGGTCCGCTCTATGCCGCTGAGCGAGCTCTGGGCCAGCGAGCGCGACCGTGACGCATACTTCGAATGCCTGAGTGAAGTGCCGCCACCTTGATCGGGCATCGGCTGGGGCATACTCTTGCTTTGGACGAAGCGCCGAAGAGTTGCGAATGGGACGGATCGTTGGGAACGTATGTACCCTTGATGAATAATGACCCGTGCAGTTCACCCTCTTACAACACGTGGCTTGCTAACAACGAGGTCTCCGCCATTATTTCGCGGAATGGATGGTGAAGCATGAATCTGCAAAAGGAGGGATTTAGGATGCTGGTTGGGGTGCGTAACGGAAGAGCACTGATTGTTGTTGGCTTAGTCTGCTTGACCTCCTGTTTAGGTGCTGTACCTGCATCCTCGCAAGGTCTGAACGCGCGGATCTCAGACCCGGAGAAGCGACTGTACGTAGTCGGGCGAGATGCTGAGGTTCCCATCCGCGCTTCCGTGCCAGCGGAGTGTACAGCATCGGAGCTGACGTTCTCGCTCTACGCTAGCGGAGGGGCAGCGAAACAAAATTCCGTAGTGTATCCATCTGTCAGCCGACGCGTCTCGGCTACGGGTTTGATGGTCGATACCGCCCTTGCGCTCGATCCAAAGGTATTCGAATCGCCAGACTCGGTGTGGCCCGGCGTCTCAGGCAACTGCCTCAGTTCACCAGTGGTCTACTCGGGAGCCAGCCTGTTGATTGGCCTTCGGTCGCAGACGCCGGACAGATCAAGTTTCTTTATTCCTCGTTCATCGCTGACCATGGGCCGCGATGAACAAGTAGTCCACGCGACGCTGACTTTGACCGTCGACGGGACAAAATGCGGCGCCGTGGACCTGGACGACTCAAAGGCTAAAGACCCTCTGGGCAACCTCCTATTCGCAATCGGCGGACGCGGCGAGCCTGCTGCCTGTTCGCGGGAGGGCGGTGTACTCCGGATTTTCTACCCGAACGGCCAAGCACTCTTTGAAACCAGAGAGGTCGCGCTGGGAGTGCTGCAGCCGTTTGCCAATCTCGCCCCAGAGGCAGGCCCCTCGACTGGAGTGCCGGAGGCCCCTGCTGCGGGGGATAGTCCGGCAGTCCGAGCATTCGAAAGCACCATGCCCTGGATCGCGGTTGCTTGCGTCCTCATCGCTCTTGCCGTTCCGATCGTCAAGGTGGCTGGGAACCGGTTTCGGCGAGCAAGTAGGCTCAGGCTAGCGATTCCGAACTCGGATGGGCCCAGCGAGCCTCGCCGTCGCGGTGGAGGCTCGGCCGGCGGTGCCAACTGACTCCTCGCCCAGGACATGGCCCTCTGGCAGGCTCCCTGCATGCGACACCATTTCCCCCGACCTCAGCGAAACTCCCTGAATGTCCAGCACTCGCGGCACGTAATACACCGCTCCGAATCTAGCGTGGAACGCGGTCAGAACGCGGTGGCACGCGGTGGAAAGGTGAATGTGATTTTGCGAGAGCGTTCGTCCCACAGGACGGCGTTCCCGGCCGCCACGCGCGCCGGCGAAATCGACCCGCGGACTCTCGGCTACGGCATCATCCAGTCAGGCGAACTCGGCCCGATGTTCTTCATGGCCCTGGGGACGACGAAGCAGGACGTGCTGGGGGCGCTGGGCGCGGGCTAAGCGCCCTCGACCACCGGCATCTTGGGGAACTTTTCTCACGGTTAAAGCGCTTAATCCCAAAGGCGTATAGTGCCAACAGCGCCCGATGACTTGCAGCGGCCCCCCATGAGCGGGGAGGCGAGGAGGAGAACATGGCGATGGCAGGCAAAGACGAGTTGACGCCGCGCGAACGCGAGGTGCTGGAGCTGGTGCTGGCGCGCTGGCACGACAAGGAGATTGCCGACCACCTGGTCATCAGCGTGCGGACGGTGGAGGCGCACGTGGCGCATCTCATGGCCAAGTTGGACGTCCACAGCCGAGACGAACTGAGGAAGCGGTGCGAAGATCGGTAGTTTGTACGGACTCGTGCAAAGCGCCCAACGGGGTACAGTTGAAAGGGATTCATGTTATTCCGTTCGATTCGAGGACGCGTGATAGGGCTCCTGGTAACGAGCCTGCTCATTGCCATCGGCGTCGTGGCGTGGCGCGGTGCGACCGTTGGCAACTCGGTGGCGGTGCGGTCCGAAAACATCACGCTTCTCCCGGCAGGTGTGGAGGTCGATGCCGGCAGTGTGACTGTGTCCGCGCGGGTGGCGGGCGGACTAGAGCAGGGAGAGATTCTTGCCCGATACAGCCGCCCGCGGCTCAGCGACGCTGCCGGCCTTGATGTCTGGGCTCGCAAGAGTTGGACAGATGCCGACGATTCGCGCCTGCTTCACGCTGAGTTCCCGATGTCCGTGGAGTCTCCTCGTGACGTGGTCTTCACGGTGGGCGATTTGTCTTTCCAGACTCAATCTGAATTCGAAGCGATGAGACGCGGAGAGGGCGCTACGGTGCGCACGGCAAGCGGCGACTGGTCGATTTCGGTACGGCTGGAACCAAACCCTTCCGTCAAGACTTCACCTGTGGCTCTTGAGACGAGCTTTGGCCCGGGTAGCATTCGAATAACGGAGGTCTCGCGTTCAGAGCAGCAAGTGAGGATCTTGGGGGAGATTTCTGGTTTCTCCGAAGAATCAGATTCCAGACATCGTCCTGGCGCCAGTTTCCCTGAAAGACGGGGATTCGGAGCTTTCCTTCCGCGGTGGTCGGAGTGGGTTCGGGCCGGGTCGGGCGTCATTCGAGCTTACGTTCTCCGCACCAACCGGTCGCTCGTTGACGCTGAGTGTGCCGCTTAACCTCAGTGGCGTGACAGCAAGCGGCGAGACTCACAATCCTAAGGCAATTGAAGGGCTTCGCATCTACGCTGGCGCCATCGCCAGGCTGGAAATAGAGCTCCCGCCAACCTAAATCGTGCGACGGAGGTTGTGGTCGATGCTGGAGGGTTCCCGGACGACGAACACCTCTTGCATCCCCATTGGCTCGGTTGTGCGGCTCCGGGATGGGTCGGAGCTTCGGCCGGTTTCCCACAGGTTGGAAGTTGGCTCCCAGGTGTGCCATGCATAACGCTAGTATGGGCTGATGATCTATCTTCGTTGGCTTGCAAGAGTGGTCTGCTTTCTCTACCTCGCTCTAGCGACGGCAGTGCTAGGGTTGGCGTGGGGCGAAGGCAACGGGGACTTCTTGTCCACCATGGCGGTGGTGGCCGCGCCCCTTGGAGCGGGCGGCCTGTACTACCTGGGCATCTCCAAATCCCAGGGCAACCGCGGCCGCATTGTTCGGGCAATTGGCTGGCTGGCAATGCTAGCCGGCTCGGTTGCCCTCATTAGCTTCAGCTTTGTAGTGTGGCCGCTCCTTCTACTCGCTGTGCCATATTCCGTCGTCAGGGATGACAGGAATGGGCGGGTGAGTTCCGCCGAGCTTTGAAGGGCGGAGATCATGCGGGATCACAGAACCGCCACCCCGCGAGACTTGGGATCGGTGAAAAGGTTTCACGGCTCTCCCGATGCTCGAGGTTTGCCGGCGGTTCCGGGGGCCAGTCGACTAGACAGCCTTCGGCCATCCTAGTGTAGTGGAACCGAAGAGTCTTTGACGGCGGTGAGGGCGCTCTGGGCGCGGCCGACCTTGGTGAGGATGGTTTCGACGGTGGCGGTCCAGGTGTAAGGTCGAGGTTGGCGGTTGCGTTCAGCG
>JADYYG010000033.1 GCA_020853755.1 Dehalococcoidia bacterium | reverse complement strand
TCGCGACCTCGTCGATGCCGATCCCGCCGATCCGCGAGGCGGTCCGGGTGAAGTAGCGGTCGACGAAGGGCTCGGCGAGGCCGATGGCTTCGAAGATCTGGGCGCCGCGGTAGCTGTGGATGGTCGAAATGCCCATCTTGGACATCACCTTCACAACGCCCTTCTTAATCGCCTTGAGGTAGTGTGCGTGGAGTTCGTCGGAGGGCACTGACTCGTCAATGAAGCCGTCAGCCTGCACCTGGCTGAGCGAGTCGAGGGCGAGGTAGGGGTTGATTGCCCCCGCTCCGTAGCCGATGAGCAGCGCGAAGTGGTGAACCTCTCGCGCGTCTCCAGCTTCGACGATGAGGCCAACCTGGGTGCGCTTTTTCGCCCGGACCAGGTGGTTGTGAAGCCCCGCCACGGCAAGGAGCGAAGGAATCGGCGCGTGGTCGGGATCGACGCCGCGGTCCGACAGGATGAGCACTTTCGCACCGGCGGCGATGGCGGCATCCGCGGCCGCACACACAGCGTCCATCGCAGGGGCCAGGGCCGCGGGACCGCCATGCGCGTCGAACAGCATGGGAATCACCGTCGCCTGGAGGGCGTGGTCTTTCAGCGACTTGAAGCGAGCCAGCTGGGCGTTGTCGATAAACGGGCTATCGAGGCTTACCAGGTGGCAGCTCTCGGGTTCGGGATCGAGGAGGTTCCCTTCCGGTCCGATCACCGTCTTGACCGAGGTCACCAGTTCCTCGCGGATGGCATCGAGCGGAGGGTTCGTCACCTGGGCGAACAGCTGCTTGAAGTAGTTGTACAGCGGCTGGGGCCGAGTCGAGAGCACGGCGAGCGGGGTGTCGGTCCCCATCGAACCGATGGCCTCTTCGCTGTTCTTCGCCATCGGGCCGAGGATGTACTTCAGGTCCTCGATGGAGTACCCGAACGCGATCTGCTGCTGGAGGAGGCAGTCCGGCGAAGGGGGCGCCGGCGGTTCGACCGCCGGGACATCGTCGATGGGGAGCAGGTTCTGCCCGAGCCAGTCGGCGTACGGCCGTTCGGCCGCGAGCTTCGCCTTCAACTCCGTGTCGTCGATGATACGGCCTTCGTCGAGGCTGACGAGGAACATCTTGCCCGGCTGGAGGCGGCCCTTGAGCTTCACGCGCTCGGGTTCGATCGGGAGCACGCCGACCTCGGATGCCATGATCACGGTGTCGTCCGTCGTGACGTAGTAGCGCGACGGGCGGAGGCCGTTCCGGTCCAGGACGGCGCCGATGTTCCGGCCGTCGGTAAACGCTACCGACGCGGGGCCGTCCCACGGCTCCATCAGGCAGCTGTGGTACTCATAGAACGCCCGCTTTTCGGGGCTCATCGATTCGTGGCCCTGCCAGGCTTCTGGGATGAGCATCATCATCGCGTGGGCCAGTGGGCGGCCCGCCATCACGAGGAGTTCGAGCGCCTGGTCCAGGCTGGCAGTGTCGCTGCCGTTTTCGTCGATAACCGGGAGGATCTTGTGAATGGCAGGGAAGTGCGGCGAGGCCATCAGCGCTTCGCGAGCAGCCATCCAGTTCCGGTTGCCACGCAACGTGTTGATTTCCCCGTTATGCGCGATCATCCGGTAGGGATGCGCGAGCTCCCAGCTCGGGAACGTGTTCGTGCTGAAGCGTGAATGGAACATCGCGAGGGCGCTGAGCATCAGCGGATGCCCAAGGTCCGGATAATACCCGCGCAGCTGGACAGCCGTGAGCATTCCCTTATAAACGAATGTCCGGCATGAGAGGCTGGAAAAGTAGAACCAGTCGGCGTCCCGGACGCCCCAGCGGTCGATCGCCTTTTCGAAGCGCTTGCGAATGACGTAGAGCGCGCGTTCGAACGTGTCTTCGTCGGGGGTCGCGCTTCCCCGGCCGACAAACACCTGGAAGATGGCCGGCTCGGCGTCGAGTGCGGACTGCCCGAGCGAGGCATTGTTCGTCGGAACCGGCCGCCAACCGAGGATCTCCTGTCCTTCCTCTTCGACGATTGCCGCGAAGAGGGCCTGCACCTGGGCCGTCGCCCGCGGGTCCCGCGAGGCGAAGAAGAGCCCGGCGCCGTAGTGACCGGGCTCGGGGAGTTGGATGCCGATGCGGCGGCATTCGGCGCTGAAAAACTCGTGAGGCATCTGGACGAGGATGCCCGCGCCATCACCGGTGTTGGCTTCGCTGCCTGATGCGCCGCGATGGTTCAGGTTTTCGAGAGCGGTCAGCCCATCCGTGACGATCTGGTGCGTGCGTTGGCCTTTGAGGTTGACGACGAACCCTACCCCGCAACTGTCGTGCTCCAGCTCTGGCCGGTAGAGGCCTTGCGCGGGCGGCATATGCGGGTGGCCCATTCGTGTCTCCAGGTGTGTCCGCGGGCTGGCCTTTTTGAGAAACTGCGCGGCCCCTGCGGCGCCGGAGCGCCGCCCGCCGTCAATTGTGAAAACATTCTCAAATTGGAGCGAACAGTAAGGTGAGTTTGCAGTATAACCCAAACGTCAACTGTCCCGTCGAGAGGGAAATTCCCGTCGCGGGCCAAGATTCTGCCCATGATTGCGATAGACAGGTGCTAAGGTATGCGAAACCACTCCGCCCACGGGATGCCGCAATGACCGAGTTCTGGACTGCCGAAAACCTCGAAGAGATGGTGAGCTCCCGCTCCAAGATCCTCGGACCGCAGGTCTGGGCGGCAGCGACACCGGACCCGCGCCAGATCATCTCGTTCGCGGGTGGCCTCCCCGACATCCCTTCGCTGCCAGGTGAAGTGCTGCTGCGGGCGGCGCGCACCGTCATAGACCGCGAGCAGAAGGAAGCACTCGAGTACGGCGGAACCTTCGGACCCACGCCGCTGCGAGACGCCATCGCCAAGCGCTCGTCACGCATCGAAGGCATACCGCTCACGCGCGACAATGTCATCATTGCGTCCGGTTCAGCGCACGCCATCGGGATGGTCTGTGAGACCCTCCTCGACCCCGGCGACGTGGTGATGGTCGAGAGCCCGAACTTCCCGGGGAGCATGCGCACCATCCGCTCGTTCGGCGCCACGCAGGTTGCCATCCCCATGGACGAACAGGGCATGCGCTGCGACATCCTCGAAGCCGAACTTCAGAAACTGGCCGACCAGGGCCGGCGAGCCAAGTTCATCTACTGCATCCCGACGCACCAGAACCCGGCCGGCTGCACGCTTCAACTCGACCGGCGTGAGAAGCTGCTCGAACTCGCCCGGCGGTTCAACACCTTTATCCTTGAGGACGATGCCTACGGCGAACTCTGGTTCGAAACGCCACCGCCGCCATCCCTGTTCTCGCTGAGCAACGGTGACCACGGGATCAAGGTCTCGAGTTTCTCCAAGATCATCGCGACCGGCCTGCGTATGGGCTGGGTCATGGGTCCGCCGGCGCTCGTCTCGCGGATCGCGGCCCTTCGTTATGACATGGGAACCAGCCCGTTCCTGGGCCGCATCGTCGCCGAGATGATCCGCAACGGCGACCTCGACCGGCACATCGTGAACCTTCGCCGGACATACCTGAAGAAGCTCGAACGGGTCGAAGATGCGCTGGCGAAGTATACGTCTGACTACGCGACGTACGTGCGACCGCTTGGCGGCTTCTTCCTCTGGCTCCAGCTCCGCCCGGACCTGAACTCCCGCGACGTCCAGATGGCAGCGAACGAGCGCGGCGTGATCGTCGGGCAGGGACCGCAGTTCTTCGCCGACGGTAGGGCCACAAACCACATCCGCCTGGCCTTCAGTTATGTTGCGATGGAAGAGATCGAAGAAGGCCTCCACCGCCTGGGCGAAGCGATGGCCGAAGTTGCCAGCAGGTCCACAGCGAAGTAGTCCGCCCTCTCTGCGCGTCAGCCTGTAGAATCCGGCGGCTGAGGTGAGTGCGATGCTCAAGGCGTCTGTTGGTGCGGTCGAAGTCACGCCGCTTCTCGATTGTGCCATCCTGATGAACCCGCGGACGTTCATCCCGGGGCACGGCGACGAGTTCGCGACCGAGTTCGCGCACATGGCCGACGAACGCGGGCTAATGCCGATGGCGGTCACCTGCTACCTTGTCCGCTCCGCGGGCCGCACCTACCTGATCGATACAGGCCTCGGCGGACGGAAGCGGCCCGGGTTCCCCGGCGGTCACCTCGACCAATCGCTCGCCGATGCCGGCGTCGCGCCTTCGGACATCGATGTTGTCCTGAACACGCACATGCACATCGACCATGTTGGCTGGAACACCCTTGATGCCCCCGATGGGAGCCGCGCAGCGTTCTTCCCGAAGGCGGAGTACTGGTTCCTCGAAGATGAGTGGGCGTTCTGGATGCAACCCGAACACCTGGAAGCTCCCGGCAATGCCCACCTGTCAGAGTGTGCCGCCCCGCTGATGGAGCAGGGCCGCGCCCGGCTGGTCAAAGGCGAAACGGCCATCGACGAACACCTCGTCTACATCCCGACACCCGGTCATACTCCCGGCCACGTCGCGGTTGGCATTGCCTCGCAGGGCGAGCGCGGCGTCGTCGTCGGGGACGCTTCGCACCACCCGGTGCAGCTGGTTCATCCGGACTGGTCGCCATCGTTCGACTGGGATCCGGTGATGTCGGCAAAGACGCGCGACCTGCTCTTCGACAGGGTGATCGACGAGGAGCGGACCTGGTTCGCGGGCCACTGGGAGCACCCCGGCATCGGCCGCCTCATCCGGCTTGATGGGAAGCGCCAGTTCCGGGCGCTCTGACCCTTGCGACGTTTGCCCGGACACCGGGCGGCAGCGTAGCTTTGCCGCGAGATGCGCTCGTGGTTGCTCCTTCTTGCTGTCGCTGCTGGCTGCCTCCTCGCCGAGGCGAACCCCGGTCAATGGCACACTGCATTCGCTGCAGGAGATGTGCAGGTCACCAGTTCCGGCGATGCCGGTGAAGCCGGCGGCGCCGTCTGCCCGCATGCATCGCTTTGCACGCTTCGCCGGGCGATTGAAGTGACCAACGCCGAGGCCACCGGCGGCACGTTCACCATCACGTTCGCCCCTTCTGAAGACCCGACGGAAGTCGACGTCGGAAACGCGCCGCTCCCGAACATCACGCGCGCCAACGTCACCATCGACGGCGAGGGCGCGAACGTCTTCATCAGGAACAACTCCAGCAGCCTGACTGCCGTGACGAATGGCCTGACCGCCACAGGCGCCGGATTCACCCTGAGGAACGTTGCCGTGCACGGGTTTCTCGGCGCCTGCGTGGCCGTCACCGGAGATGGCGCCGTTATCGGCAAGCCCGGCGCCGGGAACTCGCTCGGCGGTTGCAGCACCGGCATCGCCATCGGCGGCAAGGACGCGACAGTGCGCGGGAACCTCGTGGGCTTCACCCCTTCCGGTGGACACGACCCGGTCGCTACCGGCGTTGTCCTGGCGGCCAGCGGCAACGAGGTAGGTGGCCCCTCTTCCGTTGCAGGGGCTGGGAACTTCATCGGGAACGCGAGTGTTGGCGTGAGCGTGGGCAGCGGTACGCCGGGCGCATTCTCGGGGAACAGCATCGAGCGGAACACCTTCGGCGAAGGCCCGGACAGTTCGCCCGCGCCCCTCCAACGCGCCGTTGTTCTCAGCCAGCCTTCAAACGGAACCATCGTGCTCGACAACAGCATCACGAACGTTTCCGACGGGATCGTCGTTGCCGCTGATACGAATACAGGTCCCGTGATCAACAACCGCTTTGGAGGCAATACGTTCCGCAGTGTCTCCGGCCTCGCCGTAGACCTCGGGGCCGACGGCATAGCGAACCCGAACGACCCCGGTGACGCCGATTCGGGGCCGAACGGGTTCCTGAACCATCCCGTCATCTCGCGGGCGACGCAGGCGCGGGTGACCGGGACGGCCTGCGCCGGGTGCCAGGTTCAGTTGTACCTCGCCTTCCACGCCCCCGGCGGCAAGAGCGACTACGGTAGCGAACCGCTTCCCGGTGGCGTGCTCACGGCGGGCGGCGATGGCCAGTTCTCGCTCGACAACCCGCCGGTCGCGCCCGGCGACTGGCTCATCGCGCTGGTCACCGATAGCACGGGCAACACAAGCGAGTTCGGCCCCTCGTCGCGTGTCGGCGCCGGCTCCGTCCTCTGTGGGAACGTGCAATTGCACCCTGGCTGGAATCATGTTGGGTATTTCGGGGCCGAACCTGTGTCCCTGTTCTCGACGTTTACGCCCGTGCCATCAGGCGCCGTCACTGCCGCCTACCGCTTTGTCGATGGCACGGGCGGCTATGAGCGTTGGTTTTCGACCACCTCCATTGGCCGAACGCTCACCAGTGTCGAGCCCGGGGAGTCGTACTGGATTTACGCTGAATCAGCGGCCACGCTCCCCGGCGGCTTCTCCCTTTCGTTCCCGCTGCCAGTGGAACTCGATGCCGGCTGGAACGACTTCGTCTATCTCGGCGCCACCGCTCCCGCTGTCGACGCGTTGGCCAGCCTCGGCGGCGGTTTCGACGACCTGTACCGGTACGACGCCGAAACCTCTCACTGGGACCGCTACGGCTCTGACTCGACGCCACCTTGGGCGCGCGACTTCGATTCGCTAGATGCCTGCGGGGTGTACCAGGTTCGCCTCGATGGGCCGGAGACACTCGTCCCGCTCCAGCCCTGACGGGGCCGTATACTCGTCCGATTCCCTTCGCCGTCGAGGTTTGCACGATGACTGTCGAGATCCGCTCCTGCCGCGATGGCGAAGAGCTGAAGGCCTACCAGAAGAACGTCAATTATGTCTTCGCCTCAGCACCTTCCGAGGTCGACGGCCTGACGACGCCCGCCGCTGACTGGACAACCTGCGCATGGGTCGATGGCCAGCTTGCCACCACGCTTGCCACCCTGCCTTTCACGGTCAGGCTCAACGGCAACCCGGTGAAGATCGGCGGCGTAACCGCAGTCGGTACCATGCCCGCATACCGCCGCCAGGGACTGCTGCGCAAAGTCATGCACGAAGCGCTGCGCCTCATGCACGAGCGGGACCAACACATGGCCATCCTCTGGGCCAGCATGGGCGCCATCTACCAGCGGTTCGGGTACGGGCTCGCTTCGGCGATGGTTCGCTATGCCGTTGACCCGCGCTTCGCCCAGTTCCATAGCGGAGCGCCTGCGCCGGGCTCGATTGAACTGCTCGAAAAAGAGGAAGCCTTCCCGATCATCAAGCAGGACTACATCACATGGGTGCAGGACAAGAACCTCGCCATCCACCGTTCGAGCGTGCTCTGGCAGGCGAGCACCCTCAACGCGCATGTCAAAGACCACCCGGTCTATTGCGCCATCTACCGCGACGCCAACGGCGAGGTCCGTGGCCACGCTGTCTACCAGACGACCAACGGCAACTTCAGCGAGACGGGCCCGGGACAGGTGATGAACGTGAGCGACTTCGTCTGGCACGACGTCGAAGCGTACCGCGGGCTCTGGGACTACCTCCGGTCACATGACCTCGTGCGGCGCATCGACTTCAACCACGTTGCCGAAGACGACCCCGCTCCCGAACTGCTGCTCGAACCGCGAATGCTGAACCGCCGGACCTCGGACGGCATCTGGATGCGTGTTGTGGACGCCGAAAAAGCCCTCGGTGACCGGCCTTACGGCGCGCGAGGCGAACTCACCATTAGCGTCGCGCCCGACCCGATGTGCCCCTGGAACGAAGGGACCTACCTGCTTGAAACGGACGGCCCCTCCGCGTCCGTGCGACGGGTGGACCGCGAGCCGGACCTCACCCTCACGGTGAACGAACTGGCCACGCTGGTCTCGGGCTACCGGGGCGCATCGCACCTCGCGCGCGCCGGCCGGGTCGAAGCCCGCGATCAGCAGGCCCTGCGCACGGCAGACGCCATCTTCCGTACCGAGCGCACTCCGCACTGCCCGAACGACTTCTGAAATAGATCGATGGAGGGGGCCAATTCCCAGGGTTGCTTCCCCGCAGGTGGGCCTACACGCGCGTTCGCTCATTCTCTAAACTTAGCCTATGGCTAACGACCTCGCGGCACTCAACGCCAAATGCCAACTCCTCCGCAAGCTGCACCAGGGCCCGGGCATGCTCGTCCTGCCCAACGCCTGGGATGCCGCGAGCGCGAAGGTCTTCGAGAAAGCAGGGTTCCCTGCCATCGCAACGACAAGCGGCGGCGTCGCACTGGCGCTCGGCCATGAAGACCACGAGCAGGCGCCGCCTGAAGCGATGTTCGAGGCAGCGCAACGCATCACCACCGCCGTCTCAATCCCGGTTTCCGTGGACCTCGAGGCCGGGTACGGCCTGTCGCCCGCTGCCTTCGTTGAACGGGCCATCGCAGCCGGCGCCGCCGGGTTCAACATGGAGGACACCGACCACCATGGGGCGGAGACCCTCGTCCCCGCGGATCAGCAGGCCGAACGCATCCGCCAGGTTCGTTCTGCAGCGCAGGCAGCCGGAGTAGAACTCGTCATCAATGCGCGAACAGACCCGCTGCTCCATCGTGTCGGCGCCCCCGAAGACCAACTCGCGGAGGCCATCAAGCGGGCGAACCTCTACCTCGCGGCCGGCGCAGATTCTGTCTACCCCTTCGGCTTCTACGACGAATCCGTCACGGCAGCGCTGGTACAGGGCATTAACGGCCCGATTAACGTCCTGAACTGGCGGAACGCGGTCCCGCTGGCCCGCCTGGCCGAACTTGGCGTGCGCCGGGTGACGTTCGCCACCAGCATCTTCCGCGACATGACCGCGGTCCTCGAAGAAAAGGCAGCCGGCATCCTCGCGAGCCTGCCGACGAACACGAATGAACAAGCACAGGGAGGCTGAACCTTATGGCACGAATGACCCCGCTGACGAAAGACGACGTCCCTGAAGGGGACGTCCGCAAGGCACTCATCCAGGGCGAGAAATGGCTCGGCAAGCCGGTGGTTGGGGCCGGCATCCAGGCGTACGCACCGGAGATCATGAAAGCGAGCCGGGCGCTCGGCGCTGCCCCGGGCAAGAGCGGCCTACTACCAGCGGAACTTCGCTCGCTCCTCTGCCTGCGCGCGGCGCAGATGGCCGGCTGCCCCTTCTGAATGGACACCAATACTGCCGGGAGCAGTATGGCTGGGGCTTCTGACGCGAAAATCGAAGCGATCTGGGACTTCCGAACCAGTCCCCACTTCTCCGCTGCCGAGAAGGCTGCGCTCGAGATCGCCGAGGGCATGACGGTGACACCGGCCGACGTCTCGGAGGAAATGTTCGAAACGGCCCGGAAGCATTTCTCAGAGGCGGAGATGGTCGAACTCGTCGGCACGGTCGCGATGGAGAACTACCGGGCACGGTTCAACATCGCCTTCGGGATCGAATCGGAGCACACCTGCGAAATCCGCGGAATAACCCCGCCGAAGGCACGCCCGGCGAAGTAGGCGGGCTGGCACATCCCGTGCGTGCGGCGGTGGACGAAACGCCTCAGAGCGGTAGTTGGAGCGTGACTGTGACGCGATCTCTGAACCTCACCGTCTGCGCCGTCCGAAGAACCGCTCGCTGCCCTGACCGATGGGGTGGCAACCAAGGACGAACTGCGCGCGGCTCTCAGCCGTGCCGGGGATTGCTTCGAGGCCAACGGCCGGCAGGCGGTCCGTCCCGGCCACCCGCAAGGCGAAGGCAAGCTTCGTGCTCGGTTCGTATTACCCCGAGGGCGTCGACCCGGCCGTGAAAGCACAGGACGCACGCAGTTGCAACGAACGCCACACACGCTTCTGGTCTCCGCACGCTGGTCTGAGAGCGAGCACTAGCCGCAGCCCCTGTTCGATTTCGTTACGCGCGCAGGCTACGATGCCCGCGTGCCTCCCGTTCTTCCCTTTCCCGCCCTCGAGACCACGCTTTCGAATGGCCTCCGCGTCATCGCGCTGAACACAGGCTTTCCGAACCTCGTCTCGCTTCAGATCCCGGTTCAGACTGGCTCCCGGAACGAAGTCGAGCCCGGCAAGTCCGGTTTCGCCCACTTCTTCGAACACATGATGTTCCGTGGCACCGAACGCTTCCCAGCGGACGAGTACCAGGCGATCATCACCCGTTCGGGTGCGCGCCAGAACGCCTACACGACCGACGACTACACGAACTACCACATCACCTTCGCCAAAGAAGATCTCGAGACCATCCTCGAACTCGAAGCCGACCGCTTCATGAACCTTCGCTACAGCGAGTCCGACTTCAAGACGGAGTCGCGCGCCATCCTCGGCGAATACAACAAGAGCGCGGCCGACCCGCTGACCAAGCTCATCGAAGTCCAACGGAACCACGCGTTCACGACCCATACCTATAAGCACACCACGATGGGCTTCATCGCCGACATCGAAGACATGCCGAACCAGTTCGCCTATTCGAGGACCTTCTTCGAACGCTGGTACCGGCCGCAGCACACGGCTGTCATCATCGCCGGCGACATCGACCCCGAAGCCGCAACCGCCCTCGTCGCGCGCTATTGGAGCGGTTGGAAGCCGGGGACAGCAGCAGCAGTCGAGGTCCCGGCAGAACCGGCCCAGCACGAGCCCGTCGTCGTGCATCACCATTGGGAGAGCGCCAGCCTTCCCTGGATCACCGTCGGGTTCCACGGGCCGCGCTTCTCGGTCACCGAGAAGGACTACCTCTCCCTGGACTTCCTCCTCGACCTACTCTTCGGTGAAACATCGGCGCTGTACCACCGGCTGGTCGAGCAGGAACAGGTCGTCGACCAGTTGTTCCCGTACCTGCCGTCGAGCCACGACCCCGGACTGGGCACCATCCTCGCGCGCCTCAAGCGCAGCGAAGACGCGGCATACGTCCGCGATGCCATCCTGGCCACGCTCGAGTCCGCAACCTCGACACCGGTCCCGTTGCAGCGGCTCGAAGACGCGAAAGCACACGGGCGCTACGCGTTCGTCCGCACACTCGATAATTCCGAGTCGATTGCCGCGACGCTCGCCCGGTTCGTCCGCTTCCAACGCCGCTACGATACCGTCAACCAACTGTTCGACCTGGCGGATACGTGCACGCCGGATGACCTGCTGGTGGCAGCGAGGAAGTACATCACCCGGCCGAATCTCGTCTTCGCAACGCTCTCGCATGAAGACCTGCCCGAAGCGATGCGCGCGGCGCCAGCGTTCGGGGACCGCCAGAATGCGCCCGTTCAAGTTCGGGAAGTGGCGCTGCCGAGCCCGTCGGCGCTTGTACGCTTCAAACTGCTTTTCCGCACGGGCTCGGCCGACGACCCGGCGAGCAAGTTCGGGCTGGCAGCGCTCACCGCTTCGATGGTCACCGAAGCCGGCAGCCGCGACATGCCGCTCGAGGAGATCACGCGCGCACTCTTCCCGCTTGCCGCCTCGTTTGAGGCGCAGGTCGACCGAGACATGACGACGTTCACCGGCGTTGCTCACCGCGAAGTCTTCGATCGGTTCCTCGCCATCGCCGTCCCGCAGCTGACATCCCCGGGCTACCGCGACGAGGACTTTGCCCGGGTCCGAGAGCAGCACCTCAACGCGCTCACTCAGGACCTTCGCTCAAACAACGAGGAGGAGTTCGGGAAAGAGCGCCTGCAAGAGTTGGCGTTCGCCGGGACGGCATACGGCCACACCACGCTGGGGGCAGTCTCGGGCATCGAGTCGATCACCCTCGACGACGTGCGCGCCTTCGCGGCAAAGCACTATACCCAGGCTACCCTCACGCTCGGCATCACCGGGAGCCTCTCGGCAGAAGGCGAGGGCGCGCTGCAATTGGAGTTGGGGAAACTGCCATCCGGCGCACCGGCCACACATCCGCCGGTCACGCCGGCGAGGCCTTCAGGCGTGCGGGTTGAGATCGTCCGGAAAGACACCCGCTCCGTGGCCATCTCCTTCGGCCATCCGATAAGGGTGCGCCGCGGTGACCCCGACTTCGTCGCACTCTGGCTCGCGCGCGCCTGGCTCGGGGAACACCGAGCGTCGAATGGCCGGCTCTACAACCGCATCCGCGAAGTGCGCGGCATGAACTATGGTAACTACGCCTACGTCGAGGCTTTCCCCCGTGGCATGTACCAGTTCTTCCCCGACCCGAACCGGGCTCGACGAGCGCAATTGTTCGAGGTTTGGCTTCGGCCACTGCGCCCCGAACAGGCCGTATTCGGCCTGAAGCTCGCACTTTACGAATTGCGGCAACTCATCGAGCACGGCATCCCGGCCGAGGAGTTCGAGGCCACGAGAGAATACCTGGCGAAGAACGTCTACGTGCTGACGAAGACCCAGGACCAGCAGCTCGGCTATGCCCTGGACAGCGAGTACTTCGGGATCGGCGAGTACACGGCGTACATCCGCACGGAACTGGAGAAGCTGACCGTGGAGCGTGTGAACGCGGCAGTCCGGGAGAACCTCTCTGCCGATGACCTGCACGTGGTGATCATCACCAGCGACGCCGAGGCGATGCGCGACGAACTGCTTTCGTCTGCCCCGGCGACGATCAGCTACGACGGCGAAAAGCCGCCCGAGCTGCTTGCCGAAGATGCGATCGTCGGCGCGTATCCGTTGTCACTCACCCCGGATCGCATCGTAGTCACCCCGGTGGAGTCGATCTTTATCTGAACTGGGCACGCGCAGGCCCCCGGGGCTGTGCTACAGTCCACGCCAGATCCGGGAGCCCGCGCTGGCGTCCTCGCGCCCCGCCGTTCGCCGGACGGAGGAGCCGCGCCGTGAAGTTTGGGATTTTCTATGAGATCTCCGTGCCGAGGCCATGGGGGCCGACCACGGAGTACGAGGTTTACCAGAACTGCCTCGAGCAGGTACGCCTGGCCGACGAGCTCGGCTTCGACCAGGTCTGGGCGGTGGAGCACCACTTCCTTGAGGAGTATTCACACTGCTCGGCGCCGGAGATTTTCTTGACGGCCTGCGCCATGCAAACCAAGAACATCCGCATCGGGCGAGGCATCGTGGTCTGCGTTCCGCAGTTCAACAACCCGGTGAAAGCGGCCGAAGTCGCCGCGACGATGGACCTCGTTTCCGGCGGGCGGCTGGAATTCGGCACCGGCCGGTCGGCGACGTGGACCGAACTCGGGGGCATGGGCGCGGACCCCGATGAAACCAAGAAGACGTGGGACGAATGGACCCGCATCATCCCGAAGATGTGGACCCAGGAGCGCTTTGGCTACCAGGGCCGCGCATTTTCAATGCCCCAGCGCACCATCCTCCCGAAGCCGTTGCAGAAGCCGCATCCGCCGATGTGGGTGGCTGTCACCAGCCCCGGCACGGAGTTGGATGCTGCCGACCGCGGGATGGGCAGCCTCGGACTCACGTTCGGCGGCTTCCGGGAGCAGGAGAAGAAGATCGCGGAGTACCGGCGGCGCATTAAGCACTGCGAACCCGTTGGCTCTTTCGTGAACGAACAGGTCAACACGGTGAACTTCCTCATGTGCCATCCCGACCTCGACTACGGCGCGAAGGCTGGGCAGCGGCTCGCCGGGACCTTCAACTACATGGCCGAGCAGCTTTTGGCCGCCCGCCAGGCCTACCCGACGCGCTCGTACCCGAACCTCGGCCTCCTCCCGGCCCTTCGCCGCGAGGCCACGAGCGCCCCGGAGGGCGCCATTCCTGAGGGGCTTTGCATCGGTAACCCGGACCGCATCGTGGAGGTCATCAAGAACTGGGAGTCGGTGGGAGTCGACCGAATCAACTTCCTCCTCAACGCGGCAGAAACCATCCCCCAGCATGAGGTCCTCGAGTCCATGCGCTTGTTCGCCCGCGAAGTCATGCCAAAGTTCGCTCGGACGGCGGAACCCGTCGGTGCTGCCACAGGGGGCGTGTGATGCCACTCGTCGGGACTCGCTCAGTCAGCGCCTTCGAAGGCGGCCCGAAGGTCAGCCCGCTCGCAGGAGAACAATGGCTCCTCCCGGGGTGCGGCATCCTCCAGGTGATGTACGAAATCGATGCGGACGCGATCACGTCGCTTCTCCCGCCAGCACTGCACCCAACCATCCCACCGACAGTTGTGTTCACGATTACGAACGTCCCGGAAAGTCCGGTGGGGCCTTTCGTGATGGCTGAGGCCAAGGTCGGCAGCCGTTCGGGCGCGCGGCCTCGCGGGCTGCTGGTGACGGGCTTCGTCAGCACCGGAGCTGCTGCAGACGCCCTTGGTGCTGCCTGGGGGTATCCGCTCAGGGTCGCCGAGGTCACGCTATCCAAGCGCTACGACCGGGTCAGCGGCCGCGTTGTCGCGTCCGGGTCACGCGTCCTCGATATGGCGCTCATGAACCCGGAACCAATCTCTGGGAACGACATCCAGTACCTCGCGAACCTGAACGTGGCGCAGATCGAACGCGACAGGACATGGATTTCGCGACTGGTGCAGTCCGATCCGGAGTTCACGTTCAGGAGCGCGGACCGCGGCGGACCGCACCTCGAAGCGTTCGAAGCAGGGGCATTCGGGCTCGCCGGGGCCATCCCGGTGTTCCCCGTGTCCGCCTCGTACGCGATCGCAGACATCCAGATGCCAGAACTACGGTACGTGGCAGACCCTGCGAAGTCACCCATTGCAGCGGTGGAGCGGCTCTGAGCCTATCCCAGGTAGGATGAACCGCTCCCCGCGCCCTTTGGATCCGTGAGGACGTTGACAACCGCGACTTTGCCTGAGGCGAGCGCACGATCGAGGGCGGGCCGGATTTGCGTGGCCTCAGTCACCTTGATACCGAGACCGCCGACCATCTCGCCCATCCGTTCGTAGTCGACCGGCAGGAGCGCGGCGATAGGCGGAGCGTCGGCAGCGAAAAGGCGGTCCTGGATGGAGTGTCCCGCGATGCCGCCGTTGTTCGACACCACGAACACGACGGGAGCACCGATGCGCGCCGCCGTCTCGACCTCCATCGCTGCGGCGCCGAACGCGTAGTCGCCGATGACAGCCACCGAGGGCCACTCCGGCCGGGCCAGCTTCGCCCCGAGGGCATACGGGACGCCGGTGCCCATGCAGCCCGTAGTACCGGAATTGAGTAGCGCACGCGGGTTGTAGCTCGGCAGAACCGCACGCGCGACCGCCATGGTCAGTTCGGCATCGACACTGACGTGGTGGTCCCTCGGGAGGACGTCCCGCACTTCGGCCAACAGCCGAAAGTGGTTGATCGGGGACCGGTCGGAGGTCATCTGCTCAGCCATCGCGGCCTCGTTCTTGCGGGCGTGCTCCTGCAGGCTCGCAAGCCAGCCGCTGGCCTTGAGCGCCCTACCGTCCAGCGCATCGGCGACGGCCTCCACGCCGAGCGCGGCGTCGGCCACGAGGCCGAACTCCACGTTCGCGGCGCTCGCCATCTCCTCTGCGCTTATGTCGATCTGTGCGATGCGGGCAGCGGGGTTGAACCGGGGAGCACGGCCGAACTGGAAGATCCAGTTGAAGCGTGCCCCAACCATCAGGATGGCGTCCGCGCCCGACAACGCGGCCGAACGAGCTGCGTTCACCATCCATTCGTTGTCGTCAGGCAGCACGCCTCGCCCCATCGGCGATGCCACGTAGGGAATGCCGCGGCTGACAAGACGTGTGAGCGCAGGACCCGCGTCGGCCCAGGCAGCCCCCTTCCCGACCAGGACCAGCGGCCGCTCGGCCGACGCCAGCATTTCGGCGATATCGCGGGCCATGTCGAGATCTGGGCGGGGCTTTGAAACCGCCGGCGTCCCGGTCCGCAGCGAGACTGCCTCTTCGCTGACTCGCCGCCGAACAACCTGCCCCGGGAAATCGAGGTAGACGCCGCCCGGTCGCCCGTGGATTGCCTTGCCGAGCGCAAGGTGAACAAGTTCGGGGATGCGTTCGACGCTATCAACCTGTTGGGCCCACTTCACGCCCGGCCGGGCAAATGCGAGATGGTCGGCCTCCTGGAAGCCGCCAAGACCCCGCGTGCGCCCGTCGACGGAGCCGCCGAGGACGACAAGTGGCATGCCGCTTTCGGTCGCGACGTGGAGACCCGTTACGGTGTTCGTCATCCCCGGGCCAGAGCCGACAACCACAACGCCGGGGAGCTTCTTGATGTAACCCCAGGCCGAGGCCGCAAAGCACGCAGACTCCTCGTGCCGGCAATTGACCACGCGCACGCCCTCGCGTTCGAGCGCCGACATCACTTCGATCATCGGCCCGGCGACCACGCCAAACACGGTGTCGACGTCGGCGGCCTTGAGTTGCTTCGCCGCTAGCTGCGCGCCCTGGATTTCGGTCATCTGCTCACCTCGCCTCGACTCGTTCGTGTGGCAAGGAGGCTACGCGGGATCACCGCCGCCGGAAAGCGGCTGTGGTCTCAGCTGAGCATCGCCAGCAGTTCTTCAGGCGTCCTTGCCGGCATGAGGCACATCATGTTCTCGCAGACGTAGGCCAGAGGATCATCCGAGACCGGTTCCCGTCCTTCGAACATCGGAAGACCGTCTGCGTCGGGGGTCGGCGCGAGTGCCACCCACGGCAGGAATCGGCTCGCAGCAGCGCTTTCGAGAGCCGCACGTCGTTCGGGCGGACCCACGATGACGAGCTCGCGAGACGGCGAGTCGAGGAACTCGATCGCCTGTAGGATTGTGCCGAAACCGGTGACTGCGCGGAGCAGGTGGTCGGCCACCTGGCCGGCGACCTCTTCGGCTGCTCGTTCCCAGTCCTCCCGCTCGAAGTAGCGTGCCAGCCAGAGCCCGAGCAGTGCTGCGCTCCCGTTGCCTGACGGCGTGGCCGCATCGAAGAAGGCCTTCTGCCTGAGCAGCAACGTTTCACCATTGGCCGGTGTTTCGAAGTACCCGCCGGCGTCATCCCGGAACTGGCCCTGCACCACAGCCCAGAGCTCCCGGGCCCACTCCAGCCAGTCCACCTCGCCGGTGAGCTTGAACAACTCGGCGAGGCCAAGCCCAAGGTAGGTGTAGTCTTCGAGCATGCCATCGACCCGCGCGTGGCCGCCCTTCCATGTGTGCCGGAGGCGGCCGGCCTGCCACATCACGTCCCGAAGGAACGTCGCCAATTCCACGGCAACCGCGCGGTACTCGCCGTCCTGGAGGACTCGCGCGGCTTCGGCGAACGCGGCGAGCGCGAGCCCGTTCCACGACGTCAGCACCTTGTCGTCGAGGCCAGGGCGGACCCGTGCGGCTCGCGCGGCCAGCAGCGCCGAGCGAGCCGCCTCGAGGCGGTCGAGGACATCCTCGCGCGTCGTCCCGAATCGTTGCGCCAACGCATCCGGGTCGGCACGAGCCGTAAGCACGTTCCGACCGGTCAGTTCCGGATGGTGCGGGTCATGGAAGTTCCCGGCAGTCGTAACACCGAACCACGCGGCAACGAGTTGCACGTCCTCCGGGCGCACGACGGCCTTCAGTTCGTCGGCCGTCCAGACGTAGAACCTGCCCTCGATGCCCTCGCTGTCCGCGTCGAGCGCCGCGTAGAACGCTCCCGCGGGGTCGCGCATTTCGGCGAGAAGGAAACCCAACGTCTCGCGCACTACCCGCTCGAGTCCCGGGTCGCCGGTCAGTTGATAGGCGTTGAGGTAGACCCGCGCCAGCTGGGCGTTGTCGTACAGCATCTTTTCGAAGTGCGGGACTACCCATTCGGCATCGACGCTGTAGCGAGCGAAGCCGCCGCCGAGCTGGTCATACATCCCCCCGGTCGCCATCGCGCGGAGCGTGTGCAACACCATTTCGAGTGCGCTCTGCCCGGCCTCCGCCTCCTCCAGGCGCGAATGCACGGCCAGCAGAAAGGCGAGGTTCGAGGGCGACGGGAACTTGGGCGCCGTCCCGAACCCGCCCCATTCCATGTCGAACACCTCGCCGAAGAGTTCCACGGCGCGGCCGGTGGTCTCATGCGAGACCGGCTCACCTGCTCCCGGGGTGCGGTTGGCTGCGGCCTGCAGGTGCGCTGTTATCTTCTCGGCTGACTCGAAAATCTCCCCACGCGCGGTCTTCCACTTCTCGGCGATGAACTGGAGCAGCCGCCCGAAACCCGGCCGTCCGTGGCCGTCGTCGGGAGGAAAGTACGTCCCGGCGTAGAACGGCCTCCCGCTGGTGTCCATGAACACGGTCATCGGCCATCCACCGGAGCCAGTCAGCGCCTGCACTGCGGACATGTAGACCGAATCGACGTCCGGCCGCTCCTCCCGGTCGACCTTGATGTTCACGAAGTTGGCGTTCATCAGGGCCGCTGTTCGCTCGTCTTCGAACGATTCATGTGCCATCACATGGCACCAGTGACAGGAGCTGTAGCCAATCGAGAGGAGGATGGGCTTGTCCTCTATCCGCGCCCTGGCGAAGGCCTCCTCACCCCAGGGGAACCAGTCCACCGGGTTTTCGGCATGCTGAAGGAGATACGGGCTGGTTTCGGCGGCAAGGCGGTTGGTCACCGATTGAGGATAGCGGGTTGCGGGCCGCGGGGATCCGGGAGGCGGCGACAACTGTGCCGTCGTATGGGTCCTGGCATCGAAGCAATGCCCATGGCGCAGATGGACAACCGGCGATCCCGGTAGAATCGCCCCCATGCCAGCAGACCTCGTCATCCGCAACGCCCTCGTTATCGACGGCTCCGGGTCACCCGGCTTCCCCGCCGACGTCACCGTCACCGATGGCCAGATTTTGGGCATCGGCACGGGAAGCGCTGCCGCACGCGAGATCGATGCGGGCGGCAAAGTCCTCTGTCCGGGCTTTGTCGACACGCATTCCCACGACGATGGGGCCTTCCTCCGCTACCCGGACATGGGCTTCAAGCTCGCGCAGGGGGTCACCTCGGAGGTCAGCGGCAACTGTGGCTTCAGCACCATCCCGAACGAACCGGGGCGAACGTATATGCCGGGCGACATCTCCGGTTCCGGCTCTGGATGGACCGACCTCGACTCGTACTTCGAAGCCTGCATGGCCCAGAAACCGGCGATCAATAACGCCATGCTCGTTGGGCACAACCGTATCCGGGCGCACGTTGTCGGCCTCGAGAAGCGGTTGGCCACGACCGAAGAACTGGCGGAGATGCGAGGCCACGTGGCGAAGGCCATGGAGCAGGGCGCCGTCGGCTTTTCCACGGGCCTCATCTACGAGCCCGGCCGGTACAGCGATACCGCCGAAGTGGTGGCCCTGGCATCGGAGTGCCGCCCGTATTCCGGCATCTACGCTACCCATATGCGGAACGAAGGCGACAAGCTCCTCGAAGCCGTCGACGAAGCGATGCTCATCGCGCGCGAGGCCGCAATCCCGCTTCACATCTCCCACCACAAGTCCGCCGGACGCCGGAACTGGGGTCGCGTGTCCGAATCGCTGGCGAAGGTCGACAAGGCGAACGCATCAGGGATGGACATCACCCTCGACGTTTATCCCTACACGGCCGGCAGCGGTCCGATGTGGCAATACGTCAACCTCCAGAACATCGACGTCGAATGGGCGAAGGGTGTGATGATCGCCAGTTGCCCCGACTTCCCCGAGTTCGAAGGGAAGATGGTCCCGGACATCGCCCAGGCCCACGAGTGGAGCATCGAGGAGACTGTCACGAACATCGTGACGAGCCCTAAGGGCCACCAGGTCATCTGCATTCACTTCATCATCGACGAAGCCGATATCGAGACGAACCTGCGCCACCCGCGCATGCTCATCGGCTCGGACGGCATTCCGGAACTGAAGGGGAATCCACACCCGCGCCTCTTCGGGACCATGCCGCGTGTCCTCGGCCGTTATGTCCGGGAACGGCGCGTGCTCCCGTTAGAGGAGGCCATTCGCCGCATGACCAGCGCCTCGTGCGAGCGGTTCGGCCTCGTGAACCGGGGACTCGTGAAGGAGGGCTACGCCGCCGACCTTGTGCTCTTCGACCCCGAAACAGTCCGGGACCTCGCGACCTATGAGGCTCCCAAACAGGAGCCAGCGGGGATTCACATGGTCATCGTCAACGGGAAGGTTGCCTTCGAGGACGGCAGGCACACGGGCGTAGGCAGCGGTCAGATGCTGCGGTTCAAGCGGTAGGTCTCGGAACTGAGATTAAGCCGTTAGCCTGACGGCTTCTGGAAATAGCGCACACCGGGCAAGCCTTCGAAATCCTTGTCCTGCGTCCAGAGGGCCTCATGGTTCGCCTGGGCGGTCGCGTAGATGATCCCGTCGGCAAGCGGAAGCCGCAGGTCGATCCCTAATCGACCTGCCAGTTCCGCCAGTCCACCGTCAAGTCCGGCGACGCGACAAGCCCGGAAGAGCGACTGCACGGTGTCCACCATGTCCAACCTTCCGTGGGAGAGCAGCCAACGCGTAACTTCTACGATGACGACGCTCGGAACCGTCAACGTCTCGGGCCGGGAGAACTGACCTTCGAATGCGTCCGCGTTGGGACCATCGGTCAGGTATTCGATCCATACCGAAGAATCGAGAACGGTCACAATTCCCGGTCCGGCTCGCGCTCGAAGTCGTTTTTCATGCCGCGAAGGATTCCTCTGAACTCGGTCAGCGGCTTCACCGGCACGAGTTCGATCTTGCCATCACACTCGCGAACTTCCACCTTCTGGCCGGGCTTGATGCCCAGCGCCTTGCGGAGGGCGAGCGGGATCACCACCTGGTACTTTGGCGAAACGGTAACGATTTCCATCGATCCCCTCCGTAATACGGCCTGGATCGATCGTATCACAACTGGAGACCCGTGACCGGGCCATTAGCCGGGCTCCGCGTATAGTCCCTCGTCATACACTTACTCGGAGTACTCCCATGCAGATGCCAGCTGTTGCACTTGCCGCCGCCGCAGGACGCCGCAAATGGACCGTAGAACTCGCCCAGAAACTCGAATCCGCGGGGTTCCAGGGCATCTACTGCGCAAGTTTCGGTGACGGTATGGGCCTGTGCCTCTCGATGGCCCACGCTACGAAGACCATCAAGTTCGGTACATCAATCATGCCGATCTACTACCGGCTGGCCTTCGACCTCGCCCAGTCGGCGGCCTACATCCACGAGATCAGCGATGGGCGGTTCTATCTCGGGATCGGCGTGAGCCATGCACCCGCCCTCAAGCGCCTGGGCGTGGAGGGCGGCAAACCCCTCAGTGACACGCGGAAGTACGTCGAACAGATGCGCGCCGCGGGTCAGCAGACCGGTCCTCTTCCGCCCATCGTCCTCGCCTCCCTCCGGACGAAAATGATCGAACTGGCCGCCGAAATCGCAGAGGGCTCCGTCTGGGCGAATGCCTCGCGTTCCCACATGGCGAGGTCGCTCTCCCACCTGCCAGCCGAAAAGCGCGAAGGCGACTTCTTCATCGGCGACATGATCCCGACCTGTATCGACGACAACGACCCGGCTGCCGCGATGAACGTCAGCAAGCGAACGCTGACGAGCTACCTGATGCTGCCGAACTACCGGAACTACTGGAAGGAAGCCGGTTATGTGGAGGAAATGGAAGCCGTCGAAGCGGCGCTCGCCCGCGGTGACCGCGACGCACTGCCCGGCCTGATGACGGAGCGCTGGCTGTCCGATTGCACGCTCTACGGCACGCGGAAGCAGGTTCTCGAAGGCCTCGAAGCGTGGTTCGCAACCGGTGTGAAAACGCCGATACTCGTCCCGTCGTCCACAAGCGGCGGGCAGGTGAAGGCGATGGAAGAGTTCATGGCGGCCTTCGCATAGCCGCCGCCATCAGCGGTCGCGGACAATGGGTCCGTGCTTGACGAGGAACTTCGGCTTGCCACACGGGCGGCGTTGCGTGCCGGCGAGGAGGTAGCGCGCCTCCGGCGCGAGGGTGTCCGCTATGGCCGAAAGGACGGTTGGGAACTCGTTTCCGAGGCCGACCTGCGCGCCGCGGAGATACTGCACTCGCTCCTGACCTCCGCTTACCCGAAAGACGGCTGGCTCGGCGAAGAGCACAAGGACACGTCGGAACGCCTGGACTGTGAACGGGTCTGGGTGGTTGACCCCATCGACGGGACCCGCGAGTACCTCCAGGGTATCCCGGAGTACGCCATCTCCGTCGCGCTCGTTATCAACGGCGAGCCTGCGCTCGGCGTCGTCCACAACCCTGCAACCGGTGAGTTGTTTGCTGCCGAATGCCTGACCGCGTTCGAACGGCCGCCAACTGACGCCACCGGCTACCCGCTGGAGGCCCTCGTCGGCCGCGGTGAGCAACTTCACCAGGAACTCCCTCCACTTCCCGACGGGGCTGAAACCCGGGGCATCGGCAGCGTCGCATACCGCCTGGCGCTGCTCTCGACTGGCCAGGGCAACGCTGTCCTGACCGGCTACGGCCGCGCCGAATGGGACGTCGCCGCCGGAGTTGCGCTCTGCCGTGCAGCTGGCCTTCGAGCGACGGGCATCTTCGGCGACCACATGCCGTTTAACCAACCCGAGCCATATGTGCGAGGCTTACTCGCGGCCGAACCCGGGCTGCACGCCCGCCTCGCGGCGTTCTTCCAGCAGTTTCGCCGGGAATGACACCCTCTCGCGAACTCGCGTAACGTGGTTCGACACCGGGTGCAGGAGACCGCATGAGCATTGGCATTGGGCTTGGGGTGGCAGGCTTCCCCTTCTCCTCTCAGCAGGCGTTCCTCAAATGGATCGACCTCTGCGAGGACCACGGCGTCGACTCCGTCTGGCTGAGCGAACGGATCGTCTCCCGCCAGCCCAACCTCGAACTGATGACAACCTTCGGCGTCATCGCCGGTCGAACCGCACGGCTGAAGTTCGGGATGAATGCCATCGTTGTGCCCTTGCGCGACCCGTTGATCCTGGCCAAGCAGTGCGCCTCTCTGGACTACCTCAGCGGAGGCAGGCTGCTGCCGGTCTTCGGGGTCGGTGGCGAAACAAACCAGGAGTTCGCCGCGACTGGCCGCAGCCCAAAGGGCCGGGGCGCCCAGTCTGATGAGGCGCTCGATATCCTGGCTGCGCTCTGGACCGGTGAGCCGGTGACGTACGAGGGACAGCACTACCGGTATCACAACGCCGTTATCTCGCCGCGGCCGATCCAGCAACCGCTTCCGCTGTGGATCGGCGGCTCGTCGGAGGCTGCAATTCGGCGCACGGCGCGTATCGGCACGGGGTGGTTGGCCGGCCTGCAGAGTCCGGCCCAGGTCGCCCCAGTGGTTGCGGCAATCCGCGAGCGCTCCGCCGCGAACGGCCGTCCGCTCGACGACGATCACTACGGCGCCGGCTTCGCGTTCCGTTTCGGGTCATGGGATGAACCGGTTGTGCAGCGGCAAGCATCCGCGTTCGCACGCATCCCGGATGCCCCGGCGCCAGCAGATTACCTCGCGATTGGGAGCGCGCATGACATCGCAGCCCGGATCCGTGAGTACATCGCTGCCGGCATCTCGAAGTTCGTGCTCCGTCCGTTGGCCGAGGATGACGAGGGGCTCATGGCGCAGACTCGACGCCTCTGCGAAGAGGTCATCCCTCAGTTCGCCAGCCTTCGCCCTGCGAGCTAACGGGCCGGCAACGGCGCGAGCTTCGCCCAGAGGCCGCGGTTCGCCCCATCCCTGCCGAAACTCCTGTCCGAAACAAAGAGTGCCACCACACCCGCGGAGTCAGCGAGAACCACAGCGCCCGCGCGCTCCCACGCCGGCACCTTCTCGTTGACGAGGATGTCGGCCACCTTGCGGTTCATTCCGCGGATCGGCATCCGGTCGCCGGGCTGAAGGGAGCGAGCCTTAAGCACACCGTGGAGTGAATCGCCGTCGAAAGCGACGGCCGGGCTCCCGGGCTCGGACGACAATTCGCTCGCGCGGATGCGGACCACCCAATGACCAGCCCGCGTGTCGCCCGGGACGCTGAGGATTGCCGGGCCGAGTGCAGCCGGAGCCTCGAGTGGAGGGCCGATGCGAACGGTTCCGCAGGATGCCTCGACAACTGTTTCGCCAAAGCGAACGCTGCCCGTGCCCGCGGTGAGGACCACGGCAAGGTTTCCAAGCCGGGTGCGGTTAACCTCGGGCCGGAGGTGGTAGAACGAAGCCTCCCGGTCGATCAACAGTGCCAGTGCTTCGGCCTGCAGCGCTCGCAGCCCGGCGAGCGCGAACATGGCTCCGATGGCGGTTCGTTCCTGCGGCTGGACAGCAAACGATCCCTTCTCGACCGGCGCGAACACTTCTCTCGCGCTCGCAGCCAGTCCCACGAGGGCGTCGGTAATCGAGGGGTTGAGGGCACGAAGCCCCGGCAGCGTCTCGTGGCGGACTCGGTTCCGCCGATAGCGCAGGTCTTCGTTCGACTCATCGTCGAGCGGGGTCAGGTCTGCCTCGCGACAAATCGCAACTGTGTCCACTCGCGGCGTTTCGAGGAGCGGGCGAATCAGCCGGTGCGCAGACCCGGGCGCTGTCGCGACCGGCAGCATCCCGCGGATGCCACGAACCCCACTCCCGCGGATAACCCGCATCAGCACGGTCTCTGCCTGGTCGTCGCGAGTGTGGCCCGTTGCGATAGCGTCACACCCCTCCTTCTCGGCTACGAAGGCAAGGAACTGGTAGCGCATTTCGCGGGCGGTCTCCTCGATGCCCCGTTTCATCCGCTCCGCTGTGCCGCGAACGTCACCCTCGCCGGTGACACATTCAATGCCCAGCCCTGAGCACAGAACGCGTACGGCGGCCGTGTCTTCCTTCGACCGGTCTCGAAGCTGGTGGTCGAAGTGACAGGCAAGGAGCGTAAAACCGTAACGCGGCGCCAGTTCGCGCAGGATAAGCAGGAGCGCAAGGGAGTCCGCGCCACCGGAGACGGCCACGAGGAGCTTCTTCGTCCGGCGGAACATGCGCTCACCGTCGCCGAACGCCACCACCGCGCGGGCTGTGAGAATGAGTCGCGACCTAGCGGGGGAAGAGGCGCTCCCACCAGGATCCTGCCTGGCTTGAGTCTTGCTTGATTTCCGGGCTGGTGACGACAAAGACCGTCTCTCCTTCACGCCCATACCCGAGTTGGCGGCGGGCCTGCTGCTCCACGTAGGCATCCGAGGCCACGTAACTCTTCACGGCTTCGAGGTACTGCTTCTTGTCCTGCAGTTCCTTCACGCGTTGCTCGGCGGTCTCACGGTCGCTTTCGAGCTGGGCGTTGCGATACCACCCCGCAGTTCCCGAATAAATCCCGTACACGGCAACAACGAGGCAGAAAACGATGACAAGGCGGGCACGAGTGCCCTGGAGCGCTCCCATACGCTGAGTGGGAACGCTACCGCCCGCTTATGCAAGGTTCAAGTTACTCAAATGGCACCGGTCGTTTACGAATTGCACGCCAGCGCGCCCGTTACGCACCGTCAGGCCCGTCACGGAAGCGAGGTCAACCTGGAAGGAGCGCCATGCGCCGGTGTCGAGGCCAAGAAGGCTGCACAGCAGCGTCCGGAGAACGAAGTTGTGGCTGACGACGACGATGCCGCCGAGGGAGTCTTCCCGGAGTATTTCGGCAAGCGGCGCGAGGCGAAGGGCGACGTCCTCGATGCTTTCGCCGCCGGGCATCCGCTCGCGCCAGCCGCCCGGACTCGCCCAGAGGGAAAGGAAGTCCGGGAAGCGCCGGCGCATCTCGGCCAGTTCGAGACCCTCCGTCTCGCCGATATCGAGTTCGATGAGCGCTGACGACAATTCCACCGAGAGACCGTGTGACTCCGCGATGCCGGCCGCCACGTCAGCAGCCCTCCGGAGCGGGCTGCTGAGCACCCGTGAGACGTTGTTCCCGGCGAGGCGCGCCGCAACCGCTGCAGCCTGCAGCTGGCCTGCGGGAGTAAGCGCGAGATCCTGCCGGCCGAGGCCAATCCCGTCGCGGTTGAACGCTGTCTCTCCGTGGCGGACCAGGAAGATCGTCATGCGTCGGCTTCGGGGGCGCTCAACGGCGCCCAGAGGCGCTCGATGAACGGCGCGAAGCCGATAGAGCGCCAGAAGGCGGCCGCGGCATGGTCGGCGTTGAGTACCGCCATCTCGAAGTGGGCGACACCGTCGTGGCCACGCCCCCAGGCGGCAACCGCATCGAAGAGCGCCCTTGCGATCCCTCGCCGCCGGAAGCGCGGCTCAACCCACAGGTATCCGACCGTGAGGTGTGCCGACGGCAGCCGGTCCGGTTGGTTCTGTTCCACGCGCCCGCTGATGAATCCCCCAAGACCTCGATCGAGTTCGGCGACGAAGGCGGCGGATTGGGGCCGGCGGAGTAACTCAGCCAGGTCGAGGACGAACTCATCCTGGCTGACGGGTGCGGGGATGAATCGACGGTCGATCCCGGCGTTGTGATTCCTGAGCCGCTGCCACGCGTGGAAGAGCGAGGAAGCGTCTTCCATCGTGGCTGGCCGTACCACGAAGCTGCTCAATGGTATTGGCCGTTCCGCCGCCATAGTTCCCTCGCGATGGATGGGTCATCAAGCACGATATTCGTCCGGCAGATGAGCCCTGCTGTGCGGTCGGGGAAGAGCGCGGCAACGACCGCTTCCGGGCGGGCCGTGACCTCCTGGTCAGCCTGCAAACGCATCTCCAGTTGGGTGCCGATTTCCGTCGGGGCGACCCGGATCCAGGCGCAGGCCTTCCGCAGGTCATACTCACGCACGCGCTCACCCCGATCTTCGCGGAAGATGAACGACTCCCGGGCGATGAATGCATCAACTGCCGTGTTCGCGGCGGCGGCATCGACTTCCAGTTGCACGCGGTAGTCGCACCAGAGCATCGCGGCCTGCGGAGCAGTCGCCGTTAGCGGGACTTCCTCGACTGCGAGCACGGCCAACTCACTACTGGTCTGCACGGACAGCCTTCGGGTGAACTCAGCCAGTTCTACCCGGTCGTCGAGAGTGACGTCCATAACCTCGGCTTCGGAGACGAACCCTAGCGGAAGCGGCGAAGCGAAGGCGAGCTTGGGATGCGGCGTGAAACCCTGTGAGTAGGCCAACGGCAGCTCAGCCCGGCGCAACGAGCGCTCCCAGGACCGCAGGACGTCCAGGTGCGAGATGTAGCGAACTCGCTCACTCTTGCTGAAGCGGACGCGGAAACGCTGCTGAGTCACATGCCGATGGTAGCACCTGCGTCAGTGTGAGACGCCCGACGCAAGTTCCTCGGCAGCGCTGTGGGGATCCAGTTCCCGGCTGGCGACACGATGGACCAGCCCGGCCAGCGCTTCTTCGCTAGTCGACTGGCGGATCCGTTCGAGCAGGATCTGGCGCGCGATTGCGAGCACCTGGTGGCGGGCATCTTCCTCTCGGTGGGAAGCCAACACTCCCGAGCTTTCGAGGTACTCATGGTGTGCCGCCACTGCGTCCGCCAACTTGTCCATACCCTCGCCCTTGGTGGCGATCGTCTTCAGGATTGGTGGCCGCCGAGACCCGGCGGGAGAAAGCGTGAGCAGTGCCTGCAACTGGCTGACCAGGACATCGGCGCCCGGGTGGTCGGCTTTGTTCACCACGAGGATGTCGGCGATCTCGATGATGCCGGCCTTGAGTGCCTGGATGTCATCACCCGTGCCCGGGTTGTTCACGAGGATGGTCGTCATGGCTGTGCCGGCGATTTCGACCTCGTCCTGGCCCGCGCCGATCGTCTCGATGATGACCACGTCGAATCCGAAAGCGTCCATGACGGCGACCACATCGGCAATCGCGGGGGCAAGTCCCCCAAGCGCCCCGCGACCAGCCATGCTGCGAACATACACGCCGGGATCGAGCGCCAGGTCCTGCATGCGGATACGATCGCCGAGGATGGCGCCCTTGGTGAACGGGCTGGAAGGGTCAACGGCAACGATGCCCACGGTCATTCCGCGCTTCCGGTACTCGCCGGCGAGCGCTCCCGTGAGCGTGCTTTTGCCCGAACCGGCACCCCCGGTGATGCCGAGGATGTGTGTCTTCCCGGAGTGCGGGAACAACTGGCGGAGGTACTCTCGCCCTTCCGCCGTCTCGTTTTCGACTCGACTGATGATGCGCGCGAGGGCACGGCGGTCGCCCGCCAGGAACCTCTGGACCAGGTCGTCCACGACTTACTTCTTCACGTGGTCGTAGACGAACTTCACGATGTCCTGCGTGTTAGTCCCCGGCCGGAAGACCGCGCTGAACCCGAGCTTGAGCAGTGACTCTGTGTCGTCTTCAGGGATGATCCCGCCACAGAAGAGGAGCACGTCGTCAACGCCTCGCTTCTTCAGTTCCTCTACCACGCGGGGGAAAAGTTCCAGGTGCGCGCCAGAGAGGATACTCAGGCCAACTACATCCACGTCTTCTTGAAGCGCCGCTTCAGCGATCATCTCCGGAGTCTGGCGGATACCGGTGTAGATGACCTCGCAGCCGCCATCGCGAAGGGCCCGTGCGACGACTTTCGCCCCGCGGTCGTGGCCATCGAGGCCCGGTTTCGCAATCAGGACACGGATATGTGCTGTCGTGGTTGGACTCATAGATTTCCTCGTCGTTATGGTGGCTTGCCCTGCGAAGCCTACTGGTTTGGCGTGCTTAGCGCTGCACGAGTTGCAGGTTCACTCCATGCGTGGACTTCATGGAAACGAAGGCGACTCCATTTACCGGGTCGCCAACCCGCGCGCCGAGGCCGCGAAGGTGGGAAACAGCGGCATCGATATTCTCGACCTCGATTGAGAGCATGAACGTGCCCTCGCCGCGGTCTTTCGCAAACTGGGCAACGGGCCCAGAATCCGAGGTAGGCTCGATGAACTCGAGGTCGCTCCCGCCCACGGGCATGAAGGCGTTCTTGATGCCGAGCGCGGGCACTTCTCCGCCGCGGGCCGTGTCGCGTGAGAACGCGAAGTTCCTGGCATAGGTAGCTATGGCAGCGTCGAGGTCTTTCACGACGATCCCGATGTGGTCGATGCGCTTCGCCTTCATTGCGCCCCCTCGATTGGCAGTGCGTTGTACTGGATCATCGCGAATGGCACACCGCTCGTGCCACCCTTCACAGTCGCTATCTCCGCCCCCGGCTGGACTGCTTTCGTCGGGTCTCCAACGACATAGCCCTTCTCGCGCAGGTCAGCGACGGATGCATCGATGTCGTCCACGGCGACCACCATGCCCCAGAGCTTCGCCTTCACCTCTTCGCCGGGCTTCACTTCAGGCGGGCCGGCAAACTCGAGGATTACTTCGCGTAACTTGGCGAACGCCAACTGGGCCGACGTGCCTGGCCGGATCATCTTCCGCTTGATCTCGATGCCGAGGTTGTCCTGGAAGGTCTTGGCAACGGTCGAGCTGTCGTTCGACGAGATGACAATGTGGTCGATATGTGTCGGGTTAACCGCCATGTCCGTGGCCCTCGGCGAGCGGGGTGGCGAACTCGATGAGCACGCCATGGTTCGACTTCGGATGAAGGAAGCAGATCATCCCTGCGAGGCCAAGCCGCGGCTTCTGGTCGATCAACTCGATGCCCTTCCCTCTCGCAGCATCGAGTTCGGCATCCACGTCATCGGACTCGAAGCAGATGTGGTGCATGCCTTCGCCGCGCGTCTCAAGGAAGCGGGCGACGCCGGTGTCGTTGCGGGTGGGTTCAAGCAGTTCAATCTCTGAGCCGCCAATTTCGAGCAGGACACCGCGCACACCCTGGTCTTCGATCACGCGATCGGCGGTCACCGTCAGGCCGAGGGCGTCCCGGTAGAACTTCATGGCCTCGTCGGCACTTTTCACCACCACACCAACGTGGTGAATCTTGGTCAACATTCAGCGGGGCTCCTGGGAGGTAATTAGCCGGCGCGGGGCCGGAGTTTGCGTTCGTTTTCGAGGCCGGCGAGCAGGGCAGCCATCCGGTGCCAGTGCTCGCGGTCATGCTCGATCGCCTGGCGCACGATGGCGCCGGAAGGGCTGCCATCGCCAAGCAAGTCCTCGTCACTGAACTGCTCGAGTTCTTCGAGAAACCGCGTCCGTCCGCCGCGAAGTTGCTCCAGCAAGCTCCAGAAGTTCAGGTCCCGCTTCCGTTCGACGTGGTCTTCGTTCCACTCGTCACGCTGCGCTGCCGAGAATGCCGCGTAAGCGGGGTGTTGCCCGGCGCGGACATCCCGTAGGGCCGTGATGAATTCCGCCTCCCAGCTCGCGACGTGCCCGACGATGTCCTTCAAAGACCAGCGATCGACGAACGGCCGGTCGATATCCCGGATGCGGCACGTCTCGATATTGCGGATCAACTGGTTCCGCTCGACTTCAAGCTCATGCATGAGCCGGCGGCGTTCGTCGTTGAGGGTTCGTGTGTCGTCGTCGGTCATTAGATAAACACCGGCTCCCGCTGTTCGCCCCAGACCTTGCGGAGGCGATGGCTGATTTCGCCCAGGGTCACCCGGGCTTCGACACAGTCCACCATAATCGGGAGCAGGTTGTCTGTCCCACGGGCGCCGGTTTCAAGCCGCGTAAGAAGAGCTTCGACAGCCCCGTTGTCACGAGACGCGCGGAGCTTCGCGAGCTTCGCGGCCTGCTTCTGGCCCAACGCAGGATCGACGCGCAAGAGGTCAGGCGTCGTGTCCTCAACACTTACGAAGTCGTTCACGCCGACAATCCGCCGCTCCTTGCTCTCGATCTGCATCTGGAAGCGGTACGCGGCTTCCTGGATTTCCTTCTGTTGGAAGCCCTTTTCGATGGCCACGAGCGAGCCGCCCATGTTGTCGATCGTCTTGATGTATTCGTTCGCTTCGGCTTCGAGGCGGTTCGTCATGTCTTCGACGAAGTACGCTCCGCCAAGCGGATCCGCGACGTCGCCGACGCCGTTTTCGTAGGCGAGGATCTGCTGCGTGCGGAGTGCGATCTGGACAGCCTTCTCAGTCGGCAATGCCAGCGCTTCGTCCATCGAGTTCGTATGGAGCGACTGGGTGCCGCCGAGCACCGCGGCGAGTGCCTGTACGGCCGTACGGACAATGTTGTTCTCGGGCTGCTGAGCAGTCAGCGTGGCGCCGCCGGTCTGGGTGTGGAAGCGCAACATCTGCGAACGGGTGCTCTTCGCATTGAAACGGTCCCGCATGATGCGTGCCCAGAGACGCCGGGCGGCGCGGAACTTGGCAACTTCTTCGAGGAAGTTGTTGTGACATGCGAAGAAGAAGCTCAGGCGCCCGGCGAAGTCGTCCACATCGAGGCCTGCGGAGATCGCGGCATCGACATACGAGATGCCGTCAGCCAGCGTAAATGCGATCTCCTGGGCGGCGGTGCAGCCCGCCTCCCGCATGTGATAGCCAGAGATGGAAATGGTGTTCCACTGGGGCACGACATCCTTGCAGTAAGCGAAGATGTCGGTGATGAGCCGCATGCTCGGCTGCGGCGGGTAAATGTAGGTGCCGCGCGCGATGTATTCCTTCAGGATGTCGTTCTGGACAGTGCCGCCGAGTTTGTCGGGTGAAATGCCCTGCCTCTTGCCGACCGCCACGTAGAACGCCAGCAAGATCGACGCAGTCGCGTTGATCGTCATCGACGTCGTGACCTTGTCCAGCGGGATCTGGTCGAAAAGGGTGAGCATGTCCTCGATGGAGTCGATGGCCACACCGACCTTCCCCACTTCCCCAGTCGCCATCGGGTCATCCGAGTCGTACCCGATCTGGGTGGGCAGGTCGAATGCAACCGAGAGACCTGTCTGACCCTGGGAGAGCAGGTAGCGGTAGCGCTGGTTCGACTCTTCGGCGGTGCCGAAGCCGGCGTACTGGCGCATGGTCCAGAACCGCCCGCGGTACATCGTTGGCTGGATGCCGCGGGTGAACGGATATTCGCCCGGGAATCCCAACTCAGCAGCTGAGTCCCAGCCGTTCAGGTCGTCCTGGGTGTAAACAGGTTCGAGCGGCATCTTGCCGGTTGTCTCGAACGACTTAAACCGTTCGGGCGCTCGTTCGATGGCCTTGGCGTAGGGCCCCTGCAGCCACTCGCGCTTCGTCGTGATGGGCATTATGTGGAGACTCCGGAAGACAAACGGGTGCGCCGGACGGCGCCGTGTGTGTCCGAAGTATATGAGTGCCTAATTGGCCCGGCAAACCTTCAGGGGTTCATCGTGTCGCGAGATTTCTCCCGCAACCGCTTGAGCCGTTCCAGTTCGAAGTCGATCGGCACACGCACGACCGCCAACCTCCGCCTGCGCTCGTGGAGGTCGTCATCGTACGTGTGGATGCGCTGTGCTTCGGTCATACAGCTATGTTCGGCATGGATGGCGCCATGCATCAATCGGTGATGTCCCCACTCCTTGCCATGGAGTCCTCGCCGCCGGCCGCCTCGCTTTCGAAACGAGGCGGCCGCCGCTCGGGGCAAGTCTCGAAACATGTGGGAGCCGGCGAAACTGAGAGCCAGGTCACACATAAATAAGGGCTTTACCTCTTGACAATTCCGTCTATAATCGCGGAACGCCCGGATGTGGGGCCGGGTTCGGGGGAACTTGAATAACGAGACTACTCGCGCGTTCGTGAGCTGCCTGCTCGTGGCGCCGTCGCATGTGGAGACGCTGACACTCGTCCGCGGGCTGCACGGCGGAGGCGTTGCTGTGCTCGAACGCGAACCAAATAGCACAGCGATGCAGCTTGCAATCTCCGGCGAATTCGACCTCGTCGCATGGTTTGTGGACCCGCTTTCGGCGGCCGCTCCAGTTGCCCTCGCCCAACTCGCCAGCTGCGGAGTCCCGGTCATCGCCGTGTTCGATGACGCGAGCCCGGAACTTGTCGCGGAGTCCCTTGCCGCCGGCGCCGACGCTTGCCTCGCTTGCAGCACCGATGCCAGGGTGCTTGTCGCCCAGGTTCGCGCAGTGTTGCGGCGGGCCGGGGCGTATGATGCAAAATCCGGTGAGATTTCCGGCCTGCTTCAGGTTGGGGACCTGACCGTCGATGTAGATAGATGCGAGGTGCAACGCGCGGGAGCGTTTGTCGCCCTCACCGCTTCTGAGTATCGGATTGTTGAGTTCATGGCCCGCCACGCGGGACGCGTCCTCAAGCCTCATGAGATCCTCAACGCGGTGAGCGATGACTACGAATATCTCCCGCGGGAAGCGCAGGATGTATTGAAGGTGTACGTCCGCCGCATCCGGCGAAAGCTGGAACCCGACGAAAACCAGCCGCGCTACCTGGTCACGGCGCGTGGGTTCGGGTACCGGCTTGAAGGCGGGGTTGTTAGCCCCGCTCTCCGGAGCGCTGCGACTATCGCCTGATACCCCGCTTCCGGTCCCGTGGCAGTTCGCCGGGAGTGACGGGTGAATGATCAGGGCAACGGCCCCGAGGACTTCCTCCTGGAACGGCTGAACGAGGCCGCTTCAGGAGATGCAGCGGTGCGCGCCCTTCGCCGCCGTTATGACATGCTTCGAAACGACTATGAGCACCTGCTCGACCGCCTGGGCGAACTCGAAGAACGGCTGAGCACAGCCCCGCCAAGCCCGGTAGCGCCTGCTCCGGTGTCCACGAGCATCGCCGAAGCCATTGCGGCGCCGCTGTTGCGCCTGCGCGATGAATACCTCGCCGCTGCTGGCAGCATCCAGAACGTGGTTGGCGGCCTCGAAGGGCTCGCCGCCGGGTTCAAAGGCCAGCATCCGGCGCCGCTCCAGGCTGAGACTCCAGCCGTACCGGCCAATCGCGACACTGAGGAACCTGCGGTTGAACCGCGCCTGCGCAAGACCCAGATCGATGTGAAAGGGTCCGGGTTCGGTGAACTACTCGACTTCCAGGAGCGGCTTTCGCAACTCGGCGGCGTCTCCCGCGTCTCGATCAGCGCCATCGATAACGAGCGTGCTACCCTCGTGGTCGAACTGGAACAGCGAGGCACCTGACCTGGGCCCTCTCCTCATCGGGGTTCAGCATGGACATTGAACGGTTCAACGCCGACTGGTTGGCTGCATGGAGCCGCAAGGACGTCCCGGCGCTGCTGGGCTTCTACAGCGAAGCCGTGACCTACAAGGACAACCAGGTTCCGAACGGGATCGTCGGCCACGCCGCGCTCAAGCGCTATCTCGAAGGCCTGTTTGCCGTCACCCCGGCGATGGAATACATCCCGGACGCCACGTGGCCCATCCCCGGCGGGTACTGCGGTCGCTGGAACTGCTCGTTCGGCCTTCCTGACGGAACGAACCGGACGCTCCGGGGGTTTGACCTCGTCCTCTTGGACGGCGAACGCATCAGCTACAACGAGGTCTACACGCACACCCTCCCGGCATAGCGAGCCGGGGCCGGTTCGCCTTGACCCTCAAGGGTGTCCGAACCTACCATCGACACCTGTTGCTGAGGTAGCTCAGATGGTAGAGCACGGCACTGAAAATGCCGGTGTCCCCAGTTCGATCCTGGGCCTCAGCACCACCTGGATAGATTCGGAGCTCGACGATAACGTCGGGCTCCTTGTTTGTATGCGGGCTCCCCCAAGAGCCGCCGTCGTCAGGTTGAGTGGTGCTGTGCAAGTCTCTCCAACTCTGGTATGGGGTTGGAAGTTCCTCCGACGCCACTCTCGAAATGCTCCTTCGCGGACAACCACTGCGCAACGAAGTGACCGAACCCGGGTGGCGTGCCGTGCCCGTTGGGTCCTCCCTCAATGGTCCGTTCGGCCCTTCCTATCCCAGATAAACATGACTAACTTGGTCTACTTAGTCGCTTAATAGGGGGAAGCACATGACGGACACCTCTTCGGAGACGAAGCAGCCGGGCGCAGCAGCTCGCCACAAGGTTCTCATCATCGGAGGCGGAAACGCTGGGATCAGCGTCGCTGCGCAACTGAGGAGGAAGCTGAAGGGCCTCGACGTCGCCATCATCGAACCGTCGGAGAAGCACTACTATCAGCCGCTCTGGACCCTCGTCGGGGGCGGCGTGTTCCGCAAGCAGGTGACCGAACGGCCCGAAGCTTCCGTCATCCCCAAGGGGGTGACGTGGCTCCAGGACTCAGTCACGGAGATCAGGCCCGAAGAGAACGCAGTCATCACGGCGAGCGGCGAAAGCATCGGGTACGACTACCTCGTTGTTGCCCCTGGGATACAGGTCAACTGGGGGCAGATCGAGGGGCTCGAGGATGCGCTCGGCAAGAACGGGGTCTGCAGCAACTACAGCTACGACCTCGTCGACAAGACCTGGGAGTTCATCGATGGCTTCAAGGGCGGAACGGCCCTCTTCACCCAGCCGGCGACGCCCATCAAGTGCGGCGGCGCACCGCAGAAGATCGCCTACCTGGCAGACGACACCTTCCGGAAGCATGGGGTTCGGGCCGAGACGAAGCTGCTCTTCATGTCAGGCCAGCCGAGCATCTTCGCCGTCGAAAAGTACGCGAATACGCTTCGCAAGGTCATCGAACGGAGGGAAATCGATGCACGCTTCCGCGAGAGCCTGGTCAAAGTCGATGGCGAAGCGCGCGAAGCCACATTCCAGAACCTCGACAGTGGAGAGCGGACGGTCATCCACTACGACCTTCTCCACGTCGTCCCGCCGATGAGCGCACCCGACTTCATCCGGAACGGGCCGCTTGCCAATGCGGACGGCTGGGTGGACGTCGACCGCGAAACGCTTCGACACACACGCTACGCAAACATCTACGCTCTGGGTGACGCCAGTTCGCTGCCGACCAGCAAGACCGGTGCTGCGGTCCGAAAGCAGGCGCCGGTGCTCGTCAAGAACCTCGTGGCCGCAATCCTCGGCGGTTCAGCCCATGCGAAATACGACGGTTACACCGCGTGCCCACTGGTCACCGGTTACGGCCGCCTCGTGATGGCAGAGTTCGACTACAACAACCAGCCGAAAGAAACGTTCCCGTTCGACCAGTCGAAGGAACGCTGGTCGATGTACCAGTTCAAGGCCCGCATCCTTCCGAGGATGTACTGGTGGGGGATCCTGAAGGGCCGGATGTAGCCGGCCAGCCGGGCCGAACTGCCCGGATCAGATTGGTGGGCCCACCGGGATTCGAACCCAGGACCGACCGGTTATGAGCCGGCTGCTCTCACCGCTGAGCTATGGGCCCCCGCGAGGAGTATACGGGCCGCGCGGGGACTAAAGCCCGCCCGGGCAAAAGAAGAAGCCGGGATTCCTCCCGGCTTCTGTTTGTCGATTTCGCTTGTGAGCGAGAGTTTACCAGCGCCGGCCCTTGCCGCCGCCGCGTTCGCGGTTGCGGTCGTTCCAGCCGCCACGGCCACCGCCGCCGCCACGGCCACCTTCGAAGCTGCCGCCAAAGCCGCCGCCGCCGCCGAAGTCGCTCGAGCCGCCGCCGGACCGGCCGCCGCCAAAGCCACCGCCCCCGGAACGGCCACCGCCGAAACCGCCGCCACCGAAGCCGCCGCCACCGCCAGCGGGACGGCCACCGCCGAAGCCGCCACCACCGCCGCCGCCACCGACGGAACGGGGCTGGGGCTGGAAGCAGTCGCTGCAGTAGACCGGGCGATCACCACGTGGTTCGAAGGGGACCTTCGCTTCTTTGCCGCATGATGCGCAAGTCGCATCAAAGAGTTGCCGAGGGGGCCTGCGATCGCCGCCGCCGAAGCCGCCGGCATCGCCATTCTGTTGCTTCTTCAGGCGCCGGCAGTTCGGACAGCGCCGGGGTTCCCGCGTGAAACCTTTCGAAGCATGAAATTCCTGTTCACCCGCGGTGAACGTGAACGACTCGCTGCAATCGCTGCAGACGAGCGTCTTGTCGGTGTAAGACACCCGATAGACCTCCTGGACTCAACCAAACCTAGAATTTTCTGGAACCAACGGGCCAATCGGGCGCCGACAGAATGACCTAGCCTCTCCGTAGAGGCCGATGGAACGCGGGTACCTGACACCAGAGTACATGCGCGGAATCTGGTTGTCATCAGTCCGATGCAACCAGGGCGACAAATCGGACCGTTTGGCCACACAAATGTGTATACTGGGGCCAGCCGTTCGTTCGCACGCCAGCCCGGGCCCAACGGTCCCCTCGACGGGGAAGTCGCGGATGCTGGCAAGACGGCAGAACCGGGCGCTCGCCCCGGAAAGGGCCCAAGTACCGCCACGATCGTGGAAGGAGGCTTGGGACATGGGATTCTCTCCGCCCCGCTTATCACCATCCTTGTGACTCTGCGAGCACATCGCCCGCGCCGTTAGCCGGCGCTTTTCATCGCAAGGACGTGCTATGCATCCTGATAGCTTCGGAACGAAATCATCCCTCAACGCGGGCAGCGGCCAGTACACCTGGTTCTCACTCGAAACTCTCCGCAGCCAGATCCCGAACGTCGGGCGATTGCCCGTCTCGCTCCGCATCCTCCTGGAGAACCTGCTTCGTCTCGAAGACGGCCGCGCCGTAACCAGGGACGACATCGAGGCCCTCGCCAGTTGGACGCCGAACTCCGGTCACGACCGCGAGATCGCGTTCACCCCGGCACGCGTGCTGCTCCAGGACTTTACCGGCGTGCCGGTTGTGGTTGACCTCGCGGCCATGCGGGACGCCCTCCAGGCCCTCGGCGGCAACCCGGCGAAGATCAACCCGCTGCAACGCGTCGACCTCGTCATCGACCACTCGGTGCAGGTGGATAACTTCGGGACTGCGAACGCTTTCGCTTTCAACGTCGAAAAGGAATTCGAACGGAACCGCGAGCGCTACCAGTTCCTGCGTTGGGGCCAACAGGCGTTCGCCAACTTCCGCGTGGTGCCGCCGGGGACGGGCATCGTCCACCAGGTGAACCTGGAGTACCTCGCGTCGGTCGCCTTCACCCGGGACGAAGACGGCGCGCAGTTGGTCTACCCCGACTCACTCGTCGGCACCGATTCGCACACGACGATGATCAACGGGCTCGGCGTCCTCGGCTGGGGCGTCGGCGGCATCGAAGCGGAAGCGGCCATGCTGGGCCAGCCCGTGGCGATGCTCATCCCGGAAGTGGTGGGCTTCAAACTCACGGGCAAGCTCCCCGAAGGGGCCACCGGCACCGACCTGGTCCTTCGTGTCACCGAGATGCTTCGTCACAAGGGTGTCGTCGGCAAGTTCGTGGAGTTCTACGGCACTGGGCTCACCGGACTCCCTCTCGCGGCACGCGCGACGATCGCCAACATGGCGCCCGAATACGGCGCGACGATGGGCTTCTTCCCGGTCGATGCTGAGACGCTCAACTACCTCCGGTTCACCGGCCGCGACGAGTCCGCCGTTGAGCTGGTCGAAGCGTACACAAAGGCCCAGGGCATCTTCCGGACCGACGCCACCGAAGACCCGATGTTTAGCGATAGCCTCGAACTCAACCTTGGCGAGATCGAGCCGGCGATGGCAGGACCGAAGCGCCCCCAGGACCGCATCGCACTGAAGGACATGAAGCCGAGTTGGGAGCGAACGCTTGCCGAAATGGTCGGCGAAGAGCACACCGGGACCGCAGCCCACATCGAGAACAGCGTCACCTTCGACCTGACTCATGGGGCTGTGGTTATCGCCGCGATCACCAGTTGCACAAATACTTCCAACCCGGAGGTCATGCTCGGCGCTGGACTCGTCGCCAAGAAGGCCGTCGAAAAGGGCCTGAAGACGCCGCCGTGGGTGAAGACGAGCCTCGCTCCGGGCTCCCAGGTCGTCACCGACTACCTGAACGAAGCAGGCGTCACGCCGTATCTGAACCAGCTCGGGTTCAACCTCGTTGGCTACGGATGCACGAGCTGCATCGGCAACTCAGGCCCCCTCGAGGAGCACATCAGCGCTGCGATCAAGGATTCGGACATCGTCGCGGCGGCAGTGCTCAGCGGGAATCGGAACTTCGAAGGCCGCGTCAACCCGGATACGCGCGCCAACTACCTGGCGTCGCCGCCGCTGGTGGTCGCATACGCCCTCGCCGGGCGAATGGACTTTGACCCCTACAATCAGCCGATTGGCCAGGGAACCAATGGCCCGGTCTTCTTGCGGGACATCTGGCCAACCCAGGCCGAAGTGGCCGAGGCCATCCGCACGTCCGTCCGCTCGGACATGTTCAAATCGCGCTACGCCGAAGTCTTCAAGGGCGAAGAACGCTGGCGGAACCTCGAGACACCGACGGGTGACCTCTTCAAGTGGGACGAATGGTCCACCTACATCAAGAAGCCGCCGTACTTCGACGGTATCACGATGACTCCGCCCCCCGTGACCGACATCGCCGGGGCGCGCGTGCTCGTGATGGTTGCCGATTCGGTCACCACCGACCATATCTCCCCCGCCGGTAACATCAGCCTGAACAGCCCCGCGGGCATCTACCTGCGCGAAATGGGCGTCGCCCGCGAGGACTTCAACCAGTACGGCTCGCGCCGCGGCCATGACGAAGTGATGGTCCGCGGAACGTTCGCGAACATCCGGCTGCGGAACGAACTTGCCCCGGGTACCGAAGGCGGCGTGACCGAGCACCTGCCGGACGGCGGCGAGATGTCCATCTTCGACGCCTCTGTGCGGTACCGCGCAGATGAAATCCCGCTCCTCGTCCTCGCCGGCAAGGAGTACGGCACGGGTTCTTCACGCGACTGGGCCGCGAAGGGCGTGAACCTGCTCGGCGTGAAGGCAGTCATCGCCGAGAGCTACGAGCGCATCCACCGCAGCAACCTCGTCGGCATGGGCGTGCTGCCGCTCCAGTACCTGCCCGGGCAGGACCGGCACAGCCTGGGGCTCACGGGCCGCGAGACGTACGCCATCGGCGGTATCGCAGCGGACCTGGCGCCGGGCAAGCGCCTGCCTGTGACCGCAACGGATGACGACGGCAGGGTCACAACCTTCGAAGCGGTCTGCCGTATCGACACGCCGGTCGAACTGGACTACTACCGCCACGGCGGCATCCTCCAGTTCGTCCTCCGCCAGTTGGCCGCCAACTAAAACCAATTGGGAGCCCCTTCGGGGGCTCTCTCCTCACTCCCCAAAACGCATCTCAGGAAAAGGCAAACACACTCACATGGCGAAGATCAAAGTCACCAACCCGGTCGTCGAACTTGATGGCGATGAGATGACCCGCATCATCTGGCAGTTCATCAAGGATAAGCTGATCCTTCCCTACCTCGACGTCGAACTCCTCTACTACGACCTCGGGATCGAGCACCGGGACCAGACGAACGACCAGGTCACGGTCGATGCGGCCGACGCCATCAAGAAGCACGGCGTCGGCGTGAAGTGCGCCACGATCACGCCGGATGAGGCCCGCGTCAAGGAGTTCAATCTCAAGCAGATGTGGAAGTCGCCAAACGGCACGATCCGCAACATCCTCGGCGGGGTCGTCTTCCGCGAGCCGATCATCTGCTCGAACATCCCCCGGCTTGTGCCCGGCTGGACGAAGCCGATCATCATCGGCCGCCACGCACACGCCGACCAGTACAAGGCAGCCGACTTCCGCGTGCCCGGCCCCGGCACCGTGACGATCACCTGGACCCCCCAGAGCGGCGGCGAACCTATCCAGATGGAAGTCGCGAAGTTCCCCGGTTCGGGCATCGCCATGGGCATGTACAACTACGATGACTCGATCCGCGACTTCGCCCGCGCCTCGTTCCGCTACGGCCTGGACCGCCAGTACCCGGTCTACCTCTCGACGAAGAACACCATCCTCAAGGCCTACGACGGGCGCTTCAAGGACCTCTTCCAGGAGGTCTTCGAAAGCGAGTTCAAGGCCGAGTTCGATGCCGCCGGCCTGACCTACGAGCACCGCCTCATCGATGACATGGTGGCCGCCGCCTTGAAGTGGGAAGGCGGTTATGTCTGGGCCTGCAAGAACTACGACGGCGACGTCCAGTCGGACACGGTAGCCCAGGGGTACGGTTCGCTGGGCCTCATGACCTCTGTCCTGCTGACCCCGGACGGGAAGACTTGCGAAGCCGAGGCGGCGCACGGCACCGTGACTCGCCACTTCCGTGCTCACCAGCGCGGCGAGAAGACGTCGACCAACCCGATCGCCTCGATCTTCGCCTGGACGCAGGGCCTGGCATTCCGTGCGAAGCTGGACGGCACGCCCGACGTCGGCAAGTTCGCCGAAGCACTCGAACAGGTCTGCGTCGAGACAGTCGAAAGCGGCGAAATGACCAAGGATCTCGCCATCCTGATCGCACCGGACGCCCCGTGGCTCACCACCGAGGGCTTCCTCGATGCGCTCGACCGGAACCTCCAGAAGAAGGTCGCTGCCTGGTAACTGGGCGATTTCGTACCGAGGAAGACGAAGCCGGGCTTTCCTGCCCGGCTTTGTCGTCCCACTACGATGCTGGGGCCGTGCCCGGTGAGGTACGGAACCTACCGTGCAGTGCGCCGCCACTCGTACCAGATGCCGCCCTCAGGGCCCGCTCCGTGTTGCGGCGTGAGCCCCATCCGTATCCAGAAGTACGCGGCCAGACCCAGCGACGGGTGGGCCCATGCCCAGACCGTTTCGAAGTCCGCTGCCGCCGCCGCATCGAGGAGCAGGCGTGCGGCTTCCGAACCGGCTCCATAACTCCGGTGAGGTTCGTGTATGCAAAGCGACTCGATCACCAGCCCGCCGGCCGCCGCAGATAGGTGGACTTCCCCGACGGCGACGCCGTCGGCCATCCGCACGACCGTGAAGCCGCCTTCACCAATCCGCAATTCGACCCGCTCCCCCCGGATTGAATCCGTTAACCCGGCGGTCACCGTGCCAGCCAATCCCGGGTGTGCCCGGCAACAATTTCCGCGGGCGCCTTGAGCCGCGTACACGGGGGCAGCGAGTCAATGAACTGCTTCCCGTACCGCTTTTCCCACAGGCGCCGGTCGAGCAGTGCCACGACGCCGCGGTCCGTCCGGTCGCGAATGAGCCGCCCGAAACCCTGGCGGAACTTCAGGATCGCAGCGGGGAGCGAGTACTCGGAGAACGGGTCGGCGTATTGCTCAGACCGCGCCTTAAAGACAGGGTCAGTTGGCACACCGAACGGCAAACGGGTGATCATCAGCAGCGACAGCGCGTCCCCGCGAATGTCCACGCCCTCCCAGAAGCTGGACGTCCCGAGGATGAGCGTGCGCGGGTTGTTGCGAAGCTGTTCCGTGAGGCGCTTCGGCGTCCCGTCGACGCCCTGGGCGAGGGCGAGGATGCCGCTCGCTTCGAGCTCAGGCTGGACCAGGGCGGCAACTCGTCGCAAAGCGGCGTTCGAAGTAAAGAGCGCGAGGGCGCGGCCATCCGATGCCTTCGTGAGGGTGACAATCGCACGCGCGACGCCTTCGAGGTACCCGCGGTCCGAGGGGTCTGGCACGTCCTCGACGGCCGAGAGCAACGTCGAACTCCCATAGTCGAATGGCGACCCCAGTTGAAGGGTCTCCGGCTCCTCGAAGCCGAGCCGCCGGACTGCGAACCCCATGTCGTTGTTGGCGCTGAGCGTGGCGCTGGTCGCCACCACGACACGCCGCTGCCGGAAGAGTTCCTCCCACAACCGCGGGCCGACGTCGAGCGGCGCCACGTTGAGCGTCCCTGTCCCATCGCGTTCCCGCGCCGCCCAGAGAATCAGGTCGTCGGCCGTAGCTGAGAGCAACTGGGCCGCCTGCGCGTGCAGGTCAGACACCTTCCGGAGTGCCGCGTCGATTTCGCCGGCGAGCGTCTCGGCACCCTCGATCGGCGCATCTTCCACGCCCTTGCGCGCGGCGGTCCCGTGGGAAACCACGCCGCGCAGGGCTGTCTCGAAGGGCGTCCATGCGGCCTCGACCGCCTCCCAGGCTTCGCCGTGGCGAATGCCGGGCGTGATAAGGAGGCGCTCATCGTCGCCGCCCGGGAGCAGGTTCGATAGTGACTGGAAGAATGGCCGCGCCGCTTCAGCGCAGCGCGCTACGGACTCCTCAAGCCCGCGGCCGAGCGCCCCGAAGGACTCTTCCGGCAACCCCCTGAGCACCATGATCGCGCCACCTTCACGGTGCTCCCTGGACTGCCGGCGGTGGACGCCGTCGAGCGCCTCGTTCGTCTTGCGCAGGCTCACACTCCCACCGAACTGGTTGGTCGCGACGTCCTCAAGGTTGTGCGCTTCATCAATGATGAGGTGGTCGAACTCTGGGAGCGCGCTCCCTCCGGCCACGAGATCGGCCAGCAGGAGGGCATGGTTCACGACAAGGACATGGGCTGACTCGGCGGCCTGGCGCGCACGCTGAAGGAAGCAGTTCCCTTCGCGGACGAAGCGATCCTGCCGCTGCAGGCAGTCAGCGTCTTGCGCGGAAAACCGCTGCCACGTGACCCATTCCGGGGGGTCGAGGTTCAGCTCCGAGCGGTCCCCGGTCTCGGTCTCGCCCAGCCAGACGAGCATCGCTGCGCTCAGCCTGGCGAAGTCGGCGTCGCCGAGACCGGATGCGTAATTCGCCACCCAGCGGCGCATGCAGAGGTAGTTCGAACGCCCCTTCAGCAGGGAGGCCCGGAACTCATCCGGCGCCTTGATGACTCCGGCATCGAGCAGGATCTCCCGGAGCGCCGGGATGTCCTTCGAAAGCAACTGTTCCTGGAGCGCGATGGTGTTGGTGCTGACCACCACGCGCTCGCCGTTAGCGATGGCGTGGAGCGCGGCCGGCAAGAGGTACGCCAGCGACTTCCCGACGCCCGTCCCGGCTTCAACCAGCCAGTGTCCGCCATGAGCGAAGGCGCCCCGGACGGTCTCGGCCATCTCCAATTGCTGCGGCCGCTCTTCGAAGCCATCGAGCACCCGGCCCGCTGCCGAAAATGCTTTCGCCACGTCTGAGCGTGAGACGGCCTTCCGCGGCGACCTGGGGGTCAGCGCCTCGATGTCCGGCGCCGGGAGCAGCGCGGGGATGTGACCGGCGGGTTGGCGCGCCCACTCCTCGCCCGCGATGACCTCGGCGAGGACCGGGTCGTGGAGTGAGACAAAGCGGGCCAACTGTGACCGCTGACCCGCCGGCAATGCCTCGGCCGTCCGAACCAGCCCGGTGAACACCGCGGCAGCCGTTCGGGCGTCGCTGAGCGCACGGTGATGGTCTGTCGCCTCGAGGCCAAGGGCGCGCGCGACTTCGGCGAGCCCGTGGCCTGGGAGCGTTGGCAGGAGGTACCGGGCGAGTTCGGCCGTGTCGACGGCTTCCGCCTTCAACCGCACCTGCTCGCCGGAGAGGTAGCGCAGGTCGAAGCCGATATTGTGGCCGACGACTACGGAGTCACCGACAAACCGCTCAATATCACTTCGAATCGAAGCGAGCTTCGGCGCTTTCGCGGTCATCTCGTTGGTGACGCCGGTGAACCGCTCGATAAACGCGGGTACGGCACGGCCGGGATTGACCACGTAGGAGAGCGTGTCCAGTTCGCGCCCGGATGCATCGAAGCGGGAAGCCCCGACCTCGATAATGCGGTCGTGTTCGGGGTCCAGCCCGGTGGTTTCGAGGTCAAGAGCGACGTAGCTGGTCATAAGTCGAACATGCGTGCGGATTCTCTTCCGAGTCTACGGGTTTGCCGTGCACCGTGCGATGTTCGCGCCCCTTCGCGACGCGGCATGTCCAGAAGGACGAAAGTTGCCGCCCGCCCAACCGTTGAGAGCCCCGATGCCGCCCGCGTAGAATCCGCAGCCAGACTACTGGTCTCATCTATACCTGTGGAGGTTCGGATTGATGAAGGTGTATGCCACCGAAGACATCCGTAATGTGGTCCTGGTTGGCCACGGGAGCGTCGGAAAGACGATGCTCGCCGAGGCTGCGCTCTTCGAGAGCGGGGCCACCACCCGGCTGGGGACCATCCAGGACCAGAACACCGTCAGCGACTACGACGAAGACGAGCACAAGCGGAAGTTCAGCCTCAACCTGGCCATCGTCCCCGTCGAATGGGAAGGCCGGAAGATCAATATCGTTGACAGCCCCGGGTACGCCGACTTCATCTCTGAGGTCATCTGCGGCGCGAACGCCGCCGACATGGCCCTCGTTGTCGTCGATGCCGTGTCCGGTCCCGAAGTCGGCACCGACCGGACCTGGAACATCACCGAGAAACTTGGCCTCCCCCGGATGATCGTTGTCAACCGGATGGATCGCGAGAACGCAAACTTCGACCAGGTGCTCGGGCAACTCCAGCAGCGTTGGGGCCACCGGGTCATGCCGCTCCAGTTGCCCATCGGTGCCCACGACAGCTTCAAGGGCATCGTCGACCTCCTGCACATGAAGGCGTACGTCGGCGAGAACGCCGAAGAGGCCGACATCCCGGCCGACTTGATCGACCACGCCGCCGAACTGCGCGCCCAACTCATCGAGGGCATCGTCGAAACCGACGAGGACCTGATGGCGAAGTACTTCGCCGATGAAGAACTGACCGAAGACGAACTGCGCAAGGTACTTCACGGCGGCCTCGACCACGGGCTCATCATCCCGGTGGTCTGCGCTTCGGCCACCAAACTCATCGGTGTCCGCCAACTGCTGCACAACATCGCCTTCAGCGGGCCATCTCCGCTGGACCGCGACCCGATCGAGGCGGGCGGGAAAAGCCTTACTGCCGACGCCAGCGCGCCGCCTGCCGTCCATGTGTTCAAGACAGCGGCCGACCCGTTCGTCGGCAAGCTGACCTACATGCGCGTCGTCAGCGGCGTGGTGAAGGCAGACTCGCACCTCTGGAACACAAACAAGCAGCTCGACGAACGTCTTGGGACGCTCTACGTGCAACGTGGGAAAGAGCAGCTCCCCGTGCCTGAACTTCGGGCTGGCGACATCGGCGTCGTGGCCAAACTCGTGCAAACCGCGACCGGCGATACCCTCGGCGCGAAGGACGCCGGCGTCGAATTCCCTCCCATCGAGTTCCCGAGTCCCGTCTTCAGCATGGCTGTGCACCCGGCCTCGAAGGGGGCGGTTGATAAGCTCGGCACGAGCCTCCAGCGCCTCGTTGAGGAAGACCCTGGCCTGCGCCTCAGCCGCGACCCCGGCACCGCCGAAATCATCCTCGCCGGGCTCGGCGATGCCCACCTCGACGTCACCATCGAGCGCCTGAAGCGGAAGTTCAACGTGGATGTCGAGTTGAGCCTGCCCCGTGTCCCGTACCGCGAGACGGTGGCGAAGAAGTCCCAGGCGGATTACACGCATAAGAAGCAGACGGGCGGTCACGGCCAGTACGCGCGGGTCGTCCTCGAAGTCGAGCCACGGCCACGAGGATCGGGCCTCCAGTTTGGCGAGCGGGTTGTCGGTGGTTCGGTGCCGAAGGAGTTCATCCCGGCGGTTGAGAAGGGCGTCAATGAAGCAGCGCACCTCGGCGTGTTCGCGGGCTACGAACTCACGGACTGCCAGATCACACTCCTCGATGGCAAGCATCACCCTGTCGACTCAAGCGAAATGGCTTTCAAGTTGGCTGCGTCGCAGGCGCTCAAAGAAGCGATCAACGGGAGCGGCGGTACGCTCCTCGAACCGATCATGAACATCAAGGTGATGGCCCCGGAGGCCAACGCCGGTGACGTTGTCAGCGACCTCAACACGAAGCGCGCCAAGATCCATGGCATCAACCCGGACGGCGGAATGAGCGTCATCGAGGCCGAAGTGCCGCTTGCAGAGGTCCAGCGGTACGCCTCCGACCTCCGTTCGATCACTCAGGGCCGCGGCGTGTTCGAACTCGAATTCGACCACTACGGCGAGGTCCCTCACCAGGCCGCCCAGAAGGTGATAGAGCAGCACAAGAAGGCCCTCGAGGAGGCGCACGCAGGCCACTGAGTGCGTCGCTTAGTTCGAACCCTCGGCACTGACCCCGGGCAGCACCGCCCGGGGAACCGGGCCGGATGGCGTCGGGGTTGGAGTTGGTGATGGAGTTGGCGTCGGTGTCCCTGGCGCGCCGCCGGCGCCACCGGGAGAGGTCACGCTGACCATGAACGTGACCGGACTCCCGCCACCGTAGAGGGGATCAATGATCACGGTGCCGGTATGCACCCCCGCGGTGAGGTAGAGCGGGTTCGCCGTGATCTGGAGAATGCTGTCGGCGCCGGCGGTTGTCGCCCGCGGTTTCGACTGCGCAACGACGACGATGTTCGCACCGATGGCGACACCGCCATCGACGACGCGCCCGTCAGGGTCGCCCGGGTGCCTCACCTGGATCCAGTCCGCCGACGTCCGAACACGGAACGGCCCGATACCGGTGCCCCCGTTGTGGATGACCACATCCGAGGCCGTCGCTGTCGTGGCGGTCGCCACCAGCGCGACCTGCGTCTTTCCGGAGATCGTGATGGATGGAGCCCCGAGGAACGCCGAGGCCGCGTCCAGCGACGGCGCCGGCGTGGTATCGGAGTGCGGCGTCGTGGGGAAGTCCATCAGCGGACAGCCACCGCTAAAGCCGTTGTCCTCGCAAGCGTGGTAGTTCTCCGCGCTAAGCGCCGACGCAATCTCAGGCGAAGCCAGGTTCGGCATGGAGAAGACCTGAGGCAGCCACATCCTCCCTGCCGGGTTCACCGGTGCGTCCGGAGCCGGCTCCGGGGCCGGTTTCGCGAGGAAGTCGTCGGCGGCCCAGCCGGTCACATTCCCGGATTGCACGTTCCACCAGAGCAGTCCGGAGCCGCTCTGGGGCCCGCCGAGGATGGTGAGTGCGGTTCCGTCACCAACCGTCTTCAGGATGATCCCGGTGGTGTTCGGCGCGGAGCGAATGTTCAGCCCGTTTCCCGTTCCGAAGACTCGCGCCGTGTCGCCCGGCACAAACTTCGGCGCACCCGGTGTGGGCGGAGTCACCGGTGGGCCGCTCCCCGGCAGCGGGGGCGGATAGCTGGCGCCCTTCGGGACCGGCGGATAGCGCATGCAGCCGTACACCTTCTCGGGGTAGGTATAGTCGCCCCACTGGTAGAACCCGTAGCCGGGGGCGTTCGGGTCACTGCAATTCCAGACGGAGCCTCGCAGGGGGTCGAGCGATGGATTGAGCGGGTGGTTTACGAACGCGAACCCGTTATAGCTCCAGATCGCGTAATACCAGTCTTCGAGCGCGGCCGGGTCGCCCTGGCCGGCGATCGGGCGGTAATTCGGGGCGCCGTTCCACTTATCCGCGAGGATGCGAACGCCTTCGGCGATGTTGAACACCGGATGTGTGCCGATGATCGCCTGGCGAGCCGAGGGAACGCGGACATCGAGCGCCGGAGGGGCCGAAAGGTGCCCCATTCCCGTGGTTATCTGCCCGATACCGTACCCGCAGTCGATAGACGTGATCGTCGGGCCGACGCCGCCGTACGGCACCTGCCCGGCGCCCTGCGACCAGCCAGACTCGATCCAGGCGATCGACTTGTAAACCGTCGGCGGGATGGACTTCGCGGTGGATGCCGCGACCCGGGCGCTGCGAGGGCCGCTTTCGACGCCCTGGTATGCAACGTCGATGGTTTCGCCGTCGCTCACGGTGTACGCGGCGGGCGCCGCCCAGCCACGCACCGCGAGGTCGATGGCCAGGTTGTACTGGCCGACGTAGTCCTCGTATTCGAGCGTGTCGAACCCCCAACCGCGGTTGGGCGCGTGGCAGGGATAGTGGTCCGCGCGGGACACACCCGGTTCAGCCAACGCCATCAGCGCAGCGACAACCACCAGCACGGCGGCGAAGCAAATGCGTTCTAGCGAGCGGCCCAACCGTAGAACCTCGAGTAATTCTCAAAGCTTGAGCGCCCACTCGCGCTCACAATCTGGAGGACTGGCTGCCCAGGCGTCTCGAAGGAGGGGCCGCTCCAGCGGGTCACGAACAGGTGGTCGCCATCGTTCGAGAAGCCCATGGGCACATCAAACCCGGGCTGACCCGCCCCGGCGCCGCCGGCCTGCAACGACTGAACGGTCACTCCAGACGTTCCTGGAGTCTCTGGCTCAACCCCGAACACGGGCGCGCCGGTTCGTGGATTCCACGCCGTTCCGAGCGCCGAAACCGCGGCCCCGGCCGATTGAGCCTGCATGTCGCTGCTCCCTGCAAGCGAGAACGTCCGGGCGACGTACTGCACGCCGTCCGCGGTCTGGGTCTCAATGAAAGCAAGTTCCCCGCCGTCCGGGCTGAGGTTCCAGTCCCGCGTGATGTAGGGCGAAATCAGTCCTTCATCCTTGTCCCCAACCCGAAGCGTTGAGCCGCGGCCATCGATGACCACCATTGCGAGTGCATCACCGCGGAACCCGACCGGGTACACCCCGAGCACCCGGGTGAAGGTCGCGAGTCTCGCTGCATCGCTGCCATCAGTCTTCACCCGCAGCACCGTCGATTCACCGGCCGCGGTATCGCTCCCAGGGTTCGAAACCACCACGATGTGGCCGCCGGCAGGGTCCCATACCGGGACTTGCCTGGGCAGGACATCCGCCGCTGCCTGGGTGACCATTCCCGACTCCAGGTTCACCACCTTCAGGGAGGCGACCGGGTGGGAAGCGCTGCCACTGTCCACCGTCACGAGTGCGAGCAACTTCCCGTTCGGCGAAACCGCGCCGCTCGATGCGAAGCCTTCGAGATGCGGCACGCGAGCAATCTCCGTGACCGACGTTGGATTGGCGGCGGAGGCCACGGAGATGACGTCGGCGCCGGCTTCGCTCCGGCCGATGACGGCGTAGTCGCCGCTGGGCGCGGTCGCGAACGCTGTTTTCGGCGCGACGGCACGGCTGCCATAGCCGAGCACAGCAGCGGCGATGGGCGCAATCGCCACCACAGCCGCGAGGACGGCGAGGGCGATGAAGAGTTTCGAGAGGTCTCGCTGGCGAGCGTACGTTCTGCTTGAGACGGCCATCGGCGGCTCCGTAGGTTTCAGGTTAGGGCAGCTGGTTTCGCACCCAGCCAAGGAAAGCCGCCCCCGGCACGTCGGTCAGAACGACCCGGCGGCCCGGCGCGGAGGAGGTTTCTCGTTGGACGAGTTCGAGGGAACGGACCGTCGCATCGGTCCCCGCCGGTGCATACACCGCACCTGCCAGGTACATCGAGTCAGGGGACCAGGCCGAAGGGACCAGGTACGCCTCGGCGGCGCCCGGGTCGGTCAACTGCCAAGACCCGCCGGGACCGCCGAATGCGGGAAGCGGCGATCCCGGCATCCAGGAAGACCCAAACTGGTTGGCCGACGCCGGCAGCGTGGTCACGCTCTTTGTGGCGATGACCAGCGTACGGCCGACGTACGTCCGCGAACCGCCAGCCAGGATATCCACGAATGCGAGCCGCGAACCGTCCGGGCTCAATGCCCAGTCGCGCGTGCGGCCGGGGCTCAATTCGGCTTCGAGCTGAACCTTCCCGTCGCGCTCCAGGAACAGGTTGGAGCCGCGATTGTCGACCACGACGGTGTAGAGCCGGGACGAATCGAAGCTGTAGCCAACTGGCACGACGTCGAATGCATCGCTGAACTGGGCTACAGCGCGGACCGCGCCTGTGGCTGTGTCGACTTCGACGACCGAACTCTGGCGCGTACCGTCCACGTCCTGGTAGCGGACCGCGGCGATCTTCGTCCCGTCGGGAGACCAAGAGACGCGAGTGAAGTAGTCGAACCGGCCCGTGATTGACCTGACCGAACCGTCAGCAAGCGTCAGGATCGAGAGATTCGCGCCAGACCGGGCCGTAAACGGCGGCAGCGAGACCACAGCCACGAAATCTCCGAGCGGGGAGGCAGATCCGTGGATGTGGTAGCCAGTGGCCCCGCTGTTTGGGAAGGTTGCAACGGCCCGGTCTCCGCCCAGACCATCGGCTCGCCGCACCAGCACCTCATCGAAATCGTGGCCGGGAACGGTGTAGGCCACCGAGCCGATGGAGGCGATATCGGGAAGCGGCTGCAGAGGTGGCGCTACGTTGCCACTCGGCCGGGTGGCGATCCCCCAGACTGCGATGCCACCGAAGACGGCCAACAAGAGGAGCAGGAAGGGTGTGAGGGATTGGGGAAGGTGCAAGGCACGGCGGATGTCCGGGAAGAACACTCGGCTACCTCGCGCTGAGGGCGGCAACAGCCGTCCCTGGTCTGGCGTCCGCCCGCGCATGGCCATTCGAAGATGCCGGTACCCCCGCAGTACCGAAGACCGCAAGCGCGGCCAGCACGGGATGAGCCGCCCGTGCTGATGGCGACCGTAACCGGGCAGCCACGTCCGGTCAACGCAACCTTTCCCGGAATTTCCCGCTCAACCGGGGATTTCGCATACCTGTAGTAGCATTTCCGGCAATGCTCCTCTACCTCTCGGATTTCACTCCGGCGGCGTTCCTGGTCTACTTCGCCGCTACTGCCGTTGCATTGCTTACGGGCCTTGCTTTCCACGAGTTCTGCCACGCCTGGGCTGCGAACGAGTTGGGCGACGACACTGCGGCAAGGCAGGGGCGCCTCACCCTGAATCCACTCAGGCACGTGGACCCCATTGGCGCAGCGCTGATGTTCATCGTCGGCTTCGGCTGGGCGAAGCCAACGCCGGTGAACCCATGGCGCCTCAAAAACGGGCCGCGCCGCGGCGGCGCCATCGTCGCGTTCGCCGGGCCGGCCTCGAACTTCTTCTTCGCGGCCCTTGCCGCCTTGCCTTTGAAACTCGGGATTGTCGAACCCGGCTTCGGCAGCTTCGAAGGCCTCGTGCGGAACGGCGACGGCGAAGACTATCTCGCGCTCTTTCTCCTCGTCATCGTCAACCTGAACATCATCCTCGGCATCTTCAACCTTATCCCGCTGCCCCCGCTCGATGGCTTCAAAGTCGCCCTTGGTTTCCTCCCGCGCACTGTGGCCAGCGAACTGCAACGGCTCGAACCGTACGGTCCCGGCATCCTGATGACGGTGCTGGTGATCGGCTTCATCGCACCCCAGTACAGCCCCATCTACTGGATCATCACGCTTGTCCGGGACGACGTCTTCAACTTCCTCGTCTGAACTGGGGCTGTGATAGCCTTATGGCGACCAAACCCGTCCTGCGAGTTTAGGGAGTAGAGGCCCATGGCACAGTCGCGCATCAGCATTCTCGGTACGGGCCTCATCGGCTCCTCGGTCGGCCTCGCCCTCGCGGCGCGCCCAAACCGGCAGTACGACATCGTCGGCGCCGACCGTGACCGTTCGAACGCCCGTACCGCCAAGAAACTCGGCGCCATCGACCGCGAAGTCGGGTCGCTCGAAGAGTCCGTCTCCGGAGCTGGTCTCGTCATCATCGCCACACCGGTCATGGCGGCCCGCCACATCCTCCAGGAAATCGGACCGTATCTCACGGCCGGCGCGGTCGTCACCGACGTCTGCAGCACGAAGGCCGACATCATGCGCTGGGCCGAGGAATACCTGCCCGACACGGTCAGCTTCGTGGGTGGCCACCCGATGGCCGGCAAGGAGCAGAGCGGCCCGGCGGCTGCCGTCGCCGATCTGTTCAAGAACGCGACCTGGGCAATCACGCCTTCGCCGAAGGCCGACGAACGCGCGGTTGGCGTTGTCCTCGGCCTGGTCGAGGCTCTCGGGGCGACCCCGCTCTACATCGACCCTGCCGAACACGACCAGTACGCGGCGGCCGTCAGCCATTTGCCGCTTGTGATGTCCGTCGCGCTTTTCCGGCTGGTCCGCGACAGCCATGGCTGGGAAGACGCCTCCTTGCTCGCCGGGTCCGGCTTTAAGGACCTCACGCGCCTCGCCAGCGGCGACCCGACGATGTCGCGGGACATCATGATGACGAACCGGGAAGCGGTTCTTCACTGGATCAACCGGCTCCAGACGGAACTCGGAACCATCGCTGATGCTCTCAAGCTCGGCCACGAACCGACCTACGACCTCTTCCAGAGCACGCAGTTCGACCGGGAGCACTTCCTCCTGAACCCGCCCCTCAGGCGCCGCCCGGACGGCCCGGAAGCGCCGAGTGCGCAGGATGCCTTCGGACGGCTCTTCGTCGGCGGACTTTATGACAAGTTGAAGGAAACGACGAACAAGTTCGGCGCCGCTCCGAGCCGGGTGAACGACGCGGAGCTGAAGCGGAAGCTCGGCGTGCGCGACGACGACCTGTGATCGTCAATCGTCCCGGCCGCGTCCGGGCTACGATCCAGGTCCCGCCCGACAAGTCCATTTCGCACCGCTCGCTGATCTTCAACGCCATCGCCTCGGGTTCGGCCGTGGTCGAACGCATCCTCGAATCGGAGGATGTCCGCTCGACTGCCGCCTGCCTGGCAGCCCTCGGGGCGGATATCGACTGGCCGGAAGGCTCTGCCACAGCACGCGTCAGCGGCAGCGGGATGCACTCCCTGTTCGAGTCTGATTCGGTCCTCGATTGCGGGAACAGCGGAACCAGCATGCGGCTCCTGCTCGGACTGCTTGCCGGGCAGCCGCTGTTCAGCGTTGTCACCGGCGATGCATCGCTCCGCTCCCGCCCGATGGGCCGGGTGATCACGCCGCTCAGGCAACTCGGCGCGTCGATCCAGGCTCGCAAGGGCGGCACGCTCGCTCCAATTGCTATTACCGGTGGTTTGCTGAAAGGAATCGAGTACGCAAGCCCGGTTGCCAGCGCCCAGGTGAAGTCCGCGATCGCGCTCGCAGGCCTGTATGCCGACGGCGAGACAACCGTGGTCGAACCGGAAAAGAGCCGGGACCACACCGAGCGCATGCTCAGCGCAATGGGCGCCAACCTGCGACGCGACGGCAACAGGATCACCGTGGCTGCCACAGCGCGCCTCGAACCGCTGTCGCTGCGCGTACCCGGCGACATATCGAGTGCCGCGCCGTGGCTGGTCCTCGGAGCCTGCCACCCCGACGCCGAGATCCTGCTCGAAGGCGTCAACACGAACGAGACGCGGACTGGCCTCCTCGACATCCTTGCGGCGATGGGGGCGAGCGTGGAGCGCCTCGAAGAGCGTCTGAGCGGGGGCGAACCGGTCGCGGACCTCCTCGTCCGGACCTCGCGACTGAAGGGTGCAACCGTCTCCGGTAGCCTCGTACCGCGTGCCATCGATGAGTTGCCGTTGGTCGCGCTGCTCGGCTGCTTTGCGGAAGGCGAAACCGTTGTTCGCGACGCCCAGGAGTTGGTGGTGAAGGAGTCGAACCGAGTCGAGACGACAGTCGACCTGCTGACGAAGATGGGCGCGCGTATCGAAGCCCGCGCCGATGGGTTTGTCGTCCACGGCCCAACACCGCTCCACGGCGCGCGACTGGACGGACGGGGGGACCATCGCGTGGGCATGCTGGCCGCCATCGCGGGCGCCCTCGCAGACGGGGAGACCCGAATCGACAACGATGCCGTTGGCGTTTCCTATCCCGGGTTCTGGGAAGACCTTGCGCGCGCCGCTACAGGCGGCATGATCAAGGCGTGAAGCCACCGCCGCTGATCATCGTGATGCACGGTCCCTCCGGAGTCGGGAAGGACTCGGTGATCGATGAACTGCGGAAACGTACGGGCATCCACCGCGCAACCAGTTCCACCGACCGGAAGCCCAGGAAGGGCGAACGGAGCGGGAATCACTACCACTTCCTGACCCACACCGAATTCATGGAGAAGGTCGGCAAGGGAGACTTTATTGAGTGGGCCGAGGTCTACGGCGACCTCAAGGGTCTCGAACGCTCCGAGCTTGAAAAGCCGCTGTCCAAAGGCGAAGACGTCATCATCCGCACGGACGTGCAGGGCGCACGCACATGGCGAAAAAAACTGGCCGGGGCCATCTTCATCTTCCTGATGGCGGAAGACGCCAGCGTCTTGCGGGCCCGGCTCGATGGCCGCGACAGTGAGGATGAAGCGTCACTGGAACGCAGGGCCGCCGAACTCGATGCAGAACTGGCTGATGCGTTGAACAACGATTACGTCGTTCACAACCGTCACGGCGAGCTTGAGGCGACGATCGAGGAAGTTGCACGCATCATCGAAGCGGAGCGGATGCGCCCGGGACGGCCCGCTGCCCGCGTCATCGCCTGAACTCCGGGCGGGCGTGTACCATTCCGGCCACGCTTTGGGGGAGGGGTTCATGGATCCGCGTCTTATGGAACTGTTCAGCCTGGAGGGCCGGGTCGCGCTGGTGACCGGCGCTTCCAGCGGCCTTGGCGTTGCATTCACGCGGGGCCTCGCACGAGCGGGCGCCACTGTGGTCGTGACCGCGCGCCGCCAGGAACTCATCGATCAGACGGCGGACATGGTGCGCAGCTTCGGCGGCAAAGCCCTCGCCATCAGCGCGGACATCACCGACGAGGCGCAGTTCGAGTCGGTCTTTGAACGGACGGTCGCCGAATTCGGGCGGCTGGACATCATGGTGAACAACGCCGGCTACACCGACCGTTCGGGCCTGAGACATGACCAGGGCAGCCTGAAGCGAATGCGCTCCATCGTGGAGTTGGATCTCCTCGCCACCATCAACGGATGCCGCCTCGCCGGCAAGCAAATGCTGGCCCAGGGCGGAGGCGTCATCGTCAACGTGAGTTCCATCCTCGGCCGTGTCGGCAGTGAGTTTCGCGCCGCTTCGTATCACGCAGCGAAGGGCGGCGTCGATGCACTGACCCGCGTGCTGGCGCTCGAATATGCCCGAGAAGGGATCCGGGTCAATGCCATCGCACCGTCCTACTTCGATGGCACCGAACTGATGGACAAAGTCTTCGAAGCGACTCCGGCGACGCGCGAGCACAGCATTTCGAGGACTCCTATGGGCCGCCTCGGGCAACCGGAGGACCTCGAAGGCGCCATTGTCTACCTGGCGAGCGATGCGGCGCGGTTCGTCACCGGCCACATTCTGTACGTCGATGGCGGCTGGACGGCCGGCGGCGGCTACCATCAGCTGCCGCCGATGTGGGAATCCACACCAGGCCATCAGATCCTGCAGTAGCGGACTCGCGCGAACCTACTCGCCTTTGCTTGCTCCCGTGATATCGGCCATGAGCGTGAGGGCGTCCCGCTGACGGCTCTGGACCATGAGCGTCGTCACGCCCGCATCTTCCCAGGTCCTGAAGCGCTCCTTGATGCGCTCCACCGGGCCCACGAGCGACATCTCGTCGACGAGTTCGTCCGGAACGGCGTCAGCGGCTTCCTGCTTGCGCCCGCCGAGGTACAACTCCTGGATGCGCGCCGCCGCTTCGCCATACCCGTAGCGGACCGCCATCTCGTTGTGGAAGTTCTTCTCCTTCGCGCCCATACCGCCCATATAAAGGGCGAGGTTCGGCTTCTGAGCTGCGAGCAACGCCTTCACGTCGTCGCCGATAGCTACGTTGCAGCCGGCGGCAATATCGAAGTCCTTGTAGCCCTTGCCGTTGCCCGCGCGCTTGAAACCTTCCTCCAGCGAAGGCCGGAACAGGTCCATCCGCTTCGGGGAGAACCAGATGGGGAGCCATCCGTCGGCCAGCTCCGCGGTGTTGCGGATGTTGATCGGCCCCATGGTGGCCAGGTACACCGGCAGCTGCCGGCCGTGGAGGATGCTCTTCAGCGGCTTACCAAGGCCGCTCGCCCCCGGGCCGGTGTAGGGCATCTGGTATTCCTGGCCGTGGTAGCTCACCGGCTCTTCACGGGCCCAGATCTTGCGCAGGATTTCTACGTACTCGCGGGTCCGGGCGGCGGGCTTGCCGTAGGGCACGCCGTGCCAGCCCTCCACCACCTGCGGGCCGCTCAATCCGAGACCGACAAGTGCGCGCCCGCCCGAGATGGCGTCCAGGGTGGACATCGTCATCGCGCACATGGCCGGTGTTCGCCCTGGGATCTGCATGATGCTCGTCCCCAGCTTGATCCGCGTGGTCAGCGCCGCGATGTACGCCAGCGGCGTGACCGCATCGGAGCCATATGCCTCGGCAGCCCAAACAGAGTCGTAGCCGAGCCGCTCGACTTCCAGGATGAAGTCCATATCGATGCGCATGGAAGCGCCGGAATAGCCAATACCGGTAGCGAGTTTCATTGTGATCCTTTAGTGCTGTACTTAGGGTTCAGGCTGAGAACCGATAGCCCTTGCCGCGGATAGTCTGAATCTGGTCATCGCTGCCGAGCACATGGCGAAGCTTGCGGCGCAGGTTGCTGACGTGGGCGCGAACGAGGGTGCTGGCGCCGGCCGGGTCGTGATATTGCCAGACATCCACGAGCAGATCGCGGGGATGCAGGATCTCGCCCTCGTGCTCCATCAGGTAGGCCAGGAGGGTCGCTTCGATGTTCGTCAGGTGGGCTTCCCGGACTCCGGCACGGAGGGTGTTTGATGACAGGTCGAGGTCGATTCCCGGCTCGGTCTTGCCTCGCTTTGGGTGGCCCACACGCTCCCGCAGCGCCTCGCCAAGGGCCTCGATCGGGAACGGCTTCTTGATAACGGCGCCGTCGATCCGGAAGTGCGGGCGGCGGGCGCCCTTGCGCAAGAGGTAGACCATGGCAGGGGCCGCCGAACGGTACGCGTTCGCCACCCACTGGTTGAACTGGGCGAAGTTCACGCCTTCCTCGCCGCCGGGAAGGCCCTGGACGTCGGTCACGATGGCATCGTGACGGTAGCTCGCCAGATGTTCGATCGCCGCGTCGTAGTTCCCGGCGGACGCCGTGTCGTAGCCCCGGCCGCGCAAATATTCGCTGACCGTGGAGCGCATTCGAGGTTCGCGGCTAATAACGAAAACGGATGTCATCGCACGTCCGAGCGTCTGGTTACAGGAAGCGTTGTGGCATCTTCGTGACGCAGCGATGCGGTGTCAAGCACGATTTCGACCCCCTTCGGACATAAGCGCGTGAAGTTCTTGTCAACGGCGCGCACGGCTCCGAATCGCCGCTCCTGGGGCCGGGGGGAGGCCCGTTTTTCGCGGCTTCGGATAGGGTTAGTCCGTCCGCTATTGCGTACGGACCAGTTTGTAGATCACATCCTGGACACCGTTGATACGGGCCTGGACAAGGCGGTTCGGGCTCTCCACATCGACCCAGGCGAACTGTGTGACGGTGCTGGTGCTGATCCGCACCTTCCACGCCATGAACTCGCCGGCCGGCACCTTCACCCGCTCCTGCTTTTCCACCTTCAGGTCGACCCAGAATGTCTGCCCGGTACCCGCGCTGATGTTCTGGTACGTCCCTTCGTAACCTTCACGCAGGTCGATGCCACGGACAAGCCACAACAGCGACTCGTCATCGTAGTACCCCGGGTCGGGGCTGTTGGCATCGGGTTTCGGCAGTTCACGTTCCGTTGTGCGCTTCTTGCCGTTCTCGTCCGAGACGAAGGTCACGCCGGTCTCGTGATAGGTGCTCGTGAACGAGACCTCGCTGTCTTTCCGTTCCGAAGTTCGCTTCGCCTCAATCGGCCTGAGCGTTGCCGGGTCAACGAGGACGGTGCCGTCATCACGGTTCTCGCCATCGCCGCAGAGACGGTTGAGGCGCGTGTTTGGTCCACCGTCGTTTAGCTTCGTTTCGAGCGTGCAGCTGCCGTAGACCTGGTCGTTCTCGATCACGAGGTTGTACTCGTTTGTTTCGTTGGCGATCCATGGGACGTGCACGAACACGTTGCTCAGGGTCTTCTCGTCGTTCGATGCACACGAAGAGAGGAGGACTGCGCCGGCGACGGCACAGGTGAGGACAAGGAAGCGGGTTTTCAAACTGCGGTGGCTCCTACGGCGGCCTGGATTCGGCCGAGGGCGTCGTCGATGTCGGCACGCGTTATGTTGATATGCGTTACGAGGCGCATCCGCTGCGGCCCGAACGCCACGCCCTGGACGCCTTCCCGGGCGAATGCGTCCAGCCACCCGTCGAGCGACCCCCGAACGATGTCCACGATGACGATGTTGGTCTCCGGGGAGTTCGGACGGAATGGCCCCAATTCCCGCAGTCCATCAGCCAGCGCGCGCGCATTCGCGTGGTCTTCCGCGAGCCTGGTGACGTTATTCTCGAGGGCGTACAGCCCGGCCGCGGCGATGATCCCGACCTGGCGCATTCCGCCGCCAAGCATCTTCCGGTTGCGCCGTGCTCGCTGGACGAAGTCATGCGATCCACACAGGACGGAGCCGATTGGGCAGCCGAGGCCCTTCGAGAGGCAAAAGGAAACGCTGTCGCATGATTCGGCAATCTGCCGCGCCGGTACACCGAGTGCGGCCGCTGCGTTGAAGATGCGCGCGCCATCAAGGTGGACGCTCAGCTTCCGCTGATGAGCCACGTCAGCCAGCACACTGATGGTCTCGACCGGAACGGCGGCGCCGCCGCAACGATTGTGGGTGTTTTCGAGGCAAAGCAGCGTCGAACCCGGGGCGTGCATGTCCTCTCGGCGAATGGCGGCAGCAACCTGGTTGGGGTCGAGGGCGCCGTTCGCCTCATTCGGCAGGGCGTGGGTGATGACACCGCCGAACCGGGCAGCGCCGGCAAGCTCGTACTGAAAGATGTGGTTCTGGTCACCGAGGATGATCTCGTCCCCGGGCTTTGTGTGGGTGAGCACCGCGACCAGGTTCGCCATCGTCCCGCTGGGCACGAAGACTGCCGCTTCCTTTCCCATCACCTCAGCCGCCCGCTCTTCCAGCAGTGCGACCGTCGGATCATCGCCGAAAACGTCGTCACCGACGGGAGCGACAGCCATCGCAGCACGCATTGCGTCCGAAGGACGGGAAACCGTGTCGCTGCGAAGGTCAATCGCCGATGTCATATCCGTTGCCGTTCCCAGAGCGTCTGGTAATGATCGGCCCCGCGAATGGCGCCGATCACCTCGCTCCGTTCGAGTTGAAGGAGCTCTTCCATCGTGCGGCCGCACTCGTCGGTGGTTTCGTCGGAGCCAAGCGAGGAGAGCCTGTCCACGAGGCGCTGCCACACACCTGACGCAAGCATCACCGGCATCGACCGGGGCCACTGGAAGGACGGCACCCGCTCGGGCATCGGGAACTCGGGGCGAAGCCGTTTGATCGACCGGAACCGGTCCTCGATAGACTCGGCTCGTGGCACCACGCGGATCATGGGCCCTATCTCACGCGTCGTCCGGAAATCGACCAGCAATCGCCGGTCGATGAGGTGGAATCGGACCACCAGCAGGTCAGCGGAGTCGATCACCCTGAACACCTGCTCAAGGTCGACCCCGAACTCTTCGGTCATGGATGGTACCCGGCGAAACGTCGTGAATGCCCAGTCATGGTAGGGCAGGGGTAAGCGGCGGGCAAAACCGAGGTAACGTCAGTACCTCGCCTGCGCAAGCAGGTTCGAAACGCATCTGTTGCAGGCGGAAACTTCTGGTCGGGGTGCCGCGATTCGAACGCGGGACCTCTTGCTCCCAAAGCAAGCACTCTGACCAGGCTGAGCTACACCCCGTGGCGGCCAGCGTAGCAGCGCAGCCCGTATCAGCCCACTCAGGCGGACCGGAATGAGGCCCCGATCAGGTCGTTCACGTCGGCCACGCCGTTCGCGCTCATCCACGCTTCGAGGCCCTCGATCACATCGAGCAGCGCGCGCGGGTTCGCGAATGTTGCCGTACCAACCTGCACGGCGGTCGCACCGGCCATGAGGAACTCGACCGCGTCCTGGCCGCTGCCGACCCCGCCACAGCCGATGACCGGTACGTTCACCGCGCGGGCGATGTCATACACGATGCGGAGGGCGATTGGCTTGATGGCCGGGCCGCTGACGCCGCCCCGGGCACGGGGCAGCACCGGCCGCTGCCGGCGCACGTCGATTGCCAGGCCCAGCACTGTGTTGATGGCGCAGATGGCTGCGGCGCCCTCGGCTTCGCAGGCCCGGGCGAGACTTACCGGGTCAGTCACGTTCGGCGTGATCTTGACGATCACCGGCAGGTCCGTGTTGCGAACCGCAGCACGCGTGGCCCTGGCAGAAGCGCCAACGTCCTGCCCGATTTCGATGCCACCCATATCGACGTTCGGGCAGCTGATGTTCAGTTCGATCGCGGCGATCCCCGGTACACCGTCGAGCATTCGTGCCATCTCGCCGAACTCCTCCACGGTGTCCCCGGCCACGTTGACGATGACTGGCACGTCCCACCGGGTCCAGATCGGCGCCATATCGGAGATGCAGGCATCGATGCCGATGTTCTGGAGTCCGATGGAGTTCAGCATGCCTGCCGGCGTTTCGGCAACACGCGGCTGTGGGTTGCCCTGGCGCGGCGCCATGGTCACACCCTTTGACACCACGGCTCCGAGTGCGGAGATATCGAAGTGCCGGGCGAACTCCTGGCCCCAACTGAAACAGCCGCTTGCCGGCATCACAGGGTTCTTGAGGACGAGGCTGTTCTTTCGCCCGGGGGCGATGTCCACTGACAGGGATGGGCGCATCACCTCAGTCTATCAAGCAGGCAGGCAAAGAGGCCGGGCGAAGTGCCCGGCCTCTGCGTTGTTTCGGTCAGAACCGTACTGTCAGGAATCGGAAGACGCGCGGCGCCCGCGATAGCGAGAGCCGTTGAGGCTGAAACTGTCATTGTCCCAGAGCGGGTCTTCGGCCGAGTTGCGAAATTCTTTCGCGACACCGCAGCGCTTGCAGCGGCCGCTGCTGACCGAGCCGTTCGGGGTCTCGATCACCCAGTGGTGACGGCAAAGCGCAGACCCAACTGCCCCGTGCGTTTTCGTATCTGTCATTCGATCTCCTTGGACGTGCTTACCGGACGGTAGAAACCAGTGTATCACGATAGCGACTGGCCCAGTCCACGGTAGACGAAAGTTCCGTAAGCGGGAGGAAAGGGTTGATCAGGTCCGAAGACATGTGAGACAGTTCCGGGAGACTGGAAACTGTGTAAACAATTGCGTAGACCCTCGTACCTCACGGGGGGTGAATCAGCGAGGGAGTCCCGGGAATAGAAGGGGGGTGCCC
>JADYYG010000032.1 GCA_020853755.1 Dehalococcoidia bacterium | reverse complement strand
TGGAACACCTGCGACAGATTGCCCGCCAGAAAGCCGAGGACGAGCGCGAAGACCAGCCACCGGCGGCGGCCGAGCGCGGGCCAGAGCGCGGGGAAGACCCACAACCATCGCGCGCAGCCGACCTGGGTGAGCCCGAGGCGCACATCCGCACTCCAGGCGAGGCTCGCCCCGGTCCAGGCCCAGTAGAGCGTGAAGAAGACGAAGACCGGCTGGGCGATCGAACCCAGGAAGAAACGCGGGGTCCGGAACGCGTGCGCGATGAACGCGGCGGCGAGCGGGATCCCCCCGAGTTCGACGTAGGTGGTCGGCCAGCACACGAAGAAGCACCAGACCATCGCGGTGACGAGGTACGCGCGCGTCAGCGGCCCGGAACGCGACTCCTGCGATTCGAACTGAGACTTGATGGCTTCCGGCGGTAGAAGACCGTCGCGGAGCCAGGACCGGAACGCCGCGGGCCGGGGTTTCATGGCGGCGTCAGCGGGTGCGGTTTCAGACGGATCGGTATTTGTCTGGTATGTCGCCATCCGGTCTAATGATGGATAGAGGCGCGGGGGATTCGATGATGAACGGTTTCTGGCAGGTATGAGAATCGAGCTCGGCGCACTCGGTATCGCCCGAGCGGTCGGTTGCACTGCTGCGATCGGTCACTCCCGTGTCACGGGTCGGAAAGCGGATGATCCGAGTGAAGGGCTCGGGCGTATACCGTTCGGGTCTCGTGCAACATTCTTGCATCCGGGCCCAAGAAGTCCGATGCTGGAGGGGGCCGCGACGGCCACAAAGGAGCGGGCGATGAACGAGGTTTATCGGGTGATCGGGGCCGCGGCCAGGCGACTGCTGGTCATCGACTTCATCCGGGCGATGGTCTGGTGCCTGACGGGCGCGGTCGCGGGCGTCATCATCGCGCGCCTGGTCGAGCGGATCTTCGGCCTCACGTTCCCGTGGTTTGCGCCCTACGGCGGGGTGTTCGCGTGGGCGGGCGCGGCGGCGGCGGTGGTCGGCGCGGGATGGACGTACGCCGCGCGTCGGCGCGTTCCCGTGGTGGCGCGCGAGCTCGACGAGCGTGCGGGGCTGCGCGAGTCGCTCTCGACGGCGCTGTACGCCGAGCGTCAGAGCAACGACCCGTGGTGCAACGCGGTGATCGAGACCGCCCGGGCCAGGGCGGTGAGCACGAACGTGCGCCAGGCGATCCCGCTCGTGCCGCCGCGCCAGTGGCCCGCGCCGATCCTGGGCGCCATGCTGCTGGCCCTCCTGTGGTTCACCGTTCCGGCGTTCGACGTGCTGAAGATCCTCGAGCGCAGGACGACCGAGCAGAAGCAGGCCGCGGCGATCACGGAAGTGAAGCGGGACCTGGAGGACAAGCAGAAGAAGCTCGACGAGCTGGTGGCCAAGGCCAAGCTGGACCTCAAGCAGGACGAGGCGTCGAAGCTGGAGGACCCCAAGGCCAATGAGCCAATGACGCCCGAAGAGCTGCAGCGCGCCGCGATCAAGACGCTGACCGACGTCTCCGAGCGCCTCGCCGACATGAAGAACGGCGAGAAGGGCGAAGAGGACAAGGCGATCCACGACAAGATGGCCCAGCTCAAGCAGCCGGGCGACGGCCCGCTGAACGAGCTCTCCCGCGCGATGGCCCGCGGCGATTTCGCGAAGGCCGAGGAGGCGCTCAAGGACCTCGAGAACAAGCTGAACTCGGGGAACATGACCCAGGCGGAAAAGGACGCGGCCCAGAAGCAGTTGAACAACCTCGCCGACCAGCTGAAGAAGCTGGCGCAGGACCGCCAGGAGATGCAGCAGAAGCTCGAGGCCGCGGGCCTTGATGCCCAGTCGGCCAAGGACCTGATGCAGAAGATGGCGCAGGACCCCGCGGCCGCCAAGGAGATGATGCAGAAGGCGATGGAGGCGATGAAGGGCCTTTCCGACGCGCAGAAGCAGCAGTTGATGCAGCAGATCGCGTCGCAGTGCAAGGCCGGCGGGCAGTGCGACAAGATGGGCCAGAGCATGTCGCAGATGGCCCAGGCCATGAGCCAGCAGGGCATGGATTCGCAGGCGATGGACTCTGCGATGTCGGATCTGAAGGGACAGGTCTCCGACATGGCCATGAGCCAGCAGGAGATGCAGGCGATGGACGACGCGATGTCCGAGTGCCGCGCCCAGCTCGAGGCGCTGGGCAACTGCCTGGGCGACGGCGAGCTGCAAGGCCCCCCCGGCCTCAGCGAGTGGCAGGCCGGCAAGAGCGACAGCCGCGGCAACGGCTCGGGCGGCAAGGGCGGTTACGGCAACTACGGCGGCAAGCGCGAGGACAACCCCGCCGACTTCACGACCAAGAAAGAGAAGGCCAGCACCAAGACCAACTCGGGGCCGATCATCGGCAGCCAGCTGGTCTACGGGGCGCAGGTGCGGGGTGAATCGGTCGCGGCGTTCAGCCAGGCGGTCGAGGCCAGCGAGAAGGCCGCGGCCGAGGCGATCGAGAGCTACCAGGTGCCGCGTGAACTCCAGCCGGCGGTCAAGAAGTATTTCGGCACGCTGAGCGAGGCCGCGGGCAAGCCGGCCGGATCGCCCGCGCCGGCGCCCAAGGCACCCGCGGAAGACGCCAAGGACGCCGGGAAGAAGTGATCACGTCGAATCGCGGCATCGATCGACGCGGCGCGGTGATGATCATCGCCGGCGCCGGCGCCGCGGCGATCCTTGGCTCATGCGAGCGGCGCGCGTCCGGCGGCGAGGTCGTGCTCTACTCCAGCGCGGACGACGAGATTCTCCGCTCGATCGTGGGGGCGTTCGAGAAG
>JADYYG010000031.1 GCA_020853755.1 Dehalococcoidia bacterium | reverse complement strand
GATGGTGGCCCGCGCAGGCGGCATCCCGCGCATGCTCGGCATCGCGCGCGACACCGTGGAGGACCTGACCGCCCGCATTCGCTCGGGTCTCGACGCCGACATGATCGTGACTTCCGCCGGCGTCTCTCGCGGGGATTTCGACGTCGTAAAGGATGTCCTCGCCCGCGAAGGTCAGATCGACTTCTGGACCGTTCGCATGCGGCCGGGCAAGCCGCTCGCCTTCGGAGCGTTTACCGCGCCGGACGGCCGGACGGTGCCGCACCTCGGCCTGCCGGGCAACCCCGTGAGTTCCATGGTGTCGTTCGAACTCTTCGGCCGCGCCGCCATCTTCACCATGCTCGGCCGCACTGATTGGCCGCGCCCGGTCATCCGCGCCACGCTCCGCCAACGGGTGGTCAACACTGACCCGCGACGCTTCTTCGGCCGCTGCTTCGTGACCCAGGGCGAAGATGGCCGCTGGTACGCCGACCTCACCGGCCCGCAGGGCAGCAACGTCCTCACGAGCATGAGCGCGGCCAACGGCCTCGCCATCGTCCCGGAGACCGTTGCCGCGGTCGAAGCCGGCGACGAGGTCGATGTGATGATGCTGGACTGGGACCACGCCCCGTGAGCGCGGGCGCCTGAGCGTGCTGGCGAGCATCCGGCGTTCAGCCACTGCGCCGGCCGGAACGATGAGCGGCTTTGTCGCCCGGGTGGTGCTCATCGGCTGCTGGGCCGCCGTCGCCGCGATGGCATTCTTTATCGTCGCCCGGCTCGCCGTCCCGGACCGGTTCCTCGTCCTCATCTGGGCGAACGCCTACACCTTCTGGATCTACCTGCCCGCGTATGGCGCCGCGGCGGTCGCTGCCCTCTTCGGCCGCTGGAGGCTGCTGGCCGCCGCTGTCGTCGTGGTCGCGTTCCACCTCGCGTGGGTGCTGCCAGACTTCCGCCCGGGCGAATCGATTCCCGCCGAAGCGTACGCGGCGCCGAGACTCCGGCTGATGACCGCAAATGTCTACTTCGGCAACCCGGACTTACGCCCCCTCGCTCGCGAGATTCTCGAAGTCGACCCGGACGTCCTTTTCATCCAGGAGTACGGCCCGAAGATGGAAGACGCGCTCGAGTCGGAGGGAGTCACCGGCCGGTACTCCTATGCCGCCTTCGCCGCCGAGAACCCGTACTTCGGCACCGCCGTCTTCTCCCGGCTGCCGCTCTCCAACGTGGAAACCGTCCATGCCGGCCGCCGTCCGTACATCCGCGCCACGGTGAACATCGGCGGCCAGGACGTTCGCCTCTACGACATCCACGCGACGTCGCCCGGCTTCGGGCCCGGCATCGCCAATGACTGGAACGACGGCTGGCAGAGCATCTTTGAGTCACTCCGCAGCGAGCAGGGGATCGTCATCGCCGCCGGCGACTTCAACATGACCCAGAACCATCGCTGGTACCGGGAGTTGGAGCGCGCGGGCTTCACGTCATCGCACGAAGAGCGCGGCCGGGGGCGGGCCGCCACCTGGCCCCAGGGCCGGAAGCTGCCCATGATCCGCATCGACCAGGTGTTCCACAACGCCGGTGTCGTCACCCTCTCCATCCGCGAAGGGCGCGGCGAGGGCAGCGACCACCGGCCGGTCATCGCCGAACTCGCGATCGTCGGGCGCTAAGCGACAGCCGAAGAGGACTTGCGTACGGGTCCTGCCTTGAGGACCGCACCTCGCCCCAGGGCGGCCCCGAGCACCTCGGCGATGCGGGTACGATACATAACGTCGGCGAAGACATTGAGTTGCAGTGAGCCGTTGCCGTCGCTGCCTACCTCGTCGTAGCCGCGGAGGAACCGCCGCGCCACCAGTGCGAACTCCATCAGTAGCATCGGATCCAACCACTGTGCCGGGTCCCTCGCCTCCACCGCGTATGAAATGCACGAACGCCCGAACTCCGGCGCCGCCGCTCCGAGGATGGGCAGGCCTGTTGCCGGGTCTTTCATCCGGCGTTGACCCGCGAGTCGTACTGCTGCACCGACGATCTGCTGGGGTGACAGCGGCGACGCGAGCAACTCGCCGGCGCCTAGTTTGAGCGCCGCCATCGCATCCTCGAGTTGATCCGATAGCGCTACTACGGCAATGCGGTGGCGCTCCGCCGGGTTCGCGGCCCGCACGAAGGCCGTCGCCCGATCCCGCTTGCCGGCCGCCACGAAGGCCACTTCTGAAGGAGTAAGCGCTGCGCCCCGTCCAATGCTTCGGAATGAGGCGCCATCCGCCTCCATCGTCGCCGCGACCATTGCGGTGTCCCGGTGTCTCAGCGCGTGCACGGCAGCGCCCGCATGCCCCGGGTTCAGCCAGCCCCCTGATGATCCTTCGGCCGTCGAGCGGCTGTACCCAAGGATTCCCCCTGGGTTCCTGACGGCGCTCTGCCACCAGCCCAGGCAAAGCCGGCACACCCTCAGCCAGCGCAGCGTTCCGACCCGATGCGTCCGGCTGCCCCGCCGGTATGCCTGCGCTGCGGGCACGAGTTCCATCGTGGAAGCCTGGTCTGGCAACTCGGCCTGGCAGCAGTCGCAGTGGTCCGGCCCAAGCGCAAACGGTGTCGGCCGCAGCGGAAGACCAAGGACCGCGGTCCCCTGTTCGCTCGCTGTGATGGCGTCGGCGTACTCAACGAGCCGGTCGTAGTCTTCCGCGCAAAGGCCGAACTCGTCCGTGATGGAGACGGGGTTCCACCCGCCGCCCGCTCCCCGGACCTCGGCCGTAAAGGCCAGCGTGCCGCCCCAGGCCGACGATGAACAGATGGCGCACCGGTCTGTAGCGGGAGTCATGCCACCAATTGTCGGCAGTCGCCGTTCCGGGGTTCAGTCCCCGCCCGGCACCGTGCCCAAACGAACGCCATATTGTGCCCGGAAGTACGCCTCGAACGCCGCATCGCCGCGCGCGGCCGGCCGGTTGGCTGCGTACCAGGCGACTGTACGGCGCAGGCCCTCCGCGATGTCCATGCGCGGCGTCCAGCCCATCGCCCGTACCCTGGAACTGTCGAGCGCGTACCTCCGGTCATGTCCCGGCCGGTCTGCTACGGGCTGGATCAGGCCTACTGGCCGTTCCGTGAGTGCGCAGACCTGCCGGGCGATCTCGATATTCGGCGGGCGTTCGCCCGAGCCGATGTTGAACCGCGCCAACCCGGACGCTGGCAACGACCGCACGATCAGCCGGATCGCCTCCACCAGGTCGTCGATGTACAGCCACTCGCGCTCCTGCAGGCCGTCGCCGTAGAGGGGCATCGGTTCGCCGGCGAGCGCCCGCGTGATGAAGAGCGGGATGAATTTCTCGAGGTGCTGGCGAGGCCCAAAGACGTTGCAGGCGCGAAGGATCGTCGCTGGAAGCGCGTACGTCTCCGCATACGCGCGGACCATCAGCTCGGCCGCGGCTTTACTCGCCGAATAGGGCGAACCCGGCGCGAAGGGGTGCTCCTCCTTGGCCTCAACGCCTGCCGGCAGCGAGCCGAAGACCTCGTCGGTCGACATCTGCACGAAGGCTGCACGGCCGTCCGCCCGGACCGCTTCGAGCAGGCAGACCACGCCCTCGACATCCGTGCGTGCGAACACTGCAGGGTCGAGCAGCGAACGGTCGACGTGCGTCTCGGCGGCGAAGTTGATGACGAGGTCGGTTCCGGACACGAGGTCGCGGGCCAGCGCGGCGTCGCACAGGTCGCCTTCGACGAACCGGTAGGCTGCACCGCTGACACCGTCCAGGTTTGCCGGGTTCGCCGCGTAGGTCAGCTTGTCGAGATTCGTGACCGCCCAGCCGTCCGCCAGGAAAGCGCGGACCACGTGACTGCCGATGAACCCGCACCCGCCGGTGATAAGCGCCTTCATTCCCCGGCCTCGAAGCGCGAATGGTCGCCGAGGACGAGCCTGCTTCCTGCGGGCGCACGCCGAACCTGCACGAACCGCCCTATCATCGAATCCTCGATGCCGGGTGAATCCTCCACCACGCTCGACTCCATGATGATGCTGTTCCTCACCGCGGAATCCGCGAGTGTGCAGTTCGCCCCGACGGAAACGTGCGGCCCGACTGTGCAGCCGGTCAGCCTGGCGTCCTCTCCGATGACGACGGGGCCGGTAATGGTGCAGTCGCGCACAATCGCACCGGGCGCGATCCGCACCGTCCCGCTGAGCGCCGAATTCGTCACGGTCGCGCCGCGCCGGCAGCTGCCTTCCATCTCGTCAAGGACGGCGCGGTTGGCCGCGAGCATGTCCTCCATCTTCCCGGTGTCAATCCAGTAGGCCGAAGTCGTTGTAGCCGAAACACCGTGCCCCCGTTCAATGAGGCCGTTGATCGCATCGGCGACCTCCAGTTCCCCGCGGGCGCTCGGCATGAGTCCGGCGATGACGTCGAACACTGCGGGCCGGAACGCGTAGACGCCGATGACCGCCAGGTTCGATGGCGGCTCGTCTGGCTTTTCGACCACCCTTTGGAGCGCGCCGCCTTCGATTACGGCCACGCCGAAGGCTCGCGGGTCTTCCACCGCCTTGAGGACGACCGCGCCCCCGGCGTCGCTCTGGGCGAACCCGCGCACGAACGCCTCGATCCCGCCTTGCAGCACGTTGTCGCCGAGGTAGAGGACGACCGGCTCGCCGCCGGCGAAGCCCGCGCAGAGGCCGAGCGCGTGGGCGATGCCGAGCGGCGCTTCCTGCCGCATGTAGGTGAAGCGCGCGCCGAATGCCGAGCCATCGCCCATGGCGTCACGGATCTGGGGCTCGGTGTCGCCGACCACGAGCGCGATCTCCGTGATTCCGCAGTCAACGAGCTGCCGCACCGGGAAGTGCAGGACCGGAGTGTTGGCGATAGGGACGAGTTGCTTCGCGCCCGAGTAGGTGAACGGCCGCAGCCTGCTGCCCTTGCCGCCGGCGAGCACGATGCCCTTCATGGCGACGGATTATAGGTTCGCCGTTCCGTTAGGATCGCCTGAATGGTTTCCGGCCCTCTCCGTGTGTTCTACAACGCCAGTGCGTTGCCGCGTCAGCAGGCCGGCGCGGGCGTCTACACGCTAGAACTCGGCCGGGCGCTGGCCGCGCGCGAATCACTGCGCCTCGATGTGTTCGCGCCACGGGACCCCGGCTTTGGGATATGGACCGGGACCCCCGGCGGGCTCACCGGGCGCCTCGCCTGGGAGGAGTTCCAGCTTGGCCGCCTGGCATCCTTGCGCGAGGCCGATGTCTACCACGGCCCGCACTTCGCCACGCCGCGAACGAACACGCCCACCGTTGCCACGGTCCATGACCTCACGTTCTTCCGCCTGCCGAAGCGCTACGACGCAGCTCACCGCGCCTACTACCGCCGGCTTGCCCGGACCGCGAAACGCGCCCGGCGGCTCATCGTCCCGTCGGGTGCGGTGGCCGCCGACTGCGTGCGCTACCTCGGCTACCCGCCGGAGCGCATCCGCGTCGTTAGCGAAGCGCCCCGCGCCGGTCTCCAGCCGCCTGGTGAAGCCGCCGTCGCGGCTTTCCGCCGGACCTACGCCATCGACGGCCCGTACTTCGCCTGCCTGGGCACCGCCGAACCGGGCAAGCGCGCGGTCGACGCCATCCGGGCGATGCCTCGCATCCTCGACCGTGCACCGAAGGCCGTGCTGGTCCTCGCCGGCAACCCGGGGCCGCTCTCGACGCCGCTGCGGCGCGAAGCCGACCGTCTCGGTGTGACCGGTGCCGTCCGCTTTCCGGGCTACCTCCCGGACGAAGACCTCGCCTCGTTCCTCGGCGGCGCCGTCGCCCTCCTCTTCCCGTCCCTGTTCGAAGGCTTCGGGCTGCCCCCGCTCGAAGCGCTCGCCTGCGGCACGCCCGTCGTCACCACCGCAACGCCCGCGATGGACGAAGTGCTCGGCGAAGGCGCGCTCTTCGTTCCCGTCCGTGACCCGGGGGCCATCGCGAACGCGGCGCTTTCCTTGCTCGAACCCGCTCGCCGCGAAGACCTGGCGGCCCGAGGACTCGAGTTCGTGAGCCGCTTCTCATGGGAGCGAGCCGCGTCCGAAACCGAGTCTGTCTACCGGGAAGCCGCCTCATGACGACCGGTGTCGTCATCGTCGCTTTCAAGTGCCGGGAGTATGTACTCAAGTGCCTGGCCAGCGTCGAAAAGCGTAGCCCGGCCCTGCTCAGCCACGTTGTCGTCGTCGACAACGCCTCCGGCGACGGAACTGTAGAGGCCGTGCGGGCCGCGTTCCCGGCCGTCGCAGTCGTGGCCAACGGTGCGAACGCGGGTTTCGCCGCCGCCGCCAACGACGGTATCGCGGCGCTTGCCGCCTGCGACGTGGTTTGCCTGCTGAACCCGGACGCCGTCCTCCTCGATTCGGGCATCGAAGCCGCGGCGGACTACCTGCGCGCGACCCCGGACCTTGGCGTGCTCGGTGGCCGCATCCTCAACCAGGACGGCACGGTCCAGGCCAGCGCACGGGCCTTCCCCGGCCATCTGACAGCCCTCTTCAACCGCCACTCGCTCACGACGAAGTTCCTCCCCGCGAACCGCTGGTCGCGCCAGTACCTGATGACCGGCTGGTCCCATGACGAGATTCGCCGGGTCGACTGGGTTTCCGGCGCGTTCATGCTCATCCATCGCCGCGCATTCGACGCCGTGGGGGCGTTCGACCCGGCCTACTTCTTCAGCATCGAGGACGTCGACTTCTGCCGCCGCGTGCAGGATGCGGGGCTCGGGGTGGCCTACTTCCCGGGGGCGTCCATCCGCCATCGCATCGGCGCCAGCTCACGAAAGGCCGTCTACCGCGCCATGGCGGCCCACCACCGTGGCATGTGGCGCTACTACCGCAAGCATCTCCGCGGCAACCGCCTGATGGACGTCGCGACGGCCGGTGGGATTGCCGCACGCTTCGGCCTGCACGCCGTTTCCTACGCGGTACGCTCGAACGTGCAGCGGCTCCTCGGCCGACCCGTCCGCTGACCGGTCAGGCCCGGTTTCGTGCGAACGCCCCTCGCCACGCTGTCACCCGCGTCGAATGCCAGAACGAAGCGCCGTAGCCGAGAACGAGCACCAGCCCGACCGCGAACACTCCCACCGCGAGGCCAACGATCGCCGAACCGGCGGATTTATACCACCAGTGCGCGGCGACCGCGCCAGCGCAGAAGAGCGCCGTGATTGCATAGCAGGTCAGGGTCACCTTCAAAGGCCCGAATCCTGCGTTTCGCTCCAGCCGATCGTGAAAGTGGTCGAAGTCCGCCTTGAACGGGTGACGCCCGTCGAGGAACCGCCGCAGGAACGCCACCCCCGTGTCGAGCACGGGAAGACCCAGCGCCAGGAGGGGAATGTACAGCGGCACTCGCCCGGTCGTGTCGACGAACCCCGAGATGCTCAGCCCGGCGATCATGAACCCGAGGAAGTACGCGCCCGAATCGCCGAGGAACCGTTTCGCTCGTGGCAGGTTCCACGGGACGAACCCGAGCGACGCCCCGGCAAGCGCGGCGAACAGCATCGCAATGAGGTCGTGCCCAAGGTCGAACGCGATGTACGCCATCGTCCCCGAGACCAGCGCGGCGACTCCTGCCGCCACGCCGTCGCGCCCGTCGATCAGGTTGATCGCGTTCGTCACGCCCATCACCCAGAGGATGCTGACCACCGGGTCGGTCCAGCCGAGCGCCACAGCGCCCCCGCCGGGGAGCGTCATCTCGCCCACACGGTAGCCGGCGAGGTAGATCCCGAGGGCTGCGAGGAAGTGGATCGTGAGCTTGATGCGCCAGTCGAGGTCTCGGAAGTCGTCCCGCGCGCCCACTGCGCCAACGACGGCGCCACAGGCGACGAGCGTGAGGAACTCCCGCCGATCGTCGTTCAGGACGCGGCTGGCATCCGACGAAAACAAGGCGAGCACACCGATGGCGATGACGAACCCGGCGAGGATGCTGAACCCGCCGACGCGGGGCATGAGTTCGCCCTTGCGCCCAACCTTTGTCGGCAGCCGCAGGAGCGGCGTCAGCGGCAGCGCGACCGCGAAGGCAACCGCCGCCGCGGCCAGTTCAATGTTCACGATTGCGGCGCTCGCTCATGGATGAGGCATCCTAATCGCGACGGCTGCCGTTCGTCACGGCCCCCCGGTGGCGACCCCCGCCAGCACACGGTAGCCTTGAAGGCGATGCTCGAAGACCCGTCAGTTCACCGGCCCGCGCTCCATGTGCCGCGGGCCAGTCTCGTCCTCGCCGCCAATGAAGCCGCCAACGGTCAGACCGAAATCTGGATGGGCGGCGCCCACAGCCACATTGGCGATGCTCTCACCCACGACGCCCTCGGGGCATCCTGGCTCATCGATTGCGCCGGCGAGATAGATCTCTCCTATCGCACTGCCCTCGGCCGGTGGCTTCCCTGTGTCTTCCCGGACCTCGACGGTCCGCTTGCGTCATCCAACCGCGTCGCCGAAACCGTTGAACTGACCCTGCACTCCATCGCACAATCCGGCGGAGCCCCGGACCGCGTCTACGTGATGTGTCAGCACGGAATGAACCGCAGCGGCCTCGTCGCCGGCCTCCTCCTCCGCGGTCTCGGCATCGCCCCGCGTGAGGCCGTCGACCGCATCCGCGGCGCACGCCCCGGCGCCCTCGCGAACGACCATTTCCGCCTCATGGTGCTGGGCCACGCCTGACGCGGCTGGTTAGGGAAGCAGGTCCGGCCGGCGCTCCTTCGTCCGCTCCAGCCGCTGCTGCTGCTTCCATTTCTCGATGTTTGCGTGGTGCCCGCTCAGCAGGACTTCCGGCACCGGCCAATCCCGGTACTCCGCCGGCCGCGTGTACTGGGGGTGTTCGAGCAGCCCCCCGGCGAAGGACTCTTCTTCCGGACTCGCTTCATCGCCCAGCGCGCCGGGCACGTGCCGCGTTACCGCATCGATGAGCACCATCGCCGGTAGTTCGCCGCCGGTGAGGACGTAGTCTCCGATGGAAACCTCGCGGTCAACGCAGTGGTCGACGAACCGCTGGTCGACGCCTTCGTACCGCCCGCAGACGAGGATCAGTCGCGGGTACGTTGCCAGTTCGCGAACCAGTGCATCGTTCAGCACTTCGCCCTGGGGCGAAAGGTAGATGACGTGCGCGGACTCTTCGGCCAGGTCCCGGACGTGTTCGAGCGCCCGGTCCAGCACGTCCACTCGCATCACCATCCCCTGCCCACCGCCGAACGGGTAGTCGTCGACGGATCGGTGCCGTCCGGTGGCATGGTCGCGGATGTCATGGACCTGGAGGTCGAGGAGCCCATCCTCTCGGGCGCGGCTGATGATCGACACGTCGAGCGGGCCGCCTTCGAACGCTGCAGGAAAGAGCGTGAGGACGTCGACTCTCATGCGGGTCCGTGGTCCACCGGCCCGGCGAGCAGTTCGGCGACGTGGGAAAGCAACGGCAGCAGGACGTCCATGCCCTGGGCGACGGCCTTCGGGCTGCCGGGAAGGTTCACGATGAGGCACTTCCGGCGAGTCACCGCGATCCCCCGGGTGAGCGCCGCATACGGCGTGTGCTGCAGGCCGTTCGCGACCAACGCGTAGGCCAGTCCGGGCACCTCGCGCTCGGCGACGTCCCGCGTTGCCTCCGGTGTCACATCGCGCTCGGTCAGGCCGGTGCCGCCGGTCGTGATGATCACGTCGCAGAGGTCATCGTCCGCCCAGACACGGAGGTGCTCGGCGATGAGGCTGCGGTTGTCCGGCACCACGTCCTGCCGCATCACGTCGTGGCCGGCTTCGTGCGCCATCCGGGCGATGGTCTCGCCGCTTTCATCTTTTCGCAGCCCGGCCGAGGCCTGGTCCGAGGCAGTGAGGACGGCGATTCGTGCCACCTTCGCATCCTAGCATCGCCACGCCCTTCGCTGGGTGATGCCGCCCTATTACTGCTTGAAGAGGAAATGTTCCGAGGGCGTATTGACACCCTCCACCCACGCCCATACTATCCGGGGGGCAAACGGGGGAGAAATGGAGTAAAATCCCATCTCTACCCTAGAATTGGGGCTGCCAGCCCTAACTGAAAGGCCTTTCCGGGATGTTCACCGGCAAGTTCGACTACCAGATGGACGATCGGAAACGGGTGCCCATCCCGCCGATGTTCCGTAAGCAGTTCGAATCAGCCGTGTACCAGGCCATGGGGACCGCCCCATGCATCGTGCTCTACACCGAAGAGGCCCTCCTCAAGACCGCCGAGATCATCGAGGCGATCCCAGCTGAAACCGAGGCAGGCGATAACGCCCGCCGCGATTTCTACAGCAACGTCCACCCCGCTCTGAAAGACGGGCAGGGCAGGGTCACCCTTCGGGATGACCTGATCGAATACGCCGGCCTGGGGCGCGATGTCCTCGTCGTCGGCATTGGCACGAAGCTCGAAATCTGGGACCGCGCGGCCTTCCTTGCTCGCGGACCCGAGCAGAGAGAGCAGCGCATCGAAGCGACTGCTGAGCTCGCAAAACACCGGCAGAAAGTCGAGGCGTAACGTGGTTGTCATGACAATGCCTCGGCCTGCCCATCTGCCCGTCCTGCTCGCCGAGACGATTCACTGGCTGAACGTCAGGGAGGGCGGCTCATATATCGATTGCACCACCGGACTCGGGGGCCACAGCACTGCCATTGCTGAACGGATGGGCGACACCGGCAGGCTCCTCTGCCTGGACCAGGACCGCGAGGCGCTGGAGTTCGCGCGTGCGAAGTTGGCTCCGTTTGGGAGACGGGTCAGTTTCGTCCACGCGAACTTCCGCGAGGTCGCTGCCGTGGCCGCGCAGGAGGGGTTCCACGATGTTGATGGGGTCCTGATGGACCTGGGCATCTCGTCGTTCCAGATCGGAGAGGCGCGGCGCGGCTTCGCGTTCGGCCTCGAAGGCCCCCTGGACATGCGGATGGACCCGGACGGCAACGGCCTCACCGCCGCCGAAATCATCAACACATGGGACGAAACGTCGCTTGCGAACCTCTTCTTCGAACTCGGAGAAGAACGCCGTTCGCGCCGCATCGCGAAAGCGATCGTGGCCAACCGGCCGGTCCGCACGACGTGGGAATTAGCCAGAATCGCCGAGCAGGCTGTGGGGAGTTCCGGGAGACGAACCCATACTCACCCCGCCACCCAAGTTTTCCTGGCGCTCCGGCTCCGTGTGAATGGGGAACTCGACACCCTCATCACGGCTCTGCCGCTCGCCTGCAGCCTGCTCGGCTCTGGAAGTACTGGCGCCGGCCGCCTGGCCGTCATCAGCTTCCATTCCCTGGAAGACCGCATTGTAAAGCAGTTCTTCCGTCGCGAATCTACCGATTGCCTTTGTCCGCCCGAGTTGCCGGAGTGCCGCTGCGGCCACCGGGCCACCCTCAGGGAATTGACCCGAAAGGCCATCCTTCCTTCTGAAGCAGAAGTAGCGGCGAATCCGCGGTCGCGCAGCGCAGTGCTCCGCGTCGCAGAACGGGCAGCCTGACCGTGGCCGCGATCAACCACCCCCTCGGTCAACGCCGGCATGGGATTCCGATCCCGGCGTCAGGCGGCGGACGTGTTGGCTTCGGTCTCGCCGGCGCCATCATCCTCGCCGCCGTCGGCGCGCTCGCTCCGGTGCTCTCCAACAGCCTCGCCACGAGCCGCGGGTTCGACCTCCAGGCTTCCGAAGCCCAGGAGACCCAGCTCAACGGCCAGATCAGTGTCCTGGAAAGTGATGTCGCCTCACTCACTTCCCTCCAGCGAATCGAGCGGCGGGCGCGTGAAATTGGCCTCCAGCCAATCGATGACCCGATCTACGTCACCGTGTCCGAACCCGGCCCCGCGCCGGCGAAGCTTCCCGCGGAGTATCTCCCCAGGGCAACGGCCTCCCAGCCTGCGCCCGCTCCCTGGTGGAAGCCGTTCGTGGACTGGCTGCCCTAGGGCATCCAGGTAGTTCGCCCTTCTCCGGGAGGGCAGGAGGCGCGTTCGCATGGCGCACTACAAGGCGCAGGGCACCCGTCGTGTCTGGTTGCCGGCCGCTGTCTTCGGCCTGTTTGCGCTCGCCATCTGCGGACGGTTGGTCCAACTCCAGGTCTTCGAACATGGCAACTATGCCAAACAGGCCGAACAGGAACTCCTCGGCGACGATGTCATCTATGCCCGTCGCGGTTCCATCCTGGATCGCAACGGCGGTGTCCTCGCTACCTCGGTCGATACCTGGGATGTCTACGTGAACCCGCGCGCCTGGAAGGACGACGCGGTCGCCCTGAAGGCATCCCAGGACCTCGCGCCCTTCCTCAAAGCTGACCCGCTCGAAATCCGCGCGACTGTCCGCGAGGCCGGGCAGGCTGATGCCCGCGTCATGCACGACCTTTCGTATGACAAGGGCATTGAACTGATTAAGAAGGGGATCCCGGGTGTCGTCACCCTCGCCAATACCTCCCGCGTGAACCCTGAGGGTGATGTCGGCGCCTCGATCGTCGGCTTCACCGGGACCGACAACACTGGCCGGGCTGGCATCGAAGGCGCCTACAACGAAGCCCTCCAGGGCACGGCCGGCCGCGCCGTCTACGAACGCGACACCACCGGCGACCCCATTCCCTACGGCCAGCACAGGACCATCGAACCGAAGCCCGGCGAAGACCTGGTCCTTACCATTGACCGCTACCTCCAGCAGTTGGCCGAGCAGCGGCTCGCCGCCGCCATCAAGGAACACCGCGCCAAGGGCGGCTCCATCATCGTGATGGACCCGGCCACCGGCGAGATCCTGGCCCTGGCCACGTCGCCGTCGTTGAAGTTCAGCACCCTCCAGGATGACCTCTCCAGGAACGACCCGGACGCCCTCGCCATCCTCCGCAACCGCGCCGTCACCGACCTCTACGAACCCGGCAGCGTCATGAAGATCGTGACCGCCGCCGCCGCCATCGATGCAGGCGTCGTCGGGCCGGATACGACCTACGTGGATACGGGCGAGGTCTACATCGAGAACGTTCGCCTCACAAACTGGGACTACTCAACCTACGGCCTCCAGTCCATGACCGGCGTCCTCGAAAACTCGATCAACACCGGCGCCGTCTTCATGCAGCAGAAGCTCGGCACGAAGCTCTTCCAGTCCTACCTGGACCGGTTTGGCTTCGGCAAGGCCACGGGCGTGGACCTCCAGGGTGAAGCAACGGGTATCTTCCGGCGGCCCCAGGACGATGGCTACTCGCCCGTGGACGTCGCCACCCAGTCCTTCGGCCAGTCGATCAGCGTGACCCCTATCCAGTTGATGCAGGCCGTCGCCGCGGCCATCAACGGCGGCAACCTGATCACGCCCCACCTCGTGAAGGCCCACATCAAGGCCGACGGCACACGCACCGACGTCGCCCCGCAGATCGTCAGCCGCGCCATCTCGCCCCAGACCAGCGACACCATTCGCATGATGCTCGGCAAAGTCGTCGGCCAGGACCCCGACGGTTGGGGCCGCAACCCCTCGAAGTACACCGCCGGTGGTAAGTCCGGCACGGCCAACGTGCCCGTTTGGGGCAGCTACAACGATGAGACCCAGATAGCCTCGTTCATCGGCTTCGCGCCGCTCGATGACCCGCGCATCCTCGTCCTCGTGAAGCTCGACCAGAACGCCGACCTTATGACTGGCACCCAGGCCGCGGGCCCGATCTTCGCCCACTTCGCCGACGATGCCCTCCGCTACCTCAGCGTGAAGCCCGAAAAGACCGATGCGGCAGTGTCCCGATGAACGCCGAACTGACCACCGCGTTCGTCGCTGAGACCATGCGCGCCCGGGGTTACCAGGTTCGCACCGGCACGCCGCGCCCGGTCCTCGGCGGCGCTGCCGACTCCCGAAAGGTCCAGCCAGGCGACCTCTTCACAGCCTTCCCCGGCGAAAACGAAGACGGCAACCGCTTCGTTGATGCCGCCCTCGAAGCAGGCGCGGCCGCAGTCATCTGCACCGAAGCTCCGGCCGGCGACTGGCCGGAAGCGACCATCGTCGTCGCGCCCGATGCGACCCGAGCGGTCGGCGAGTTGGCCCACGCCTGGCGCAGGGAGTGTGCGCCGCAGGTCGTGGGCATCACCGGCACCGTCGGCAAGACCACGGCGAAGGAGTTCACGGCGGCCCTGCTCAGTCAGCGGTTCAAGACGCACCGCAGTGCCGGGAACTTCAACAGCCGCGAGGGCCTGCCGCTTGCCCTGATGAGCCTTCGCCGCGACCACGAGGTTTCCGTCCTCGAAGTCGCCATGGACAGCAAGGGCGAAATCGCCGAACTCGCTGCCATCGCCGAACCCGAAATCGGGGCGGTCCTGAACATCGGACTGACCCATGTCTCGAAACTCGGCAGCATCGAGGCCATCGCCGAGGAGAAGCTGAGCCTTGTCCGCGGCCTTCCGCCGTCCGGCACGGCCATCCTCAACGTCGATGACCCGCGCGTCGCCGCCGTCGTCCCGGAACTCGGCTGCCAAGTCATCACCTTCGGCGAAGCTGAATCAGCCATCCTGCGGCGAGGCCCGGTCACAGACCGGGGCCTCGCCGGCGCCTCATTCGACCTGACGTTCGGCGAGACCACGGAGCGTGTGAACTCCCCGCTGCCCGGCGCACATACGATCCCGGCCGTCCTCACCGCCATCGCTGCCGGCATCACCCTCGGCATGAACCTGCGCGGTGCAGCCTCCGCTGCTGAACGCGCCGAGGTCGAAGGCCGCGCCCATATCTACCGCGTGGCCAACGGCGCGACCGTTATCGATGACCGCTACAACTCCTCTCCGGCGTCGTTGCAGGGCGCCCTCGCGATGCTTGCGGGCCTCCCCGGCAAGCGCATCGCGCTCCTCGGGCGGATGGCCGAACTCGGCGACTTCGAAGCCACAGAGCACCGCGCGGCCGGCCGTGTGGCCGCCCGCTCCTGTGATGTCCTTATCTGCTCCGGCGAAACCTGCCGCGCCCTCGCCGACACCGCCCGCGAAGCTGGCCACGCCGATGTGCGCTGGTTCGCCACGAAAGAGGAAGCAGCCGCCGAAGCAGCGCGCCTGCTCCACGATGGCGTCACCGTCCTCGTCAAAGCCTCCCGCGGCGAGGCCTTCGAGACCATCCTCCCGCTGCTTGGAGCCGCCGCATGATCCACGCGCTGTTCACGGGGGCAATCACGTTCTTCGTCGCCGTCGCCATTGGCACGCCGATCGTCAACTACCTGCGCCGCCAGAAAATCGGCAAGGAGATCAGCGAGTACCTGCCCGAGCACCAGAAGAAGGCCGGCACCCCTACCTTCGGCGGCTTCATCATCTGGCTCCCGACCTTCCTCGTGACCGCCGTCGCCGTCGATTGGTGGAACCACCAGTCCATCCTCCTTCCCCTCGGGATGATCGGCATCACGATGGCCGCCGGCTTCGTCGATGACCTCGGCACGCTCCAGCACCGCGCTCAGAAGGGCCTCTCCTGGCGGTTCAAGATGAGCTTCACGGCGCTCTTCGGGCTGGCGGCTGCGATCGTCCTTTTCGAGTACATCGAGGTGCAGTCGATCAACATCCCGTACGTCGGCAGTTACGAACTCGGCCTGTTCTACATCCCGCTGGCGGCCGGCATCATCGTTGCGACCACCAGCGCCGTCGCTGTGACTGACGGCCTCGACGGGCTTGCCGGCGGCACCACGCTCATCGCGTTCATCGCCTACGGCATCCTCGGCTTCATCCAGGGGCAGGAGTTCGTCGCCACCTTCGCCTTCATCATCGCCGGGTCCACGCTCGGCTTTCTCTGGTACAACGCCCACCCGGCGAAGGTCATCATGGGCGACACCGGCGCACTCGCCCTCGGGTCGTCGCTCGCAGTCATTGCGTTGATGACCGGCCAGTGGCTGCTCCTCCCGGTTATCGGGATCGTTTTCGTGGCCGAAATGGGCAGCAACCTGCTCCAGATCGGTTACTTCCGGTTGAGCGGCGGCAAGCGGCTTTTCCGCCGCGCGCCCTTCCATCACCACCTGGAACTTGGCGGCTGGGCCGAAACCCAGATCGTCACGCGCTTCTGGCTCGTCTCTATCGTCGCTGCGATGGCCGGTGTCGCCCTCGCCCTGGAGGTGCCGTGATGCCCGCGGCAAACGGAACCCTCCAGCCGGTGATCCCCGAGGTCCGCGGCAAGCGCGTGCTCGTCTACTCCCTCGGCATCGAAGGACGTGACCTCGCCCGCTGGCTCCTGGCCCACGAGGCCCACGTCACGATCAGCGACACCCGTTCGAACGAGGCCCTCGCCGCTGCCGGCGCCACCGTCCCCGACGGCGTCGAACGCATGGTCAGCGGCCAGCCGCTGCTTGACCCCGCCGGTTACGACCTCGTGGCCGTCTCGCAGTCGGTCCTCCGCTACAACCCTGCGCTGGTCCGCGCCCGTGAACTGGGCATCCCGGTGACGTCCCAGATGCGGCTCTTCCTCCAGCTCTGCCCGGGCCGAACCATCGGCATCACTGGTTCGAGCGGCAAATCGACGACGACGGCGCTTGTCGGAGCAATGGCCCGCGAGGCCGGCATCGATTCGGCCGTCGGCGGGAACATCGGCGAGGCCATGCTCACCCGCCTCCCCGAACTCCGGCCGGAGACCACCGTCATCCTCGAGATCAGTCACACGCAGCTCCAGTACACCGACCGCAGTCCGAACATCGCCGCGATCACAAACGTGACCCCGAATCACCTGGACCAGTTCAGCTGGGACGAATACGTCGGGCTGAAGCGGAACATCCTCGCCTTCCAGTCGCGCGATGACGCCGCCATCCTCAATGCCGACGACCACACGAGCCGCGCTATTATGCCCGCCGTTCGCGGCCGGCTCGTCCGTACGTCGCTTAAAGCGGAGCCAGAGGGTGAGGGCGCCTGGATCGAAGACGGCGCCGTCCTCGTCCGGGCAGGGGGCCGCCCGGCCACGGTCGTCGCCGTCGCGGACATCCGCCTGCGCGGCACGCACAACCTGGCGAACGTGACGATGGCCTGCGCGATCGGCAGCCAGGCGGGCTTTTCCGTCGAGGCGATGGCACGTGCCATTCGCGGCTTCACCGGCGTCGCGCACCGGCTCGAAATCGTCGGTCGTGCGGCCGGTGCACTCTGGGTTAACGACAGCATCGCTACGAGCCCTGAGCGCGCCATCGCCGGCCTTCGCGCCTTCACTGAGCCGGTCGTTCTCCTCATGGGCGGCCGCGACAAGAACCTCGACCTCGACGGCCTCCGTGAACTCGCACGTACGCGCTGCCGCGCCGTGGTCTGCTTCGGCGAATCGGGCGGGCTCTTCCACTCGGCCATGCGCGAAGCCGTGACCGACTGCACGCTCGTGACCACCCTCGAGGAGGCCGTCGCCGCCGCCTCGGCGCGCGTCCAGCCCGGCGATGCAGTGCTCCTCTCGCCTGCCGGGACCAGTTTCGACGCCTATCCCAATTTCGAAGCGCGCGGCGAGGCGTTTCGCCAGCTCGTCCGGGCCCTGCCCGGGTTTGTCCCGGAGGTGTCGCCATAGCAGCAGCACAACAGACCGGCTCCTGGGCGCCCGGCCGCCCCGACTATGCGATTGTGGCCCTCACCGCGGCGCTCACCGTCATCGGCTTCGTCGTCGTTTACAGCTCGAGCTTCGTCCGGGCGCTGGTCGACTTCGGAGACCCGTACCACTTCCTTGTCCGCCAGATGGTGTGGGCGGCCGCCGGGGCCATCGCGCTGGTGATCATGGCCCGCACCGACTATCGCCGCCTGCGCCCGCTCGCTGTCCCGATCATGGCGCTCACGATCGGGCTGCTGATTGTCGTGCTCGCCATCGGCGTGAAGGGCGGCGGTGCGCAGCGCTGGATCGGCGTCGGCGAACTGACCATCCAGCCAGCCGAGTTCGCCAAGATAGCCGTCATCATCTACCTCGCCGCCTGGCTCGCTTCCAAGGGCGACGAAGTGCGCAGCTTCGAACATGGCCTGCTGCCCTTCGTGATGATCATCGGATCGGTCAGCGTCCTCATCCTCCTCCAGCCGAACCTCGGCACCACCCTCATCATTCTGATCATCACCGTCACGATGTTCTGGGTGGCCGGCGCCTCCGTCGGCCAGATGCTCGCGCTGGGCACAACCGGCTTCGTCACGCTGGCGTTCCTCGCAACCGCTGCCGGCTACCGCGCGGACCGCCTGACCGCCTTCTTCAGCGCCGAAGCCGACCCCCAGGGCAACGGTTTCCAGACGCTCCAGGCCCTCATCGCCCTCGGCAACGGCGGCATCCATGGGCTCGGCCTCGGCGCCAGCCGCGCCAAGTTCTTCTATATCCCCGAAAGCCACACCGACGGGGTCTTCGCCATCGTCGGCGAAGAACTCGGGCTCATCGCCACAATCCCCATCATCGCCCTCTATATGCTGCTCATGTTCCGCGGGTTCCAGGTCGCTCGCCGCGCCCGCGATGAGTTCGGCCAGCTGATTGCCACCGGCATCACCACCTGGATCACCATCCAGGCTCTCCTCAATATCGGCGGGATCACCCGCACCGTGCCGCTCACCGGCGTCCCGCTGCCTTTCCTGAGCTACGGGTCGAACGCGCTCGCCTCGGTGCTCATCGCCATGGGCCTGCTCATCAGCATCTCGCGCTTCGGCACCGACCGCGGCGGCTACGCCGATAAGCACCCGGTGGAGACCCGGCGGGTGGTGCGCAGGAGGCCAGACTCATGAGGCTGGCATTGACCGGCGGCGGCACCGGGGGCCACATCTTCCCGGCGCTGGCAGTGATGGAAGCCGTGCAGGCCCGCGTGGGCGGCACGGCTGAGGTGCGTTTCTTCGGCCCCGAAGACCGCGGTGAGCGCGTGCCCGTCGAAGCGGCCGGCGTCCCGTTCGTCGTGGTCCCGTCGGCGGCTGTGCGCGGCCGCGGCCCGCTGCAACTGATCCGCGCGGCATGGCGCCTGCTTTCCGGGACGGTGGCGGCCTGGCGTGCCCTCCGCGCCTTCAAGCCCGACGCGGTCTTCAGCACCGGCGGCTACGCGAGCTTCCCCGGCAGCCTCGCAGCGCGCCTCCTGCGCCGCCCGCTCGTGGTCTACCTGCCGGACGTCCACCCCGGTTGGGCGGTGAAGGCCGAGCGCCTGCTGGCCACGAAGATGACCACAACCACCGAGGCTGCGCTCGCCCACCTTCCCGCGAAAAAGACCGTCGCCACCGGCTACCCGGTTCGCCGGGGGTTCTTCACCACCGACCGCGCCGCCGCTCGTGCGAACCTCGGACTCACCACAAACGACCGTCTGGTGGTCCTTGCCGGGGCATCCCAGGGCGCCGCCAGGCTCAACGCGGCTGTCTTCGAAGGCCTCGAAGCGCTCCTCGCGGCCGCCGTCGTTTACCACGTCACGGGCGCGAGCGGCCTCGAAGCCGCCGAGCAGGTGAAAGCGAAGCTGCCCGAGGCGCTCGCTTCCCGCTACCACCCGGCGGGCTTCCGCAACGACCTTCCCGAGTTGATGGTCGCCGCCGACCTCGGCGTCTTCCGCGCCGGCGCCAGCGTCCTCGGTGAAATTCCCGCTGCTGCGCTGCCGTCTGTCCTCATTCCCGGGACGTTCGCCGGCGGCCACCAGCGAAACAACGCTGGTTGGCTGGCCGACAACGGCGCCGCCGTCGTGCTCGAGGAAGCGGACATCGCCGCGCTTGGCGGCACGATCACGAATCTCCTTGCGGATGAAAGCCGGCTCGCTGCGATGCGCGAAGCCGCCCAAAACCTCGCCCGTCCCGATGCCGCGGATGCCATTGCGTCGGTCGTCCTCGAGGTCGCGCGCAAATGAGCGACATCGTCGGACCCGTCCACCTCATCGGCATCGGCGGCATGCACATGTCGGCCATAGGCCAGCTCCTGCTCGAGCGCGGCATCGCCGTCTCCGGCAGCGACCTCCGGCCCTCGGTGCTCATCGACCGCCTGGTCGCCATGGGAGCAACGGTCGCCTACGGCCACGACGCGGCGAACGTCCCTGCGGATACGCGCCTCGTCGTCACCACTGCCGCCGCGGCTGACGACAACCCTGAACTCGCCGAAGCTCGCCGCCGTGGCGTGCCCGTCCTCCTGCGCGCCGAAATGGTGGCGAAGCTGATGGAGGGCAAGCGCGTTGTCGCGGTCGCCGGCGCCCACGGCAAGACCACCACCTCCAGCCTCATCGCGCTCATCCTCGTGAAGGCCGGGCGCGAGCCCATGTACCTCCTCGGCGGCGAGAGCCGCGACCTCGGCGGGCACGCCGCCTGGGGCCACGGTGACATCTGCGTCGTCGAAGCGGACGAGTACAAGCGCGCCTTCCACGAGTACACCCCGGATATCGCCGTCATCACCAACGTCGAACCCGATCACCTCGACTACTACGGCACCGCCGAGGCCTACAGCGAGGCATTCGTCCAGTTCGGCAAGCGCGTCCCTGAGGGCGGCCTCGTCCTCGCCTGCGCCGATGACCCCGGCGCGCGCTACGTCTCCGACGTTCTCGGCGATGACCCGATGCGCCACGAAACCTACGGTATCGAGGGCGTCCGGTACTGGATGGCGAAAAACATCACGCTGACCGCGGACGGCGTCTCGTTCGATGTCACCCGCGGCGGCAGGTCTGTCGGGACGCTGCATGGTCCCGTGCCCGGCGAGCACTTCGTCCGCAACGCCCTCGCGGCCTGTGCGGTCGCCCTGAGCCTCGATGTCCCGTTCAATGTCATCGCTGATGCTGTGGCCAGCTTCCAGGGAGCGCGCCGCCGCTTCGAGACTGTCGGCGAGGCCGGCGGTGTGCTCGTCATGGACGACTACGCGCACCACCCGACCGAAGTTCGCGCGACCATCGCCGCCGCCCTCCGCGCCTTCCCCGAGCGCCGCGTCATTGGCATCTACCAGCCGCACACCTACAGCCGCATCTCTTACCTGTGGGACGAATGGCTGACCTGCTGGAAGGGCCTGAGCGCGCTCGTCGTTCTCGAAACCTACGCCGCCCGCGAAGCCCCGCTGCCCGGACGTTCGGCAGCGGACCTCGCCGCGGCTATTACCGGCGTCGAGACCGTCTACGCGAAGGATTTCGACGATGCCGCAGCGAAGGCGAAGGCCCTCGCCCGCCCCGGCGACGTTGTCTTCACCATCGGCGCGGGTGACGTGGTCGAAGTTGGCCCCCGGCTGCTGGAGGCCCTGCGATGACCGCCATCGAATCCCTGGCCGTGTCACTCGCGCCCCTCGGCGAACTGCGCCGGGACGAACGGCTCGCCCGCCACACCACCTTCGGCGTCGGTGGTCCGGCCGATCTCTTCCTGACCGTCCGCAGCGCCGAGGCCCTCGCTGCCGCCACGAACGCCGCCTATGAGGCGGATGTGCCGCTGTTCGTGCTCGGCAGCGGGAGCAACATCCTCGTCGCTGACGCCGGTATCCGCGGGCTTGTGCTCGACAATCGCGCGCGCGCCGAATCCGCCAGCGGGCTCACCTACCGCGTCGAAAGCGGCGCGAGCTTCGCGGCCTTCGCCCGCAAGATGTGCCGCCTCGGCCACGAAGGACTCGCCTGGGCTGTCGGCATTCCCGGGACTATCGGCGGCGCAGTTGTCTACAACGCCGGCGCCTATGGCGGCTGTCTCGCCGATGTGCTGCGCCGCGTGCGACTCCAACTCCCCGGCAACGGGGACGAATGGGTCGACGCGAAGGACCTCGGTCTCGTCTACCGGGGCAGCGCCTTCACCCGCCGCGAAGTCGCCGGCAAGGCCGTCCTCGAAGCCGAACTGGAGCTCGCTGAAGGCGATGCGAACGCGCTGACCGCTCAGGCCGCCGCCTACGACGGCAAGCGCCTGACCGCCCAGCCGCGCGGCCGAAACGCCGGGTCGACCTTCAAGAACCCGCCGGAATCGCCAGCATGGAAGCTCATCGAAGCGGTCGGCCTGCGCGGGGCAACGCGCGGCGAGGCCGCCATCTCGGACAAGCATTGCAACTTCTTCGTGAACAACGGCAACGCAGCAGCTGCTGATGTTGCCTGGCTCATCGCCGAGGCCCAGCGCCGCGTCAAGGAGCAGTTCGGGGTCTCCCTCGAGCGCGAAGTCGAATTCGTGGGGGAATGGTGATGGTGAAGCAGCGCGTGGCGGTCCTCCTCGGCGGTAAGTCCGGCGAACATGAAGTCAGCATCACCAGCGCCCGCAGCGTGATGTCTGCGCTCGATCCCGCTCGCTGGGAGGTCCTGCCCATCGGTATCGCAAACGACGGCCAGTGGCTCACGCCGTCCGAGACCCGCTCGGCTCTCGACGCCGGTGTGCGTTCGTTCGAAGGCGCAGGACAGCCGCTCCTCCGCGCCGGCGAAGCGCTCGCGGCCCTCTCGGCCTGCGACGTCGCCTTCCCATTGATCCATGGCACAAACGGCGAGGACGGCACGCTCCAGGGCTTCCTCGAACTGGCCGGCATCCCTTACGCGGGGTGCGGTGTCGCGGCCAGCGCCATCGGAATGGACAAGGCGCTCATGAAAGCGCTCTTCCGTGAGGCAGGGATCCCTGTCGCACGCTATTCCGTAATTCGATCATGGGAGTATACACTTGCCCAGAATGATTCGATGGCGCTCATAGACCAGGCGATCGGGTATCCCTGTTTCGTGAAGCCTGCCAATGGTGGGTCTTCCGTCGGCGTCACTCGCGCCCGCTCCCGCGAAGATATGCCCGCCGCTTTCGAAGCCGCGTTCGCCTACGACGACAAGGCCATCGTCGAGCAGGCCATCGTGGGCCGCGAAGTCGAATGCTCCGTCCTCGGCAACGAACACCCCGAAGCGAGCATCGTCGGCGAGATCGTCCCCGACCGGGACTTCTACGACTACGACAGTAAGTACTCAGCGGCTTCCACCACGGAGCTCTACATCCCCGCGCCCATCCCGGAAGGCGCCGCTCGCGACATCCAGCGCACCGCCATCCGCATGTACCAGGTCATGGGCTGCGAAGGCTACGCCCGCGTCGACTTCTTCCTCACACCGGCCGACAAGATCGTCGCGAACGAGGTCAACACGATCCCAGGGTTCACCAGCATCAGCATGTACCCGAAGCTCTGGGAAGCCTCCGGGCTCGGCTACACGGATCTGCTCTCGCGCATCCTCGACCTCGCGCTCGACCGTCACCAGCGGAGGGCCGCGCGATGATTGTGAAGCGAAACCGCCCGCCGAAGGACAACCCGGCCCGGCGCATCATCAAGCGCGAGCGCCCCGTGGTCGGCGAAGCGCGCGAACACACCATCGTGAAGCGGAACCGCGGTGTCGTCGGTGGCGGGTCCCCGCGAGGGCCACGCGGGCCGCGCTTCCGCATGCCCCACTTCTGGCGCCCGTCGAAGGGTCTCCTCGTTCTTGGGGCGGTCGTCTGTGTTTTCGGGATGGCCGGGTATGGCGCGTACTGGGCGTGGACGTCGCCCTTCTTCAAGGTCTCGAACGTGGAGGTCGTCGGCAACCAGCGCATCTCCACCGGAACCGTCGTCGAAGCCTCCGGACTCCTCGGCCAGTCCATGCTCGACGCCGACCTTGCCGAGGCTCAGCGCTCGCTTTACCAGCAGCCGCTCGTGAACTCGGTCCGTATCGAACGTGACTGGCCCCACACCGTCCGCGTCATCGTCGAAGAGCGGAAGGCCTGGGGCACCTGGGAGCAGACGGGCGTCCAGTACACCATCGACCGCGAGGGTGTCGTCCTCGGCCAGGGGCCTGCGCCGGCGGGCTCTCCGGTCATCCGAAGCACCGAAGCCGGCAATCGCATCATCGGCGACCGTGTGGATTACCAGGCCGTCGATGCCGCTGCCGAAATCTACGAGAAGCTTCCCCGCCAGCTGGGCACGACCGTCTCCGAGGTGGCCTTCACCTCCGGGAAAGGCGTCCAGGTGACGACCGCCAACGGCCAGACAGCGCTCTTCGGCGATTCCTCGTCGATCGCCTACAAGCTTTCCGTCTGGTCGGCCCTCGCAAGGGAAGCCCAGGTTCGGAACATCAACTACACCACCATCGACCTGCGCTACGGCACCCGGCCGGTGCTGCAGTAAGGAGAGGACAATGGGACGTCGGAGCACAGTCGCAGCGATCGACGTGGGGTCCACGAAGGTCAGCGTTATCGTCGGTGATCTCGGAGACCAGGGGGAAGCGCGCATCCTCGGGGTTGGCGTAACCCCCGCCGCGGGCCTTTCGCGCGGGGTCATCGACAACATTCAGAGTGCGCGGGAAGCCATCGGCGTTGCGGTCGAAAAAGCCGAGCAGGCCTGCGGCATGCGCATCCTGAGTGCGGTTGTCGGCATCTCCGGCGGCCACATCTCGTCGCAGAACAACCGCGGCATCATTGCCGTCCCGGACCGTTCGCGAGCGATTTCCGAGGATGACCGCTCGCGCGTGCTCGAAAGCGCCGGCCAGGTCGCGATTCCGACGAACCGCCAGGTGATCCACGTGGTCCCGCGCGGCTACTGGATCGAAGGCACCGAGCAGGTCTCGGATCCCGTTGGCATGTTCGGCGGCCGCCTCGATGCCGAGGTGCATATTGTCTCCGGGGCTGTCTCCGCGGTGCAGAACCTCACGAAATGTGTCGAAGGCGCCGGCGTCCAGGTCGATGACATCGTCCTCGAATCGATCGCCTCGGCAACGAGCTGCCTCGAAGAGCAAGAGCGCCAGCAGGGCGTCGCACTCGTCGATATCGGCGGGAGCACCACTTCCATCGCCGTCTACGACGAGGGCAGCCTCGCTCATACGGCCTGCCTGCCCATTGCTGGTTCTCAGCTGACGAACGACCTCGCGCGCGTGCTGCGCTGCCCGTGGGAGGCCGCCGAGCAGCTGAAGTGTACCGTCGGCGCCGCCTACGCGGACCCTTCGATGCACGAAACGGTGGACATCCAGGCCTTTGGCACGCAGGCGAAGAAGACCGTCGACCTGCGCCACGTCTGCGAAATCCTCCAGGCGCGCTCCGAGGAGATCCTCGAGATGGTCGCCGTCGAGCTGAAGCGCGTCGGTTTCTATGACCGGCTCGCTGCAGGCATCGTCCTCACCGGCGGCACGAGCCAGCTCAAGGGTCTTGCCGAAGTGGCCGAGGCCCGGCTCGCCATTCCCGCCCGCGTGGCCCGGCCATCCGGCTACTCGGGGCTGTCCGACCTTATTGGTTCACCGGCCTTCGCCACCTCGATTGGCCTTGTCGAATACGCCCTCAGCGGCCGTGAACGTGTTGCCGAGGCCGCGCCCGGACCCAGCTTCGATGTGCCTGTCGGCGGGATCTTCCGCCGGCTTGCATCTCTCGGGAGGGCGCTCATGCCCCAGTAAGGAGGAGGAGAGGAATGAGCACTTTTGACGAACCCCGCAGTCTCGACTCATTCGCGAAAGGAACGAGCACCATGAGCCTTCGATACGAAACTGAACTCCTGCCGGACATCAAAGTGGTCGGCGTCGGCGGCGGCGGTTGCAACGCCGTTAACCGCATGGTCCGCGCCAAGATTCCCGGCGTCTCCTTCGTTGCCTGCAATACGGACGCGCAGGCCCTCACCTCCTCCGAGGCGACCACGCGCCTCCGCATCGGCGAAAAGCTGACGAAGGGCCTCGGCGTCGGCGGCGACCCGACCCGCGGCGAACGCGCTGCCGACGAAAGCCGCGACGAGCTCTACGACATCCTCCGCGGCACCGAGATGGTGTTCGTGACCGCCGGCATGGGCGGCGGCACCGGAACCGGCGCGGCCCCCGTCGTCGCCGAAATCGCCAAGGACTGCGGCGCGCTCACCATCGGCGTCGTCACCAAGCCGTTCCAGTGGGAAGGCGCCCGCCGCATGAAGCAGGCCGAAGAAGGCCTCGCTCGCCTGCGCGACAAGGTCGATACCCTCATCGCCATCCCCAACGCCCGCCTCATCGAAATCTGCCCGGCGGATGTGACCATGGAACAGGCTTTCGAAACCGCCGACGATGTCCTCCGTCAGGCCATCCAGTCGATTTCGAACATCATCAGCCAGAACGGCTCGATCAACCTCGACTTCAACGACGTCCGCACCACCATGAGCGAGGCCGGCCCGGCACTGCTGGCCGTTGGCCGCGGCGCCGGCGAGAACCGCGCCGTCGAAGCTGCCCGCGCAGCCACCAGCAGCCCGCTGCTCGACCAGTCGATTGATGGCGCGCAGAACGTGCTCTTCAACGTGACCCACGCCGGCAACCTGCAGCTCCGCGAACTCGATATGGCCGCTCGCGTCATTGCCGAAGTGGTCGACCCGTCGGCGAACATCATTTTCGGCACCGTCGTGGACCCGCGTGTCGCCGAGGAGATTCACATGACCGTCATCGCGACCGGCTTCGCCCCGCGCGCCCTGACGATTGACGACAACCTGGACACGACGCGCAGCATCCGCGACTACGGGCTGCCCGGCGTGTCGAACATGGACGACGCTGAACTGCCCGCGTTCCTTCGGCGGAACATTCGCTCGTTGAACTCGAGCAGGCCGTTGGGAGAGGGGAGTGTGGCGAGGTTGGCTGAAAGGAGGTAGCTACCTAACCGAGCGCGCTACGAGTCCGGAAGGACGCTCGCCCGAAGCATTCGGGAAGCATGGGGCTTGATGCAATGGGAGATGGCATCAAGCCCCGTTTCATGCGCGTCGGGTACCCCGCCGGTAGCTACCCCGCTTTCAGCCGGACGCGAACCATACCACACCGCTTTACAGAATGGCCAGCCTCGTGTGCATATTGTATCCATGGCTCTTCGTTGTAACGGGCGCCACCATCTCCCAGTGCAAACGGTGCTCGCCCTTACCCCGGGCCATCCTCGCCGGCGTCAGCCCGCTCGAACCCCTCGCAGCGCACCACCGGGATGGGCGGGTACTTCCGGAAACGCGGGTCGGCCTTCGAACGTTCGCACAGCCAGAAGACCGATGCCCGCCCGCTGACCACCTGCCGGGAATGGATGCAACTGGCGCAAAGGCCGGGGCTGGGAGCCTGGAACCGTGCGTGCACAGGGCAACTCTGCCCGATACGCTGCTCCCTTGCCACCGGCGGCTGCCAGCGGGGTATAGTCGCCCCACATTCCGATTCCCCGGGGAGCGAACTATGGCAGGCGCCCTTGAAGGCGTGCGTATTCTCGACTGCACACAGATCATTGCCGGTCCGCTGGCTGGCGCGCTCCTCTCCGAGATGGGCGCCGACGTCGTCAAGGTTGAGCCCCTCGAAGGCGAACCCTGGCGCCTCCAGGCCGAGATCATCCCCAAGGAGAGCAAGGGCTACCTTGCCCAGAACCGCGGCAAACGCGGTATCACTCTCAACTTCAAGGACGAACGCTCCGCTCCCGTTCGCGATGCCCTCATCCGCTGGGCCGACGTCCTCCTCACCAACTACCGTCCGGGTGTCCCCGAAGCTCTCGGCATCGACTACGAATCAGCGCGCAGGCTCAACCCGCGCATCATCTACGCCGAAAACACCGCCTTCGGGAAGCAGGGTCCCGACAAGGATCGCCGCGGCTACGACATCGTTGCCCAGGCCATGAGCGGCCTGACCACCTCGAACCCGAACATCCAGAACGGCCTCCCGATGCAGATCGGCTTCGCCCCCGCCGACGTAGTCACCGCTGTCGCCCTCGCCTGGGCCATCTCCGCGGCCCTCTTCCACCGCGAGCGCACCGGCGAAGGTCAGGCCATCAACTCATCCCTCCTGCTCTCCTCACTGGCCATCCAGGCCGGTTCGCGCGAAGTGATGGCGATGGACGTCGAAGCCCGCGACCGCCGCCTGGCCGTGATCCACTCAGCCCGTGCCCGCGGCGCCGACATCGCCGAGGTCTACGCCGAGCGCCGCGCCCTCATGCCCGAACTCGCCGGGAACGTCTACTACCGCCCCTACAAGACCGCCGACTCCTATCTCGTGGTCGGCTGCCTTGGGCCGGGACCACGCGCCCGCTTCCGCAAAGCCCTCGACTTCACTGACCCCCGTTACGAACCCGGCTTCGACCCAACGAACCTGAAGGAGGTCGGCACGCGCCTCGTCGAACTCTGCGAGGCGAAGTTCCAGGAGCACCCGAACGCCTACTGGATGGACTACCTGGACAAGCTCGACATCGCCGTCGGCCCCGTGCGCTTCATCGAAGAGATGTGGGGCGACCCCCAGGTCGAGGCGAACGGCTTCCTCGTCGAGTACGAGCACACGCTCCTCGGGCCGCTCATGGGCCCGGCGCCGATCGTGCAGATGTCCGGCACGCCAACGCGCATCCAGCGCGCTTCGCCGGCCCTGGGCGAACACACGGACGCTGTCCTCGGCGAACTTGGCTTCTCCGATGCTGACATCGACGCCTTCCGGGAGACGGGCCTTATCGGTTAGCCGTCGCCCGTCCAGCCCGCCGCGTGCGCCGTGAGCTTCGCCGTCACGTCTTCGAACGTCTCGAACGGGAAGAGCCGCGGATGCTCGCCGTCCAGGCGCTGCAGCAGTGTGTCCCGCGCGAACACCGCCTGCGCCACGCGAGCCGCCGGGACATCGCTCGCGCCGTCGCCAACGTACGCCACGAAGTCCCCGGCGTTCTGGAAAGCGGCTGCATAGCTCAGCTTGAAGCCCTCTTCAAGGGCCACGCCGCGGGGGCTGAAGTAGGTCACCCGCCAGCGGTAGTCCTGGCGCGTACGGCCACTGTGGCGTGCCACACGGTCCAACCCGAGTGAGTCCAGCACGCCGTCCACGTAGAAGTCGAACCCGTTGCTGACCACCGTCGCCAGCCAGCCGTTCCAGTGCGCCCAGTCCAGCAACTCCAGGAACCCTGGCCGGACGGTCACCGCGTTGACCGCGAACTCCCGCAGTTCGTCACCCCCGGCATCGACCGTGTCGAGCACCGCTGCGTTGAACTGCTCCACCGAAAGCTGCCCGTCGTGGTAGCGCGCTTCGAACTCCCGCCAGTGCGGCGCGGCAAACCGCTCGAACACCAGCCGCGCGGCGTTCTCCATCACAACCGTGTCGTCGAAGTCGAGGCAGAGGATGTTCGCCACGGCTCCAGTCTCGCATACCTGTTAGCTTGGGGCGGATGGAGATGAGCCGCGCCCGCTACCTGGTCAGCGAAGCCGGACAGTCCGCCCTCGCGGCCCACTCCGCGCTCGATCCGGGGGACCCGGTGCGGCTGGCGGCAATGCTCCGCCGCGAGTTACCGCCCGCGGAGGCGGCTGCCGTTGCAGAACAGCTGACCCTCAGAGCGCGAGCCTCGAGGAACCACGGCCGCCAGGGAAACTGGCTTTACACCGCCGAGGGCATCGAGATGATGACCCACCCACTCGTGGCCTCTCGCCGTGCCGCCCGGCTCGCCGCGCTCGGCCTCCCGGTCGTGGACCTGACCTGCGGCCTCGGCGCTGACCTGGCCGCCGCGAAGGAGGCTGGTTTGCCTGCCGTGGGTATGGACCGCGACCCGGTGCACGCTCTGCTCGCCGCCCACAATGCCGGCGCCTCCACGGCGCGCGGTGACGCGGCTTGTCCGCCGTTCCCGCTCGCCGATGCCGCCGTCATCCTCGATCCGTCCCGGCGCGAAGGCGGCACGCGCCGGTTCGCACCTGAGGGCTTCTCGCCGCCGTGGGATGTCGTCCTGCGCCTCGCCGCCGAAGCCCGCGCAGCCGTCATCAAGGCGCCCCCCGGCATCGACCCGGAGCATGTCCCGGCGGTTGCGGAAGTCGAAGCGGTCCAGCTGAGCACATCCATGCGGGAAGTCGCCGTCTGGCTCGGCGCGGGCGCGACTCCGGGGCTCCGCCGGGCAGTGCTCCTCCCGTCCGGGGCCATGATCGAGTCGACCGACCCCCAGACGGCCGTCGAGACCGCGCCACCGGGCGCCTTCCTCTTCGACCCCGAGTCCTGCGTCACGCGGGCAACCCTCGTGCGCCATCTCGCCTACCGCCTTCAGGCGCGCCTGCTCGACCCGCACATCGCCTACCTGACGGCCCAGCTTCCGGCGTTCAGCCCGCTCGCCGCCACGTTCGAAGTGCTGGATGCGATGCCGTTCTCGCTTGCCCGCCTGAAGGAACGCCTGAGGAAGGGCGGCTGGCGCCCCGTGGATATCCGCCGCCGCGCGTTCCCGGTCGAGCCGGACGAACTGCGCAGGCTCCTCGGCAAACTCGAAGGCGAACCGGTCACACTGCTACTGACGACGCTCGCGGGGCAGCGCATGGTTTTCATCGCGAAACGGCTATTCCCCGCGCCCTGAGGCCCTCACAATACACGCCCATGCCGACACTCCTCGTCTCCCGCGCCGTCTTCGACGGCTACCACCAGCAGATGAAGGCCGCCCACCCGGGCATCGAACTCTGCATACTCCCCGCCGACACCGAGCAGCCCTTCGATGAGGCCACGCTCGCCAGCCTTGATTACGCGTTCTTCTCGCACGATGTTTACCCGGCCTCGTCGCGCATGTTCTTTCGCTCGGTTCGCGCGGCGCCGAACCTGAAGTGGGTCCACGTGATGAGCGCCGGGGTCGACAACTTCGTCTTCCAGGAGTTGTTGCAGCGGGGCATCCGCCTTTCCACGTCGTCTGGCTCAACAGCGCTGCCCATCGCCCAGTCGGTCATCGGCGGCATGCTGATGCTCTCGCGCGGCTTCCTGCCCTGGGGCGAAGCGCAGCGCCGCCGGGCGTGGGAGCCGATTCGCGGTCCGCAGATGCCTCCGGATCTTGTTGGGCAGCGCATGACTGTGGTTGGCCTCGGCGCAATCGGCAGTGAAGTCGCCCGCATCGCCTCCGCCATTGGCCTCGAAGTGACCGGGATGCGCCGTACCCCCCACCGTCCCGGTGACCCGGTCAGCCGCGTGCTGCCGCCCTCGCAGCTGCTGGATGCCGCCCGCGAGACCGACTGGCTGGTCCTCGCCTGTCCCCTCACGGAAGAGACGCGCGGCGTCGTCGGCGAGGCGGTACTGGCCGCCCTCCCGCGCGGCGCTGCCATCCTCAACGTCGCTCGCGGCGAGGTCATCGACGAGCCAGCGCTCATCGAGGCGCTGCGCTCCGGCCACCTCGGCGGGGCCTACCTCGATGTCTTCTGGAAAGAGCCGCTCGAAGCTGAATCGCCGCTCTGGGATATGCCGAACGTCATCATTTCGCCGCACAATTCGAGCACTTCGACCGGTAACGGCGCACGGGTCACCGAGGAGTACTTCCTTCCGAACCTGGCGCGCATCGCCCGCGGTGAACCGCTCGTGAACGAGGTCACCGCCTGAGGCGTCAGCGCCCCTTGAACACTGGTTCGCGCCGTTCCACGAAGCTCAGCGCGCCTTCCTTGTGGTCTTCGGTGGTGAACAGGTACGCGAGCGAATTGCCGATGTACTCGCCCATCTCGGGGACTGACCCGTGCACCGACCGGCGCAATCCTTCCTTCATGTAACGGAGCGCGATCGGCGGGTTTGCCGCGATCTTCCGCGCCATCGTCAGCGCCGACTCCATCAATGCCGCCGCCGGCACCACCTGCGACACCAGGCCGATCCGTTCCGCCTCCTGCGCGGTGATGATGTCCCCAGTGAAGAGCAGTTCGGCTGCCTTCGAAGGGCCCACTACCCGCGGCAGGCGCCAGAGCCCGCCGACGTCGGCGACGAGCCCCCGCTTGATGAAAAGCTCGCCGAACTTGGCAGCTTCCGAGGCGATGCGGATGTCCGCCAGGAGTGCGAGGTCCATCCCCCAACCGACTGCGGCGCCGTTAATCGCAGCAATGACGGGCTTATCGCAGTCGAGCACGGCCATGGCCGCCGGAGTCGGCTTCGGGCGCGCGTCACGCAGCCGCGAAACTGTCTCGTCCCGCTGGTCGCCGAGCATGATCTGGCGCACGTCGTCGCCAGAGCAGAACGCCCGGCCTTCGCCAGTGAGGACGACGCAGCGCACCTCCGGGTCGTGGCTGGCGGCGTGGAAGGCCTGTTCGAGTTCGATATACATCTGGCGGTTGAGGGCGTTCATGACCTCTGGCCGGTTGAGGGTGACTACGGCGACGTGGCCATCGATGCGGTTGGCGATGAAGTCGGGCATCGGGATCTGCTCCGCGGGCGGTGTTGCTTCCGATTCTAGACTCACCACGCGCCGCGTGTGGTGTTCTCGACCGCTCCGCCGGGGGCGCCACAAGCAAACGGAAAGGGCCGGGTTTCCCCGGCCCTCGATGGGTGAAAGAAGGGAAGCTGCTACTGCCCGCCGGCTACCACGCCAACGGCATCCGTCTCCGCCTGGGAAGACACGGCTGCGGGAGTGTGTACCTTGCGGCTACCCTTTTCGGCCACGCGGTAGACAAGGCCATTGCCGCGGGCCAGCTTCCACTGCGCGTGCAGCGCCGGCAGCGAGGCGAAGAAGAACGTGATCACCGCCATCAGCGGCCAGACGGCGAAGCTCGCGATAGCCCGCGGGAGTGAAACGTGCGAAGGCCGCGGCCCGCGTTGCTTGTACTCCACCGCCGCCATGATGAAGAGCGGCACAATGCAGACGGCAACGAGGATGCCGGGCACGTTCAGCCACATCGTGAACTCGAGCAAACCGGTCTTATCGAACGTGAACCAGTGGCTCGGCTGGATGATCTTTTCGGGATGCCAGCCCGTGCCGGGTACCGGGTAGGTCTTCGTCCACCAGCCGGGAAGCGGAGCGCCCCAGGTGCCGGCCATCTTCGAAGGCAACAGTACGCCCAGCGTGACGAGGTACCACTGCGCCACCCAGAGCGCGTGCACCTTGGTCACCGCCGCTGCAAGGAGCCACTTCCGCTGACGCGTCGCCGGCGAACCGGGGTTGCGCGCCCCCCGCCAGGCGTACGGGATATCGCTCGCGCCCCAGGCATGGCGAAGGCTCTGCGCATAGTGCGCGCGGAGGGTCTTGAAGTACCCGTCGGTCAGCACGCAGTCGTTGCCGAGCGGCAGGTAGATCGCCTCCACGTTCACCCGGTCGCCCAGCGTGTAAGAGCACTTCAGGTAGAGGTGCCAGTCCTCCGGGATGACTTCTTCGTCCCAGTAGTCGACCTCGTTCAGCATCTGCCAGCTGAGCGAATAGCAGGACGTCGGGAACTTCACGCTCCCGGGAAGCACGAGGTTCGAAAGCCGGTTGATGCCGGAGAGGCCATCCGGGATGCGCAACGGCGCCGGGATGTCCCAGATGTTGTTGCTGTTGAAGATCGTGGGCTGCCAGAACGTCCGGTAGCGGTCGTTCGCGGTGAGGAACAGGTAATTGAGCGCCTCGAAGTGCCGCGGGTGGAAGACCGCGTCGGCGTCGCAGCTCGTGACGGTGTAGCGGCGAATGTCATCACGGCGCTCTTCGATGAGGTGGATATAGGCTTCGCGCGCGCCCCACGCCTCGTTCGAACCCTTGCCCGGCGTCTCGCCCGGCAGGCCCGCCGGGTGGAACGTGGCGAACATGTGGTGGAACCGGTCCCGGAAGCGGCCAACGAGCCGCTCGGCCTTGATGTGCGCGTCAGCTTCGCGCGCCTCCATGGCCATCACGATGACCAGCTGGCGGGCGTTCGCCTGCGCGGCAAGCGAATCCAGCGTCCGCGAGAGGCCTTCTTCGCTTTCCTTGTAGTTCGGGATGATGACCATGTGCCGCGGCCAGTCCCACTGTTCGGCATCCGGGTGGGCTGGAAGCCAGGCGCAGTACTTCGCCAGCCAGTTCGTCTTCTCCGAGCGGGCCATGCGGCGCAGGCCCACCCAGCAGCTGATGGCCACCGAGTACGAACGCACCAGCCAGTAGCTGAAGAACGCGACACTGAGGATGGCGAACGGCCACGGGGCGTAATACGGCCCCCAGAAGACGAAGCTTGCGAGCAGCACCGAGAGCGCCAGCGGCAGCATGTTCCAGAGACGCTCGCGCAGATGCGTTGATGCGTAGACGGGAAGCGCAACCGGGGTAGATGGAGCGGCGAGGGCTGTCGACGGGGATCGGCGAGCCAGGATAGCCATACCTGAAGAGATCCTCTATTCGAGGTTCTTCCAACGCCTCCGAGGTTAGCTGCCGGGCTACGACCGGAGATGGCCGTTCCGCCGTCGCAATCCTTCCTGGGAAGGATGCCCTTGCGGACTCGCCCCGAGAACTGGTTCCCCCGTTCCACGCCGTGGCGCGGACTAGGCGTGCGTTTCGAGTCGCTTGCGAGCATCGTTTGTCCATGCCGCCTAAGTGTCAAGGGTAGCGACACCGCACTGGGCCGCCTGTAAAGTGCAGCGGCAATGCCAGATGCCCTCCAGATCCACGAAAACCAGATGGGCGAACTGCGCGAAGTCCAGTTCTGGTTCCACCAGGGCGCCGAGCACGTCCCCGGCCTGCTGTACCTCCCGGTGAGCCACGAGGAACCGATGCCCTTTGTCCTCATCCAGCATCCCGGCATGGGGAGTAAAGAGGACTACTTCGTCGCCGATATCGCCCGTGCGTGGGCCCGGCGCGGCTGGGTCTGTGGCGGGCTCGACGCCCCGCTCCACGGCGAGCGCGCCTCTGCCGACCCCATGTCGCTCTTTCGAAACCCGGACCGCTATCCCGAAATCCGCGCCCAGTTCGCCGCCGAAGTGAGCACGATGCTCGACCTGCTCCCCGCGAAGTTCCCGATCGACATGGCTCGCCTCGGATTTGTCGGCTACTCCATGGGAAGCATGCTCGGCATCCCGGCGGTGGCGCGTGACGGTCGCTTCAAGGCGGCGGCGTTCTGCCTCGTCGGCGAAGGCGGCCTCGCCGGCAGCGCCGCCGGCGAAGACGCGGATATTCCCCGCATCGAGGCTGCCGTGCGTGTCGTCGGCAAGCTCGAAGACCAGCTCATCCCGCGCGAAAAGACCGAGTCACTGTACGCCGCGCTTACTGGCGAGAAAGACCTGCGCTGGTGTCCGGGAACCCACTTCGAAATCGGCCCCGATGTGATCAAGCTCGCCGAAGAGTGGATGGTCAGCCACCTCTGAGGCTGGGGCCAGCCGCGCGAACGGCGTATCGTCCCGCCAACACGCTCGCGGAGGCGACCATGGCGACCATCCAGTCTTCCACCGGCCCGATCGACACCGGCGACCTTGGCTTCACGCTCATGCACGAACACGTGCGCGTCGGCTGGGGGCCGATGTACCAGCAGTACCCTGAGATGTTCGACCGCGAACACGAACTGGAGCGAGCGGTCAGCCGTCTGAAAGCCGCGAAAGAGGCGGGCGTTCAGTCCGTCGTTGACCTGACCCCGATCGACCTCGGCCGCGACGTCACGCTCATCGCAGAGGCCAGCCGCCGTTCCGGCGTGAACATCATCGCCGCGACCGGTATCTACTACACGGAGACGCCTTTCCACTTCCGCATGCGCGAAGACAGGGAGATGACGGAGTTGTTCGTTCGCGACATCACCCAGGGCGTTTCGACGACGGGTATCCGCGCCGGTGTCATCAAGTGCGCCACCGAACCGGTCATGCACGAGATGAACGAGCGTGTCCTGCGCGCCTCTGCCCGCGCGGCGAAAGAGACAGGCGTCCCCATCTGCACGCACACCTTCCCGGCCAATCGCACCGGCCTCGACCAGCAGCGAGTCTTCAAAGAGGAAGGACTGGACCTCTCCCGAACGGTCATCGGCCACTCCGATGACTCGGACGACATCTCCTACCTCGAAGCCATCATCGACGGCGGCAGCTACTGCGGCATGGACCGCATCGGCCTGCCGCGCCCGCGCACGAGCGAACAGCGTGCGGACATGGTCGCTGCCCTCGTCGAGAAGGGCTACGCCAGCCGGATCACGCTCTCGCACGACTCCTGCAGCAACTTCCACTGGGCGCCGGAGGGCCTCATTGACACGGCCGTGCCCACCTGGCGGCTCACCCACATCCCGCTCGACTTCATCCCGCTGTTGAAAGAGCGTGGCGTGAGTGACACGGCGATCAAGCAGATGACGGTGACGAACCCGAGGACGCTGTTCGGGGGCTAAACACGACCGTCGCCCCGGTTCGGCCCAGGCCACGCCGCTGCGCCAAATCGCCACTCAAGATCGGCTGCCCCTCACCCGAATATCAGGTGAGTCCCCGAAAGGATGCGGGCATGGCCGACCTTAGACTGACAGCAATCGACCCTGTCCGGCTCGCAGCCGGGCGGGTTTGGGCTGACGGCAGGCAGGGCGGCGGCAAGCGCGGCAACCAGCCTAAACCTTCCGGAAAAGCCCGGCTGGTCCAGGCGCTTGCGCCCGGCCGGCCCGTGGAGACGTGTGAAGTGGACTACGTTGTGGATGCACAGGGACTGATGGTCGCCGTCCTTGTCCGCGACGTTTCGACCGGGGAGGTCATCGCCAGGGTAGAGGCCCGGGACCTCTGGCAGCTCGGCGTGGACGAGGCTGCCGGGGGCGTGCTCCTGGAACGGAAGGGATAACCGATGTCAGACCCCGTACGGCTTGGCGGCTTCTTCGCGACCTTCGACACCGAAGCCGTCATCGCGCAACTCACCGATATTCGCATGAATAAGGTGACGCTCCTCCAGAACAAGGCGATCCGCGAGGGCCAGAAGAAGGCCGCCATCGCCAGCATCCAGTCGGTGATTGGTAACCTCCTCGCGAAGGCGAACACCCTGGCCAACGCCTCCTCGGTAAGCGGGAAGAGCGGTGTGAGCGGCAACTCCGCTGTTTCGGTGGCTACCACGCCGTCGTCGCTGCTCGGGCAGTTCACGATCGATGTGACCCGTCTCGCTACCGCGTCGAAGCTCGCCGGCACATCTTTCGCCGCGCCGATCGATGCCACAAAGCCGATGAACGAGTCGAACTTCGGTTCGACACCGAACAGCGGCACGTTCACCATCGCCACGGCCAGCGGCGGCAGCAAGACGTTCGGTGTGGGCGGCGCGGCCGTGCAGTCGTCCGCTCTGCTCAATGCGAACAACTTCCAGATGGCCGTGACCAGCGGCACCTTCACCATCGCGACCGCGTCCGGTGGCTCCTCGCAACTGACGATTGATGCGACCACCCAGTCGCTCGACGATGTCGTGACCGCCATCAACGCCAGCGGGATCGGCGTCACCGCTTCGATTGTGAATGACGACTACGGCCACGCCAGCATGCTCTCGCTTGCCTCCAGCCAGGGCGATATCACCCTCGGCGCCGTCGGCGATACGTCGAACTTCCTGAGCGCTACGAACCTGCTCTCGTCCGACGGGACGACGACCCGCACCAGCAGCGCCGCGATGACGAAGATGATGACGCTGAGCGACGTCATCGCCGACATTAACGCCAGTTCCATCGGTGTCACCGCCAGCATCACGAACGATGGCCTTGGCAGGGCGAACGTCCTCACCGTGACCTCCTCGCAGGGCAACATCACCTTCGGGAACGGCGCCGATACCTCGAACTTCCTGTCAGCGACGAACCTGTTGACCTCGGCCACCGGTTCCACCCGTTCGAGCGCATCGCCGCTCTCCCGGGCCGGCCAGACCGCAAAGCTCCAGGCCACGCCGTTCCTCTCTGGTACGGTCGCTACCGGGGATCACAACCTCGTCATCAACGGCATCGATGTCGCCTACAACGCCGCGAACGACTCGCTTGCCGATGTCATCAACCGGATCAACGGGAGCGAGGCCGGTGTCGTCGCGAGATACGACTCGGTGACCGACTCGATCAAGTTCCAGAACGCGAAGACTGGGCCGCTCACCATCACGGTCGCCGATGACGGCGCCGGCGGCGACCTGGCGGGTAAGCTCGGGCTCATCGGCGCGACCTTCACCGAAGGAGATACCGCGGCCTACTCGATCGATGGCGGGCCGTCCCAGAACTCGGCCTCGAACTCCATCGCCTATAACGGCGCCAGCCTCACCTTCAGCGGCCTGACGAACGGCGCCGCCACCATCACGGTGAGCCAGGACGCCACCAGCGCTCTTGGGGCCGTGAAGGGCTTCGTGGCCGAGTTCAACAACGTGCTCGCGGCGATTGACAAGGCAACGAAGGCCGATGGTTCGAAATCAAACAACACGTCCGGACCTCTGAGCGGCGACGCGAGCCTGCGGCAACTGCGCTCTGACCTCCGCTCCATCATTGGCAGTGCCGGGATCAACATCAACGGCACGTACTCCACGCTCTCGCAGATCGGCCTCTCGTTCGGCGCCATCGGCTCAGCGGTCGGCAGCACGAACACCCTCCAGTTGGACGAGGCGAAGTTCCAGTCCGCCCTGGAGAAGGACCCGGCGGGGACGCAAGCGCTCCTCAGTTCGCTCACCCTCGCGGCCGGCATCGACCCCGGCGGCACCAGCTCGATTACCGGCCTCACCGGGACGTTCAGCGGCGCCGGGGCGGGCCGTTACTCCATTTCCGACGACGGGCTCGGCGTGCTCACCTCCACCTTCACCCCCGCCAATGGCGCCCCCGCCACGACGACCACCGCGACGGTCACTGCGAACGGCTCGACGACGCTCCTCATCCCCGGGATGACTGTGAACGTCGGCGCGCTCCAGGCGGGTACGACCACCATCACCGTCGCGCCGTCGTCCCAGAGTGTCGTCCAGCGGCTGAAGCAGTTCGCCGAAGTGCAGGCCGGCGCTGGCGGCGTCCTCCAGAAGCGCCAGGATGCCATCACCGCCGTCACCACCGACATCTCCGACCGCATCGACAAGGTGCAGGAGCGGATCACCCACGAGATGGAAACGCTACGCAAGAAGTTCGCCGCGATGGAGCAGGCGCAGGCCCGCGCCCAATCGATCATCAGTACCCTGCAGCAGCAGGCCGCCAGGAGTTCGAACGAGAAGTAGCGAACAGCGGAACTTCCCCGATGTTCTCATCGGGACGTTCGACCGAAGCTCCTGGTAATGGATAAGTCCGCGATCGAAGGAGACCGCCGATGAGCAGCAATCCGTACGCGACCTACCGGAACGTCGAAGCCACGACAGCCGACCCGGTGACCCTCACCACTATGCTCTACGACGGGTGTGTGAAGGCGCTCAAGAAGGCGGTCATCCACCTTGAGAGCGGCAACCGCAACGGCTTCAACGACGAGACGAACCGCGCGTACCTCATCATCGGCGAGCTGGCCAGCACGCTGGACATGAGCCAGGGCGAGATCGCCAGCAGCCTCGCCGGGATTTACGGCTACTGCATGCGCCTCATCGTCGAATCGTCCGTCGGCGATGCGGCGAAGCTGCGCGAAGTTGAGCGCCACATCACCACCATCTCCACCGCCTGGAAGACCGCGACGGCAGAGCTGAAGGCCGGCCGCGCGCCGATCCGGGCCGGGGCCGAAGCCGCCGCATGAGCCGGTTCGCAGCTGCTGCCGAAGCCGCGTTGACCATCGCCCGTGCGCGCCATCTCGCCATCCAAGAGGGTGACTTCGAACGCTACGATTCCCTCGGCGAGTCGCTGTTCAGCGCCTGCAACGCCCTTGAGAGCGCGCCATACGGGGAGCAAGAAATGCGCGCCATCGATGAGTTGATTGCCCTCGAAACGGCCTCCGCCCGGCTGCTCCAGGACGAGACCGCCCAGGTTTCCCAGCGCCTTGTTGAACTCGCTTCGCGGGCGCGCACGATGCACGCCTACGGGCGCTCCGAAAGCTTCTCCGTAAACGCGGGGTAAGCGGGTTCGCACCCTTCCGTAAGACCGTCCCGGCGTACTCGATTTGTCACCATTTCGCCCTCTCCCGGCGGCTGTCCAGTGGCCCCTGCGGCGTCAAGATTGGGCGCGGAATTGCCGACACTCAGAGGGAACCCGGATTGACCGGGGCAGGGAAGCCGATGCCTGAAACGCCGACCCGGAAAAGCTCCCGCCGTTCGAACGCAATCGCCATCGCGTTCGTGGCCGGTGCTGCCGCGATCTCATGGTTCGGCCTCGCAGGTGGAGGCGCAGGCCCCGAGCCCCCGGCCGCACTGGTCACGGTCGCGAAGGCCGACGCCCCACAGCCGGAGGCCGTCCGCCGGCTCTCCGAAGCGGGCCTGCCCACACGGATCGTGGTCCAGTCCGCTTCGGTGGATACGCCAATCGCCGAAGTCGGCGTCACCATCAGCGATGGCAAGGCGCGCTGGGAGACCGCCTGGAAGGCCGCCGGGCACCACATCGATTCGGCGTTGCCCGGGCAGCCCGGGAACATGGTCATCACCGGCCACGTCTCCGTCGCCGACCGTGGAAACGTCGCGGTGTTCAAAGAGCTTGACCGGGTAGAACCGGGAGACTCCGTCGAGGTGTATTCGGGCGACCAGGTCTATCGCTACGCAGTGAGCAAGGTAGTGGTGGTCCCGCCGTCAGCAATCAAGCTCCTGCGTTCGAACAGCGCGAGCACCGTGACCCTCATCACCTGCACACATGACCTGAAGAACCGCCTTGTCGTTATCGGAACGTTGCAGGGCTGACCAATTGAAATGGCGTGCCCCGCGCGCCTACCATGAAGGAGCTGGACTGGGAGGATGGATGATATGGCAGTGAGGAAGACCTCCGGCACAGGCGCCACCGGCGGCGTGGTCTATGACCTTGCCCGCGGGCGCACCGCCGTGACGGCAGCAGAACCACAGGTGCGGACCGACAGCGCCGGCATCACCCCCGAAGCACGCGAACTCTCGAGCGCGCTCCACGCCGTGGAGACCTCGGATGAGGTGCGCGCCGAGAAGGTTCGTGCCCTGCGGGAGCAGATTGCCAACGGCACCTACGCCCCCGACCCGCGCGAGATTGCGAAGAAGCTCGTCGAACGCGGCTTCTGATTCGCGGGGACGCCCTGGCCGAGCCTCCGGACACTCCCTTGCTGCTTCCACCCGGCCCGAACTGGGGGATGCCCCGATGGCTGGGACTGCCCGGCCCGCCCTACCTTTGAATCAGGAAGTGGTGGTTGGGGCGGTGGTTGTTCCAGGCCTCCCTCCCGAAGTGCATCACCCGGAGTTTGCCGTGCCAACGGTGCTTGCCATCGACCCGACGACGCCGCGCTCGCTAGCAGGGCAATCGCCGCTCGGCGAACAACTGATCGTCGAACGAGTCAACGACCCGGCGGCGACGGTCGCCCGCGCTGGAACGCACGCCTATGACCTCCTCGTGCTGGCCAACCTCTCGGTGGATGAACAGCAGGCGCTGGTCACGGAGTTCCATACCCATCGAAGCTGGCGGCTTGTTCCCGTCCTCTACCTCGCACACCCGGCAACGGCGGGCCTGGCGATACCTGGCTCCTTCCGGCCCGAAATCGATGGACTGATGCGCGGCACGCTCGATTCGCAACCCGTGCAGAAGCGGATCGCCGAACTCGCTCGCGAGGGCATCGCCAGCGCCGAAATGGTCGTTGCCGGACCGTACGAGCTTGACCCGGTGCGCGGCACCCTCCGCCTTGTCGACCACGAGGTTTCGCTGACCGACCGGGAAGCCGAGATCCTCGCGATCCTTCTGGCGCATCCGAACCGCACGGTCTCGGCCGCGGAGATCATCGAGCGCGGCTGGGGCGCAGACGCCGACGCGCGTTACCTCCAGATCCTTCGCCGCCACGTCTCGAACATTCGCCGCAAACTGGAGCGCACCGCGGCAGCGCGGAGCGTCCGCACCGTGCGGGGTTCTGGATACCGGTTCGACGTGAGGCTCGCGAGCTGATCAACGGCCGCGGAAGGTCGCGTCAGAGGCATCGATCCAGGTGTCCGCGAAGCGGTGCTGGTAACCGTCCGCCGTATCGAGCGGCAGGCCCTTCACGTACGGCCACGTCAGGGCCACCACGCGCTCGCTGAAGAGGTTTACACCGGCGTTCAGCGCGAGTAGCCGCCGCTGGATGTTGTAGCCAATCTCCCGCCGCTTCGCCTTGTCGAGTTCGATGCGCTGGGCGTCGATCATCGAGGTCACCTCGGCATCGCGGAGCGGGAAACTGTTCTTCGTGCCGTCGGCATGGAAGTACGGGTAGACCCAGTCGTCGAGGTCGATCCAGCCGTTGTCCGGGCCCGCGGCCCACGGCGCAGTGCCGGAGATGAGCAGGTTCGAAAGCTCCGAAAGCGGCAGCGGCACCACGCGCACCTGATCCAGGCCGAGGTTCGCCGCCAACTGCTCTTTGATCGTCTGGCCGAACTGCAGCGCGGCCTCTGTCTCGTCGACCACGAACATCGGAAGGTCGTCCTTCACGGGCTTCTCCGCCTTGAACGCTGCGAGTAGCGCGGCGGCCTCTTTCAGGTCCTCGGCACGGCCGCCATCGCCCGGCCGGTACCCGGCGTAGGTCGTCAGTTCGCTCTCGGGCAGCGCCCAGTCCACCATCGGCCAACTGACCCAGGGGTTCACGCCGCCGGACCCGCTGTAGAACTTGTCGATCATCGCCCGCCGGTCGAGCGCGATGGTGACGGCTGTGCGGAAGCGCAGGTCGTTGTAGGGGTCGTTCACGAGGGAGAATCGCATCCCGAAGAACTGGGAGTGGCCCATCGTCGTCTCAGTGAGTTGCGGGATGCGTTCACGCAGGCGGGTAGCAAGCTGCCTGCCGACCACCGCCGCATCCAGCTCTTTGGTCCGGAATCGCGCTTCCACAACCGCGCTGCTCTCGGGCTGGACCAGCGAGACCCCGTCGAGGTTGGGGCGGCCGTCGCCGCCGTGCCAGTTGGGGTTCCGGCGGACGCTCGCGAGACGGCCGTCGGTCCATTCGACCCACTGGAACGGGCCGCTGCCGACCTGTGTCGCGCTGCCAATGTCGTTCTTATCGCCCGCCGTCTCCGGCGCCACGATGAAGCTCTGGGGGGCCGCGAACAGGTTCAACAGGCCCGCCATCGGCGCCTTCAGCTTGAACGTGATGGTTCGCTCATCGCCGGCTTCGATGGAGTCGATCACGGCCCACTGCGCTGAGCGGGCGAACGCGGCGCCGCCCGCGAGTTGCCGTTCGACCGAGTACTTCACGTCCTGCGCCGTGACGGGCCGCCCGTTGAGCGGCGGGAGGTCGTGCCAGCGAGCGTTCGGGTTCAGGCGGAAGATGGCCGTCTGCGCGTCGGGCGTTTCCGGCATCTGTGCCGCCAGGTCCGGCACGATGACGCCCTTTGCCTGGTCCTGGTAGGCCAGCAGGCGGCTGTAGATCATCGACTGGAAGCCGTAGAGCGGCGCCGACTGGGTCTTGTGTGGGTCGAAGCTGTTGTCGCGGACGATGAAGGCGGTATAGCGGAGCGTTTCCCCGCGCTTTCCGTCCTGCTGCGGGCGTGGGGTGGGCGAACTGCCGGGCGTTACCCTCGTACCGTCATCGGACCCGGGAGTTGCGGTTGGGGGCTTTGGCGAACCGTTGCTGCAGCGAAGCGCTGCCAACCCTGCCGCACCGGCGGAAGCGCCCATGGCGCCCAGCATCCAGCGGCGGGAAACGCGCCTCTCCCCGAGCGGTTCCCTCGTCATCCAGACCCCATACTATCGCCGGGCGGCGCTATACACCGCGAAGGACCGTTTACCGGGAGGCTTACCAATGGCTCGAACAAGGCTCACGAGCGACGAAATCGCATCACGGCTGTCTGCCGCGTCGGGCTGGCGTGCGAACGGCGACGCCAGCATCGAACGCGACTTCGCGTTCGCGGACCACATCACCGCGCTGGGGTTCGTCGTCCGGGTAGCGACGGTCGCCGAGACCATGGACCATCACCCATCGGTCGCATGGACGTACAACCGGGTGAACCTGGCGCTCAGCACGCACGACGCCGGCGGCGTCACCGAACGGGACTTCCAGTTGGCGGTTCGGATCAGCGCGCTGGAATAGCTGCGGCGGTCAAACCGAGAAGTGGCTCTCTTCCTTGAGCTTGCGGGCCTGCGTGACGATGACCTTCTCCTCCGCAGTCAGGGCTTCGTAGTCCTTCAGGACCTCGTCCTGGCGCGGGAAGATATGGATCGCGTCCCAGCCGCACACGTCCTCGCAGAGGCGGCAGCCGGTGCACTTCTTCTCGTCCACTGTGCTCTTGCCGAAGAAGTCGTCGATGCGATCCGAATGTTCGAGCGAGAGGGCGTCGAACGGGCAGATGTTGATGCACAGTTCGCAGCCGGAGCCGATGCACTTCTCTTCGATGACGACGGCCTTCGGCCAGTCGGGCTTCTTGATGGCCGCGCACACGTTGCCGAACTTATCGAGGATGGCTTCCGGCGGGCAGACGATGCCGCAGGCGCCGCAGTCGATGCAAAGCGTCGGGTCGATGACATGGAGCTGGTTCCGCTCGCCGGTGATGGCGTTGGTTGGGCAGCGCTTCGTGCAGGCTGTGCAGCCGATGCAGGTTTCGACGATGGAGTAGGGCAAGTGAAAACCCTCACAAGGGTAGTAGGTCCAGTCTAGTCAGTTTCCGGAGTCAGTACCACTGGCCCGGCCGGGCGATGCCAACCGGACCGCATGCGAGCGCTCTCAGGGCCGCTTTTCGCCCCAGTGTTCCCAGTAGGTGACGTCCTGCACGGGCTTGCGGAAGCCCGTGCCAAACTTCCCCTTCGGCCAGCCGACGGGGATAAGGGCGGCGGTCTCGACTGACTCCGGGATACCGAGCAGCTTGCGGATATCGTCCTGGTGGCCGCGGTGCACGGTGGTCAGGGCCGTGCCCAGCCCGAGGGCGCGGGCGGCCAGCATCAAGTTCTGGACGGCCGGATAGATGCTCGACCCGGCGGTGATGTCGCCGTTCCCGGTCAGCGTGCAGGCGAAGATGAGGACCGGGGCTTCGTGCATATGCTCCGCGAGGTAGGTCGCGCTCTTCATCACGCGTTCGTTGCTCAGCCGTTCTTCTTCAGGCAATCCCGCCCCGGCGCCGTATCCGGAAGCGATGGCCTTCGACCAGAGTTCGTTGTACCAGCCCTGGATCTGCTTCTTCGCGGCAGGGTCGGTTACCACCAGCCAGCGCCAGCCCTGGCGGTTGCCGCCGCTGGGGGCCCGGGTCGCAGCCCAGAGGATCTTCTTGATGTAGCTCTCCGGCACAGGGTCGGTCTTGAGCCGCCGCATGGCGCGCTGGGTGCCGATGACCTCGAAGAAGCCGGGTTCGATGACGGTGGGTTCAGACACAGGGTGCTCCCGATGGCATGGTGAGAAGCATCCTACGCGAAAGGGCTCTGGCGATGACGGCCCCGGCGCACTCCGTATAATCCCGCCCCATGGCCGACCTGCCGCTTGCGGGGATCCGCATCTGCGACCTCACCTGGGTCATCGCCGGCCCGACTGCCACTCGCGTCCTCGCCGACTTCGGCGCCGAGGTCATCCGCGTCGAGCACGGCCAGGCGGCGGACCCAATCCGCTTCGGCCGCCCAATCCTGAGCGGCAAGCCGACGCTCAACAACTCGGGGTTCTTCAACTACTTCAACCGGAACAAGAAGAGCATCCTGCTGAACGTCCGCCACCCCCTCGGGATGGAGTTGTTGCACCGCCTCATCGCTGTCTCAGACGTGGTCATTGAGAACTTCTCGAGCGGCGTCCTGGATTCGTGGGAGCTTTCGTACGAAGCCCAGAAGGCGATCAACCCGGCGATCATCTACTGTTCGGTCTCCGGGTTCGGACATACCGGCCGGGACAAGCATTTCACCACCTGGGGGCCGACGGCCCAGGCACTCTCGGGCCTGACCATGATGTCGGGCCTTCCCGGCAAGCCACCGGCCGGCTGGGGCTACAGTTACATGGACCACACGGCCGGCTACTACAGCGCCATCGCCGTGATGATGGCGCTTCACCACCGGAATAAGACCGGCGAAGGCCAGCACATCGACATCTCCCAGGTCGAAGCGGGCATGGCGCTCACCGGCCCCGCCGTCCTCGACTACACGGTCAACGGCCGCAGCTTCCGGCGGGAGGGGATGCCCACCGGCAACCGTGCCTGGGAGCCGGCGATAGCCCCGCACAACACGTACCGCTGCGCAGGTGACGACCGATGGATTGCCGTCGCCTGCCGCAACGACGCCGAATGGGGCGCGATGGTTCGCGCCATGGGCGAACCTGCATGGGCCGGCGCTCGGTTCGAAACGCTCGTAGGGCGGCTCGAATACCAGGACGAACTGGACACACGCATCGGCGAATGGACCGCCACCCGCGACGACTATGCCGTGATGGCCGCGCTCCAGGCGGCAGGCGTGCCCGCAGGGGTCTGCCAGGGTCCGAGTGACCGCGTGGAGCGCGACGAGCAATTCCGTGCGCGGGGCTGGTGGACCTCGATGCCACACGCCGAACTTGGTCCGGAAGCGGGTATCGATGGCGTGACGCCGAGGCTCGCCCGCACGCCGGGGACGAACCGCACCGCCAGCCCGCTCCTCGGCGAACACACGCTCGATGTGATGACCGGCCTCCTCGGCATGACCGGAGACGAGTTCGCCGAGTACACCGAAATGGGGGTGTTCATGTGAGCGGCCCTCTCGCAGGCCTTCGCGTGGTGGAGCACAGCGGCCCGCTGGGGCAACTCGCCGGGAAGCTCCTGGCCGACATGGGCGCCGACGTGGTGTTGGTCGAACCTCCGGCCGGGTCGGCGGCGCGCGCGGTGGGGCCGTTCGTCGATGACGTGCCGGGCCCAAACCGCTCGCTCAACTTCTGGTACCACAACACCAACAAGCGCTCGGTCATTGCCGACCTCGAAACCAGCGAAGGCGCTTCCACCTGGCGGTCGCTCGTTGGTTGCGCGGACATCGTCATTGAGGACTGTGCGCCGGGAGAACTGGATGGACTGAGCCTCGGCTATTCGGCCCTGGGCGAACCACGCTCGGGCCTCATCTGGTGCGCGGTCACGCCATTCGGACAGGATGGTCCGTGGGCGCACTACCAGGCGACCGACATGATCGGCCTCGCGCTTGGCGGTCCGATGAAGATGAATGGATACGACCCGGAGGACGCACCCGGGGCGCCGCCGATTCGGGGCCTCGGCGACCAGGGGTACAACACGGCCTGCCACTATGCGGCCCAGGGCATCCTCGCCGCCCTCCTCTACCGCGACCGGACCGGCAAGGGCCAGTTCATCGACGCTTCGATGCACGAAGCCTGCAGCAGCACAACCGAGGTGGCGCTCCCCTACTGGTTCACCCTCCGCACGGACGTCTTCCGCCAGACTGGGCGGCACGCGGCTGCGCAACCCACCGAACCGTGGCTCTACATGGCTGCCGACGGCAAGTACAACCTGATCTTTGGGGTTGGCCGCGACAATGCGACCTGGGCGAAGATCAAGGCATGGTTCCAGGAGTCTGGCTTCGGGAAGCAGTTCGGCGAGCCGCGGTTCGATGACCCTGCGGTGCGGCAGCCGGGCAAGGGTTCGCCGGAAGCCGCCGAGATCATGGCGGAACTCGGCGCGTTCATCGCCGGGCATACCGCCGAAGAGGTCTACCGTGGCGGCCAGGAACGGCGGCAGGCATGGGGCGTGGTTCGCGCGCCGAGCGAGGCCCTCGATGATCCGCACTGGTCTGACCGGGGATTCTGGGCCGAAGTCACGGGAGAAGGCCGCGCCGAACCGGTGCGGATGCCCGGTGCGCCCTACCAGTTCAGCGCCACGCCGTGGGAATTGCGCCGGCCCGCTCCGAAGCTCGGCGAACACACGGCCGAGGTCCTGGCCGAGTGGCTCGGCCAGCAGTAGCGCCGCTTCCCGTTCACTGAACCTGGCGCGCTCTAACGTGAATCTTCGGGAACGAAGGCTGACTGCAGCCGCGGGCGCTCGTACCCTCGTTCGAAGGTGGGCCGGTGGCGAGACCGGCCGGGCGCCGCTGCTCCGGCGGCGAAAGGGGTGCTTGATGAAACGGCAAACGCGGGTTCCGCAGGGCGCGTCGATGTATGAGTTGGTGCGCACCGGTCACGGCTCCATCGAACGGCTCGCACGAGTTGGGCTCACACGGGACGACCTCGGACTCCAGGTCAGCGAAGCTGCACGCCGCGCCGGCCTCGCCGAAGAACTCCTCACCCGCAGGCTCGAAGCGCCGCCCGTCTGAGGTTCGCGCGCTGATTCGCTCAGGGGATGGTGACGGTTGCCCCGGCGGACAGGTTTGAGCAGGCAGCATCGATGTTCTTGTTCGCAGCGAGGAACGCATCGACCGTAATCCCGTTTGCCGAAGCGATGCCCCCGCACGTGTCGCCTGGCTGGACCGTGTAGGTCTTCCCGCCGCCGCCCGTGCCGGGTTTCACGGTGGCGTTGCCGGTCAGCGAGCCGCGTGTTGGCGTCGGCGCGGCGGCCGACGGGATCTTCAGCTTGTCGCCGATGCGCAGGTTGTTGCAGTCGATCTGGCGATTCGCCTTCTGCAACTCTTCGACAGAGATCTTGAAGTTCGTGGCGATCGACGAGCAGAAGTCGCCTGCCTTGATGACGTATTCCGTAGACGATGAGACCGGCGTGCCAACCGGGGTGATCTGGCTGGTAGCGCCGCCGGAGATGATCACTTCGTTGCCCTGGATCTTGTAGAGCATCGGATTTTGGATTGGGGTCGAACTTGGGACGCGGGCCGGGTCCGTGATGCGTTCGCCGGGTTTTTCGGTCGAGTTCCCGCCGCCACAGGCCGCAGCCAGAAGCGCGACGCCAGCGCCGGCAACGAGGAGGAACCACGGAATGAATCGCGCCATCCCGGTCATGCTATGGACGCGCCTGTCCGCGGGCAACCTCAGTCCACAGATCCCGGATCGTCGCGTAGGCCACATCGCCCACGGCATCCAGTTCCTTCTCGCTGATATCCGCGAACACATCCTGGGGCGAATGAATCGTCGCGAAATCGCCTGACGTGAAGAAGAGGGCGGGCACTCCTGCTTCCTGGAAACTCTGGTGGTCGCTCCCGGAGTTCGGAGGAAGTTGCGACTTGACCGCCGGGATGCTCAGGCCTTTCGCGATGCTGAGCGCGCGCTCAACCAGGTTCGACGGCCCGATGACCTCCACGTCGTTCCCGATGCCGGTGACATCCAGGTTGACCATGTATGCGGGCAGCTGGCCGGCCTTTTCGAACTGCTCGACCAGCGCTTTGCTGCCGTACAGGCCGGACTCTTCCGCCCCGAAGAGCGCGAAACAGAGGCCTTCATCCATCCCGTCGACTGCGAAGGCCCGCGCCAGTTCGACAACATTCGCCGTCCCGCTTCCGTTGTCGTTCGCGCCCGGCGCGCCCGGGACAGAGTCGAAGTGCCCGCCAACGAGGACCTGGCAGCGCCCGCCCGGCGTCGCTCGCGCGAGCACATTCATCGCGCGAGTTGGCCCGGTGGTCGGCGGTGCATCGATGGAAACCTGTTGGCCGGCCCCGGCAGCAGCGATGAAGGCAGCGCCGTCTTCCTGTGAAACGGCGACCACAGGGAACGATGAGAGCGTCGTCAGGTTGCCGCTGAACGGCCCCGGCCGGTTGTTGACGATGATCATGCCAATTGCTCCGGCCGCCTTCGCGTTCTCGTACTTCTCGATGAAGTTCAGCGTCCCCCGGTCCGCCACAGCGATCTTCCCGGTGAGGTCTTGGCCCGCGATGCCCGCTGCGTCGGCCAATCCGATGTAGGCAGCCGGCGCGCTCAGCTTCCCGCCGGGGCTCCCGGCAAGCGTGAGCGCTTCGTAGTCCTTGCCGGCGGCGCCCGCCGTGCCCGCCCGAAAGCGGTCGCCTTCGAACTCGAACGGCAGGACCTCGGTGGTATAGCCGTAGGAGCGCAACCGGTCCGAAATGAACGCAGCTGCCGCCGCCTCCTGGGCAGTGCCAGCGACACGCGGGTTCGCCGAAAGCTGTTTCAGGATCGCCATCGCCCGTTCGCCATCGTGGCCTGCCGGGCCGTCAGCCCTTCCAGTTGGGCCTCCGGCGCTGACCGTGGCGGTCGGCGAAGGGGTGTCCGCGGCAGCGGTCGAAGACGGGTGGGTTACCGGCGTCGTGGCCGCCGGCGCGGTGTTCGAGTCATTGCCGCCGAAGAACAGCAGGGCAAGCGCGAATGCGGCAACAAGCAGCGACGCAGCAGTGATGACCAGGGAGACGCGCCGCATGTGGCCTGAGGGTACCGGCTTGCACGGTTAATCGCGCGGAAACGGCCTACTTCTTGCGGAACCAGCCCTTCATACCGGACGGGGGCGGCGCATCATCGATCCAGCGGTCTCGCCAGTAGTGGCCCTGGCGTGGCGCGCCGCCGCCGGAGCTTCGCGGCGCCCTTCGGAATGACCACAGAAATGCGCCGATGAAGAGTGCGATGCCCGCGAGCGAGGCCCAGATAGCGGGCCCCCAGAAGCCGGAGACAATCAGGCCACCAAACATGATCCCTGCGCCGGCGAAGAGGAGCGTGGTGGGCGACAGGTTCGCGAAGGGGTTCGGGCGCGCCGTCCGGACGCGCTTCGCACGGGCCTTCTGCTGGCGTTTCTGCTGCAGCGAAATCGGTGAGCGGCCCGCATCACCTTCAGCCGGCGGCAACTGGTCGTCCAGCTTCGCCAGGATCTCTTCGATTTCGCGTTCGAACTTGTCGGCCATGGCGTTCTGCTCCAACCGTAGGCGATCGCGGCACGCTCGTCGATACCGTTGCGCCGTCATTACCCGCTCTGTCCACTTTTGCCGGGCGTTCTGCTGGACGGCCCTTCACGGGAGCTTACAATTCGCGGCCAAGGACGCGCTGTTGCGTTGGAGGAACCATGAGCCAGGAAGAAGTCGTTGTTGAGGGGAACCCCACGTACATCATCGCCCTCGGGGAGAACCTGGAAGAGCGGCTTGAGCGGGCGAACTACAGCTACACGTCGGCCAGGCGCCCCCCGTTGCCGCGGGCGCGCCCCTTCCTCATCGGCCACGCAACGCTCACGCCGCTGTTCGACCGCGTGCTGGGAAAGAACCACATCATCAAGGGCCGGTACGAGCCGGGCACCGTCTCCGCCCTGCACACGCATGATGCTGACCAGTACCTCATCATCACCGGCGGCTCAGGCGAAGTCCGCGACCGCACCAACTCCTACGAGTTGAAGCCCGGGATGGTGGTCTGGATTCCAGCCGAGACGGCCCACGTCCACGCGGCGACGACCGACGAGCCACTGGAGTTCATTTTCATCACGACGACCGGGCATTCCAGCGACATCTGCGATTAGCCCGGCGAAGGAGGACGGCATGTTTAACGGTGTGGACCACGTTGTCATCGCGGTGAAGGATCTCGACGCCGCCGTCGGCCGGTACGAGACGATCTACGGGACGGGAGTGAGCGACCGCTCGGAAGCGCCTGCGGCCGCCATGGCGATGGCGTTCTTCCGCTTCGGCGATTCCTACATCGAACTGGTCTCGGCGACTGGCGATCAGGGCCCGATCGCGAAGCGCCTGGCCGAACAGGGCGAGGGCGTCCATCTCGTCGCCATGAAGGTCGATGACATCGACGCCACGCTGGCGCGGCTCCGTGATGCGGGCATCCGCCTCGTCGGCGACCCGGGTCCGGGGAACCCGGTGAAGGGCCAGGTCTTCATCCACCCGTCGGTGACCGGCGGCGTCCTGACCCAGATCATTCAGCGTTAGCTTCGAAGGGCGGCCCGGGCCTCTGGGAGGATCCGTTCGACCCAGAGCCGGTACATCTCGCCTGAGGGATGCAGTCCGTCGCTGGCGGTGAGTTCGGGCTGATCCAGGGCGAGCCTCGAGATCGGTGTGATATCGGCACGGCGCGCGCCCTGCCGCCTCGCTTCCTCCGTGTTCACCGCGTTGAAGGCGTCGATATCGGCGGCGATGGCCCGGCGGTCGCGATCGGCGGCGAACGGCGTGACGCCCCAGTCCGGGATCGAGACGACGATGACTCGCCCCGGTTCTCCGCCCGCAAACCCGATGGCCCTTCGGAGCAGGCCGGCGAACTCCCGCCGGTACTCTTCCAGCGGCCACCCGCGGTACTGGTTATTCACGCCGATGAGCAGTGTCACGAGGTCAAACCGGCCGGCTGGCGCAGCACCATCGATGCCAGCCGAAAGCTCGTCGGTGGTCCAGCCAGTTGTCGCGATGATCAGCGGCGTAGGCGCGTTTGCATGGCCTGCCTCACCGAGGCGTTGCACGAGTTGTAGCGGAAAGCGCTCGGCTTCCAGGACGGCCTCCCCGATGGTGTAGGAGTCGCCGAGGGCGAGGTAGCGCATCGCGAGAGAGTAGCGCAGCCGTCCGGTTCTCGCGCGCGGTACAATCTCCCAATGCAACGCACGGTTCACGCCTTCATCCGCGCAGGCAACGAATCGGGATTCGTCGCTGAATGCCCGCAGCTACATGCCATGACCCAGGGCAAGGACTTGAACGAGGTGGTGGCGAACCTTCAAGAGGCGATCGCGCTCGCATTGGACGGAGAGGATCTTTCGGACCTCGGGCTCGCCGCTCCGCCGGTCGTTGTCGTCAGCATGGAGTTGACGCCCGCAGTTGCCTAGACTGAAACGTCTTTCAGGCGCCGAAGTCGTCTCAGTACTGCGGCAGTTTGGGTTCGAGGTGGTCTCAACCCGAGGAAGTCACGTCAAGCTGCGACGCGTCAGCGCGGATGGCACACCGGAGGCGCTTGTAGTGCCGCTTCATCGGCAGCTTGATACTGGCCTAACGCATGCTATCTACCGGCAGGCGACCAGATACGTCCCGGAGGCCGTTCTTCGGCCATTCTTCTATTCGGACTGAAAGCCGCTACAGCTCCGCTTTCACCTTCTCGGCCAGCGCCTTCGTGAAGCCAATCGTGCTCGCGATCTCTTCGACGCCGGCCTCCCGGATCTGCTTCACGCTCCCGAACTTCCGTAGCAGCGCCTTCTTCCGCTTCGGCCCGATGCCCGGGATGGTGTCGAGTGCACTCTGGATCGAACTCCTTGCGCGCACCTGGCGATGGAAGGTGATCGCGAAGCGGTGCGCTTCATCGCGGACGCGCTGGACGAGGTAGAGCGCTTCGCTTCCGCGCGGGAGGACCACAGGCTCGTCCTCGTCGGGAACGAACAACTCCTCGAACCGCTTGGCTAGCCCGACCGTCGGGATGTGGTGCACCCCGAGTTCGCGCATCACGCCGACCGCCGCGCCGAGTTGCCCCTTGCCGCCGTCGATGATCACGAGGTCCGGCAGATCCCATGATTCCGGCTGCGGTGGCGCGGCCTCCGAGCCGGAGTCCTCGCCACCTTCCGGCGCTGAGCCGTTGACCGCCGTGCCGCCCGGCTGTCCTGCGCGGCTGCCGTGGTTCTTGAACCGCCGCCGCAGCACCTCGGCCATCGTCGCGAAGTCATCGGCGCCTACCACGGTCTTCACTTTGAAGCGCCGGTATTGGCTCGTTTCGGGCTTGCCGTCCACGAAGACAACCATGCTCGAGACCGGGTTCGTGCCCTGGATGTTCGAGTTGTCGTAGCACTCAATGCGCTGCGGGATGCCCGGGAGCGACAGTTCCTCGGTCAGTTGTTCGAGCGCGAGTTCGGTCTTGTTCGCGTCGGCCATCCACTTGACCCGCATCAGGGAGAGCGACTCCTTCGCGTTCTCGCCGGCGAGTTCCACGAGGCGCTTCTTTTCGCCGCGCTCCGGCACGCGCACTTCGACCAACGAACCGCGCTTTTCGGAGAGGAGTTCTTCGATCGTGTCCCGGTCCTCCGGGTCAGCCGGGATGGCAACGAGTTTCGGGACGTACTGCGCCCCTTCGTAGTACTGCAGGAGGAAGTTGGTCAGGATCGTCTGGTCCTCTTCGTCGCGCACGCCTTCGAGCACGAATGTATCCCGCCCGATCATCTGGGTGCCGCGCACGAAGAACACCTGCACGCACGCCTGGTCGCCGTCGCGGGCGATGCCGAAGATGTCGACGTCTTCCTTGCGGGTGGTCGCCACCATCTGCCGCTCGACGGTGCGCTCGATGCTGCGGAGCTGGTCGCGAAGCTGCGCGGCGCGTTCGTACTCCATCTGTTCGGAGGCGCGCGTCATCTGGTCGCGAAGGCGGCGCATGACGTCGTCGGACTTGCCTTCGAGGAAGAGGATCACATCCTCGATGACCTCGTCGTACTCCTCTTTCGTGCAGTAGGCCGTGCAGGGCGCGATGCACCGCTTGATGTAGTAGTCGAGGCAGGGACGGGCGTCCTTGCCGGTGATCTCCTTCGTGCAGGAACGCCAGGGGAACAGCTTCTTCGTCAGGTCGAGGGTGGCGCGTACGCTGCCGGCACTGGCGTACGGGCCGAAGTACCGCGCCCCGTCTTTCTCGATGCGGCGGGTGATGTAGACACGCGGCCACGGGTTCTGGACGTCGACCTTGAGGTAGGGGTAGCGCTTGTCGTCCTTCAGGCGAATGTTGAAGAACGGCTGATGCCGCTTGATGAGCGTGGCTTCGAGGATGAGCGCTTCGCCCGCGTTTCCCACGACGATGTACTCGAAGTCGTCGATGTGCTGGCGGAGGGCAAGCGTCTTCGGCTCCATCATGTGCGGCGACCCGAAGTAGGAGCGGACCCGGTCCTTCAACTTCGCCGCTTTGCCGACGTAGATCACCTCGCCCTTCGCGTTCCGCATGATGTAGACGCCGGGGCGCGCCGGCAGTGCCGCGAGTTGCTTCTTCAGCTTCTCGGGGATGGTGGAGGAGCGCATGGATCCAGTGTAGCCCGGCCGGCTGGCGAGGTGTCCGGAGGCTCGGCCGCTACCGCAGCGAACGGGTGAGGGCGTCTCGCACCGTTCGTACCGGTTCGAGTTGGATACCTTCCGCAGGTGGCGTGCCGGCCGGGACGACGCAGCGCGTGAACCCCATCCGGCCCAGTTCTGCCAGGCGGCGCTGCGCCTGTTGCGCCCGCCGGATCGTGCCCGAAAGCGCGACTTCGCCGAGGAACGCCGTACCCCGCGGCAGGGGCTGGTCAGTGGCGGCCGAAGCCAGCGCCGCCAGCACGGCGAGGTCTGCTGCCGGGTCCCGCAGGCGAAGCCCGCCGGTCACGCTCGCGACGACATCCATCCCGCCGGTGTTGATGCCGCCGCGCCGGGCCAGCACCGCAAGGAGCAGGTGGAGGCGCGACGTTTCGAGGCCCGAAGCGATGCGCCGCGGCGATGCAAGGTTCGTTGGAACGGCGAGAGCCTGCACTTCGAGTGCCAGCGGCCGTGAGCCTTCGATGACCGCGGTGACCGCGCAGCCCGAGGCCATGGCGTCGTGGCTTTCGAGCAGCGCTGAACTCGGGTTTTCCACGCTCTGCAGCCCTTCGCCGGTCATTTCGAAGACGCCGACCTCGTCGGTCGCGCCGAAGCGGTTCTTCACAGCGCGGAGGACCCGGACGGAGCCCCCTTCGGCCGTTTCGAAGTAGAGGACGGCATCGACCAGGTGTTCGAGCAGGCGCGGACCGGCAATTTCGCCGCCCTTGGTGACGTGCCCGGTCACAATGGTCGCAATCTCGTTGCCTTTCGCGAACGTCACGAGCCGTGCGCCCGCCTCCGAGAGCTGTGCGGGGCCGCCTGAACGGGTTTCGAGTCCTTCGACGTAGACAGACTGGATGGAGTCGATGATGAGCACATCGACGCCCGCCGCAGCGGCAGTCGCGAGGCAGGCGTCGAGGTTCGTTTCGGGGATGAGCGTGATGCCCGCGTCAGCGACCCCGAGGCGGGTAGCGCGCATCCGCACCTGGCGGGGTGACTCTTCGCCGCAGACGTAGGCGACGGACTTGCCCTGCGCGGCCAGCCGTGCGGCGGCCTGGAGCACCAGGGTGGACTTGCCAATCCCGGGGTCGCCGCCGATGAGCACGAGCGAGCCGGGTGCGAGACCGCCTCCGAGGACGCGGTCGAGTTCGTCGATGCGGGTTGGCAGGCGCAGGCCCGCTTCGTCGGGGACGTCGTTGAGGGCCAGGGTGCGTGCCGGGAGTGCAGGAGAAGCACCCCTGATCGACGCCGGCCCCCGGGACTCGGCGAAGGGTTCGAGCGTGTTCCACGCCTGGCATTGCGAACAGCGCCCGGCGTAGGCGGCCGTGGTCCAGCCGCAGGCGGCGCATCGGTATCCACGGGCGGCGCGAGGCATGAGCGAGAGTCTACATGTGCCCGTGCCTACGTCTGACCGGGCGCGTCACTGGCCCGGGATGCCGTCCCCGGCGACGAATATGCGGTCGTTCGGGCCGAGCGGCGGGATGGCTGCGGGGTCCCGCGCCCAGAACGCTGCAGCCGTGTCCGGGTAGTACCAGCGCACCACTGGACCAAGGTTTGCGGCGTCGAACAGGCTTAGCTCGAACGGGATATTCACGCAGAAGAGAATCCCATCGGCCGGGAGTTCCGGGTACTCGGCCCGCAATTCATCAACCCAGGTTTGCTGGCGGCGGGGGCCATCGCCCCAGTTGTCGTTGCGGTCCCACACGATGAAGACGCCCGCGACCAGGACGACAGCGACTAGCGGAGGCGCAACGAGGGTGGCGCTCATGCCCTGAAACCCGCGCGCCTGGAGCCACTCCTTCGCATCGGCGAGTGCAAGCCCGATGACGAGACCGATGATAGGCGTGGTGGTGTACAGGTAACGTGGGCCGACGCCCAGGGTGGCCGCTGCGGACGGCGCCACCGCGATGCAAATCGCCAGCAACAGCGCAGCGTAGCGCCATCGCCGGGTGATGAACGCCAGCGCCATTGTGGCGAGCAGCAGGGTCCCGGCGACCTCCTGCGCGTGCTCGCGCCAGCCAAGGACTGGTGTGCGGAACGGCAGGAACGCGTTCTTGATGAAGTACCACCAGTGCCCCGGGAACTGGTCGCCGAGCTTGTAGACCTCGGGGTTTGCTGCCGGCTCCGTGAAGAGCTTCGTCCGGATGAGGTAGTAGAGCGCGCAAACCAGCAGGTACGGCACGAGCACGGCGTACGTCCGTGGTTCTCGCCACTGCCGGCGCCGCTGGACGAGTACGTACCAGAGCGCCAGCGGCGCCAGAACGGTCACTGCTGTCTCGCGGAACATGAGGGCGATGGCGAACAGTACCGCGGCAGTAGCGAGATGACGCCACCTCGCCTCCGGTTCGCGCGTCGCCGAAAGGAAAAGGAGCCACGAACCCAGCATGATCGGCAGGGCAGCGCTGTTGACTGATGAGATCCACGAGACCGCTTCGGTCGAACCGGGGTAGAGCGCGAAGACCACGACTGCCGCACACGCAACCACTGGCCGCGGGTCGAGCTTCCGGGCCAGCACCCAGACCAGCACGGCTGCGGTGAGGTGGATCGCTGTGTTCACGAGGTGATACGGGAGCGGCCGGCCGCCGAACACCGGCTCAGTCACCATGAAGTACAGGAAGGAGAGCGGCCGCCAGAAGTCGCGCGTGAACGGCATCGCCGGGTCCCGGCTCCACGGCGTGAAGATGAGGCGAAGGTAGTGGCTGGTGTCCAGGTCCCGCGACGCCGCAACGTAGATGTAGTCGTCGAGGTAGAGCGGGCTTCGGAGCGTTGGCAGGTAGGCGATGACCGTGGCGCCGAGTACCGCCACGAGCAGCAGCCGTGGGTCACGGAGCCATCGCCGGGCGCGCATGACGGTGCTGCTCACGGGCGCGGATTCTACGGGCTAATTCGCTTCGGTCGCGCGTTCGAGGAATGGCTTCGCGGCAGCCGCCAGCGGGTGGTTTTCGGGCTTCTGGAGCTTCGGGTCGCGCGCCAGGACCTCGCGCGCGATCTCGCGCCCCTGGAGCAGGATGTCGCGGTCGGTCAGGCGGGCGACGCGTAACATCGTGTTCGTCCCGCTCTGCAGGCGGCCCCACGTCTCGCCTTCACCGCGCATCTGGAGGTCGACCTCGGCGAGTGCGAACCCGTCAGTCGTCTCGCACATCGCTTCGAGGCGTTCGCGGGCTTCCGGTCCCGGGTCCTCCTCGGTACTGAAGAGCAGACAGTAGCTCTGCTTCGAAGAACGTCCGACGCGCCCACGGAACTGGTGCAACTGGCTCAACCCGAACCGCTCGGCGCCTTCGATGACGATGACCGTGGCATTGGGTACGTCGATGCCGACCTCGATGACGCTCGTCGAGACGAGGACCTGCACTTCGTTCCGTCCGAAGCGGCCCATGATGTCGTCCTTCATCTTGCCGGACATGCGGCCGTGCAGCAGTTCGACCGAGTAGCCGTGCAGCGGTCCATGGCGGAGGCGCTCGTATTCCTCTTCGGCCGAGCGGGCGTCGAGCGTTTCGGACTCTTCGACCAGCGGGCAAATGACGTAGACCTGCTCCCCCGCGTCGAGTTGCTTGCGAAGGAAGGTGTAGGCAGCGTCGCGCTCGCCGGGCTGGTACCAGCGTGTGCGGATAGGCAGCCGCCCGGGTGGCATCTCGTCGATTGTCGAGACTTCGAGGTCCCCGTAGACGGTCAGCGCCAGCGTTCGCGGGATCGGCGTCGCGGTCATCACCAGGAGGTGGGGGTTCATCCCCTTCTGGCGAAGTTTCGCGCGCTGGAGGACGCCGAAGCGGTGCTGCTCGTCGACTACCGCCAGGCCGAGCCGCGGCATCTCCATGCCGTCTTCGAGGAGGGCGTGCGTGCCGATGACGATGTCGGCGCCGCCGTGGGCCGCATCCCCGCGCACCTGGGCCTTCTGCCCGGCGGTGAGCGAACCGGTGAGGAGCACAGCGCGGAGCGGTTGTTTCGCCCAGGGCGGCGCAAACATCCCGGCGAGCGGCGAAACCTCGTCGCCGCCGAGGAGGCGCGCAAGCGAGCGGTAGTGTTGTTCGGCGAGGATCTCAGTCGGGGCCATGAGAGCCGCCTGGTATCCGGCCCGGACCGCCGCGAGCATGGCTGCGAAGGCCACGACCGTCTTGCCTGAGCCAACGTCGCCCTGGAGCAGGCGCAGCATCGGGTGCGGCCCCGCGAGGTCACGGTCGATTTCGTCGAGGCACCGGGCCTGCGCGCCGGTCAGCCCGAACGGCAGCGAGCGAAGGAACCCCTCGCGCTCTTCTGCCAGCGAGAATGGTGGGGCCACGTTGCCTTCCTGCCATTCCGCGCGGCGCATGAGGACGGCCGCCTGCACCGCGGCGAACTCTCCAAGGGCGATGCGCTGGCGGGCGCGCTCGGCTTCGGCGTAGTCCGTCGGGTAGTGGTACGCGCCGATGGCCGCGTTGACCGGCGGGAGGTTGCGGCTCTTCCGTGCAGCCTCCGGGATAGGGTCGTTGACCTGCGCGGCGAGCTGGTCGACCGCTGCTTTGACGGCGCGGCGGATGGTGCGCTGCCCGAGACCGTTCGTCGCGGGGTACACGGGGACCATCTTCCCAGCGCGCATCGTCTCTTCGTCGAAGACTTCGTACTCGGGGTTCTCCATCTGGAGGCGGCCGCGGTAGTCGCGCACCTTCCCGGAGAGCACCACCCGTGCTCCCTCCGGCAGGCCACGGGCGACGTACGGCATGTTCCACCACATCGCCTTGAGCATCCCCGAGCCGTCTGTAATTACTGCCTGGGATCCTCGGGCACGGCGTCCGAATCGTACTTCGCCAACACTGAAGACGGTTCCCACAACGGTCTGCGGGTGGCTCCCGGGCCGAAGTTCATTGATCTTGCGGACGTCGGTGAAGTCGTTGAACCGCCGGGGGAAGAGGAACACAGCATCAGCCGCCGTCTCGACGCCGAGCTTTGCGAACCGTTCGGCCGCCGCTTTGCCGACGCCCGGCAGCTTCGAGACGGGCGAGTCGAGGCGCAGCACGCCACCGACCGCAGGGGCCGAAGCGTCGTCGTCGTCGGTGCGCTGCGGCGCGGGCCGCCGCCGTGCTGGTTGTGGCCTCCTCGCAGGAGCGCCCGTCGGCGGCTGTGCGGAACGCGCGCCGAGGACGGCGATCGCCCCTTCGATCCAGCCCTGGCGCTCGGCTTCGCCCAGGGAGCGGTACCCGCCGGGCTGCAACGCCTTGAACTGCCTTCCGAGCGCCGACGCCGGCGTGATGAGGCCATCTTCGGCCATCTGGATGAGCATCCGGTCGAGACCGCCCACGACGGTCTTGTTGTCGCAGCCGCGGTCTCGCTCCATTTCGAACACCCGCCTCAGGCGGGCGGTGTCGTCGGCGGAGCGCACGGCAGTCACTCGCGTTCCAGGGCGGCGATGCCGAGCGCGTTGGGCCCGGCATACACGCCCACAACCGGACCGAGTTGCCCGAGGATGATGTCGGTGTGCGGCAACACGGGCCGAAGCCGCTCGATCAGTTCTCGCGCCTCGTCGTCGTTCCCAGAGCAGGCGACGAACAGCGTCTTCGTCCGTGCCATCGACGAGGCAATCTCGAAGATGCGCTCGACCGCTTTCGCACGGGTGCGCACGCGTTCGAACGGCGCCACTTCGCCGTCTTCGACATGGAGGATCGGCTTGATGCTGAGGACCGACCCGAGGAACGACCGCGCCCGGCCGATGCGGCCGCCCTTCTGGAGGTATTCGAGCGTGTCCACAGCAACGTGTACGGACACGCGGTCCATCGCCCGCCGGGCGGTGGCGACCACCTCCGCGAGTCCGGCACCGGTGTTCGCCGCGTGGGCCGCTTCGAGGACGATGAGTCCGAGGCCAAGGCTCACGTTGTAGGAGTCGATGAGGTCGACGTGGACGCCGGGCGAAACTTCCTCACGCGCCACGGAGGCCGCGTTCAGCGTACCGGAAAGTTTCGAGGACAGGTGGATGGAGACAACTTCGTCACCGTCCGCTCCGCAGCGTTCGTAGGCCTCGCGGAACAGTTCGACGGATGGCTGGCTGGTCCGCGGCAGCGTCCGGGACTCTGAAAGGCGGACGTAGAACTCATCCGCCGTGATCTCCACCGAATCGAGGAATGGCGCGTCATCGAAGAACACCGTGAGCGGCACGACAGTGATACCGCTCGCCTGGATAAGCGCCGGCGGGAGATCACAGGTGGAGTCGGTGACAATGCGAATGGCCATAAATGTTCAGGTGTCTACGCGGGATAGTATAACGGCCGTTACGAAAGCCCGTAGAATGTTCCCGTGACCACCGTGAAGATCGCGCCATCCATCCTCACCGCCGATTTCGGGCGGCTTGCCGACGAAGTACGTGCGGCCGAGTTGGGTGGCGCCGACATGCTCCATCTCGACGTCATGGACGGGCGGTTCGTACCGAATATCACCTTCGGCGCGGTGGTCGTGGATGCCCTGCGCAAGGTGACGCGCCTCCCCTTCGACCTCCACCTGATGTGCGTCGAACCCGAGCGGCTCATCGAGCAGTACGCCGACACTGCCGACACCATCAACGTCCACATCGAGGTTTCGCCGCACATCAACCGTACGCTCGACGCCATCCGGCGGCTCGGGAAGCGCGCCGGAGTCTGTATCAACCCGGGGACCTCGATTTCGGCCATCGAGGAGTCCATCCCCGCGGTCGACCAGGTGATGGTGATGACCATCAACCCCGGTTGGGGCGGCCAGCAGATGATCCCGGAACAGCTCGACAAGGTGGCGCGGATTCGCCGGCTGCTGGACGAGGCAGGCTCCCCCGCCGACCTGATGATCGACGGGGGAGTGAAGACCGGGAACATCGCATCGTGCGTCCATGCGGGCGCGAATGTGCTCGTCTGCGGAAGCTCGGTCTATAACGACCAGCGCAGCGTCGCCGAGAACATCGCCGACCTGCGCCGCGCCGTCCGGGCGTAGCTGCTACTGGAGCGTAACGAGGATTTCGAGCGCCTTCAGCGGGTGCGATTCGAAGTCGCGCGCTTCGACGTGGATGCCGCGGACGATCCCATCTTTGTCGATGACCACGGTTGTCCGGTTCATGATCCCGAAGTCCTCGTTGTAGACGCCGAAGGCGCGGCCCGTGGCCATCTTCGGGAAGTCGCTGACGAGCGGGAACTCGAGTCCAAGCTTCTCCTGGAACTCCCCCGCGGCTGCAAACGAATCAACTGAAATGCCCAGGACCTGGGCATTCGCCTCCACGAACCGATCGGTGTGGGTTCGGAAGGCGGTCATTTCGCTTGTTCAGCCACCGGTGAAGGCGAGTGGATAGAACGCGAGGACCAGGTGCTTCCCGGGGAACGACTCGCGGGTCACCTCCTCGCGGTTCTTGTTGCGCAGCGTAAACGCAGGCGCGGGTTTACCAACTTCAAGCGTCATCGAAAAACCTCAAATCAACAGTGGACCCTGAATTCCCCACATCCTCCGACCCCACGAGGTGGGGACGAGTCGGGGCAATCCAAAATCCCGAATCTAAATCCCGAATCTAAGACCCCTTGAACTGCGGTTCACGCTTCTCGACGAAAGCACGCGGACCTTCGCGAGCGTCGTCGGTGGATTGGGCCACGAACATGGCCATCTGGGCAATGTCGAGGTGTTCGTCGAACGGGATGTTCGCCGAGCGGTAGACGAGCTTCTTCGAAAGCTGGACGGCGACGCCCGGACCCTTCGCAATCTGGCGGGCGTACTCGGTGACGCGCGGCATCAGTTCGTCGGGTTCGTACACGGCGAGCACGTAGCCGATTTCGAGCGCTTCCTGGGCGGTGATCATTCTGCCCGACCAGATCATGTCCAGCGCTCGCTGCGTGCCGACGATCCGCGGCAGCGTGTAGGTTCCGCCGTCGCCGGGGATGAGGCCCATGCGGACGTACGTCATCCCGACCCGGGCGGTGCTGCTGGCGAAGCGGATGTCGGCCATGCTCGCCATGTCCATGCCGGCGCCGGCGGCGGCGCCGTTAATCGCCGCGATGTACGGCTTCTCCAGTTGGATAAGTGCCCGCGGGATAGCGTGGACGCTGTCGCGCAGGCTGTGGCGCCGGTCCGCCACCGTGCTCTGCGTGCGAAGCACCCCGGAACCGCCGGCCTCGGCAGCGACGTTCATCCCGCTGCAGAAGCCGCGCCCGGCGCCGGTGATGATGACCGCACCGACGCCCCGGTCGTGGTCGGCTTTCGCGATGGCGTCGGCCCATTCGGTCAGCATTTGGTTGTCGAAAGCGTTGAGCCGCTCAGGTTTGTTGAGGGTGATCGTCGCGACGCCCTCAGCGACGTCATAGAGGATAGCTTCGTAGGCCACCGGCAGGTCTCCAGGAGAGTGAGGTGGCCGCATTCTACGGGGCCGGGGTGTTAGTCGTCCGCGAAGAAGCCGTTCGGGTACGCGGTGGCGTAGTGCCGTCCCCAGTGCGGCCGCGTGCCATCGCGGTCCACAAACGGGTATTCGTCCGAGAGACCCCAGGAGCTCAGCGCTTGCCCGGTGAACCGTGCCCGGTCGGGGTCGGCTGCGAGCGAGGCGACCGCCCGGCCTACGAAGAGCGGCGTCTCGGAGGCGATGAAGTCCTTGTCCGTCGCGACGCCGTCCCGCCAGTTCGCCTCTGTCACGCCGAAGTGGTCGAGCATCGCTTCGCTGCGGAGGAACCCCGGGGTGACAGCGACCGCGGTGACGCCGTGCTTCTTGAGGTCACCGGCCTGTGCGACAGCCAGCCGGATCACGCCCGCCTTCGCCAGGTCGTAGTAGAACGACCCTCGGTAGCGCGTTTCCACGCCATCCGTTATCTCCACCACCAGCCCGGAACCGCGCGCCACCATCAGGGGCACGAGGTGGTGACTGGTGATGATGTGCGTTTCGAGCGCCTGGCGAAGGAGTCCAATGCCTGTGTCGAGTTCCTGTTCCCAGAACGGGTGCTCCCAGTCGACCATTGGGTCGCCGCCCCAGACGTCATTGACGAGGATGTCGAGCCGGCCGGCTTGTTCGTCATTCACGCGCGCTGCCAGGGCGGCAACGCTCGCGTGGTCTGAATGGTCCGTTCGCACAGAGATGCCGACGCCACCGGCAGCCGTGACCAGTTCGGCGGTCTCCTCGATGGTCTCCGGCCGGTCCATCGGGGAGCGGCCCGCGGTGCGGCTGGAACGGCCGGTCACGTAGACCGTCGCCCCCTGCTCGCCCAGCGCGACGGCGATCCCGCGGCCCGCGCCGCGCGTGCCGCCAGCCACGAGAGCGACCTCGCCCGCGAGTTTCGTCACTGATTTCCTCCGGCGCCAGTTGGCGCGAGCCGTCGATCGTTGCTGGCCATCGCGACATCTCGTGTCGCGTTCGAGGTCAGGTCTGGCGGTAGGCCCGGTGCCGCATGACGATACTCTGAAGGATACCGAGCGAGATAAAGAGGCTGACGAGCGACGAACCGCCCTGGCTGATGAACGGCAGCGGCACGCCGGTGACCGGGAAGATGCTGAGGTTGACGGCGACGTTGATGAACGTCTGCATCAAGATCAACATAACGATACCAACGGCCACAAGCTGGCCCGCCGTGTCACCAGCGATCTGCGCCGCGCGGACCCCCCGCATCAGGAGCAGGATGAACAGCCCGAAGACCACCATGCAGCCCGCAAAACCGAACTCCTCGCTCAGCAGGCTGAAGATGAAGTCCTTCGTGGCGACCTTCAGGTAACCGAGCTGAGTCTGGTCACCGTTGGTGAACCCCTTGCCGAGCCATTCGCCGGAGCCGACGGCGATCTTCGACTGGTTCACGTTGTAGCCGGCGCCGAGCGCGTCTTCGTTCGAGTCCACCAGCACCGAAACGCGTTCGACCTGGTAGTCGGCTATCGCGAAGGTCCAGAGGAACGGGAAGACGGCGATGAAGATCGCCCCCATGACGATCAGGTGGCTCGTTTTCACCCCGGCAACGACCACGATGCCGAGCCAGATGGCGAAGAAGACGATGCTCGTGCCAAGGTCAGGTTCGACGAACACGAGGCCAGCCACCGGAGCAACGATGACGAGTGAAATGAGGAGTGAGCGGACCTCGCGGGCGTCGCCGCCGTGTTCGCTGAAGTAGCGAGCCAGGGCGAGGATGGTCGCAAGCTTGGCGAACTCGGATGGCTGGACCTGGATGGGGCCGAGGTCGAACCAGCGAGTCGAGCCGAACGCTGTCTGGCCGATGGCGAGGATAGCGACGAGCGAGACGCAGCCGATGCCGTACAGCACCCACGCGTAGTGCGTCAGGTAGTGGTAGTCGAACTTCGAGACGGCGAGCATCCCGGCGATGCCGATGCAGGCGAAGATGACCTGCTTGAACACCGGGCTCTGGAAACTGGCGAGCGGACCCTCGTAGAACGACAGCGAACCGCTGTAGATGAGCACGAGGCCCACGGCAACGAGCGCCAGGGCCGTGGCGACCATCACGTAGTCGAAGCGGTCCCAGCCTCGCCAGACGCTCGCCGAGGTTCGTGCGCTGCCGCCGTAGCCGTAGGTGACGCTGCTCATCGCTTCACGTGGTCGAAGTAGTATTCGAGGATCTTCGCGGCCGTTGGTGCCGCCTTGTCGCCGCCGACACCGATGTCGAAGTAGACGGTCACCACGACTTCGGGGTTGTCGAACGGGGCGTAGCCGGTGAACCAGGCGTGCTGGGACTTCGTCCCATCTGGCTTGAAGAACTCGGCGGTACCCGTTTTCCCGGCCACGACAGCCTGGGGGATGTTCGCCCGGGCGCCGGCGCCGTAGTTCACCGAACCCCACATGCCCTGGCGCACGGTGTCGATGGTCGACTTCTTCAGGCCGACGTCTCGGTACGACGTCTCGATCTTGCGGACGGTAGTACCGTCCGGGGCAATGACGGAGTCAACGATGTGGGGTGTGACCAGTTTGCCGCCGTTAGCGATAGCGGCGGTCATCCGCGTCACCTGGAGCGGCGTGGCCAGGACCGACCCCTGCCCGATGGCCGTGAAATAGGTGTCGGCGATGAACCATTCGCGGTCGGACGGATTGAACTCGGGCCCGGAAAAGATGCGGCGTTTCCAGTCTGGCGTTGGGATCCGGCCGCTCGCTTCGCCTTCGAGGTCGATGCCGGTTGGCTGGCCGAAGCCGAAGTTCCGCGCCCAGCTGGCGAGGATGACAGCTGAGGTCTCCGGGTCTTTCCCGAGGCCGGGGATGCGTTCCTGGGGCAGCCCGCCGGCGATTTCGAACATGTAGATGTTCGACGACCAGGCGATGGCATCAATCAGGCTGATGGTCCCGTGCTGGCGCCAGTCTTCGAGCGGGTAGAGTTCGCCGTTTTCGCCCTTGAACTCGAGCGTCTTGGGGATGTAGCGCGTGGTGTTCGCGGTGACGTTGCCCTCTTCGAGCCCCGCGCTGGCGGTGACGAGCTTGAAGGTCGACCCAGGCGCCGCCGCCGAAAGGGCCTTGTTCAGGAGCGTGTGGGTCTTTTCGTCGTGGACGAGGCGGTCGAGTTCATCGCTCCGGTCCTTGCTCTCCGCCCAGATGTTGTTGTCGTAGGTAGGCACAGAGTTCATCGCGAGGATCTCGCCGGTGAACGGGTCCATGACAACGGCGGCCGCGACGGTTGCGTCGCCCCAGACGCCGGTGGTGTCGGGCAGCGAGTCCTGGAGGAGTTCGCCGATGTACTTCTGCAGACCCGCATCGATGGCGAGTTTCAGGCTGTTCCCCGGAACCGGGTCGCGGGACTGGAGCGCCTGGATCTGGCGCCCGTATGCGTCCTGCTCGACCGCCGTGAAGCCGGCCGTGCCGCGCAGGTCCGATTCGTACTGCTTTTCGAGCCCGTCCTTTCCGATCGGCTCGTTGAGCTGGTAGTTCTGACCTTTGAGGCGGGCAGCATCCTCAGCGAACTGCGGGCCGATGTAGCCCAGGATGTGGCTGAATTCTTCACCGCCGATGTACTCCCGGCCCGGCGTGATGGCGAGTGAGACGCCCGGCATGTCGACGGAGGCTTCGTCCAGCGCGAGGGCTTTCTCCTTCGGGAGGTTGTTGGCCACAGTGATCGCGATGTAGTCCTTGCCCGCCGCAATCGCATCGTCAACCCGGGCCTTGGTCTCGACCGGGGACACGCCGAGCAGACTCTGGATCTTGAGGTAGATCTGGTAACGGTCGGTCTCTTTCTCGGGGAGCAACTGGGGAAGGATCTGGGCCGAGTAGACACCGACGTTCTCAACCAGCGGCTCCCCGTTGCGGTCGGTAATGAGGCCGCGTGTCGGCAGGATGTTCTTCTGGACGATGTGGTTCTCGCGCGAGCGCTGGGCGTACTCCGCGCCGTCGACAATCTGCATCTTGGCCAGGCGCGCGCCGAGGACGACGAAGGCAACAAGGATGGCGATGCGCAGCACCGCCATGTTCCCATGGGGCCGGTTCCGGCTCGTCCCGCCGGGTGCTCGGAAGCCTTCGTCGAGGATGCTCATAGGCTTGAGTAGTACGTGCCGCGCTGAAGCGACATCCCCTGGCCGCTCCATCCTATAAGGCGAAGCGGTACGTAAACGACACTCAGTAAAACGAAGTCAAGGAAAAGGCCGGGGATCAGGACCTGGCCGGCCACAGCGCCGAATGAGGCGTCGGCGCCGCCGAGCAGCGGCCCCAGCATGAGCAGCCCGCGCATCCAGAGGCCAGTCAGCAGCGTGGCGGCAAGCGTCCGCGCGTAGTGGTTCAGTGGTATCTGCGCTTCTTCGAGGTAGAGGCCGAGCGGCAGCAGCGGAAGGTAGGCCATCAGCAGGAGGGCTGGCGAACGATCCGAGAGGAAACCGTAGGCGATGGCTGCCACCGGCACGCAGACCATCGCGCGGCGGGGACTGCCGAATGCGGCCACCACCACGAGTACGAGGAGGACGAAATCGGGCACCGCAGCGGATAAGGGGAAGAGCGGCGCCACGGTGACCTGCGCCATCGCCGCGACGATCGCTGCGAGCACGGACGCAGCGCCTTTCATGGCGTCAGGTCCAGCGTTTCCGGGATGAAGCTGGTGAGCACGAGCACGGTCTCAGCCGTGGAGATGCGCACGCCCGGTTCCAGGGTGACCTTCTTGTAGAGGTCCTGGTTCGAACCCGAGACGGATGTGACGCGCCCGATGGGAAGACCGCGCGGGTAGCTGCCGCCAAGCCCTGCCGTGATCAGCGTGTCACCCACCGCGATCTCTCCCTGGGCGAGGTCGAACGAAAGGCCACGGCCGGGCGTGCCTCGCACACTGCCGTCGGCGCCGGTGCCGAGGACTTCGGCGGTGACCCGGCTCTGGGTATCGGTGATGAGGCGGACGAAGGCGTTCGTCTTCGTCACCTTGGTGATCTTGCCCATGAGCGTGCCCTTCGTGGAGAGCACCACCATGCCGACCTGGAGGCCGTCGCCGCTGCCGCGGTCGATGGTCACGACGTCGGTAAAGGGCGAGGCGTCGCGGTGGACGATGCTGCCCGCGAGGTACTGGACGCTCTTGTCGCCCTGAGTGAGGTTCAGCGCCTCGCGCAGGTCGTCGATCTGGGCGGCGTTCTGCTGGAGTTCGGCGATCTGGTTGCGAAGGTCCTCGTTCTCGAGGCGCAGGCGACTATTCTCGTCACGGATGGCGCCGACTTCGCCAGCGTTCGAAAGCAATCCCGCGATCGGCCGGAACGTGCCGTTCAGGACCTTCTCGAAGGGCGATGCGACATTGAGGAAGAGGCCTTGTACCGGGCTCAGCACACCGACCTGGCCCACGACAGCAAGCAGCAGCGCCAGCCCAACCATGGCCGCAACCCACCACGAATACCGTTGGAAGATCAGCATGTGATCACTCCGGGGCGCGCCCCGATGCTATCGCCCCGGCCGCCGCGAGGCCAATTGGGACTGCACCTTATTGAGCATTTCGGTTTCTTCGAGCACTTCCCCCGCGCCCCGCACGACGCAAAGGAGCGGGTCTTCGGAGACATACACCGGGAAGCGCGTCTCCTGGCTGAGCCGCCGGTCGAGACCGCGAAGCATGGCCCCGCCCCCGGCGAGGGCGATGCCATGGGCCATCAGGTCGGAGACCAGTTCCGGCGGCGTCACTTCGATGGATGAGCGGACCGCCTCGACGATCGCGCTGATGGAGCCCGCGAGCGCATCGCGGATTTCGACCGTGCTGACCTCGACGGACTTAGGAAGGCCGGTCGCCAGGTCGCGGCCGCGAATGTCGATGGTCTCTTCAGGGTCGAGCGGGGCGGCCGAACCGGCGAGTTTCTTGATCTCCTCGGCCGTGCGTTCGCCGATGAGGAGGTTATGCACCTGGCGCGCGTAGGCGATGATGTCCTGGTCCATTTCGTCGCCAGCCACGCGGATAGAGGTGCTGACGACCATGCCGCCGAGGGAGATGACGGCGACCTCGGTGGTGCCGCCGCCGATGTCGACGATCATGCAGCCGGCGGCTTCCATGACCGGCAGCCCGGCGCCGATAGCGGCTGCCATCGGCTCTTCGATGAGGAAGCAACTGCGCGCCCCCGCGTTGAGCGCAGCGTCGTGGACGGCCCGCTTCTCCACCTCGGTGACACCCGAAGGGATGCCGACGACAACACGCGGCTGGGCGAGGAAGCTGCGGTCATGCACCGCCCGGATGAAGTAGCTGAGCATCTTCTCGGTTACTTCGAAGTCGGAGATAACGCCGTCGCGGAGTGGGCGGACGGCGATGATGTTGGCCGGCGTTCGGCCGACCATGCGCTTCGCTTCGGCGCCGATGGCGAGGATCTTCTTCGTAGTGCGGTCGATGGCGACTACGGATGGCTCGTCGATGACGATGCCGCGGCCCTTGACCATCACGAGGGTGTTCGCGGTCCCGAGGTCGATCGCGATGTCGTGAGAGAGAAACCCAAAGAGGCCATTCAGTGGATTGAAGAACGCCAAAGGCGGGAACCTGCCGTCGTCAAAAGCGCCGCCAGCGAAACCGCCGGCGGCCTGCTCAGTATACGCGCCATAACCCCGCCGGGCGAATCCATGAAAGTTTGTGGTTGGTGTTTGGTGGATACCTTTTTCTAAGCGCCAAGTCCAGATTCGAGCGCCGCCGGTCCGCCCTCTGCCAGCCGTTGGAACTCCTGCTCCGTGATCACGCGCACACCGAGCTTTTCCGCCTTCTGAAGCTTCGTTCCAGCGTCCGCTCCCACTACGAGGAAGTCCGTTGTCTTGCTCACGGAGGAGCCGACTTTGCCCCCGAGCGCCCGGATCGTCTCCTCGGCCTGGGCGCGGGACATCGACTCGAGCCGCCCGGTCACGAGGAACGTCAGGCCGTCGAGCACGCCGCCCTCAACGCGTGTCGATTGGTGCACGGGGTTGATTCCGTGGGCGATGAGGCGCGCCACGAGTTCGCGATTCCGGTCCTGGCTGACCCAGTCGAGGATGCTCCCGGCGACCACCGGTCCGATCCCGTCGATCGTCTGCAGGCCCTCCGCGTCGACACCCAGCAGGCCTTGGAGGCGGCCGATGGTCTCGGCGATGAGCCGCGCGGTTTCCCAGCCGACGTGGCGGATGCCCAGCGCGAGCAAGACGTTCACGAGTGGCCGCTGCTTGCTTGCTTCGATGCCGCGCATGAGGTTGCCGGCGCCCTTCGCCTTGATGCCCGGGAGGGTCATGAACTTCTCGGCCGTCAGGTCGTAGATGTCGGCCGGGCTCGTCGCGAGGCCGGTCTGATAGAGGGTGATGGCCATCCGCTCGCCGAGGCCCTCGATGTCCATGGCGCCTCTGCTGGCGAAGTGTTCGAGCATGCGGATGGCCTGGGCCGGGCAGCTGGTGTTGGGGCAGTAATACGCCGCCTCGTCCGGGTCGCGCGAGATAGGCGTCTCGCAGGACGGGCACACCGCCGGCATGCTGAACTCCTGTTCGTCGCCAGTCCGGAGGCTGAGGACTGGCCCAACCACCTGGGGGATGACCTCGCCGGCTCGCTGGACGATAACGGTGTCGCCTTCGCGGATGTCCTTGCGGCGGATATCACCTTCGTTGTGGAGCGTGGCCAGTGATACCGTTGCGCCCCCGACAATCACCGGCTCGAGTACGGCAAACGGGGTGAGCACGCCCGTTCGGCCAACGTTCACCTCGATGGCGCGCAGTTTCGTGGTGCGCTGCTGCGGCGGGAACTTGAACGCGGTGGCCCAGCGGGGTTCGCGTCCGACATAACCGAGTGCATCCCACTCCCGCGTGTCATCGATCTTGAGGACCACGCCGTCGATGTCGTAGTCGAGCCGTTCGCGCTGGGCGCCCCACCACTGGATGCGGCTGTGGACATCGTCGAGACCGGGGTGCAGGCGCACCTCCGGGTTGATGTTGAAGCCCATCTCTTTGAGCCAGCCTAGGATTTCGTGGTGGCTGTCGGGGTGCGGCCCCTCGCACCATCCGAGCTGGTAAATGAACATCGCCAGCGGCCGCGATGCCGTCACCGACGGGTCTTTCTGACGCACCGAGCCAGCGGCCGCGTTGCGCGGGTTGGCATACAGCGAGAGCGGCTTCCGCCCGACCTTCTCGCGTTCGAGGTTCTCCTCGCCGATGGCGGCGTTCATGGCCTCGAATCCGCTCCGGGACATGTAGACCTCGCCGCGCACTTCGAACCGCTCCGGGAACGTTCCTGCGAGCGCCTTCGGAATGGTCGTGACAGTGCGCAGGTTTTCCGTGACGTTTTCCCCCTGGCGGCCGTCGCCGCGAGTGGCGCCCTGCACGAACCGTCCGTTCTCGTAGACCAGCGAGATCGCCAGGCCATCGATTTTCGGTTCCGACGTGAGCGCGAATTCACTCCGATCGAGGCGGTCGGCGGCGCGGCGGTGCCATGCCGCCAGTTCCTCCGCCGAGAAGCAGTTCGACAGACTGAGCAGAGGGTTTCGGTGAACCACAACTTCGAACGTGGTGAGCGGCGCCGCGCCGGTTCGCTGTGTCGGCGAATCCGGCGTGATGAGCTCCGGGTAGCGCCGTTCGATAGCCCGCAGTTCGTTCAGAAAGTCGTCATAAACCGCGTCGGAGACTTCCGGCGCATCCAGTTCGTAATAGAGGCGGTTGTGGTAGTTGATGACCGAGCGCAACTCTTCGCTGCGAAGGCGCGCGTCATACTGGTTGTCGGGGGCTTCAGGCATGGCCGCGAAAGTATACCTGCCGCTCTTTCGGTTCCCCATGGGTGGATGGCGCTTCCCGTTCGACAACGCCGCCTGCGGAACCGGACAATGGCCTCATGACGCACGGGCCGGTAGTGGTGATCGACTATGACGCGGGGAATCTGCGCAGCGTCTCCCGCGCGCTTGGGCACGTGGGCGCCGAGCCGGTGGTCAGCGCAGACCCGGCTGATATCGACCGGGCCGGTGCGCTTGTGCTTCCTGGAGTCGGCGCCGCCGCCGATACGATGGCGAAGCTGAGCGAACGTGGCCTCGTTGAGCCGATCCTCGAGTACATCGCCGCGGACCGGCCGTTTCTCGGTGTCTGCATGGGCATGCAGGCGCTCCTGCTGCGCTCCGAAGAAGGCGACACGCCGTGCCTGGGGGTTTTGCCGGGCGAAGTGCGCCGGTTCGAGCCGTCGCCGGACCGGAAAGTCCCGCACATGGGCTGGAACACGGTGGAGTGGCTGCGCGAACACCCGGTCGTCGAGGGCGTCCCGAGCGGGAGCTACTTCTACTTCGTCCACAGCTATCACCCCACCGTTTCCGACGCGTCGCTCGCCCTGGGCGAAACGGAGTACGGCGTACGTTTTCCGAGTGTTCTGGCACGTGGCCACCTTGTAGCCACACAGTTCCATCCCGAGAAAAGCGGCGAACTGGGGCTGCGCATCTACCGCAACTTCGTGGAATGGGCGCGGCGTCTGAGCACCGCCTCCAGCCCGGTCCCCGCCGCCACGTGAGCTTCGAAGTCATCCCGGCAATCGACCTCCGCGGCGGCCGCTGCGTACGCCTTCTCCAGGGTGACTACGGGAAGGAGACGACGTACCCCGGCGACCCGGTAGCCGTGGCGAAGCAGTGGGCTGCGCTCGGCGCGCCGCGCATTCACGTGGTGGACCTCGACGGCGCGAAGGACGGCCGCCCGGCCCAGTCCGAGGTGATGGCTGCCATATGCTCGGCAGTCGATGTGCCGGTCGAGGTCTCCGGGGGCATGCGACGGATCGAAGATGTACGGGCGGCCTTCAGCTACGGCGCGGGGCAGGTGCAACTCGGCAGCGCCGCGGTGAAGAACCCCGAGCTAGTTCATGCTGCCGTCGCGGAGTTCGGGAAGCGCATTGTGGTTTCGATCGATGCCCGCGATGGGATGGTGCAGACCGATGGATGGCTGGAGAGCAGCACGGTTCGAGCTCTCGACCTGGCGAAGGCCATGACGGACGCCGGCGTAGCCCGAGTGATGTTCACCGACATCAGCCGCGACGGGATGCTGTCGGAGCCGAATTACGCCGCGTACGAAGAGCTGGTCGCGGCGTTGCCGTGCGCGGTGGTTGCATCAGGCGGCGTTTCCCGGTTGGAGCACCTTGTCCGGCTGGCCGCGATTGGCTGCGAGGGCGCCATCGTGGGGAAGGCTCTCTATGAGCGCGCGTTCACGCTTCCTGAGGCGCTGGCCGCTGTGGCCACCGCGTAGCCACCAAGCCCACAGTCGACATAGCGCGTCAATCACCCGGACAATCAGTGTGTGCTGACCCGGCGCATCATCCCTTGCTTCGATGTCGATAACGGCCGCGTGGTTAAAGGCGTGTCGTTTGTCGAGTTGCGTGACGCCGGTGACCCGGTCGAACTCGCGCGGGCTTACGAACAGCAGGGCGCAGACGAACTGGTGTTCCTCGACATCACCGCTTCTTCCGACAACCGGAGCACGACGTACGACATGGTGGCCGCCACGGCTGACCAGGTGTTCATCCCGTTCACGGTTGGCGGCGGCATCCGGTCTGCACTCGATATGAAGGTGATGCTGGAACTCGGCGCGGAGAAGGTGAGCATCAACACCTCGGCCATCCAGACGCCTGAACTGATCAACGAGGGCGCGTACCGGTTCGGGAGCCAGGCGGTCGTGGTGGCCATTGATGCCCGGCGTGTGCGCGGTTCGAAGGGCCAGTGGGAAGTGTTCACCCACGGCGGCCGGAACCCCACCGGACTCGACGCCGTGGAATGGGCGAAAGAGGCGGCGACGCGCGGCGCCGGCGAACTCCTCGTCACGAGCATGGACACCGATGGTCACCAGTCCGGCTACGACATCGGCCTCCTGCGGGCGATCAGCGATGCAGTGACTGTTCCGGTGATCGCGTCTGGTGGCGCCGGCGGCCCGGAGCATATGACGAAGGCGCTCGCGGAGGGCCATGCGAGCGCGGTCCTCGCGGCGAGCATCTTCCATTTCGGCACGTACTCCATCCGCGAGGTCAAAGAGCACCTCGCTGCGGCAGGCCTGCCGATCCGTCCGGTTCCCGCAGCGAGTTGATCGACAAAGCAGGCGGCGCACGAAACAATCAGAGCGTGTCGGAGCAGTCAGTCCTTTCATTTGATGCCGATGGCCTCATTCCGGCCGTCGTGCAGGACGCTGCCAGCGGCGAGGTGCTCGTGCTGGCCTGGATGAATCGTGAGTCGATTGCCCGGACCTACGCGTCGGGCTTCGTGACGTTCTGGAGCCGATCACGGAACGAGCTGTGGGAGAAGGGCGCCACGAGCGGGAACCGGCTCGAACTCGTGTCCATCAGCAAGAATTGCGAGGCGAACTCGCTGCTCGTGAAGGCCCGCCCGCAAGGCCCGGCCTGCCACACCGGCAACACGAGCTGCTATTACCGGCCACTCGACCCCGCTGCTGACCTGCCGGAGCAGGCGTAGTTGGACATCTGGGAACTCGAAGGGCCGTGGCCGGGCAAGCTCGCGCTCTGCAGCCGCCCGCGCTCCGGGTGGTTCCTCGAAGACGACCTTCGGGCGTTGCCGGCGGCGGGGTACCGGAATCTCGTCTCGGCGCTGACTCCGGACGAAGTCATCGCGGCGGAGCTGCAGCGTGTGCCTGAGCTGGCGCCGGCCGCCGGGCTCGCCTTCCACCACTTCCCGGTTGGGAACCTGCAGGTTGCGGTCCCAGAGCGCGCACGGCCCTGCCTGGACGCCTGGCACGAACTGTTGCATTCGGGCGAGGGCCTCGCCGTCCACTGTTGGGCGACCGTCGGGCGCGGGCCATCGCTGGCGGCCGCGCTGCTGGTTCGCGGCGGCGTCGATATCGGCGTCGCGTGGCAGCGAATCACCGCCGCCCGGGGCCGTGAAGTGCCCGACACCTTCGAACAGCAACGCTGGCCGGCCCACTTCGTCCCGGGCGTCGTCCCGCCGGTCTGAGCGCGTGGCGAACGCTCCCGTCGCGTGCTTCAATCGAATGAGCACCCTGCACGGACATTTGCTATGACGAAGCCTGACTACACCACGCTCGACCTGCTGCCGGCGCCTGCCGAGCGGCCGTACATCATCCTCAACATGGTGGTGTCTATCGATGGCAAGGTGGTGGTGGAGGGCACGGAGCAGGGCATAGGCTCGAAGGTCGACCAACGGCTCATGCGTGAACTGCGCGTCAACGCAGATGTCGTGCTCAACGGCGCGAACACACTGCGTGCCAGCGGGACGTCTTCGCGAACCGGCGACCCCATCCTCGATCAACTGCGCATCAGCCGTGGCAAGCCGCCGTCGCCTATCGCGGCGGTGGTCTCGGCGAGTGGGAACCTTCCCCTCGAGCGCATCTTTTTCACGGCCCGGGACTTCGACGCGGTCATCTACCTCGCCGACTCGGCCCCGGCTGAACGGCGTGCCGCAATCGAAGCGACCGGGCGGCCCGTCGTCACGCTCCCGGCGGAGAACCTACTGCCCGAGATGCTCCGGCACATGCGGGAGAGCCTTGGCGCGAACGTCCTTCTCGTCGAAGGAGGACCCACGGTGAACGGCGAACTGTTCCGGCTCGATGTGGTTGATGAGTTCTTCTTCACGCTTGGCCCTGTCGTCGTCGGCGGCCACGGGGTGAAGACGCCGGTCGAATCTGCTCAGCCGTTCACCCGCGAGACCCTGCCGCATTTCCATCTCGTCTGGGCGGTGCCGAATCCCGACACGAACGAGGTGTACTGCCGCTACCGCCGCCAGCGCAATTGAACCCGTTGCACCGGGGTTAACGCTGGGTACGTTCGCGCGTTTCGCGGAGGTTCTTTTCGCTGGCCGTTTCTTTGCGCGGCGCCGCGGCCTGGCGTTCGCGCTTCTGGGCGGCTTTCGTCTTCGGCCGCTCGGCCGGGACCGTGGACTCACGGCTGATGCGCGCGGCTATAGTCTCGGCGGCCGCGGCTGCGGCGTCTTCGTTCGCCTTCGCACCATTTGAGCGTGCGCGCGAAGTCTTCGCGGCAGCTTCGCCGCCCGCCGGTGTTCGGCCGTTGCGGCTCGGGGCCGGCTGCTTCGAAACCCGTTCCAGCGTGCCAGCGGCTTCCAGGATTGGCTTCAGATACTGGCCAGTGAAGCTGTTCGGATTGTGCGCGAGTTCCTCCGGTGTTCCCGTCCCGATGAGTTCGCCGCCACGGTCGCCGCCGTACGGACCGAGGTCGATGAGGTAGTCCGCCGACTTGATGATGTCGAGGTGGTGCTCGATGACAAGGACCGTGTTACCGGCGTCTGCCAGGCGCTGGAGCACGTGCAGGAGATGCGCGACGTCCTGGAAGCTCAGCCCGGTTGTCGGTTCGTCGAGTACGTAGAGTGTGCGGCCGGTGGACCGGCGCGACAGTTCGCTGGCCAGCTTAATGCGCTGCGCTTCGCCGCCGGAGAGCGTCGTCGCCGGCTGGCCGATCTTGATGTAGCCGAGGCCCGTCGCCTCGAGGGTGTCGAGGATGCGCTTGACGCGCGGGAATCGCTCGAAGAACTCCGCTGCTTCGGAGACGGTCATGTCGAGCACTTCGGCGATGTTCTTGCCGCGGAAGAGGATTTCGAGGGCCTCACGGTTGTACCGCTTGCCGTGGCAGACCTCGCAGGGCACGGTCACGTCGGGCAGGAACTGCATCTCGACGACCTTGTAGCCATCGCCGCTACACTCTTCGCAGCGTCCGCCTTTGACGTTGAAGCTGAAGCGCCCGGCCTTGTAGCCGCGTGCCTTCGCCTCGGGCACCGCCGCGAAGAGGTCCCGG